>JAOPUZ010000015.1 GCA_025966315.1 Frankiales bacterium | reverse complement strand
TCCGATGAGGTGTTAGGGGAGCTGCCCGACACGGTGCGCCGAATTTTGGCGAAGAATCAACCAGCCGGGAATGTCATCACGTGGTACACCGCGTATTCGGTGGTGCTCGCGGTCGGCACCGCTGCCGCGGTGCAACTCCTCCTTTCCAAACCGGGCATCAGGCTCGACCGCCGACTCGATGTCCGCGTCTCCTTTGGTGGTAAGGAGACCGCGGTATCGGTGACAACCATCGTGACCGCAGCCCTGGCGGAGGTCGAGCGGATAAGGGCTGCGATCCCGGTCTCAGGGGTTCCGGGTCCGGGTTCTGGTGGTGGGTTAGGATCGTCGTTGTATGGGCTGGGCAGTATCGGTGGTCCGGGGTGGCCGTCGTCTGGTTACCCGTTGAGCTCTGGCGATCTCGATTCGCGTCTTGGTTTATCGTCTGCTCGGCCTGGTGCGTCGCCTGGTCCGCGTCGTGGTTCCTCGCCTGGTCCGGCGTGGACTGGTGATGATTATGACCCTCTCGGCCGGTTTAGGTCTGCGTCTGGTGTGGGTAATGCGGGGATGGGTGCGCCGCTTGGCTTGTCTGATTGGCGTCTCTCACAGGCAGGCTCGTCGGAGACGCCGGGTCCGTTGCAGACGATGTTGGCATCGTCTGGTGGATGGCCTTCAAATGTGGTTCCGGGGGTGCCTTCTCGATCAGCGAGTGTGCCTTCGCCTTCGCCTTATCGGTCCGCGAATTCGCCGGGGCCGTCAGGGAGTGTGATGGGTTCGTGGGATCAGGCTGGTTCGGGCGGGTCGGCGCTGGCGTACCGGTCGGTGTCGGGTTTGACGACAGCGGAGGCGGAAGCGGCGCTGAGGTCGGTGCTGAGTTTCCAGCCGTACCAGGACACCCGGACAGCCAATCCGCGGCACAGTGCTCTGTGGGGATGGTGCGAGAACGTGCGCCGGGCCGTTGGCCTTGGTCCAGCCCGCCGAGACGCGGCTGACGAAACATTGGTGAGCGATGCTGTGGATCGGGTACAGCGGGCGTTTGGCGATGTCGACGGCTTGGCGACCCTCGACACGAATCATCCTTGGAATCATCCTTGGAAAGAATTGTTTGATGCACAGGGGAGCCGGATCAACGCGAGTGTGGTGTGGCCTTCGGATCGAGGTGCATCTCGGGAGCTGCGGGCGTTCGTAGCGGTCGTGCTGGCGATCTGCCGATGTGCTGACGTGTTGTGGTCCATGGCCGCGGTGCCGATAGGGGCGTCTGGACGTCGGCGGCCGGTGTGGAACGTTGCTGCAATGAAGACCAAAGACGGTCGTGAGTGGCCGGCGGTCGGCACTCGAATGGCGTGGTGGCGATTGTGGGATGCGGTCGCTGAGGCACGTGTGTTGTCGCTGCCGGTGGTGGTCGCAGTAGAGGACGGCCGCGGTTCGCGGTCGTATGTGGCGGAGCTGGTGGCGTTGGTCGCAAAGGTCATGGCGCAAATGACTCAACCGTCTTCGGGCAGCGGTTCGAAGACTGAAATGGACTCCGATGAGGTGTTAGTGGTGCTGCCCGCCACGGTGCACCGAATTTTGACGAATAATCCGCCAGCCGGGAATGTCATAATGTGGCACGATGCGTCTTCGGCGGTGCGCGCGGTCGGGACCGCTGCCGCGGTGCAACTCCTCCTTCACGATCCAGGCATCAACCTCCAATGCCGAACGGCTGTCCGCGTCTGGTTTGGTGGTAAGGAGATCGCGGTATACGTGACAACCATCGTGCCCGCAGCCCGGGCGGAGGTCGAGCGGATAAGGGCTGCGATGCCGGTATCAGGGGTTCCGGGTCCGGTGGCGAGGTCTAGTGGTGGGTCGGGATTCTCGTATCGGTCGGGGGGCAGTATAGGTGGTCTGGGTCCGCGACCGTTGTGGGCTCGGTGGAGCGGTGAGGGTGCGAACGATAACGAGGGTCACGGTCCGGGGCCGGGGCCGGACTCGTGGACATGGCTGGATGGTGAAGGGCCGCGTCTGGTGGGTCTGGTGGGTCCATCTCGCAAACATCGATTGCGCAAACCCACATTCGTGAATAACGCGCGGCAACCGGGCGGTCCGGGCCAATCACCCAAGAGCTGGCTTGACCCGTTGAGTATTGACCAGCTCGGATCATTTACCGGCGCGACGCCGGTAAGCACGGCGCTGATAATGCGGGACGAGCCGTCGGGTGCGGTGTCGGTGCGGTTGCCGGATGACGAGATCACCGCGCGCGACGTTGCTGACCAGGTGCGGGCCGCCCATCCAACGGATGATCGGCGACCGGTGCAGCTGTTGTGGTCGGCGGGCAATTACGGCGAAGAGTTTGCGACTAAGTTTGCGACGCTGTTGGGCCGGGTGGCGTATTTTCCGGCTAGTGGTCTGACCGCTATAACGGATCCAATTGGCCGCCATCGATTGGTTTCCGGCAGCCGGCACTCGCACAGCGCCCGGACTGCCGTGCGCTGGCGTTCGGTGTCACCCTCAGCCGACACCGAAGGCACCGCCGCGCAACGCATGGCCGCGCAAAGCGCCGTCGTACAAGGCACCGCCGCGCAAACCACCGCCTCGCGAGGCGCGATCGCTCAAGGCATCCCGTTGGTGACGAATCCGAGTATGGGGACCCTTGTCGGCGCGGCCTCGCCGCACATCCGCCTGGCCGCCACCGGCTGGTGGAACTATCGCGGTGATCAAGCCACTGATGCGCCGCGCCCAGCGTTGGCGATACTCGGCCGGTTTGTTTTGCGCGTCGGGTTAGCCGAGGATGGCCGCCTGATTGTTGCCGATGCGACCGACGGGCCTGATGCGCCTGATTGGCAGCTTGCTGACCTGGCCGAGGTAATCGCCGATGATCCGCGTTATCGCTCGGCTATCTTGCTGAGCCCACCGGTACGGCTTGACCAGCGAGCGGCGTTCGAACGCGACGTGCGGGCATTGGCGCGAGCATTGGCCGCGAAGATTGAAAATTTCGAAGGCCTTTACCTCGCGCCCTCCGGCTTCGAGCTGGGCATCATTGGCCTCGACCCATCGCCTGAACTGCATGACGGCTGGCGATTGGCCATGCGTCCGCTGCACGGTTCGGCGGGCGAGGGTCTTCCATGGCTGCGCTACGACGGCGGCGACGGACAGCCCGGCTGGGTGACCGACGGCGCGCTGTACCGGCAATCGCGCCCGTCGGCTTTGACGGTGGCCGCCGTCGCGGGACAACTGAGAATTCGAATTCGCTTGGACGGTTCGCTGACGCGGATATCCGATAAAGCGCTGCGCAACTCGGGACTGGTTGTTGACTTCGCCTGGGAGTTGGCGGCCCTGATCGCGTTGGGCCCACCGCCGCGGCAACCTGTCAAGCTGCTATCCATAGAGTTTCATCTGGACGAGGCATCGCCAGCCGCCGAGCGTATCGAGCCGGCCACATCGGGCACTTTGTTCAACGATCGGCTAGCAGTGCTCGCCCCGCGCATATTGGTATCGGCGCTGGCCGGTGGCTGGCTCGATCACGACCGCGGTTCCCTAACGGTGTTGTTACTCCCGGACACCGGGACGAAGCCCGGCGTTTCGCGGCGAGCCGCATTTGGCGCGTTCGGAGATACCACCAAGGCGCTGGCCGGTAACCATCACCGGATGAGCAGCTTCGCCGACGACGAGCGGTTTTACGTCGGCTACGCCCGGCACGGCCAGGCAATTGTGTTTTCCGATGATCCGTTCGCCGCCACCCGTCCGGAGCTGACTTTCCGTCCACTAGGCCGCGAATTAGAGGTTTTCACGCTGTGGGTTGATGGTCTGGCCAGCTGGCGCGCTGATCCCTCCTCGGCGCCGCGCGACCCGGCTGGTTTATCTGAGGTGTACGGCGAGGAATGGAAGCAAGCGTCGCTGCTAGCCAAGGCGGTCAATGACGCGGGCTGGCAGCCTGGAATACCAGTCGTGATCTTATTCAACTGGCCGCATCAATTCGCCGGCAAAGGGTCACGGGGTCAATCCCTGACTGCGTTCATCCGCCAATTGGCGTCGAGGCTGGTAACGGCCATCGCCTATACGCCGGCCGGTGTCGAGCCGCGCCAGGATGTTCGCGGGCGGCACTTCATTGAGCCGGGTGCGGATTTTGCGGTTGAATACCCGCCCGACAATAGCTTCGAGGCCCGGCTGCTCACCGATCCGGCTGGGTTCCTGGTCGATGCCGAGACCGCGGCATTCAGTTTATCGATGAGCCGCGTTCGAGATGGCATCATCTTCGCCGGCAGCACCCTGACGAAGCAGATCCTCGCGAGGGTGTCCGAACGGGACGCCGATTTCAGCAGTGCCGCCGATCTCAGCGGCAGTCAAGAATTTACCGTCTCGCTGGAGGCCAATGGGGCGGGCCAACTTGTCGCGCCGGTAGCACGGGGTGAGGCCAGACTGGCCAGCGCCGAGCTTGTGGGGCACCTCGTCAGGGGTTGGGCGTATGGGGATCGGCACCCCGCCGCCTGGACACCCAAGGCAATGTTAGGCCGCGGCTGGGTGGCCCAGCAGTCCCTGGTCGTCGACGTGTATCCGGCGCGAGCGTCCGATGAGTTGGCAAGCAGCGACAAGGTGACCGGCGACGGGCCACGAATCGAGGACTTGACTGCGTGGGCTGCCTTCGCTTCGGCGCTGGCCCGGGAGATAAGTAGAGAGGACCGGTTAGCATCGCCGTCCGGTCTCGGCGAGCCTTTCGATACCGGGTTTGTGGTTTCTCTTCGGGTGCGGGACCGCACTACTGGTGCGGTGATCGTGGATTGGGCGATACCGTCGTTGAGCCCGTACCGGGCTGAAGGTGCATCCGGTGTTGATGCGCGCACCGTGGCCTTGACCCGGTGGCCTCGGCAGGTTTTCGCTGGTGATGTGGGCAGTGCGGCTGTTTTGTCCGTCCAGGCCGGGGTTAACCCGAACGGAGACAAGTTCGTCGCCCCACACATCTTTAGAATTGCTGTCGATATCTGCGCGCTCAGCGTGTTCATCGATGACGTTGGCTGCCCGGTAGGCCTGACGGCGTACGGAGATGATGTTGCGTTAACCCGGGAACTACTCGGTCATTGGCATTCACAGGGCGTTTTTGGCGACGTCGCCGCGTTGCAGATTCTTGTTCTCGATCGTTTGTTCAACCACATTGCCCTGACGCCCGCGCAGCACAGGAGCTTCCTCAAGTTTGCGACGGCGGTCGCCGCTGAGCTGAAGCTCGAGGTGTACGTAGCGCCGCCGGACGTCCGGCCGGTACCGTTCCTGAACGAAAACGGACGGCCTTGGCTCGGCTTGGAACGGGCGGCTGGGGACGAGCCTCCGCGATGGCTCGTGGTCGGATCACCGGGCGGATTGGAACTAGCCGAGACGGCCGCCGATCCGGCTCGGCGCCGCTACGTCACCGACTGGCTCGCGACTCCAGCCGGTAACTTGATCAACCCGGTGGGGGAGCTGGTCGAGCGGCCCATCGGGGTCGGCGATCTGACTCACGCCGGCATCGACTGGGCCGCCACGGCTCGGATTTTCGTGGCGGACAGCCGTAACGCTGGAGTGGATCTTGGCTCGGTGAAGCGCTCATGGCGACCGGTTCTCAGTGATCCGTCCGGATTTTTCATCGTGTGCCAGACGCGCCTGATCGGTGTGATGCGGCCAGTTGACGAACTCCCTAGGGCGGAGCGAGAGGACTCGTCCGACGCCGCGCTACGCCGGTTGATCGTGGACGCTGCCGATGCAAACCACGGTGAAGTCGACGTCCCCGAAAACAAATGCGGAGCTCGCCACGGGAATCGGGGAGTGGGTGGAGGTCTTCATGGGGGCGCAGTGGACGCCGCTACTGTGGCTCGCTCCCGAGGTCCTCTTGACCTTGGCCACGCGCAACGGTTGGGATTCCCAGCGACCGCTGTATATAGCAGTTCAGGAGTCCTCCGGCCAGCCTTCGTCGAATCCGGCCAACGGCCGGTACATGGCCGAGCTGCGTCAGCTTCAGCCATCGGTTGACATATACCTGCGCACGTATAGAACTGCTGATTCTAAAACTGCCGATTCCGGTTCTGGTGAGTACGAAATAGATCTCAGCGCGGATATGGGGCCACACCAAAGAATCGACCCCGCGCTGGCCAATATCGCCCCGTACTGGAGGATTCCGGATCCTCCGCCCGGGCCGCCGCGGCCCGTCCCGGCAACTGGCGATCTCATAAGCTTGATTTCCGAGTTGTACTCCGAGCGGGTGCTCGTCCTGCCTTCCCTCGTATTCTCAGTGCCGCTGACCTCCGGGACGCCCGAATCCTTTCCGGAACGTTTTGCTCTCTGGGGCCGACGGCTGGCGCAGCAAGCAAGCCCGATCGAAGTCATCGTGATTGTCCAGCATGCCGGTTACCCGATGCTGGCTACCGAGCTTGATCAATTTTCTCGTATCGTCTCGGCGTTGCTGCCCGGGCTGATCGTTGTCTCTCGTGCGCAGCCCAATGACGAGGCGAAGCGCGATGCGTTCCGGGCCGACGTGCTGAAGGTCCGAGATGAGGCCCGCACCCGGCGCTCGATCCCGTTGACGACCGCGCGTTCGCCCGGGATTGCCACTCTGTTGGACGACACCGATAGGCACCCGGAAATTCAGACGTTGATTGCCCAGGCCCCATGGCAGCTATCCGGGCCAGGACTGTTGCTCACCGAAACTGCTGCGATCATCGCGATCAGCCGGGTCCTGTTCGATGGCGACGACTTCGATGGCGACGACTCGGCGGATCCAGCTCCGGTCTTATACCTCGGGCTCGTGGATTTCGCGGTTCACCGCCTGACCCCAGCCGCGGTAGACATGTTGGTCAGCACAGCGCATCGGGCGCCGTGTTCCCTCGAGCCACAACTACGGCGCTGGATGGCGTCGCCCTACCGGCCGCTACCGCCGCATGCGCTGGCCGAACTAGCTCGCACCGAAATCGGAGCGCGGCTGCTCCGATTGCAGACCGAGCCGCGGCAGCGGGCGACCAACGACCCGGCGGGGATGGCGCGGTTCGTTATACCGGAGTTCGGTCGCAGGGCGTGGCTGGCCGCCGCCAGTCACCCCGACTTCAAAGACCGCATTGCGCGAGCCCTCACTAGGCCGGCCATCAGCGGTCATTCAACGGATCGACCCGGAGCATTACTTCACGGCGAATTGCTGGACGATGGCACGTGGTTATCGGCTGGTCGCGCGCTGAGGCAGTTGGCGCCGTTCATTAATGACCTGTGGGAGCTCGCCGGCACAGTCCAGCAAGATCCATACCGGTCGGCGCCTCCACGGGACAACGTCGAACTCCTTCGCGCCGTCGATATCCGCTGGTGGCTTCAGCAGTTCGCGCCAGCGCCGTTCATCAACGACGAGGCCGACCAGTTTGTGCGCACCGTCCTGGCCTTGATGGCGCGTGACGCGGTGCTCAAAGGCTCCGATCCCGAACGGACGGCTCGGGTGCTGGCCGCCAGATCTGGACTGGCTACCAAGCCTGCCAAGCGTAATGAATCGGCGCCCCCGTTGGACGTGACCGCCGAGGCCTACGGTGCGCTGTCCGTGCGTTTGCCGCTGACTCGCGGAGCGTTGTCCCCAGCCGACGTCGCCCGTGTCGTTGGTCAATACCCGTCAGCGGACCCGATTCAATTGCTAGTAAGCAGTTTCAAAGGTGAGAATTTCGTCGGTGTATACGGCTGGAAGTTCGCACAGAAACTCGCTGAGCTAACCGGACGAGACGTTTTCTTCCCACCGGATGGCACCGTGCTGATAACGGATCCGGTTGGTCGTCACCGGGTCTTCTCGCTGGGCCACGGGAGCCGTAAATGGCTCCGGGTAATCCCGCCATCCTCGGCGGAGCGAGAGTCGCCACTCGTCAGCAGTCGGATGGGATACCTCATCCGATCCGACTCGGCTGAGGTCAACTTGCATGACTCCGGAAGCTGGGTTACTCCTCGCGCGGGCGAGTCGCGCGCGCAACGCCCGCTGGCGGCGCTGCTGGGCTGGTTCGTGTTCGACGTGCTCGTCGACGAGGCGGGCGAACTGGATTTCGGCCCGAGCGCGAACGGCACATCCCGGTGGACCGCCGCGCAGTTGGCGGCCGTCATGGCGCAAGATCCCCGGTACAAGTCGGCCGTGCTAATCACCGACCGTCCAATCGCCGCGGCGTTCTGGGGCATTTTCGATGAGCTTGCCGGCGAACTGGCCCGGCAAGTGCCTGGCTTTCAGGAACTCATCGTAGCTCCGCCGGGCGTTCAAGTGACGAGAGACCCGGCCGCGTTGGGTGATTTGGTCCGGACCGCCGCAGACGGTGTTGTCCAGCGTGCCACCGATGGTGCGTGGATCTGGCGGCGATTCAATGCAGCCGGTGAACTCAGTTCCGTCGAACGCACGATGACTAGCAACGTACTGGTCGCGCTTCACCAAAACCGGCGTGACTGCTACCGCTTGCGACGCCAATCCGAAGAATCCGCGGAAGTCGCTGACGTACCGCTGGCGGTGATCGACTTCCCGCTGATCGTGCTTGAGATAGCGCTAGCAAATGGTGTTCCTGATGTGGACGGCTACGTGATAGACGGATTATGGGATCTGCCGGCCATAGTGGCGCATTCGACCGCGCCATTGCGTGGGGTGCTGCGCGTTTATCCGTTACTGCTGGTCCATCTGGAAAACCGGACCGTGCAGACAGATTTCATCGACTGGTGGCAATCGCGTCTGGTCGAACGTATCGCGAGGGCCCTGGGAATTGCCCGAGAGTCGGTGGCCAACGATGGCTACATCACCTCGGTGGCCTTGCCCCACCGCCGGATGCGCAGCCGCCTCGACCAGTGGGCCCAAGCGATCACGGCCTCGGATGAGGCCGCTGGGTTGTGGGACGTGGTGGAATCAAGCGACGCCTCAGATCCCGCCGTGCAGGCAGACGGATTCCTGCAAGCTCGAAGCTCCGCTCTCAACGCTATGGGATTCGACCCACAGGCGATGGTGCTCATCCAATGGTTCGTGGTGGACGGGCAACTCCGCCAGGGATCGCTGCATATCGGGAACGAATATCTTGACGCGGAGAGTTATGCGAGAAACGCGGCGGCCACGGTGCGGCAGCGTACTAATCAGGGCCAGATGGCCGGTGTCATTGTCCTGATTCACTCCTATGACAGAACGATTGGTAACACACTTCGTGACATTGCTTTGCAGGAGTTGGCCCGCCGCAACCGAGTCCCATTTCTGATTCTCAATCCCGGTTTCGCGGCCTGTTTCAACGAACAGGGCAAATTGATGGCGCGGCCGGTCAGTGCTGGCGGGACCCATGGTCTGGCTTGGCGACCCGTGCCTGCTTATATGGGCCATCGCTTGATCGAATTCGATCACGGCCGGATTGGCTATGGCGGCCATACGAATGATCTGGTATCCCAAAGCTACTGCGCCGATAGCTCCGTATTACGTGTTCCGACGGCGTGGGCGCACAACAACTGGATGCCGACGCGAATTGACCCGCGCGTTTTCTTGGTGGATTTGCTCTGTAGCGACGACTGGCCGGAAAGCGGGCCGATGGAACTCGGCTTGCTCGTCTCCGAATTTGGTCCCAGCTGGCGTAGCGCGGAACTGCTGGCCGCTGACATTCGCCAGGGCGGTGGCGCCGGCAAGCCGATTCTCATTTGGCTAACTCACGCCCACCGCTTCGGGGCCGAGCTAGACACGTTCGTTTCTCGGCTATCCGAGATTCTGGGCGTCCCAGTTGCTTATCCGCCCGCTGACGTACAACCTGCCCTCGACTTCAATCATCGATACGGTGTCACGGTCCCCCACGCATTCAAGATTGCGTATCCGGCGGCGTATCCGAAGGACGGAATTCGGCTAGCTACCGACCCGAGCGGCCAGCTGACCGAAGTAAGTCCAGATCGAGTTTCCGTCTGGTTTGCGCCTCGGGGTGTCGGCTCGCTGGACCCCGACTCGATCCTCCGGTTCACCTCGGTGGACGGTTCTTCCCCTGAGGACGGTCCTGCGGCGCACGCCATGCCATCATTTGGGCTGTTCCTGCGTTACCGACGCGACGGCCGGTTTGGGGTACAGACAAACGGTGGGTGTATGCGCGTTGCTGCTCACGTGGAGCTGATCGGTTTGGCCACTACGGCGGCCGTGTCGCGTATTCCGGACGTGCACACCGGGGGACGCTGGCGGAATCGAGTGTGGGATCCGGCGCGGCGCATGCAAGTCACATTGCTCACCGACGGCGTCATCGACTTACCGGCGCACGTGCGGACGCTGGCGTCAGTGGTGCGGTTGGGTGAGGCGCTGGCCCGCTATCGATTCGATCTGAAGATTGATCGATTCGAGTCGGCGCTGACCAGACTGCCATCGCTTCGTCTCTCCATAGTCGCGTTGCCTGAGAATGGTGACCCTGTCCCGAAATCGATTGCTGAATGGGACGTGGCCGAGCTCCCGGGTGGGGCGCCGCTGTTTCCGCACGAGTCGAGTGACCCGTACCTCACCATCAGTGAGCGGCACACAATCGTCGGCGACGTGGGGCGTTATCTAGACCGGATCACCGTCAACGAATACCGCCTTGAACAGATCCGGCAGTTCACCGTCAATGCGGCGCCGGGTGTGCACGTGGTCGAGGTCCCGGTCGACGAGGACGGCACCGTGACCGCGGTGACACCGGCTGACATGAAGCGATGGCGAGACGAGGGCAGGTTTGGCCGTGCTCGTACGCTGCAACTCGTTGCCTACCAGCCTGGTACGGAAGCGTCTATGGTCGGGCGCGTTGCTCTCGATCGGGCGGTCTGGGACGCGCTTCACCGCTTCGCCAATGAGGTCGCAGACAGGGCCGGTCTTGATGTCTACCTTCAGCCGAGCGGTGCCGACGTGGAAACTGACCCCTTGCAACAGCTGGTGTTGCGATCGGCCGTGACGTCGCATGCTGAGTGGCTACGGATCCCGTCGGCGGGCGGCGAGGCGATAATGCGGTATCAGACCGACCGGGCTGGTTCGTTGCAGCCCGCCGACCGGCAGCTGTCGTGGGATCGCTTCAACGTGGCGCCGTCCGTCCTGGCCACACCGTTGCGGCTGCCCGACGGCACCGTGGCCGGCCTCGACATGCGGCCCGCTTTAGTGCAGGCAAAATCGCCCTTGACCGGAGCTGGTCCGGTAGCTGGTCCGGTAGCCGGTCCGGCGCCGGCGCTGCCGGGCGAAGACGGCGCTGCTGCCGCGCGGCCGCTGTTCACCGTCGTCGGTCCAGGCCCGCGAATCGGTGAAGTGCACGTCGACGGCCACGGGTTACGGGCCCGGCGTGACGCGGCCCGAGACCGGCTCGATCATTGGCTGCGCGCTGTTCTCGACCCGCCGGTGATGGCCGAACGCATCGAGCCGGCGGCCATGAGCGAGCCGTCCTCGGCGCCCGCTGATCTGGCCGCCCTGCTGGCAATTCTGGCCGAACTCACTGATGTGCTTCGTACCGATCCGCTGGCCGGCGCTCCATTTGATCCGCTGTACCTGGCGAGTTTCCTTCGAGCTCGCGGCTGGGACCCAAGTCGGCACGAGTTGCGGATTGACGTGGCCACGGGTCCGCAAGCCGGCCAGGTTCCGCTCAGCGAGTCCGATCTCGAGGTCGTAGGCGAGTACAACCGGCTTGCTCGTCAGGTGCTTGCCGACGACGCCAGCAGCGGCGGGCGTGAACGTCCAGCATCGCCGGATGGCGACGATCAGGACGTCGATGATGTGGGGCTGGTGCATGAGCTATACCAGCACGACGTGCTCGCGCTTCCGTCCGTGGTGTTGAACGCACTCGGTCCGGACCAGGCTAGGTACGAGGGGGATCGTTGGGGTGCGGCGCTGAGCCGAGTCGGCTTGTCCCCACGGATCGTGCTGATCTTGCCGCCACTCGACGAGGTCGGTGACGATCAGAATCCGGCCTTGCTCGGCCAGCTTGTCACCTGGTTCGAGCTCGGCCTGCGCTCACATCGTGAGCTGAGCAGAACGCGGGTTCTCACCCGGATGATGCCATTGGGCCAGGTGGAGCGGGCGGCGCTGGTGTCGGACATGAATGCCATTGATACTTCATGGCCTGATTTCACTGAGGCTAGCGGCGAACCGTCTGATCGTTATGCTTTGTCGTCGTGGGTCGACCCGCGGACTGTGCCTGAGCGTGCGAGTAACCCCAGTTTCCGGCAACAGATCCTTGATGATGACTGGAGGCCTTTCGGGCCTGGCCTCGTTTCGAAGAAGAACGGCGAGCCGGTGGCGTACTTCATTGGCTATCTGGACCGTTCGATGCGCCAGTTGTCAGCGGACCTGGTCCCGGACCGCCCGGACCGCCCTGAGCCGACGGGCCCGCGGCCGTTCGATCTGGCTGCCTGGCTTGACTGTCCTTACCAGCCGCTCGACGCCCACGCGTTGCTGGTCTTGTCTCCAAGTGGTTTGGCCCGGACGCTGCTGGACGAGCAGCTGCCCGGTAGGTCGCACAGTGACCCATCGGTGATGGCGCAATTCTTGTTGCCGCGCATGGGCCGCGACATCGACGAGTTGGGTCGTGTGGATCCGGAGGTCGCGGATGAGTTTCGGGTGGCCGTCGAGGCGGCCCAGGCCGCGGACCGCAATCAGCTTGTCGCAATGTTGGCGGGAGAATTGCTCACCAACGGCCACTGGCGTCCATCATCAGGGCGCTGGCTGAGGTCTGTCCGCCGGGTTCAGCGAAAGATCCGGGGCGCGGTAGCCAACGGGAGCATGGAATCACCCGTGTCGCTGAGCGGGCTCGGAACGGCCGGGGCGCTCAGCGCCGACGATGCGGCGACGGACATCATGGCGGCGCGCGCGGCGGTGACAAAGCTGACCCGCGTCGTCCGCCACGCGTTGGAACTTGAGATGACAGTCCTCGACACCGTTGTGGTCGAGGCCGCGATTGCTCTGCGGAACGGTGCCGATCTCGACGGAGTGGTCCGGATCCTGTTGGCCATGTCGGGTCTGGCCTACAGCTTGGGTCTGGAGTCTCTACTTCCCGAGTAGGTCGACAGGCACCCTGGGGGTGCGGGGCCCAGGTCACAACCTATGGTCCCGACCTGCACATGCCCCCGACCTAAAGGGAGATGACCCGTCGTGTCTGACGCCGATTTGAATGTGGATCCAGCAGCTTTGAGCGCGGGATCTAAGCAGTTGACTGGTGTTGGCGACAGGCTTGGTCAGGTGCTCGCCGACTTCAGTCGCCGGTTGGATGCCATCGACCTCGGGAATGAGGCCGAAGGCGACAAGCTGGTGGACGAGTTCAACAAGAATTACCATCCCGGGCAGCTTCTCAAGGCCGCTGCCACGGTTAAGCGGAATATCGCAACCCTCGGTGAGGGTGTCGGCGGAGCCGCGCACGAGTACGCCCAAGCTGAGCAAGATGCAGTGAAGAAGGCAGAGTCGTAGCTTCGGTTGTTCACCCGGTCGTCTCGGTGTGATTCAGACTTCGCGTCTCGAGATGTTTAAGGTCTGCGGTTTCTTCTGTCAGCAGACTTCGACCGGCACCCGTGATGGCAAGTTCGGTCGCTTGATCGCTTGTTGTGAGTGAATCGGTCGCGTTTTGAACGGGTTCTGGGGTGGCTGTGTTTTTGGTTGGCTGGTGGTGTGCGGGTTGAGGTTTTATCGGCGAGGAGTTAGGAGGTGAATATGTAGTGGCTGGTTCTGATGATTCTGATTTCGGGGCTGGGTTGATGAATCTCCTGTCGATTTTTGGTGCGGGGGCGCTTTGGCCTAAGTTGAGTCAGCAGGGGCTTTATGCTGCTCAGGCGGAGTGGGTGGCTTTTGCGGGTGAGATTCGGGATGTTGCGTCGTTGGGTTCTGCTGTGTCGGCGTCGGTGGGTTCGGGGTGGGGTGGTGTTGGTGGGGCGCAGTATGCGAGGGCGGCGGGTGATGTTTTTGGGTCGGGGGATTTGGAGGCGCTGGCGGGGGCGGCTGATCAGGTGGCGGGGTATTTGAATGATTTTGGTGTGAAGGTTGAGTATGCGAAGCGGATGATTGTTGCTCAGCTTGTGATTATGGTGGCGATGTTGGTGCAGTTGGCGGCGATTTCGTGGTTGTTTCCGCCGGCGGCGGCGGCGGCCGAGGCGGTGGTGGAGTCGGGTCAGTTGTTTGTTCGTCGGGTGTTGTTGACGTTGTTGGCTGATGCGGTGGAGGGGGGTGTTAGTCAGATCGCGGCGGCGGCGATTATTCAGAAGATTCAGATTGATGAGCGTCATCGGGCGTCGTTCTCGGTGGATTTGCTGAAGGATGCCGCTATTGGTGCCGCTATTGGTGTTGGTGTGGGTGCTGCGTTCGGTGTGGGTGGGGCGGCGTTGGGTGGGCTGGGTAAGGCTTTCGGTAAAGATGTCGGCCAGGGCGTCGGTAAGGATATCGGCAACGATCTCGGCAGGGGTGTCGGCAACGACCTCGGTAATGGTCTGGGTAAGGAGTTCGGTGGGCTTGGCAGCGACCTCGGTAATGGTCTGGGTAAGGAGTTCGGTGGGCTTGGAAACGATCTCGGTGAGGGTTTCGGTAGTGGTCTCGGTAAAGAGTCTGGTGGGCTTGGCCAGGGCCTGGGGGAGGATTTCAGCGGGCTTGGTAAGGGTGTCGTCGGGGAGAAGGATTTTAGTGGTGTGGTTGGTGATGCTGTGGGTATGGCTGCTGTGGATGATGTGGGCAAGGTGGTGGGCACGTCGGTGGCTAAGTACGGGGGGGCTGCGGGGTTGGGTGCTGCGCAGGGGGTTATCTCGGGTGTTTTGACTGCTAAGGCGTTGGGGCAGCCGATCGATGCGGAGTCGGTGGGTTTGGCGGCTATTCCGGGGGCGTTGATGGGTGTTGCGGGTGCGGCTATTTCGCCGCATGGTGGTGATTCGGGGTCGGTGGTGGTTGAGGATAAGGGGGGTTTCGGTGTTGAGGTTGGGGTTTCTGATTCGAGGCTGGGGCCGGGTTCGGGTTTGGGTTCTGCTGGTGGGCTGGATCGGGTGGTTGGTTCCGTGGTCGCGCCGGGGGAGGAGGTGCTTCCGGTGGCTGTGGCGCCGCCGGCGCCGCCGTCGCAGCCGGTCGGGGTGGGTGGTGCTGGTTCTGATGGTGTGGTGGGGTTGGCGGTCTCGGGTGGTGATTCTGGTTCGGGGGTGCCGGGTTCGGGGGTGCTGGGTTCGGAGTTGGCGCGGGTGGATATGGCGTCGGGTCATGTCGGGGTTGGTGGGTATTCGCCGGTGGCGGCCGAGGTGCGGGTGGGGTCCGCTGAGGGTGTGTCGTCCTCGGGTGGTGGGGCTGGTGGGGTGCCGGCGGAGAGTTTGTCTGGGCCGTCGTTGATGTCGGTGAGTCCTGAGGTGGTGCCGGGGTTGGATTCGGTGGTGCCGGGTTCTGATTCGGTTGGGCGTGGCGTGGTGGTGCCGGGTTCTGATTCGCGGCTGGATTTGGTGGGGGCTAGCGGGGTGGGGTTGCCGGTGGATCGGTCTGGGGTTGGGGTTAGTGGTGGTGGGAGTGGTGGTGGGCCTGTTGCTGGGCCGGGTGTTGCGGGGGTGGCTGAGGTGTCGGGTGGGGCGGGCCGGGTGGTGGGGGCTCGTCCGGTCGATCTGGTTGATTCGGTCGGTCCGGGTGGTGCTGTCCGGCCGTTGGTCGAGTCGTCGTCCTCGGTTCGTCCGGCGGAGGTGGTGGTGGCCAGGGGTGGTGAAGCCAGGGTTGGTGAGTCGGTTGGGTCGCGGCGAGTTCCGGTTGAGGATCGGGGACCGGTCGATGGGCATGTAGCGGAAGGGCATGTAGCAGAAGGGCATGTAGCGGAAGGGCATGTAGCGGAAGGGCATGTAGCGGAAGGGGGTGTGGCGCAGGGTCATACGGGTGGTGGTCCTGGCGTGGAGGGTCACGGAGTTGATCAGGTGGCGTCTGTGGGTGGTGAGGCGCGGGTGCGGGGTGAGGAGTTGGTAGAGCGGATCGAGGCGCGGTTGGGGGATCGGGTGTGGGAGGAACATGACTTGGCGGGGATGTTGCGGAGTGGGGATGGGGTCGAGCGGTTGGCGGCGGTGTTTGAGCGGGTCCGCCAGGTGAAGGGTTATGGGTTGCGGTGGACGCAGGTGGTGGGGGCGGAGGCGTTGTTGG
>JAOPUZ010000053.1 GCA_025966315.1 Frankiales bacterium | reverse complement strand
TTCCGCACGACCTGCTCCGGGGTATGCCGCTTTCTCGTCGTCATGATCATCGAGCCTTTCCGTCCACCTTCGTGGACATCAAGACTCTCACTCGACCTGGATCAATCAGCCGGGGTCATGCCACACCCTCGACGGCGTGCTTGCGGCGGTCGACGACCTGTCGTCGGTCACGGCCGAGGCGGATCGCGTCGGAGTACGGCTCGAGTGGCATGAGAAAATTCGGCGCTAAGGGCGGCCGCAGGCAGCGCGCGCCCAGCGGATCGGGCCCGTCGAGCGGGATGCCGACGAGCGGGATGCCGACGAGCTACGGCAGGTCGGTGTAGTCCGTATCGTCGCCACTGCCCAGCCGGGACAACTGCTCGGGATACGGGTCCACCGTCGAGGCGACGTCATCAGGCAGTCGAGCCGCCTCTTCGGCGAGCTGACGGCGAGCGCGGCGCCGGTCGTTGAGGAAGGCGAACAACACCGCCGCCTCGAACAGCACGCACATGGGCAACGCCATCGCGATCATGGTGAACGGGTCGGTCGACGGGGTGGCTACGGCCGCGAACACGAAGATCAGGAAGATGCCGATGCGCTGGCCCCGTTTGAGGATCGAGAACGGCAGGATCCGCACCAGGTTCAGCATCACCACGAGCAACGGCACCTCGAACGATGCGCCGAAGATGACCAGCATCAAGATGACGAACGAGATGTAACTGGTGATGTCCAGGGAGGCCTGGGTTCCGTCACCAGCGCTGAGCACGAGGACTTCGAGGCTCTTGGCCAGCGTCACGTAGGCCAGCGCCATACCCATCGCGAACAGCACGGTCGACGTCAGCACAAAGCCGACCGTCCACCGCTTTTCGTGTTTGCGCAGGCCCGGCGTGACGAAGGCCCAGAGTTGATAGAGCCAGAACGGGCTGGTCAGGATCGCGCCGGCCACTACCGAAACCTTGAGCCGGATGGTGAAGCCGTCCAACGGCGCACGGAAGAACAGCTTGCACTGTTCGCGGCTCTGATTGAGCGCACCGAGGCGGTGTTGATACGGGATCTCACAGTAAGGCCGCTTGAGCACGCTCAGCAGCTGGTTGTAAGCGAGCCAGCCGAGCACGGCACCCAAACCGACGATGATGGCGACGATCAGCAGCCGGCGGCGCAGTTCGCGCAGATGGTCGATGACCGACATCCGGCCTTCGGGGTTGGGCGCCTTCACCCATGGTTTGAGCTTCACCATTCTCGCCTCAGCTCGCCCCGGCAGTGCCGCGGCGCAGTGACGTCGCCCGCTCGGCTGCCGTCTGCAGAGTGGCGGCCGTCTCACCGAGTTCGTGGACGAGCCGCTCGAGGCGGTCGCCGTCGGAGATCAGACGCCGGGTCTTCCAGCTCACCTCGTAGCAGGTGAAGCCCAGCACGACAGCGGCGAGCACGACGGCCGCCGCCCACGCGATCACCACGATCCACACCTGCATGCTGCGAGCCTACTGTCCGCAGTACTGCGCGAGAGCGGCCGCAGCCTGCCCAGCGACATCGCGAGCCAACCAGTCCGGCGCCAGCACCGTCACGCCACCGCCAGATCGTCGAACCAGGGCCGATACCCAAGCCGGGTCGGCGACCCGCAACGCCACCAGCAGCACATCGCCGGACGGGGTCACCGTCTCGCACGGGTAGTACTCCGAAACCCACGCCCAACCCGGAGTCAGCCGCAGCTCCACCAGAAGGTGTTCCGGCGCCGGGCGGTAGACGCCGTCGCTGACGTCCTTCGGTGCGACGTCGGTCGGGACCATGGCCGGTTCGTCCAGCAGGTGCGCGTCCTCGAATCGGTCCAGCCGGAAACTGCGCATACCCTCCGCGCGCCGGCACCAGGCTTCGAGATAAGTCACGCCGTCGACCGTGAAGGTTTGCACCGGATCGATGACGCGCAACGTCGATTCGTCCCGCGCCGCGGTGTAGTAGCGAAGCTCGATCGCCCGCTTCTCGTGCACACCACGACTGGCGAGACTGAACCAACGGTCCTGGGTGGCGAGCCGGATGTCGACGGCGGTTGTGTCCAGATGCTGCCCAGCCGCGGTCTCGAGTTTGGCCAGCGCCCGCTCGGCCGCGCCGCTCTGGGTGGCGCCGGGGACGTCGGTCAGGGTCCGTAGGGCGACCGCCAGCGTCATCGCCTCGGTCGCCGTCAGTTTGAGCGGACGGCTCAGGCCGCCGTCGTAGGTGACTGAGACCGTGTCACCCTCGAACATCAGATCGATGAGGTCCTCGGGGCCGGAACTGCGGCCACACATCCAGAGCATCTCCAGCTCTTTGCGCAGCTGGTCGGTGCCGATCCCGAATGTGTTTGCGGTCTCGGAGATGGACGCGACACCTTGGTTGAGGACGTAGGGAACCAGCGCCAGCAGTCGGGCCACCCTGTTGCCGGTGTCGGTCATGAACTCACCGGCTCTTCGCGCGAGCGCTCATCGCTGGCCTTCGCTCCGCTCCTCGCTCGTCCCTCGCTGCGATGCTCACTCATGAGGGTCGCTGGCTCTTCGCGCGAGCGCTCATCGCTGGCATTCGCTCCGCTCCTCGCTCGTACCTCGCTGCGATGCTCACTCATGAGGGTCGCTGGCTCTTCGCGCGAGCGCTCATCGCTGGCATTCGCTCCGCTCCTCGCTCGTACCTCGCTGCGATGCTCACTCATGCTGGCTGAGCTTCCCCGGCGGCGGCCGACAACAACCGGACGACCGCCGTGATCAGCTCAGGCGGGTCGATGACGTGTGCGTCGATACCGGCTGCGGAGACGATGGCAGCCAGCCAGTCGGCGTCGCGATATTCGATCTCGAGGCGGTCCACGCCGGTTGCGCCGCCGCCCGGCGTGCTGTTTCGTGCCATCCGGCGTAACTGGACACCCCGGTTGGGGCGAACATCGACGTGCGCGAGTCGGCCGGGCTGATGGTTGTCGCCTCGAACCAGATCCAGCATGTTCAGCCCGTCGGGGCGGGTGGTGCGGGCGTCCTCAGCCAGCAGTTTGACGTCGCCGACGATCCGGTCCAGCCGGAAGCTACGGACGTCGGCGCGAGCCCGGTCGTGACCGACCACGTACCACCGCCCGCGCCAGGACAGCACGCCCCACGGCTCCAGTGTTCGCTTCTCGGCTTCTTCTGCTGCCGGCTTGCGGTGGCTGAACTGAACCACCCGCCGCGCCGATACCGCCGCGACCAGCTCGGGCAGCGCCGGCTCGTTCGCCGGTAGCGGCAGCAAACCGTCCGTCCCCGCCGTGTCGTCGATGCGGACGCCCGCGGCGCGAAGTTTCGCCAACGCCGTGCGGGCTTCACTGGCCAACGATGCGGTGCTCCACAGTCGCGCCGCCAAGCCGATGGCGGCCGCTTCGTCGGCGGCGAATTCGATCGGCGGCAGCTCGAAGTCCTTGCGGGCTATCCGGTAGCCGTCCTCGGTGTCGAAAACCGAGTTCCGGCCTGTCTCCAAAGGGATTCCGAGCTCGCGAAGTTCGGCCTTGTCCCGCTCGAAGCTGCGCTTGAACGCCTCGTCCGGGTTGCTCGCGTCGGCCGCTACCTCGTAGCCCTCGACGGTTTGCCGGATACGTTCGGCCGTGATGAATTGCCGAGTCGACAGCAGGCACAAGACCAGAGAAACCAACCGTTGCTGCCGACGTGCCGCCATATCGGAGAACGGTAGGCGACGCGCCGGAATCGTCCGCGCGCCACCCCGATCCGATAGCGACACTCCCCCAGCGTCGGTCACGTCGAGCTCACATCGAGGCAATCAACTTGTCGACGCGGTCATCGACGGAACGGAACGGGTCCTTGCACAGCACGGTGCGCTGGGCTTGGTCGTTCAGTTTCAGGTGCACCCAGTCCACCGTAAAATCGCGTCGCGTCTCTTGCGCACGACGGATGAACTCACCGCGTAATTTGGCGCGAGTGGTCTGCGGCGGCACATTTTTCGCCTCGAAGATCGCGAGGTCGGACGTGACCCGGCTGACCGCTCCGCGACCCTGCAGCAGGTAGAACAGGCCGCGATCACGACGGATGTCGTGATAGGTGAGGTCCAGTTGGGCCACCCTCGGCGAGGACATCGGCAGGTCGTAGCGGGCCCGGTAGCGTTCGATGAGCTGGTACTTGGTCGCCCAGTCGATTTCGCGGTCGATCAACGACAGGTCGCTCGCCTCGACCGCTTTGAGGGTGCGCCCCCAGAGATCGAGCACTCGCTCCGTGGTCTCGTCCGAGCCGGCCGAGTCGATGAAGTTGCGGGCCTTCTCGTAGTACTCCCGTTGGATCTCGCCGGCACTGGACATCCGGCCGTTGGCCAGTTTGATCGGACGGGTGCCGGTCATGTCGTGGCTGATCTCGCGGATCGCGCGGATCGGATTCTCCAGCGTCAGGTCCTTGAACGAGATGCCTTGTTCCATCATGCGCAACACCAGGTCCGCGCTGCCGACCTTGAGCAACGTCGTCGACTCGTTCATGTTGGAATCGCCCACGATGACGTGCAGCCGGCGGTAACGCTCGGCGTCGGCGTGCGGTTCGTCCCGGGTGTTGATGATGGGCCGCGAGCGCGTGGTCGCCGACGACACGCCTTCCCAGATGTGCTCGGCGCGCTGGGACAGGCAGTACACCGCACCGCGCGGGGTCTGCAGCACCTTGCCCGCGCCGCAGATCAGCTGCCTGGTGACGAGGAACGGGATCAGCACATCGGCCATCCGGCTGAACTCGCCATGGCGGGCCACCAGGAAGTTCTCGTGGCAGCCGTAGGAGTTGCCGGCCGAGTCGGTGTTGTTCTTGAACAAGTAGATGTCGCCGGCGATGCCCTCGTCGTTGAGGCGCTTCTCCGCGTCCAGTAAAAGGCCTTCCAGAATGCGCTCACCGGCCTTGTCGTGGGTCACGAGCTCGGTGAGCGAATCGCATTCGGGCGTGGCGTACTCAGGGTGGCTGCCGACATCCAGGTACAGCCGAGCGCCATTGCGGAGGAAGACGTTGGAGGACCGCCCCCAGCTGACGACGCGGCGAAACAGATACCGGGCCACCTCGTCGGGGCTGAGTCGTCGTTGGCCCTCGAACGTGCAGGTGACCCCGTACTCGTTCTCGATGCCGAAGATACGTCGCTGCACCGACCCAGCCTATGCGAGCCGGGCGCGGATGGGGTTGCAATTCATCGGGCAACCCAGACGTTCTCCTGCTACTCATTCGCCGTAAGCGGTTACGTTCCGAGATCGACTTAAGGTCGATGTGAGCGGGCGTCCGGACATTAGAGACGTTCCGGAACCTTAGCTTGCGGGCAAAACCCCTGAGCGTGATCCTTACCGTGACGGTTCGGGGGACGTCGCGAACGCTTGTGCAGCAGCGCGCTGGCGGCGCAGTTGAGTCCGTCCCCCGGCTGAGGTCACACGTTCGGGGGAATTGTCATGAATCCGGCCAAAGTGCGGCTGAGCGCGGTCGCGCGTGCTGTCGACGGGCCGAGCGTATGAGCCGCCGCTACCCGCGCCGCTATCGCCCACGCGCGGTGCCGCGGGCAACGACGATCGTCCGCGAGAGCCCGCAATTTCGCGGCGAAGCCGGCAGCGAGGCCAAGCCCCGCACGGCGCCTCGGACGTCCGCGCCGGACCGGCTGGTCCAGCAGAGCCAGCCTCGCCAGTCGCCCCAATCCGCCGCACCTGCCCCAACAAAGCCGGCCAAACCAGCTCCGCCGACCAGAGCCCAACAGGGCGTAACCCAGCCGGCCCAACCGGTTCATCAGCCCAACGCCGAGCAGGCCGAGTCAGCCGGGCCGGGCCAGCCGCCGGTGGTCGGCTCGAAGCCGTCGGCCGACCGCGAACCGTCGGTGCGCGAGCAATCGTCGCGCACCGCGTCGGCCCGGCTGGCACCACCGCCCGCGGTCGCTTCGAGCACCGCGCGCGCTCGGCGGGTTGCGCCGATCGAGCACTCGAAATACCGCAACGTCCCGGTCGAGCGCGAGACGGAGTCGCAGCCCAGGAACAGGTCACGGGCCGGGCTGCTGGCCCGCTACCGGTCGCGCTCGGATCGAAAGGCCAGCGAGCCGGTCGTCGCGGCCCGCACGGCGCAGCCGGGGCCGACCGAGATCGTGCCGCCCAAACAGCCGCCTCGGTCGGCTCAATCCGTGCCGGCCGTAGAGCCGGAGCCGGCACCTCAAGCCGTACTGCTCACCCCGCCGGAGCGCTCGAGCAAGATCGTGCCCGCCACGCAGCCGGTGCGGCCGGCTCAAGCCTTGCCGGCCACGCAACCGGCGCGCGAGACGACACATCATTCAACTCCGCCGCATCTGGTCATCGGGCCAGCGGCCGAGTTCCGCCCGAGTATCTCGGTCTGGCACGACTACGAGCAGCCTGCGGATCTCCGATCGATCGGTGGCCGCTGGTTGTTGCCGGTGATTGCTATAGGCGCTGTAGTCATGATCGCGTTGGCGTCCGGGGTGTTGATCTTCCTCCATGGCCGCGGCGACACCTCACCGGTTGTGGCGACCTCTGGCGTGCCGAGTGCTGGTGCCACCGGACCGATCGCGGCGGCGGCCGAGGCGTGGCTACGCGGTAACGCCACGAGTAACGAGCGGGTGCTGACCGACTCCCGCTATACGGTCGCGCTGGAGCGTTCCGGTTTGCCGCTTCGGGTGACCTCGTACTCAGCTGACGTCAAGTCAACCGGGGTCGGGTCCTCGATCGTCTCCAGTTATGACTACGTGCTCTCGACGCCGGACCTGCGCAAGGCCGGCGTGCGAGCCGAGCCGCGCTTGGCGAGCGCCCTTCAATCCGCGATACCGATCGCGTACTTCGGCGCGCAGCCCGACCAGGTGCAGGTTCTGCGTGTCAGCGGCTTGTCGCCGGCCCAGATAGCGGCCCGGCGGAGTAAGGATGTGCTGGCTCGAAAGATGGCCGGGCAATCGCTGCTGGACAACCCCGCGTTGACCTACAGCACCGCCATCAGTGCCGTCCTCGGCGCCGGAAACCTCGACCTGCGGCCGGCGACGGTGCTGGCCCAGCTGTGCAGCAGCACGCCGGTCGAGATCACCGGTGTCACGGCGACGCCAGCCGAAACGGCCGCCGGGATGCCGGTTCGCAGGATCCGGATTCGGCCGGCCGAGCCGAATGAGTTGGCGCCGGTACTCAACGGTATGCCGACGCAGTTCCGTCCCGATTCGATCATCAGGTCGGACGACGGCTCGAGCACGCTCACGTGGTCCCCCATGCCCCTGCCCCAGCTGGTCAGCTGACCGGTCGGACTCAATGAACTGCGAAGGAGATACGTGATGACGAAGACCTTGAGCCAACGTCGCTTAGCGCGGGGCATGCTGGCAACGTTGGCCGTGCTGCTCGCGGGGACGGCGATGTTGATCGTGCCGACCACTAGCGCGGGCGGGGCCACGCCCGCCCCGGCCCTGGTGCGAGCCGCGCACTTCTCGCCGGACACGCCCGGCGTCGACGTCTACTTGACCGCATTCTCTGGTGGCACCACGCGGGTATGGGTGCCCAACGCCGAGTACGGACAGGTCAGTCCGTATAAGCGCGTCCAACCGGGGCTGTACGTCGTCGCGATGCGTCCGCATGGAGCCGCGGTCAGTACGCCACCGGTGGTGTCCTGGAACCTCGACGCCAAATCGGGCCAGGCTTACACCGCGGCGGCAATCGGGGCCAACAAGGCACTGAAGACGATCGTGTTGAACGACAACCTGTCGCTGCCCGGCACCGGGACGGGTCGGGTGCGTGTCATCCAGGCGGCCAGTCGTGCTCCGAAGGCCGATGTCGATGCGACGAACGGTCCGACGGTGGCGAATGATCTGGCCTTCGCTTCGACGTCGGCTTATGCCACCGTGCCCGCCGGCACCTGGACACTCCGGGCCGAAGCCACCACCGACTCGTCCATCAGCGCCACCGCCCAAGTTCCGGTGCAATCAGATTCGGTGACCTCGCTCCTCGTCCTCGATGCTCCGCAGGGCGGCATTACGATCCGCAGCGTGCTCGATGCGGCCGGTGCCGGCACCGTCCCGGCCGGCTCGGTGCCAGCCGGCGGTGGCGGGATGGCTCCGAATGCGCCCGCCGGAGGTCATTCCGGCTGGAGTGACCTGTCCGGCGCCACCGGGCTCGGGGCCGGCATCGTGGGTATCGCGATCGTGGTTCTGGTTGGTGTTATCGGCAGATCCCGTCGCCTTGGGGGGATTCACCGACGCGCTCGCGGGCCGCGTGTGACGGGCTGATGGTCGGTCGGCATAGTCCGGCCGCGCCCAGTTTGCGGCTGGACGACCTGCTCCAGCCGCCGGCGGCTCCGGTGCGTCGCCGTTGGCCGCTGCCGGTCGCCGTCGCTGTCGTTGTGCTGTTGGTGTTCGCGGCGGTAGCGGCATATACCAGCCGCGCACCGGCAGGACCGAAACTGCTAGCCGAACCGGTTTCCCGCAGTGGCCGCACGGTCAATCCGCTGGCCGGTTCAGTCGGACCACCGAGCGGGACGAGCCAGCCGAGAGGGGAATCGCCCGCCGGCCCGGCGGCCAGCCCAGCGGCACACAGTGTCAGCGCAGCGGGTACGGGGACCGGTGTGGGCGCGGTGCCGCCGGAGGCGAAGAGTCCGCCCGTCCGGCTTCGAATTCCGTCGATCGGCGTTGACACAACTCTGCAGGCACTCGGTCTGCTGTCCAACGGCACGTTGCAGTCCCCCACCGAATGGCAGCGGGCCGGTTGGTACTCCCGAGGTGTGCGCCCGGGCAGCACCGGACCTGCTGTGATCGCCGGTCACGTCGACTCGGTGTCCGGGCCGGCCGTCTTCTTCCGGCTGCACGAGCTGGTGGTCGGGGCGAAGGTCGAGGTCACCAGAGGGGACGGCAGCATCGTTCGGTTCGTCGTCAGCAGTGTGCGCAGCTATCCGAAGAACGCCTTCCCGACGCAGGCCGTCTACGGCCCGACCGCACTGCCCGAGCTGCGGCTGATCACCTGCACCGGCGACTTCGATTACAAGGCTCGCAGCTACCTCGACAACCTGGTCGTGACTGCCGATCTGCAGAACTGACCGCCTGATCTGCCGACTGGACCGCTTGCCGTCAGCGCTCACGGGGGCGCCCCGCGGAGGAGCAAGGCCTGGATCAGTACGACCGCGAGAGCACCGGGATCCCGGTCATGGTCTCGACCTCGACTCGACTGATCGCGCGAGCGGGCCACGGGCTGTCGGTGTTCATCTCGATATACGGAACCGCGGGCCAGGTGCCCAGTTGGACTTGCTGGCCAGCTCGGTTGAACACCACCATGCGGTACCAGGGCGGCGTGCTGCCGGCCGAATAGGGTTCGATGCCCCGATACAGGCAGGTAAGCCGCAATCTGGATCCGGAACTGTTGTCGGTGATGCTGAGCTTGGCCGTCAGATCGCTCGGCGCGGCCGCGAGCGGTTGCATCGCGACCTGAGCCGGGTGATGTGGTCGGGTCACCGCCGAGGTGGTCGCAACCCCGATGCCGCCGACGAGACAGGCCGCGGCCAGCCCGATAGCGGCCGTGCGCAACCGGCGACGGCGCCGATCGGCGCGGACCCGATTGAGCAGGATCGGCAACACGTCGGCGCGTGCGGTCGGAAAGGCGACGACGCCCGCCTGGTGTGGCATGGCCGACTCCGGATGCGACGCGGGATCGAACTCGATCCGGTTCAGCAGCTTGGTGACGTTCGCCGCCTCGTCGACCAGAGTTCGGCAGCGGGCGCACGCGGCGAGGTGCACCTCGAACTCGCGTCGTTCCGCCGGCTCGAGCGCAGAGAGAACGTAGGCCGCGTTGTCGTACTGAAAGCGCTCGTGGTCAGGGCCGACGTCGAAGGTCGAGCCGGGATCGCCGATCATCCGCTGACCCCCATCTCCGTCAGCGCGACCTTCAAGGCCCGCAGTGCGTAGTGCGACCGTGACTTCACTGTGCCCTCCGCGATTCCCAGCGTCGCAGCAGTCTCCCGGACCGTCGATCGCTTGTAGAACATCTCTTGCAGAACCGATCTGTGGTCGACACTCAACTGGTTCATCGCCTCGACCATCACCTGTGCGTCCACCAGTCGGTCGGTGGCGTCAGACACGCCGTATTCGGGCATCTCATCGACCAGCTTTTCCGGCCGAGCGCTTCGTGACCGCCACTCGTCGATGACGATCCGCCGGGCGACCGTGTACAGCCAACCCCGGGCCGAATCGACTTCCTCTGCCGTCAAGACCGGACTGGCCGGACTCTTCCAAGCCCGGAACAGCGTTTCTTGCACCACGTCCTCCGCGGCCGCTCGGTCGCCGCCGGTCAGCCGCAGGGTGAACGCCCACAGCGCAGCGGCATGCTTGTCGTGCAATGCACGCATCAAGTCCTGCTCGCTGTTCGCGGCGCGTCCGCCCGGCACGATGCCCCTCAGTCCCGTCAGTCCCAGTCGAAGAGATGCTGCTAGAGAGTACGGACGCCGAGCTCAAAAGGTTCACGACGACCTCGCAGCAACATAGTTGAACATTCACAGGTTCGACAGTGAACCTTTCCCCAGCTCGGTACGTGATAACCGTAGTAATCGAGCGCGTTTCCGTTAACCGAGTGACCGCCACCGACGACCCCTGAACCAGGAGACCACGATGCCGGAGCACCACCACCCCCCGTTGCCACATCTGCTCAGCCATAACGGCCAACGACCCAGCGGCGGACTGAGCCGCCGCGCAATGCTGGGCGTCAGTGCCGCAGGCGCGTCCACCTTGATGCTGGCCGCGTGCACGAAGGCCGCCTCCCCAGATTCACCGACGGTTACCACCCCCGCTGCCGCGTCTGCGCCCGGCACCGATGCCTCGACGAGCGGCGCCGAAACGTCGTCGGCCGCAACGATTGAGGACCCTACGTCGGCGCCCGCCTCGCCCAGCAGTACGGCCAAGGTCCTGTCGGCGCTCTCAGCCGTAGCGGTCGGCGCGGCCATTGCCGCCAAGGGTGCCGACGGCGGCGACATCATCATCATTCATCCCGACGCAAACACGGTAAAGGCCTTCAGCGCGATCTGCCCGCACCAAGGCTGCACGGTGCCGCCGACGTTCGCGTGCCCGTGCCACGGTTCGGTATTCGACAAGACCACCGGCGCTCGGATCAGCGGACCCGCGCCGAAAGGCCTGACCGCAGTTCCGGTCACCATTTCCGGCACGAACATAGTTGCCGGCTGAGCCGGTCAGTCGACTGAGTCGGCGTTCTCGATCAGCTGGAACCAGATCCCTCGTCCGCCGGCGCTTCCCCCTCCGCCGCGGACGAGGGATCACCCGCTTCCGGGACGGCCGCGGTACTGGCCGCCGTAGCCGGCAGCAGGCTCGCTAACGCCGGGCCGCTGATCCGGCGGAACTTACGCTTGCCACGATTTCGGTCGAGTACGGCGACCTCCAACGAGCCGGCACCAAGTACCCGGCTGCCGCCGTTCTCGCCACCGACCGAGGCCAACGCGGCGACGGCCACACCAACCGCGCCGGCGAGCTCGAGTCCGGCCGAGAACGAGGACTTGACGGTGGCCGTCACCGAATCGGCCTGACCCCCCATGACCAGGTATTCCGGCTCGTCGACGATCGTCCCGTCGTAGGACAGCCGATACAGCTGGTCCTCGGCCGCCGAGTTCCCGACCTCCGCCACGCACAGTTCGACCTCGTAGGGCTTCTGCTGTTCGGTGAAGATCGACCCCAGAGTCTGGGCGTAGGCATTGGCCAGGGCCCGCGCCGTCACGTCGCGGCGGTCATATGAGTAGCCCCGCAAATCCGCCAGCCGAATGCCGGCGACCCGCAGGTTCTCGAACTCGTTGTACTTGCCCACGGCCGCGAAGCCGATCCGGTCATAGATCTCGGACACCTTGTGCAGCGCGGAACTTTGGTTCTCGGCCACGAACAGCACGCCGTCGGCGTAGGTGAGCACGACGACGCTGCGGCCTCGGGCGATGCCCTTGCGGGCGTACTCCGAGCGGTCACGCATGATCTGCTCGGCCGAGGCGTAGAACGGCATCGACATCGGGTTACTCCTTCTTTCGCCGCGCGAACGGCCAGATCTGGGCGGTGGGCGGTTAGCGAGCTACCGGCGTTAGCCGGCCCGCGAACTCAGGACCCCGGGTTACCGGCGCGGCGCTCGAGTAGTGACCGGACAATCGGATCCAATGCGGCGTCGGCGACCCGGCGGGTCCCATCTGCGCTGGCTACGTAGACGACCGGGAAAATCTGGCGGTTCAAATCCGGACCCCCGGTGGCCGAATCGTCGTCGGCGGCGTCGTACAAGGCTTCGATGACGATGGCCACGGTGTCGTCCTCGGTGAGGGCGGGTCGCCAGAGCTTCTTCAAAGAACCCTTGGCAAATACCGAGCCCGAACCGACTGAGTGATAGTGCTGTTCGGGGTAGCGGCCACCCGTGACGTCGTAGCTGTAGATCCGTCCGGGCGCTTGCCGGGCCTGACCCTCGACCGGGTCGGCAATGTCCACGTCGAATCCCGCGAAAAGCGGTACCACGGCCAGGCCTTGCATGGCCGCGCCGAGGTTTCCCCGGATCATGGTGGCGAGCCGATTCGCCTTACCGTCCAAGGTGAGGGCCGTGCCCTCGATCTTCTCGTAATGTTCCAGTTCCAGCTGGAAAAGGCGCACCAGGTCGATCGCCAGACCGGCGGTACCCGCGATGCCGACCATGGAGAAGTCGTCGGCGGCGAAGACCTTTTCGATGTCGCGCTGAGCGATCAGGTTGCCCATGGTGGCTCGCCTGTCACCGGCCATCACGACGCCGCCGTCGAAGACCGCGGCCACGATCGTCGTGCCGTGCGGCGCAAGCGCCTGGTCGTGCGCGTTCATGCCGTGCGTTGGCAGTAGGTCGGGTGCGGCGGCGGCGAGGAACTGGGTGAACGACGACGAACCAGGGTCCGTGGCGTACCGCAGCAGACCGCGGTTCGAACGCGAATCACGACCGTCGTCAAGGCCGGAGTAGGAACTCACTGCCCGCCTTTCTGTACGAAGCTCCGGACGAAGTCCTCCGGGTTGGTCTCCAGGACCGCGTCGATGTCGTCCAGAATCGCGTCCACGTCATCGGTCAATTTCTCTTGACGTTCGGCGACGTCGGTTTCGGTCGCTTCGACTTCTTCGTCCTCGCGCTGCTTCGACGGGCGGGACTGCCCACCTTCGTGACTGGCCATGCCTACCTCCGCAGGAACTCAATCCACGACTCACTGTCGTGTCTCGACACTAGTGTGCGGAGCCGGTTGTCCGCTCGGGACTCCGCCATAAACTGCCCACCAAGGCCGTTGTATGTGCCCGGCCGAGCTCGGCTAGTGGCCGAGCAGCTCGTTCACGAGATCGACTGCAGTCGGGCAACGGTCGAGCAAATCCTGTACGTGCGCCTTCGTTCCGCGCAACGGCTCCAAGGTCGGCACACGGACGAGTGACTGCTGACCGACGTCGAAGATCACAGAATCCCACGATGCCGCGGCCACCGATTCCGGGTAGCGGCGCAGGCATTCACCTCGGAAAAACGCTCTGGTGTCCGAGGGTGGGGTGGTCATCGCCGCGACGGCCGTCTCGGGATCGATCAGGGTGCGCATCGAACCGCGCTGCACCAGCCGGTGATACAGCCCCCGATCCGGTCGGATGTCGGCGTACTGCAGATCCACCGCATGCAGGCGGGGGGCCGACCACTCGAGGTTGTCCCGATCACGAAAGCCCTGTAGCAGGCGCAGCTTCGCCACCCAATCCAGCTCGCCGGCCAGCAGCATCGGGTCCTCGGCCAGCCTGGTCAGCACCGAATCCCACTCCGCGAGAACCTGGACGGTCTGTGGGTCGGCATCGGAACCGAGCCGGTCATCGACGTACTTTCGCGCTCGATCGTGATACTCGCGCTGGATCTCTAATGCGGTTAGGCTTCGTCCGTCAATGAGCTTCACCTTGTGAGCCAGCGTGTGATCGTGGCTGACGGCACGTAGCTCGCGCACCGGTTCGGCCACGCGCAGATCATCGGTGAGCCAGTTGTCCTCGATCATGGCCAGCACCAAGGACGTCGTGCCGACCTTGAGGAAGGTGGACAGTTCGGCCAGGTTGGCATCGCCGAGAATCACGTGCAGCCGCCGATACTTGTCGGCATCGGCGTGCGGCTCATCCCGAGTGTTGATGATCGGACGTTTGAGCGTTGTCTCCAGCCCGACCTCGACCTCGAAAAAGTCCGCGCGCTGGCTGATCTGAAAACCGTGCTGGTGCCCGTCCTGCCCAATGCCGACGCGGCCGGCCCCGCAGACCACCTGGCGACTGACGAAGAACGGCGTCAAATGCGTGACGATCGAGCTGAAAGGGGTCGATCTCCGCATCAAGTAGTTCTCGTGCGCTCCGTAGGACACGCCTTTGTTGTCGGTGTTGTTCTTGTACAGCGTGACCTCGCCACCACCGAGGCGGGCGATCTGCCGAATGGCGGCCGCCATCACGAGCTCGCCCGCACGATCGAAGCGCAGGATGTCCAGGGGTGAAGTGACCTCGGGGGTCGAGTACTCGGGATGTGCGTGATCGACGTACAGCCGCGCGCCGTTGACCAGCACGACGTTGGCCAGCCCGGCGTCTTCCTCGTCGGCGATGAACTGCTCGGACGGCTGATACGGGCCGCCGGAAAGGTCGAATCCCCGCGCATCCCGCAGCGGAGATTCTTCCTCGAAGTCCCAGCCCGTTCGCCGTCGCCGGTTGCCCGGAAGCGTCGAGGCGTAGCCGTTGACCACCTGGGCCGACAGCAACATCGCATTGGCGGTGGGATTGCCGGGCACGCTGACGCCGTACTCGACCTCAGTACCCATCACCCGCAGCACCGTCATGGACGGACTACTTGCTCAGTCATTGCTCCAGCCTATGCCGCCCATGCTGGCCACCCCCACCGCTCATGCCCGTGCGACCCGCCTTTGAGTGGTCGCTCGACTACAGATATTGGCCGGTGTTCGAGATGGTGTCGATCGCGCGGCCGGCATCGCTGCCCTTGCCACCGGACACGAGGGTGCGGATGTAGACGATCCGCTCGCCCTTCTTGCCCGAGATGCGCGCCCAGTCGTCTGGGTTGGTGGTGTTGGGCAGGTCTTCGTTCTCGCGGAATTCGTCGACGCACGCCGCAGACAGGTGCTGCACGCGCAGGCCGCGCTGGCCCGCGGTCAACAGATCCTTGATGGCCATCTTCTTCGCCCGGTCGACGATGTTTTGAATCATGGCCCCGGAGTTGAAATCCTTGAAGTACAGCGTTTCTTTGTCACCGTTGGCGTAGGTCACCTCGAGGAACTTGTTGTCGTCCGTTTCGGTGTACATGCGCTCGACGGTGTGCTGGATCATCGCGGTCACCGTGGCGTCCGCCGAGCCACCATGTTCGGCCAGATCGTCGGCATGGATGGGCAACGTGGGCAGGATGTACTTCGCGAAGATATCCCGCGCGGCCTCGGCGTCCGGCCGTTCGATCTTGATCTTCACGTCCAGCCGGCCGGGCCGCAAGATGGCCGGGTCGATCATGTCCTCGCGGTTGGAGGCGCCGATCACAATGACGTTCTCCAGTCCTTCGACGCCGTCGATCTCGCTCAGCAACTGCGGAACGATGGTGTTCTCGACGTCGGAGGACACACCCGAACCACGGGTACGGAAGATCGAGTCCATCTCGTCGAAGAACACGATCACCGGGGTGCCTTCGCTCGCCTTCTCACGGGCGCGCTGGAACACCAGCCGGATGTGCCGCTCGGTCTCACCGACGTACTTGTTGAGCAGCTCCGGGCCCTTGATGTTGAGGAAGAATGAGCGGCCTTTCTCGTTGTCGCCGCGGACCTTGGCGACCTGCTTGGCCAGCGAGTTCGCGACCGCCTTGGCGATGAGCGTCTTGCCACAGCCGGGCGGGCCGTACAGCAAGATGCCCTTCGGGGGCCGCAGTTGGTGTTCGCGGAAGAGATCGGCGTGCAAGAACGGCAACTCAACCGCGTCCCGGATCTGCTCGATCTGACTGGCCAGGCCGCCGATATCGGTGTAGTCGATGTCCGGGACCTCTTCCAGGACCAGCTCTTCGACCTCACTCTTCGGCACCCGCTCGTACACGTAGGACGAGCGGGACTCCATCAGCAAGGAGTCGCCAATGCGCATGGGCTGATCCAGCAGGATGTCGGCCAGGTGGACGACCCGCTCCTCGTCGGTGTGCCCGACGACCAGCGCTCGATCGCCGCCTTCCATGATCTCTTTGAGCACCACGACTTCGCCGGCGCGCTCGTGGCCGCAGGCGGCTACGACGTTCATCGCCTCGTTCAGCATCACTTCTTGGCCACGCTGCAACTCGGCGACCGGGACCTCGGGCGACACGGCAACGCGCAGCTTGCGACCGCCGGTGAAGATGTCCACGGTGTGGTCGTCGATTTTCGACAGGAAGACGCCGTAACCGGAGGGCGGCTGGGCCAACCGGTCGATCTCTTCCTTCAGCGTTACGAGCTGGTCGCGGGCGTCACGCAGCGTCGTAGCCAACCGGTCATTGCGATCGGTGAGCGACGCCACCTTGGCCTGCGTCTCGAGGAGGCGATCCTCGAGCGCACGCAACTGTCGTGGGGACTCGGCCAGGCGTGCGCGGAGTACCTCGAGTTCGTAGGCAAGCTCGGCGGCCTCGGCGTGGCCTCGATCGCGTGGCTCGCCCCGTTCGGTGCTGGACTCTTCCGCCATTGCGGACCCTCCCGATCGGACTGCAGACGTCAACTCGCTCAAAATTCACCCTACACACGCGGAATGACTTCGCGAGGCATCTAGTCTTGAGTTTAGTTACGCATCGATTACGGGTTCTACGGGCCAGGGGCCCGTTTCGGCCCGGCCAGACTCAGTTTGAACAGGAGAACGATCCGGCGTGGCCGACAAACTCGCAGGCAAGCTCGAGGTGTGGATCGATCAGGACCTGTGCACCGGTGACGGGCTGTGCGTTCAATACGCGCCGGAGGTGTTCGAGTTCGACGTCGACGGCCTGGCCTACGTCAAGGATGCGGCGGGCGATTTGAAGCTCGCTCCCGGTCTGCGGGTCGACGTCCCTGACAGCCTTCGATTGGATGTGATCGATTCCGCAAAAGAATGCCCGGGAAACTGCATCCACGTCAGACGCGCTGAGGACGGGGTCGCGGTGGCGGGGCCGGACGCCTGAGATTGGCACCCAAGCCGTCGTCGGGGTGTGCTCGTCAGGGCAGTTTTCGACGCGTCCGCGGCTCGGTTTCGTGCGTTGTCGGCTCGGCTGACTCGTCTGTGACGAGTCCGAACGCTTCTTCCAGTTCGATCACCTTCGCGCCACGTCGTTGTCGGGTGGGCGCGACCACGCCAGGCGCGAGCCGGCGAGCCGACACCAGGAACGCCGTATGTCCCTGCATCCGATGGTCGGGACGAACCGCGAGGCCGACGACATGCCAGTTGCGGACCAGGCTCTCCCAGGCGTGCGGCTCGGTGTAACTGCCGTCGGCGCGCAGCGCCTCCACGAGTCGGGACAGCTGGGTCGTGGTGGCCACGTAGCCGAGCAGCACTCCGCCGGGACGTAGCGCGGGTCCGACCGCGTCCAGAATGTCCCATGGCGCAAGCATGTCGAGAATGACGCGATCGACTACTTCCTCGGCTGGATGCTCGGCCACGTCAGCGAGCCGTAGCTCCCAGTTGGCGGGTGCCTGACCGAAGAACTCCGTGACATTGCGCTGGGCGTGCTCGAGGTGGTCCTCGCGACGCTCGTAGGAAAGCACCGAGCCCGTCGGGCCAACCGCGCGGAGCAGTGAGCAGGTCAGGGCCCCCGATCCAGCGCCGGCTTCGAGCACCCGAGCGCCGGGGTAGATGTCCGCCTGCGCAATGATCTGGGCCGAATCCTTCGGGTAGATGACTGCAGCTCCGCGCGGCATTGACAGCACGTAGTCCATCAGCAGCGGCCGGAGCGCGAGGTAGCCGGTGCCCGCGGTCGAAAAGACCACGATGCCCTCCGGCCGGCCGATCAGCTCATCGTGTGCGATGGCACCGCGGTGGGTGTGGAACTGCTTGCCCGGCTCCAGGGTGACGGTATGCAGCCGCCCCTTGGGATCGGTCAGCTGCACGCGCTCGCCGGCCGTAAATCCCAGATCGTTCACTGTCTGCCCTTTGCGTCGACTTTTGTTCTTTTACGGTCTCGGTCGCGGTGACTGGCCGCAGTGGGAAGCCCGAGCGCGGCGGCGACGTCGTCGGTGGCGATCACGCCCTGGGTACTGCCATCCGGGGCCAGGATCAGGTATTCGCTGCCGGGTTCGTCCTGGACGCGCTCCAACAGTTGCGGACCGGTCAGACCGGCGGGCAGCACAAGCCCGGCGACGAGCGGTCGGGATAGCTCGCCGACGGTCGTCCAGGGACGGCGCTCCGGGGTCACCGCGGTGACGGCGTCTTCGCGCACGATGCCCCGACATCGGCCCAGCGCGTCCACCACGACAATGGCCCGGCCGCCGGCTTGTGCGAGCTGTCGAAGCGCTTCGGACAGCGGCGTGCTCGCCTCGACGTAGACGGCACGGCGCACCAACTGTGCAACTTGCATGTGCTGGGCCTTGTTAGTGACCCCCGCGGTTCGCAACGTCTGGCTGGCGCCAAACCACAGGAAGGCGGCCACCCCGAAGGCAAGCACGGTCGCCCCGACGGTACTTACGTCAAGCGGCTGGCCGCGGGTGAGCGCCGTGTTGCTGACCAGGATGCCCAACCCGAGCAGGACCGCCACCACCCGTCCCGACCAGGCGGCGACGAACACGCCTCGATAGCGGGAATGACCGATCGACCAGATACCGGCCTGTACCAGACGCCCACCATCCAGCGGCAAGCCCGGTAACACGTTGAAGATCGCGATGACGAGGTTGCTCCAGGCGAGCAGTTCCAGCAGCACGGTGGCCGCGTGCCCGCTGGGCAGGGGCAGGGCCGCGGCCCAGAAGGCGCCGGCGAGGACGAACGACATCGCCGGACCGGCCGCCGCGATGGCAAATTCGTCCCTCGGCCGCTTGGCTTCGCCCTCGATCTCGGAGATGCCGCCGAGCAGGAAGACCACGATCCGGCGGACCGGCAAACCCAGCGCTTTGCTGACGAACGTGTGGCCCAGCTCGTGGACCAGCACGGACAGTGCCAGGGCGATTGCGTAGGCAAACGACAACACGTATGAAATCGCCGGCATCAAACCGCTTATCTGGGCACGCAAGAAGTCCGAATAGGTAATCGTGATGAAAATTGTGACGAGCACCCAGCTCGGAGTGACGAAGATCGGGACGCCGATAACCGATCCGAGTCGCAGGAATCGATTGCCGGGCATCGATTCAGGGGGCCGGGGCGGCCCAGGGGTACTCACCGCCACATCCTACGGAGTCGGCGGGCCTCGCTTTGCGCGTTAGCCTCTGGACTGTGACAGCAGCGGGGCCGAGCCCGTCCGGCCCGGAGCGCGCACTGCCGTTGAGTGATGAGATCAAACTCGCGACTCTGACCTCGCCTCGCCGGCTCGGCTCCCGTCGCGCCGCGCACCGACTTGCTGGTCGTACCGAGTCCTCGGTGACCGTTCCTGAACTGCCCGCCTCCCCCGCCCGACCACGACGTCCCGGCCGATCCAGCGGGCCTAGCGGTCTTCGCGGTACGAGCGGATCCGGCGCATCGAGCCCATCCGGCGGCGACGCCACGATGGGGCCGAACCAAGCCAGCACGATCGACGTATCGAGTGCGCTGCGCACCTCCGACGTCAGCGGTGTTGAACCGCACCGCGGATCCGGCCCGGCCGCCCCGCGACACCGCCGTCGGCATCAGTCACACCCGTTTCGGCTGGCGGTGCTCATGGTCCTGATGATCGTGGCCGTGCTCGGGGTGCGGGTCTTCGTCGTTGCGTCCTACTACATCCCGTCCGCTTCGATGGAGCCGACGTTGCACGGCTGCCCTGGTTGCGAGCCCGACATGGTGGTGGTCAATCGGTTGTCGTATCGAACCGGTCAACCCTCCCGCGGCGATGTGGTGGTGTTCGATCGTCCACCGCTTGCGCCGCCGGAGGACAAGGAACTGATCAAACGGGTGATCGGCCTGCCCGGCGAGACGATCAGCGGACATGACGGCAAGGTCTACATCGGGACTCGGCCGTTGTCCGAGCCGTACGTCAATCGGGCCTGTGACGGCACGGCGTCGTTCGCTCCGGTCCAGGTGCCCGCCGGTCGGTATTTCATGATGGGCGACAACCGTTGTGACTCGTTTGATTCCAGACAGTTCGGCACCGTGTCCGGAGCTGCCTTCGTCGGCCGGGCATTCGCGGTGATTTGGCCCGTCAAGCGGCTGCACCGACTCTGACCAGCATCGTCAGGACCAGCACGCGATGATGAGCGCGGTCATCGGTCCCACTCGGATGCGCGTCGCGGGGCGAGAGTGTCGTAGCTGCTGTTTAGTCTCAGAACATGACCGAAACGACGGATGTCACCGACCTCGGGTCCATGCGACCAGCTGAGGATGCGCCGCGGCCCGAATCACCCGTGGCGCCCGCATCGGCCACGTGGTCAGCACCAGTCCCGGTTGGTGACGGGCCGCTCGCGACCCCGCTACCGGTGGCGATCGTCGGTTCGCTGTCCCCGTCGCGGGCCTCGGACTTCAAGACCTGTCCGCTGCTCTACCGTTTCCGCACCATCGATCGACTGCCCGAGACGCCGACGCGCGCGGCCACCCGAGGCACCGTTGTCCACTCGGTGCTAGAACAGCTTTACGATCTGCCCGCCGCCGACCGAACCGTCGAGGCGGCGCAGGCCACGGTTCAGCCGGCCTGGCAGCAATTGCTCGAGGCCAACCCTGAGCTGAGCCAGCTCTTCGACGCCGATGCCGAGGGTGTGGAGCTTGCGGGTTGGCTTGAATCGGCCCGTGACCTGGTGGCCAACTACTTTGCGCTCGAGGATCCGCGGCGGCTGGAGCCATCGGCCCGCGAACAGTTGGTCGAGGTGGTGTTGGACGGGCTGCGGCTGCGTGGTTACGTCGATCGCATCGACGAGTCTGCCGACGGCGAGTTGCGCGTGATCGACTACAAGACCGGTTCAATCCCGCGGGAAGCCTTCGAAGCCAAGGCACTGTTCCAGATGAAGTTCTATGCCCTCGTGCTCTGGCGCACCCGCGGCGTCGTGCCTCGGCAGTTGCGCCTGATGTACCTGGCGGACAGCGACACGCTGAGTTATCAGCCTGACGCCGAAGAGCTCGTCCGTTTCGAGAAGACGATTCAGGCGATCTGGCAGGCCATCGCGCGGGCGACGTTGATCGGCGACTTCCGGCCCAGCCCGTCCCGGTTGTGCGATTGGTGCTCACATCAAGCACTGTGCCCGGCCAAGGGCGGTACGCCGCCGCCGTTTCCGACCGAAGCTCTGGCCAAGGTTGGCGACGACCGCCGCCTGGCCGAGCCGGTCGTCGAGCCGGAGGTTTAGCGCGGCCAGTTCGCGGGGTCCTTGAGCGCGGTCAGTTAGCGGGGTCAGTCAGCGGGGTTCGTTAGCGGGTCTTGGGAATCGCCGCCCAGTGACGAACTGATCAGCGGCAAATTGCGCTTGGACGAGGTGAGCTGGGACGAATCGAGTAGCTCGTGAGAGATCTTCATCGAGCAGAAGGCCGGCCCGCACATTGAGCAGAATCGGGCCGACTTCGCGCCCGGCGCCGGCAACGTCTCGTCGTGGAAGGCGCGTGCGGTGTCCGGGTCGAGCGCGAGATTGAACTGATCCTCCCAGCGGAAGTCGAATCTGGCACGGGACAGCGCATCGTCCCACGCTTGCGCGCTTGGGTGCCCCTTCGCGAGGTCGGCGGCATGAGCGGCGATCTTGTAGGCGATGACGCCCGCTTTGACGTCCTCTCGATTGGGCAGGCCAAGATGTTCCTTCGGCGTGACGTAGCAGAGCAACGCCGTTCCGTACATGGCGATCATCGCCGCGCCGATGGCCGAAGTGATGTGGTCGTACCCCGGCGCGATATCGGTAGTGAGCGGCCCGAGCGTGTAGAACGGTGCGTTGCCGCACCACAGTTTCTGCTTGACCACATTCTCGTGGATCTTGTGCATGGGCACATGGCCCGGACCCTCGTTCATGATCTGGACGTCGTGCTCCCACGCGATCCGCGTCAGTTCGCCCTGAGTTGCCAGTTCGGCAAATTGCGCCGCGTCGTTTGCGTCGGCGATGCTGCCCGGACGCAACCCGTCGCCGAGCGAGAAAGCCACGTCGTAGGCGGCGAAAATCTCGCACAATTCCGCGAAACGCGTGTACAGGAAATTCTGCTCACCGTGGCCCAGCGCCCAGGCGGCCATGATCGAGCCGCCTCGCGAGACGATGCCGGTGACGCGACCGGCCGTGAGCGGTAGATGCTCCAACAGGACTCCGGCATGGACGGTCATGTAGTCAACACCCTGCTCCGCCTGCTCGATCACCGTGTCGCGATAGACGGGCCAGCTCAGCTGCTGCGGGTCGCCGGACACCTTCTCCAGCGCTTGATAGAGCGGAACGGTCCCAATGGGCACCGGCGAGCTACGCAAAATGCCTTCCCGCGTTTGGTGAATGTGCCGCCCGGTTGACAGGTCCATCACCGTGTCGGCGCCCCATTGACACGCCCAGCGGAGCTTGTCGACCTCCTCCGCGATAGAGGACGTGACGGCAGACGTACCGATGTTGGCGTTGATCTTCACCAGGAATCGCTCGCCGATGAGCATCGGTTCGGACTCGGGATGATTGATGTTGCACGGCAGGATCGCCCGTCCCGCCGCGATTTCATCCCGAACAACGGCGGGCTCGATGCCTTCGCGGATTGCGGCGAACTCCATCTCAGGCGTGATCGTTCCCGCGCGAGCGTAGGCAAGCTGTGTGACGCGACGACCTGGGGCCGCGCGCCAGACCGTCCGACCGGAGTTTGCGGTACCCATTGCCGACCGCAACTCCACGTCCGCCCGTTCGGTGATCCACGGACGCCGGATCGGCGGAAGCCCGGTGACATCCAGCGCTTCACCGGGCCGGCCAGCTGCATGCGGGCCGGCCTGGTCGCCATCGTCCAAGGGCACGGCGCCTGCCGGCCCGGACGTGTCGTACAACCGGACCGGTTCCGCTCCCCCGGATAGGTCGATCTCGGAAAATGGGACCTGCATATCGGGTCGACTGCCCGTGACGTAGACCTTGCGCTTCACGCCAGCATCGCCGTGTCCCTTCCTTCGCCGGCATTACCCGGATCAGGTTCGGCGGTCGGGAGCGTGCGCTCCCCTCTCAGCTCGGCAGTACGAGCTCCCGCGGGTTATGAGTTTGTGCAGGTGTTCTCAGCAAACGCTGACGATCCTGGCACATATCGCTAAAAAGGTGGAAACGGATGTTCTTCTGTTAGTCCGCTAGGCCCACAGACGCCCAAACAACCTCCGACAAAAAGGGGGAACGAACGAGTTCAGCGACCTAGCAATGCCGCCAGCCACGGCAGATCCACCCCCACCAACGTGTCGCGAAGCGTTCTGGTCGGCGCCGGCGGGATCGGGACGTGACTGGGCACACTCAGCACGACACAACCAGCCGCCTCGGCCGAAGCGACGCCGGGCAGCGAGTCCTCGATGGCCACCGTGTCCGCCGGGGCAACGCCGAGCCGGGCGGCGGCGGTCAAATAGGCCTCGGGGTGTGGTTTGCCGTGTTCGAGTTCGTCACCGGTGACCAGGGTTGCGAACGTAGCCGTTGGTAACTGCTCAACCACCGCACGCGCGAGCTCGGCGTAGGACATCGTCACCAAAGCGCACGGGACCCGGGCCGCCGAGAGTTCGGCCAACAACTCACGCGCTCCCGGACGCCAGGGCACCGCGTCTCGGCAGTCACGGATGACGTCGGCCAGCAGCAGGTCCACGATCTGCGGCGGTGGCAGATCTACGCCGCCGTGTTCACGGATGTATTCGGCCGACACCAGTAACGGATTGCCGATGAGCCTGTGCGCATCTTCCTGGGTCCATTCGCCGCCCCAGGCCTCGACCAGTCGGTATTCGGCGGCGATCCAGTACGGCTCGGTGTCGACGAGCGTCCCGTCCATATCCCACAGAACCGCTTTGAGGGCGCTCATGAGGTTGCGACGCCCTCGAATGGCAATGTCATTGAGACGTCGGTGTCGGTGAGATGTCGAGGGGCACGCTGGCAGATTACCGACCGACACCGACGTTAAAGCCGCGCTATCTTGCCCCGGCGCGGCGAGCCTCGCCGTAGGCTGGACCAATGATTGATTTCGAGAACTGGCCAGAGTTGAAGGACCCGGTTCTCATCGCGGCCTTCGAGGGCTGGAATGACGCCGGCGACGCCGCCACCGGGGCCATCGAACATCTCGAGCTCATGTGGGACGCCACCCCGTTGGCCTCACTGGATTCGGACGACTACTACGACTTCCAGGTCAACCGGCCGACTGTTTCCCTCGTCGACGGGGTCAGCCGCCGGATCACCTGGCCGACGACGCGATTTTCGGTGTGCCGGCCCGCCGGTGCCGACTTCGATCTGATCTTGGTCCGCGGTATCGAACCGAACATGCGTTGGCGGGCATTCTGCGACGAGCTCCTCGACGTGGTCCGCCAGCTCGACGTGCGAAGTGTCGTCACGCTCGGCGCGCTGCTGTCCGATGCGCCGCATACCCGGCCGACGCCGGTAACGGGCACGTCCTACGACGCGGACAGCGCCGCCCAGTACGGCCTGGAAACCTCACGCTACGAAGGGCCGACGGGCATTGTCGGGGTGTTCCAGGATGCCTGCGTGAAATACGGGATACCGGCGATCTCCTTCTGGGCCGCGGTGCCGCACTACGTCGCGCAGCCACCAAACCCCAAGGCGACCGTGTCGCTGCTGCACCGCATCGAAGAGGTGCTGGACGTGCCGGTGCCACTGGGTGAATTGCCGGCTCAGGCCGATGAGTGGCAGAAGCTCGTCGACGAGATGGCCCAGGAAGACTCCGACGTCCAGGAGTACATCCGCAATCTCGAGGAACGCGACGACGACGGCGAGCTCCGCGAGACCTCCGGTGAGACGATCGCCAAGGAATTCGAGCGCTATCTGCGCCGCCGGGATCGCGGTGGCCCCCCAGGACCGATGCCGCCCGGTGGCCGATAGCTGAAGGTTGAGCTGATGCCGGAGTTGCGAGTCGCCTCGTCGACTGACGTCGGCTTGGTGCGCGGCCAGAACGAAGACGAGCTGTTGGTTTCGCCTTGCTTGTGGGCGGTGGCCGATGGGATGGGCGGCCATGCCGCGGGCGAGGTTGCCGCCGCGTTGGCCATCCAGGCATTGGCCGAGCTGGTGCCCCGACGGTCGGACCCGCCGCCGGACGAGGTCCGGTCGGACGAGCCGCCCGCGGCCTTGACGCTTGATCAGATCGAGGCGGCTGTACGGGCGGCGAATGAAGCAATCGTCGCCAGCGGTGAGCGACACCCGGAGCAGGCCGGGATGGCCACGACGCTGACCGGCCTGGCGATCATCCGGCTGGACGGGACGGACCGGGCGGATCTTGGGGCCCGGTCTGACCGGTCGGACCGGTCGAATGGGGCGGACTCGCTCCGCTGGGCCGTGTTCAATGTCGGCGATTCGCGGGTTTACCAGTTCGCCGGCGGGCGACTGCGGCAGCTTACGGTCGACCATTCCGAGGTTCAGGAGCTGATCACGTCCGGTGCCCTCAGCCCCAGCCAGGCTCGCAGCTACCGCCGTCGAAACGTGGTGACTCGATCGTTGGGGGGCTATCCCCCACAACCTGATACCTGGGTGCTGCCGATCCAGCCGAACGAACGGTTCCTGCTGTGCTCCGACGGGCTGACCGGGGAACTCAGCGACGCCGCGATCGCCGACATCTTGTCCGCCACGCCGGATCCTGAGGAAGCTGTTGAGGCCTTGATCGCCGCCGCCAAGACCTCGGGCGGACGGGACAACATCACCGTGATCGTGGTGGACTCCCGGCCCTGATTGACGCACGACACCGAGGCACGACGTCGACGCACGACATTTGACGCACGGCTACCGCGATGCGCACAACGCCGGTGCGCAACTACCGGCTTACAGTGCGATGCCGAGCAACGCGTCCACGAGGTCGCGCACGAGGCGGGCGGAACTCGGACCGGCCGCCGTGGCGCCGATCGAACTGGGTGCGGCACTCACGCCCCCGCCGAGATTGTCCAGTGCGGCGTCCGACCAGGCATCGATCGCCGCGATGGCGGTCACCGTGTCCAGGTCGTTGCTCAAGGCCTGCCGCACCACGGTCAGCAGTTTCGTCGCGTCCGGCCCGGTCGGCTGCTCGATTGCCCGGCGCCACCGTTCCAGGCGCAACTCGGCGGCCGGCAGGCGGCCACCGGTCCATTCGCGGTCCTCGCGGTAGTGCCCGGCCAGCAAGGCGAGCCGGATCGCCATCGGGTCCACCCGAGCACCGATCAGCTTGGATACGAAGACCAGGTTGCCGCGCGACTTGCTCATCTTCTCGCCGTCCAGGCCAATCATGCCGGCGTGGACGTAGTGGCGCGCGAACGGCCATTGCCCGGTCAGCGCCTCTGCATGCGCGGCGGAATGCTCGTGATGCGGGAACCGCAGGTCCGAACCGCCGCCCTGCACATCGATGCCCATACCGAGCCGGCTGCGGGCAATGACCGAACATTCGATGTGCCACCCCGGGCGTCCCGGCCCGACCGGCGAGGGCCAGGACGGTTCCCCGTCGCGCTGACCGCGCCACAACAGCGCATCCAGCGGATCGCGCTTGCCGGGACGGTCCGGGTCGCCGCCACGTTCGGCGAACAGACTGAGCATCTCAGCCCGGGAGTACCGGGATTCATAGCCGAAATGTTCGCTGCCGGCGGTGGTGGCATACACGTCGGACTCGAGCCGGTAGGCCTTGCCGGCATCGAGTAAACCGGCAACGTCGGCCGATATCAGATCGACCGACTCGACCACTCCGATGTATTCGCGCGGCGCCAGCACCCGCAGTGCGGCCATGTCCGAGCGATACAAGCTGGTTTCCTGCTCGGCCAGCGCGGTCCAGTCCTGTCCCTTGGCCAGCGCCCGTTCGAGCAACGGATCGTCGACGTCGGTGACGTTCTGGATGTAGTGCACATCGTGACCGGCGTCGAGCCAGACCCGTTGGAGTACGTCGAAGGCCAGGTAGGTGGCGGCGTGGCCGAGATGGGTGGCGTCGTACGGGGTGATGCCACACACGTAGATCCGTGCCGTGTCGCCTGGTGTCGTCGCCCGGATCTCGTCAGTGGCCGTGTCGTAAAGGTGGAGTACCTCGCCTTCGCCTGGCAGTGCCGGGACGTTCGGGGAGCTCCACGACTGCATGTGCTCACCGTATCGACGCCCGCCCCGGCATCCAATGGTGGGCTGGCTGGCGCGGCCGCTGACCGCCGGTCAGACTCGATGTATGACGGATAGCTCCCGGTTCGTGGTGACGGTGTCGCGGGTAATCCCGGCCCAACCCCAGCAGCTCTTCGACCTCGTGGCGGACCCGCGTCGGCATCCGGACATCGACGGCGGCGGGACCGTACGGCGGGTGCAGCCCGGTGGCCCCGATCGGCTATCGCTGGGCGCGAGCTTCGGGATGCAGATGCATCTGGCCGCCGACTACAAGGTTCTCAATACGGTGGTGGAATTCGTCGAGCCATTGGTGATTGCCTGGCGACATTTCAACGGGCATATCTGGCGTTATCGGTTCACGCCTGTGAACGGTCGCACCGAGGTCGTCGAGGAGTGGGACGCCCGCCAGGCCAAGGCGCGGCGGTCACTGCTGTTGCTCGGCTTCCCGCGACGCAATCGCGCCGCGATGACCGCGAGTCTGGCCAACCTCGAAGTGCTGGCCACCCAACAGCAAAGTCAGTAGGGCGGGTAAGGCACCGACGGCCAGTCCGTCGACGGCAACGGGAAGCAGCCGTTGCGGATCAGCCGGGCCACCCGGCGGGTCGCCGCGCGCACCTCACGGGTGGTGAGCAGCTCGCCGAGCTGTTCACCCAGTTCGCCGCGCAGTTGCTCGTCCAGTTCGAGCAGCATTTCCAATCCCTCGTCGGGAATCGGGTCCCCGGCCCACTGCCACAAAACCGTGCGCAGTTTGGTCTCCACGGAAAAACTCACGCCGTGGTCGATGCCGTAAACGTGCGGCTCGCCGGCCGCCTGCGCGGAGCCGGTGGCCGCGGCCCGCGAACTGGGAACGGGAAGGAGGTGGCCGACCTTGCGGTCGGAGTTGTTCACCACCGCGTCGAAGAGCGCCATCCGCTGCAGCGTGTTGGTCTGTCCGGCGTTGATGGCGCCGACCAGGTCGAAGGTGTCGTCCTCCTCGATCCACAACTGCACCATGCCGGTGCCGAACGGGCCGTCCCGCAGCACCGTCGGTGGCACCAGGTTCCAACCGGTCGCGGTGCCGACAAGGTAGCTGGCGTATTCCCGTTCGGCCAGCGTCCCGTCGGGGTAGTCCCAGAGCGGGCGTTCGCCTGAGATCGGCTTGTAGACGCACCCGGCCGCCAGGCCGTCCAGCTCAACCCGGCAGTACAGCGTGGTGTTCGAAGCGACCGTGACCTGGCCTTCCACGCTCAGCAGCCCGGCGCCGAGTAGCACCAAGGCCTCGTCAGGGGGCAACGCTCTCGGTGGCGTGAGTTCCGGCATGCCGGCCTCAGACGTCGAGATTCACGTTGCGGCGGTATCCATTGCTTCTCGGACAGATATGTCCATCCGAATCCAGCGGCTGGTTGCACAGCGGGCATGGGGGCCGGCCGGCGGCGACGACCCGGCGGGCGCGCTCGACGAATTCGAACGCCGCCTGGTGTTGCAGGCGGACCCGCAGCGCGTCCGGCCCCTCTTCGGTGTCTTCGAGCAGTGTCGCTTCGGCTGCTTCAGTCGATTCTGCCGGCGCCTGCGCCTCGATGACGATGAGCCCGGTCTCGGCCTCGTACGCCAGCCCCATCGCGGCGACACGGAACTCCTCGTCCACCGGATTGTCGAGCGGCTCGGTATCGGGATCGATGTCGGTCGGCGGCTCGAGACCGCCGCGGCTGGACACTTCGGCTAGCAACTGCTCCATCCGTTCGACCAGGATGGTGACCTGTGATTTTTCGAGCGCGACGCTGACGGTACGGACGCCATCGGTGGCCTGCAGGAAGAACGTCCGGTCCCCGGGCTGGCCGACAGTGCCGACGACGAAACGTCTCGGCTGATCGAAGAAGAAGAACTGACGGCTCATCCGGTCCAGCCTAAACGGTTCCGCCGCCCGCGCCGCCGCCGATGGTCGCTTCGGCCGGTGCGTTGCGCCGCCGGCGCTTCGGCGGCGGCGGTGGAATGACACGACTCAGGTCGCTGCCGGTGTCGTTGGTGGTGATCACGAACGGCCGTCCGCCGGAGTACCGGATGGCGGTGACCGAGCACGGGTCGACCACGATGCGCTGGAACAGATCGAGGTGGATGCCGAGAGCATCAGCTACCACCGACTTGATCACATCCCCGTGGCTGCAGGCGACCCAGATCGCATCGGGTGACAGCCGGTCGGAGAATTCCGCGTCCAGCGCTCGTACGGCCTGCACCGCACGAGCTGACATCGCGGCCATCGACTCACCGCTCGGGAAGGTCACGGCGGACGGGTTGGACTGGACCACTCGCCAAAGTGGCTCCTTGACCAGGGACGAGATCTGCTTGCCCGTCCAGTCGCCGTAATCACACTCGACAATCCGGCGATCGGTGCGGGTGAGCGGTTTGCGGCCGGCGGCCTTCTGCGCTTTGGTCACCGCCCGCGCCGTCTCGACGCAACGGTCGAGCGGGCTCGTCACCACCGCGGCCAGCGGCACCGCGGCCAGGCGCTCGGCGACCCGGTCGGCCTGGGCGCGGCCGCGCTCATCGAGATGCACGCCCGGCGAGCGGCCGGCGAGAACGGGCCCGGTCATGGCGGTCAGCCCGTGCCTTAACAGCAAAACCGTGGTCATTGGAAGTCTCCTGGGGCTTCGGCGGGCGATCGTACGGTCGTACCCCAGCTGGCGGCGGCCGCTGTGGTGTTACTAGGTGGCCGATACGACGCCGCCGGCGAGCAGGCCGATCAGCACGACGCCGAGGATGATCCGGTAACCGATGAAGATGAAGGTCGAGTGCTTGGAAACATATTTGATCAACCAGGCGATCGAGGCCAGGCCGACGGCGAACGAGATCACGGTAGCGACCACCGTGACCCCCATCCCGGGGGCGCCCTTCTCGCCGATCTTGCGGGCCTCGAACAGCCCGGACAACACGACCGCGGGCACTGACAGCAAGAACGAGAAACGGGCTGCGGTCACTCGATCCAGTCCGCGGAACAGGCCCGCGGTGATCGTGGCGCCCGAGCGCGAGACGCCGGGAATCAACGCCAACGCCTGCGCGGCACCGACCGTGATCGCGTCCTTGGTGCTGATCTCTTCTTCGCCGCGATCGCGTTTGCCGATCCGTTCGGCCAGTCCGAGCACGAGCGCCATCACGATTAGTGCCACCGCGATCACCCACAGGTTGCGGGCCCCGGTCTCGATCTGGTGCGAGAAGATCAGGCCGAAGACGCCGACCGGGATGGTGGCCAGGATGAGGTACCAACCGAGCTTGTATTCGAGGGTGTTGCGGACCTTGGGGTCGACCAGACCGCGAAGCCAGGCGACCGCGACATGAATCAGTTCGCGCCAGAAGTACAGCAGCACGGCCACCATCGTGCCGAGCTGGATCACCGCCGTGAACGCGGTGAAACCGGCCTGCGGAACATCCTTGTTCATCCAGGCCTGAACGAGTCGAAGGTGCGCCGTCGAGGACACCGGCAGGAACTCGGTGAGGCCCTGCACCAGTCCGTAGACCACGGCCTGCCAGGGTGAGATGTTCATCGTGCGCTCAGCTCGCGGCCGGGCTTGCTCACTCCTGTACGCCGGAGTCGTGCCAGGCCTGGGCCGCGGTACGCAGGGTGGCGAGTTTGTCTTCGGTGTTTCCGACGGTCGGCATGAGGTTGAGACTAGTGAGGCCGGATTCCGCCAACGCGGCCATCCTCTCCGAGATCCGGTTCGGCGCGCCGATCAACGATGTGGCGTCGATCAGCTCGAAGGGCACCGCCGCGGCGGCTGCGGCGTAATCGCGCGACAGGTAGGCGTCCTGGATCTGTTCAGCGGCCGGTCCGTAACCCATTCGGACGGCGAGGCGGTTGTAGAAGTTCTGATCGCGACTGCCCATGCCCCCGATGTAGAGGGAGGTGAATCCGCGCAGGGCATCGGCGGCGCTGCGGGTGTCGTGCGACACGATGATCGGCATGCCGGCCGTGACGTCGAAGCCGTCCATGCTCAGACCGGCCTTGACCCGGCCGGCCGCGATCTGGGCCAGCTGTTCGCTCGCGAACTCGGCGGAATAGAAAAGGGCCAGCCAACCGTCCGCGATCTCGCCGGTCAGCTCGAGGTTCTTCGGCCCGACCGACGCGAGGTAGATCGGGATGTGATCGCGGACCGGATGCACGGTGAGCTGTAGCGGCTTTCCTGGTCCGTCCGGCAGTGGCAGCGTGAAGTGTTCGCCGTCGAAGCGGACACGTTGGCGGCTGAGCGCCTGGTTGACGATGGCCACGTACTCGCGGGTTCGGGCCAGCGGCTGGTCGAAGCGGACGCCGTGCCATCCCTCTGACACCTGGGGCCCGGACACGCCCAAGCCGAGCCGGAACCGACCGCCGGACAGGGCATCCAGAGTGGCCGCGGTCATCGCCGTCATGGCCGGGGTCCGGCCGGGGATCTGCATCACGCCGGCGCCCAACCCGATGTGTTCGGTTTGCGCGCCGACCCAGGCCAGCACGGTCGCGGTGTCCGAGCCGTACGCCTCGGCCGCCCACACGCAACTGAATCCGAGCTGCTCGGCTTCTTTGGCCAGGACCATGTTCTGCTGGTCGTTGCCCATACCCCAATACCCCAGGTTCAATCCAAGCTTCACGCGGGTCACCCTAGCGAGTGTCCCCAGGGCAGGGCCGGGATGGACTAAGTTCGCTGTCGTGGAACAGCGAGCCCTTGGACGCAGCGGACTCAAGGTCTCACGGCTCGGGCTGGGCACGATGACCTGGGGCAACGGGACAGATCCCGACGAGGCCGCCGCCATTCTGGTGGCGTTCCACGACGCCGGCGGGACGCTGGTCGACACTGCCGTGTCGTATTCGGACGGCATCTCCGAGCGAATCCTCGGCGCGTTGATCGCGGACGTGGTGCCGCGCTCGGAGCTGGTGATCGCCTCGAAGGCCGGCATCACCCGGATCGGTGACGAACGGTTCGTCGACACGTCGCGGGGTGCGCTGTTACGACGGCTGGACGAGTCGCTGTCGAATCTGGGCGTGGACTACCTCGATCTGTGGCAGGTCCACACGGTGGATTCAGACGTGCCCGCCGACGAGACACTGTCCGCCCTCGATCACGCGGTCAGCTCGGGCAAGGTTCGTTATGTCGGCGTGTCCAACTATCCCGGCTGGCGGACGGCGCAGGCCGCGACGTGGCAACGCGCCGTGCCGGGGCGGGCGGCGGTCATCTCGAACCAGGTGCGCTACTCGCTGCTGGATCGCGGCGTCGAGCGCGAGGTCATTCCCGCCTGCGCGGAGCTCGGCATCGGCATCCTGCCGTTTTCGCCGTTGGGCGGCGGGGTGCTCACGGGTAAGTATCGAAACGGCGTGCCGGCCGATTCGCGCGGCGCGGCCGAGGGCCGCAACCTGACCAGCTACTCCGAACCGCGGTCGGTTGGCATCGTCGAAGCGGTCGCCACGGCCGCGGACGGGCTGGCTACGGCGCCGATCAACGTGGCGCTGGCCTGGCTGCGGAACCGGCCGGGTGTCGTGGCTCCGATTGTCGGTGCGCGCACGCTGGGCCAGCTCACGGCGGCGGTGCAGTCGTTGTCGGTTGAGCTCCCGCTGGAGATCCAGCTTGCCCTGGACGACGTGTCGGCGCCCTTCATCGGCTACCCCGAGGACCGGGGCTGAGCGCCGTCGAACAGTCGGCCGAGACCGCGTCGGTCGGGGTGGACGAGAAGGTCTTCGCCGCCTTCTGCGGCGCCGGCCTGTGGGCGGGGCTGGGCAGCACGCTGGCCGCGGCCTTGCCCGGCGCCGGCATCCGGCTTCCCGAGCACGTGAACGCAGAGTCGCTGGCTGCCCTGCCGAAGGTGGGCAAGCTGCGCGCCGGCCGTCTGCTATCCACGTTCATCGCCGCCGAGCCGGCGTACGAGGTGGCCGGGTTGCTGTTCGCCGGCGGCGTGCCGGTCCGGTTGGCCGGTCGAGCGATCGATGCCTTCGGGCTGAACGCGGCTCGGCTGCTGCGCGACGATCCGTGGCGGTTGCTGTCGCTGGCGGGCGTCGACGTGCATGAAGCGGATGCGTTGGCGCGCGCCGCCATTCCGGGTGTGCTTCGGTCGGATTCGCGTCGCTCCCGGGCGCTCGTGGCCTACGTTCTCGACCAGGCCGCGCGGGAGGGTCACACCGTTACGCCACCCGATCAGGTCGTCCTCGACCTGGAACTGCTGGGGGTCGCGGATCCGGCTGCCGCCATCGCCGCGGCGTGCGCGGGCGAGCGGGTGGAATCGATCGACACGGTGCTGCATTCGGTGTTGGCGCTGACGCGCTTCGGTGAGGCGGAGCGGACGATTGCCGAGGCGATCCATCGGCTGACCGACAAGTCAGAGGTGATTGCCAAGGCAGCCGTGGGCCGGCGCCGGAAGAACGCAGACATCGATCCGGACGGTCTAGACGTCGTACAACGCCAGGCCGTGGACAACGCTTTGACCCACGGCGTCAGCGTGTTGACCGGTGGACCAGGCACAGGCAAGAGCCGGACGGTCTCGGCGGTGGTGCGTGAGGCGGAGCGGGCGGGTCGATCGGTCGCGCTGGCCGCACCGACGGGCCGGGCCGCTAAGCGGTTGGCCGAGCTGTGCGACGCCGAGGCGATGACGATCCATCGGCTGCTCGGCGTCCAGCCCCGTAGTTCCGGTGGCGACGATGCGGTCGTGGACTTCTCAGCCGGCTTCGCTCGGGGCACCGACTGGCCGCTGGACGAGGATCTGATCGTGGTCGACGAGGCGTCGATGCTCGACGTCGAACTGGCTGCGGCGTTGTTGCAGGCCTGCCCGGACGGTAGCCACCTGATGATCGTGGGCGACTCGGCGCAATTGCCGTCCATCGGCCCGGGCCAAGTGCTCGCCGATCTAATCGAGTCCGGCTCGGTCCCGGTCGTCGAACTCACCACCTTGTACCGGCAGGATGCGGGCGGCGCGATTGCCCGGTTGGCGACATCGGTGCGGGGTGGTCACCTCACTGCGGTCGACTCCCCCGACCACGAGGTGGTGATCGTGCCCGCTCGTGGTTCGGCCGACTCGGCGCATCGGGTCGTGCAGTTGATGACTGATTCGATCCCGCGGGCGCTGGGCATCTCGGCCGACCAGGTGCAGGTCGTCACCCCGGTACACCGCGGGCCGGCCGGGACCCAGGCCTTGAATGCCGCCTTGAAGGCTCAGCTCAACCCGCCGCCGGCGGGCAAGTCGTTCGGACGGTTCGATCCAGGTGATCGCGTGGTGGCAACAGCCAATCATCTCGAGGTCACGCCGACCGGCTTCGCCAACGGCGAGGTCGGCACCGTGACGAAGGTCGTGGACAACGTGGTGACCATCGATTTCGGCACGGGCGTGTCCGACGTCAGCGGCAAGGCGCTCGGCGACATCAGTCACGGCTGGGCGATCACGGTGCACCGCGCGCAGGGCTCGGAGTTTCAGGCGGTGATCCTGGTGCTGCCACCCGAGGCCGGCCGGATGCTGTCCCGGCCGCTGGTCTACACCGGCTTGACCCGCGCTCGCCGGCACCTGTCCGTGGTGCACGGCGCTGGCCCGGCCCTCGCTCGGGCTGTCCGCGATGTCGGCGCGAAGCCACGTCGCACTGCATTGCGTGATTTTCTCGGCTGACGTGATTATCAGCTTGCGTGATTGTCAGCGGACGTCATTCCTGGGTTGGCACGCCTGGCTACCCAAACCGTTATCGTCATTATCTGGATTGCGGTAAATGCCATCTGGGGATGCGATATCCCTATCGAGCCGAAGCTTGTCAGCCCATTCAGCAGATTGTTGGATCTCAGCTCGTGACGCAATGTGACGCATTGCAACGCATCCCGATGGGAGCTGCGTCGCGAGCTGTGTTCGAGCAAGGCCAGGAGCCGCGCGTGCAGACCGCATTGTTTCGTAATTCAAGGCGATAGCGAGGCGGGTGTGTGTCCCCGCCGATGGCCATCCGCCGATCCACAACTGACCCTTGACTTCGGTCATTTCGGTTGAGTAAGCGGTGGTGCTCGCGCTCGCATGGCAGTCGGGGCACAATGAGTGGATGCCGACCGACGCCGATACCGAGTGGGAGTACGCGCCGCTTCGCATCCCGTCCGATGTCACCCGAGTGAACGCGGCCGTCCGGCTCGCCCTGCACGCCGAATACGGTGGCTGGGAACTGGCGCGCGTCCGCCGATATGCCGACGGCACGCGCCAGGTGCTACTGCGCCGCAAGCCCCGCCCGGCTGCGCCGGTACCGCTGCCGGGCTTGATCGCTTAGCCGATCAGACGGCCCGCAAGAACCGGTCCAGGACTCGCACCCCGAACTGCAGCGCCGGCACTGGCACGCGCTCGTCGATGCCGTGGAACAGGGCCGAGAAGTCCAGGTCTGGCGGCAGCAGCAATGGCGCAAATCCGAAGTTACGGATACCCAGCTCTGAGAATGACTTGGCGTCGGTCCCACCCGACATCATGTACGGCACCAGTCGCCCGCTCGGATCCTCGGATCGCACGGCATCGGCCATCAAATCCACGATCGCTCCGTCGAACGCCGTCTCGACCGCGATGTCGCGCATGACGTATTCGCGGGTTACGTACTCACCGATCAGCTCGTCGATGGTGTCCAGCAGTTCGTCCTCGTAACCCGGCAGGAACCGCGTGTCGATGACGGCTTCGGCGGTGGACGGGATGACGTTCTCTTTGTAACCGGCCGTCAACATCGTCGGGTTCGCCGTGTTCCGCATGGTCGCCCCGATCATGCGGGCCATCCCGCCGACGTGCTTGAGCGCGGACTCGGGATCGTCCACGTCGATGGGCAGCCCGGTCAGGTCGCCGAACTCCTCGAGAAACCGGCGCACGGTCGGCGTCAGGTGCACCGGGAAGGTGTGCTGGCCGATCCGGCTGACCGCTTCGGCGAGGGCGGTAACGGCGTTATCGTCGTGCACCATCGAGCCGTGCCCGGGCCGGCGCTCGGACCGCAGCTTGATCCAGCCGATGCCCTTCTCCGCGGTCTGGACGAGATACATCCGCAAGTCATCGTGGATCGTGTACGAGAAACCGCCGACTTCGCTGATTGCCTCGGTGCAGTCGGCGAACAACTCGCGATGATTGTCGACCAGGTAGTGGGCCCCTTTGCGGCCGCCCGCTTCCTCGTCCGAGACGAAAGCCAGGACGACATCGCGATCCGGCTTGACGCCGCGGCGGTGCCAGTCGCGGACGACGGCCAGCGTCATGGCGTCCATGTCTTTCATGTCGACAGCGCCACGCCCCCAGACGTAGCCATCCTTGACCTCGCCGCCGAACGGATCGACCGACCATTCGGCCGCGTTGGCCGGCACGACGTCGAGGTGGCCGTGGATGAGCAGCGGTGCGCGGTCGCGATTGGTTCCTTCGATGCGGGCAATGGTCGAAGCGCGGCCGGGTTCGGCTTCGATGATCGTCGACTCGACGCCGATCTCGTCCAGTTTCGCGGCAACCCATTCCGCGGCGGGGCGCTCGGGATGGGTCGGATTGGACGTGTTGATGCGAATCAGGTCGGACAGCAGCGCGACGACCTCGTCGGCGGCGGCATCGGTGACCGGGCTAGCGCTGTCGCCAGTAAATTCGGTGCTCATGCGTCTTTCCTACCAGCAGAATGTGACGACTGACCACGGTTCGGGCGAGCCGTCCAGGTCGGCTAGACTCCTAACTCGCACTCGTCCGGGTGGCGGAATGGCAGACGCGCTAGCTTGAGGTGCTAGTGCCCTTAATCGGGCGTGGGGGTTCAAGTCCCCCCTCGGACACGCTGGTTGAGACAGCCTCAGGGCCCGCGGCCCCCGTTTTACGGGGGTAGCGGGCCCTTTGTCGTTCATGCCGCCCTCCGGTCGAAGCCGTTGATGCTCCGGTGATACTCGGCGCCTCGTCCTCGCCGGCTCGGGTGGTCGGACCACCTCGGCATCCATACGGCGCTGCACCTCAGGCGGCGTACCTGTCTGCGTGTAGTTGAGGTGAAATGCACGCCGGGTAGCCAGAACGCGGTCACGCGCTGCGCGCCAGTCAGGTCCGGCGAAGAACGATCTTCTGGGCGCCGCTCGCATCGACCTGACATCGAGCACTTCCGGCTAGTCGGTATGCCCTTGTAGCACCAGCCAAACTCGAAGATGGTCGCTGGCTGTGGCGACGTAGGCCCGGATCCGAGCCAGGCTTGTCAATAACACTTTGGCATCCGGCACGGGAGCATCTATGCATTCACAAAGCGAGATCGGCACGATTCCGAAACAGTGGCAACGTCCTCGATCGCTGGTCGAATTGACAAGCAAACTGGGTCAACGATCGATCGTGCTCGCGCTGCTCGCGACAATTGTCGTCCTCGATCAGGCAGTTAAATGGTGGGCATTCCGACATCTCCCGACATTCATCAACCACGGTGGGGATGTCCTCGTCGGATCGACGGTCAGCACGTGGTTCTCCGATCCCCTCCAAGGTATGTTGCTCGATCTGCTGAACTGTGGCTTGTTGAGCATCGCTATCTCGGTTCTGTGGCGCCGTCGGCGTTCGCTACTGGTGCTGATCTCCGGATGCATGATGATCGGCGGTTGGGGCAGCAATTTGCTCGATCGGCTCTTCATGCACTACCTCACCGCTCCGGGCGCTGGTCGCGGCGCGGTCGACTTCATCCTCATCGGGCCGCACTACTACAACCTCGCAGATCTCTTCATCATCGTAGGAACGCCCCTGTTCGTACTGGCAGTTGGCACCAGATATCTACGTAAGTGGGTAGCCAAGCGGCCGGCGGCAAGTGTGCCCCTGCCATCGACCGGCCGAGGTCGGCGGCCTGCACCGACGCCGGTGTCAAGGTTCGGCGGCGTGGTCAGCCTCGCGGCGCTTGTCGGCGCCACGGACGACCGACGATGAAGGTCCAGCATGCCGCTATGGCTGATCGTCATCGACTCGGCCAGCATTCTCAGCCCGGGGACGGGTCTTCGGCGCGGTTTCCGGCTAGCCGGTAGCGCCGTGGTAGCACCACCACACCTCGAAGATGGTCGCTGGCAGTGGCGACTGAGTCCCGTTTCCGCACCAGGCTTAATCATCGGCGATCCCATCGCTGGCCGACCGGAAGTCCACGCTCACCGACCTTAGGGGGTTACCCACGATGAGGCACTACTCACGCACCGAACCGACAATGACCCTCCTCCGTCCTCCGCACGATGTCGTGCGCGAGCACGCGGTGATCTGGGCAGAGGTGCCCACCGAGGTGCCCTCGGTTGAGATCTGGGCCGTGGACAGCGCCGATCGTGGATTGCGTGGGCGAACCACGGCCCACGACCGCGAGGCGCTAGCCTGCTATGAGGAAATCGGATGCGTGCACACCGCCGCCTTTCACCTGCGCCAGGTCTTCGGCAAGCTTCACATCCGCTCGCGGGTTGAACTCGCGCGGCAGGCCGTCGAGCGCGAGCACGCGCAGCACTACGCGTGATCCATCACCGATAGCAACAGAGGATTCGCATGTTCACCATCCTATGTCTCGCGCTTATCCTGCTCGCTATTCCCACCGCCAGCCGCCGGAGCCGGCGCAAGGCCGAGCGGAACGGTCCCGTGCCCGACGTGCTGGCACAAGCATTCCCGGCCCGCGAGATGCGCGAACTCGACGCACATCTGGAGGAGATCGCACTCGACGAGCAGCGCAGCCTGGAACGAGAAGTGGCGCGCTATCTGACCGGCGTCGTCGGGTATGTGGTCAGGATCCACAGCATGGCGCCGAACGGCATTGCCTTTGAGTTGTCCGACGGCCGACGACTTGCGCTGGCTGGCGTCAGCCGCCGAACCCAGCAAATACTGGTTCGCTGCACCGCCGAGGATCTGCTCCAACCCACCCACGTCGACCGCGACGCCTTTTCCTACTGTCTAAGACTTCGTGGGCACGCGGGCACAGACATCGACATCTACGCGCGCAAGATCGCGTTGGCACTCTGATCACGGCTACGGGCCACGGCTACGGCTAAGACAAGGTGCTGTCCACGATGCCGAGCATCTCGTCCGTTCAACCTTTCGCGTCAACCACCACACGCTAGGAGCACGCAATGAACGTCAACCTCTATCGCGACCTCACCGCGCCGGTCCGTGCCCGTGGGTGGGATGCGCGAAACCGGGCTGAAGCTACCGCAACGTCCGCCAGCCCGGCTGCCAGAGACCACGCGATCGACATCGTTGATGCGCTTGACCTATTGGACAGATGTGTTCGAGAGCGCGGGGAGGGCTATCGGAAGCCACGCCGGCACCTGAGAGCTATCTCGTGCACCGTGGGAGATGATGCGTTCCCGTCGGCAACCGACGGCATTGTCACGCTCGCGTTGAGCAAGGCTGGCGCGCCGCGTGCAGCGCTCCGCGCGCTGGCGCATGAGTCCTTGGCTGACTTGTACGCCTCGGGACGGTGTCCCTTCAACCTGACATTGGGTGCCGTCGTGGTGTTTCGCGCGGCGGAGGCAGCCGAAAGGCGCGGGCAGACCTGGTTGATGGGCTTACAGGCTGCGGTGGCGGCAGCGTCGAGATTCGTCGTGCTGATTCCGGACGGGCTTGCCGATAGCGGCGCGCGGTTTTGGCCGCCTGCTGGGTAGGCCGGGTCGCGGCTATGCGATCGTGAGGGATAGACGGCACATCCTGCCGTGCTTTCAAGCGACCTGAGGAGGCAGTGATGTCTACCAGCGGACAGACCGCGGCTGCGGTCACGGTGCCCGATACCAAGCTCGCCCGCGACGCCACTCAACTCGTACGCGATTCCACCACCGACCTCGTCTACAACCATTCCCGTCGCGTGTTCTGGTTCGGCAGTTTGCAAGGCCAAAACCGAGGACTTAGCTTCGACCCTGAACTTCTGTATATCGGAGCGATGTTTCACGACATCGGCCTGAACGAGCAATTCCGTAGCAGCGGCCGGCGCTTCGAGGTGGACAGCGCCGACGAAGCCCGCCGCTTCCTGCAGGGACACGGCGTACCCGAAGACAGTATCCGCAGGGTCTGGACAGCAATCGCCCTGCACACCACGCCAGCGATCCCCCAGTTCATGGAACCCGAAGTAGCACTCGTAACCGCCGGGGTTGAATACGACGTGCTCGGCATCGGATACCACGACATCAGCGACGCCAACCGCGCCGAGATCACCGCGTTGCACCCGCGCCCGGACTTCAAGCGCAATATCCTCCGAGCGTTCACCGAAGGCATTGCACCCAAGCCGGAAACGACATTCGGCAACGTCAAAGCCGACGTTCTGGAGCGATTTGTTCCCGGCTACCAGCGCGGCAACTTCGTCGACATCATCCAGAACTCGGATTGGCCGGAGTAGCCGCGTAGCCCTGCGCTTAGACCAGCGGATGCCTGCTGCGCCCGTAGGAATGTTCGGACGGGCATGCGTCCACTGGGGGTTAGCATCCGTGCGACAGGACAGCTACCTACCTCGAAGTTACCCCGCTCATCTGGTTCTGTGTATGTATGACAACGCACGGGCCGGTGCCGTCCGCCGGGCAGGTGGAAGCCGCCGCACAGGGTGAGCCGACCCACGAGTACGAGCCGCACACAGCTGGCACCGCGGGACGTCTGAATTGGCTTCGGGCGGGCGTGCTTGGCGCCAATGACGGGGTCGTTTCGGTGGCGGGCATCGTTGTGGGCGTGGCCGGAGCGACTGCGGCACGGGGGCTGATTTTCACCGCGGGCTTGGCGGGCCTTACCGCGGGCGCGGTCTCGATGGCGCTGGGCGAGTATGTCTCGGTCAGCAGTCAGCGTGACAGCGAGATGGCTCAACTGAAACAAGAGGCGCGGGAGTTGCGTGATACGCCGGCGGAGGAGTTGGTGGAACTGACTGCGCTGTATGAAGCGAAAGGGCTATCCGCCGGTACCGCCTCGGCGGTGGCACGGGAGCTCACGGCACACGACGCGCTGCGCGCGCACGCAGATGCCGAGCTTGGTATCGACCCGCACGACATGGCCAACCCGCTTCAGGCCGCGAGCGCGTCCGCGGTGTCGTTCACGCTCGGCGCGTTGCTCCCGCTGGTGGCGATCCTGCTTCCGCCGCAAGGATGGCGTGTCCCAGTGACGTTCGTCGCGGTGCTGATCGCGCTCGGACTGGCAGGAAGCGTCAGTGCCCGCATCGGCGGCAGCGAGCCGCGCCCGGCGGTGATCCGGGTCGTCGTCGGCGGGGCAATCGGACTCGCGTTCACGTTTGGTATCGGACACCTCTTCGGGACCGCTATCGGCTGATTCCGTTCAGGGTGTTCGATTTCAACGGTTGGCGGCCAGCCCTGCGCGAGACCGCGCGCAACCGGCCACACTGGCCTGCTCGACTCCGACGTGTTCGGCGCCGAGCACACCGGTGGCCACGCCCAGACCATCACCGACCTGTCCGACTGCACCGACCGCGAGGCCAGCCTGACCGCAGACCCGCAATGCCGGCTCGGATTCCCGTTCTGGCCCACATCGAGCCTGACCCCCACGCTGCGCCACCTTGGCGGCACAGCCATCCGAACTGCGACCCTCGTGGACACGCGCCAGGGAACCATCACCGAGACCGTTGTCTCATTCGCAGCTGACAACAGCCCAGGCAGCAAAACCCTTATGAACGAGGCCCAAAGCTGCGCAGCCACGCGCGCGCCGACTGACCACACGGTCTGGATATCAGACACAGTGAGCGCGACCGCTGTCGCGCCTGCGGGCAAGCTCGTCATCGGCCTGCGATTCGACAACACCCAGCTGACCCACCTCCAGCAACAGAAACTGCTGGACGAGGCGATCGAGCTCGCCGTAGCCGCATTCGAGTGACGTCGATGAGCCGCTTGTACGGTGGCGCTATGGGCGATGACATCTGGGCCGGTTTGGTTGACCAGTTTGCCGATGAGGCTTATGCCTCGGTGAAAGGGCTCGTGCGCACCTACGTGTTACACCAGCAGCTGCTCGAGCATTTACCGCCGCCGCCAGCCCCGGTGCTCGACGTTGGCGGCGGTGCGGGCCATCAATCCTTTCCGCTGGCCCAAGCCGGTTACGACGTGACCTTGTTGGACCCCTCGCCGGCGATGCTGGACAAAGCTCAACAGCGGCTCCAGCGGCTGCCGGCTGAGGTCCAGCAACGGGTGACATTGTTGCGGGCCGATGGCGAGAACGCCGACGAGGCGGTCAGCGGGCGACGATTCACGGCCGTGTTGTGCCATGGCGTCCTTGGCTACCTCGAGCAACCGGAGCCGTTGATCGACCAGCTCTGCCGGTGCGCCGCGCCCGGCGGTGTGGTGTCGATCATGACGGGAAATGCCAACGCAATGGCGGTGCGTCCAGCTATGGAGCAGCGATGGGATGACGCTCTGGCATCCTTCGACGTCAGGAGCGAGATCGGGGTGCTCGGAGTGCCAGGCCGAGCTGACACCGTCGACGAACTCAGCGAGCTCGTACGGAATCGAGGCGTGGAACCACTTCGCTGGTACGGGGTATGGCTGTTCGTCGACTGGCTGGAATTCAGCGGGGCCGAGTTGGACCCCCGCGATTCAAAGCAGGTAGCGGCGACCGCTGCCGTGGAACTCGAAGCCAGCCGACGAGACCCTTACCGCCAACTCAGCCGGGTCTTTCATCTCGTGGGACGCAAAGGTCCGAGCTGACGGCGATTACGACTTCAGTCCTGGTCGGCCTTACCGTCATGCCAGGCGCGCCAAAGCTCTTCGTACTCGCCACCCTGACTGATTAATTCCTCGTGGCTTCCGTTCTCAATGATGGTGCCGTCGCGGAGCATGATGATGCGGTCAGCGTCGCGCGCGGTGTGCAGGCGGTGGGCGATCGCCACGACGGTGCGGCCGGTGAGCAGCGCCGCGAGGGTTCGTTCGGTGCTTCTGGCCGTGGCGGGATCGAGCAACGCGGTGGCTTCATCCAGGACCACGGTGCGGGGGTTGGCGAGTAACACTCGAGCCAGTGCGAGTTGCTGGGCCTGTCCGGTGTCGAGCGCGGTTGCTCGTGGTCCGAGCTCGCCGTCAAGGCCCGAGGGAAGGTTTTCGATCCAGGTGGCGCCGATGCTTGTGAGGGCGGCCAGCAACTGGGCGTCGGTCGCGGTGGGAGCGGCGATGAGCAAGTTGTTTCGGATCGTGTCGAGAAAAATGTGGTGGTCCTGGGTCACCAGGACAACGTGCTCGCGGCGGTGTTCTGGTGCGATATCCGTGACCGGAATTCCGCCGACGGTGACGGTTCCGTGGCGGGGCGCGTCCGTTCCGCAGATGAGCCGGGCGACCGTTGACTTGCCGGCGCCGGAGGGTCCGACGAGTGCCAGCCGTTCGCCCGCTCGGACGTCGATGGTGATTCCGTGCAAGACCTCCGGCCCGTCGCCATAGGCGTAAGACACGTCATGCAGGGCGAGGGTGTTGTCGAGCGGGGTCCGGGGCGTGTGGCCGGACACCGATTTGGGTCGCAGCCGATGGACGCCTTCCAGCCGGGCGAAGGATGCGGCGCTGCTTTGCACCTGATCGAGCCACAGCTCGAGCGTCTCCGCTGGTCCGGCCAGTTGCCGTACGTAGAGGGCTGCGGCGACCACGGTTCCGACGCTGAGGGCACCGTGATCGAACAGCAGGCCACCGGCAAGCAGGACCACGATGACCGGCAGGGTGCTGGAGAAGTCGATGACTGGAAAGAGGATGGTGCGCAGGTCCAGGGCACGCATCCGAGCTGAGCGGGCCTGCTCGATGGCGTGCAGACTCTCGCGCAGCCGTGTCGCTTCCAGGCCGAACGCCTGCATCGTGCGCGCCCCGGCCGCCGTACTGGTCAGTGATTCGGCCAGCGCGGAGTTCGCCGTCCCGACGTCTAGGTAGGCCTGCCGAGCTCGGCCGGTGTACCAGCGGCCCACGAACCAGGCGCCGATGACGCTGACCGCGGCGCAGCCGCCGAGGATTGGGCTGGCGATGAGCACGGCGATCATGATGAACACGGTCCGGGTTGCGGCAATGATGAGATCCGGTCCGGCTGCGCGCATCGTGAACGCCACCGAGCCGACGTCGCTGGCCGCGCGGGTCGCGACATCCGCAGAGCGGACTCGCTCAGCAATACTCGCTGGGAGCTCCAAGATCGCGCCGAGGAATCCCTCTCGTACCTGGGCCGAGATTCGCTCGCCGAAGCGGGCCGCCGTGTATTGGGCAAACCGGGTGAGTACCAGTTGCAGCACCGCGCTGACGACGATATAAGCGGCGAGTTCGTTAATGTGGCCGGTGGTCGCGCCGCGTTGGACACTGTCGATGATCCGGCCGAGCAACCAGGGACCGGCGAGCCCGGCCGCGGTCGCGAGCAGGCTCAGGATGAGCGTCGCCCCGAAGACCGCCCGGTTCTGTCCGATCAGAGTGGTTGCCGCCTTCCGTACCGCCATCGAGTCTGCGGCCGGCAGTTGGAAATCGCGGGCGCTGTCAGCCATGGCGTACGTCCAGCTGTCGGTCCGCTCGGCCCGGTACCGGGTCGGCGGAAGTCTCGGAGTCCGATTCGAGGTTTCGGTGTACGAGCGTGCGGTAGGTCGACTGGCGTTCGGACAGTTGCCGGTGGGTGCCGCTGTCGCTTACCTGGCCGTTGACGAGGAAGAGCACCGTGTCGGCGACGTCGAGCATCGCCGGCGAGGTGGTGATGATGAGCGTTGTGCGGTTCTGGCGTAGCTGCCGCACGCGGGAAGCTACGAGAGCTTCGGTGTGAGCATCGACGGCCGACGTGGGCTCGAACGCGAGAAGCACTTCGGGGTCAGCGACGAGGGCCCGGGCCAGCCTTATCCGTTGCCGCTGACCACCCGATAGCGTCGAGGCTTGTGTCGGGAGCGAGGTGTCCAGACCGAACGGGAGCCCGGCGACGACATCCTCGGCCGCAGCCGCATGTATGGCCTGCCGGATCGTGCTGTCTTCCCGATCGCGGCGACCAGCCAAAATTTGCCGTAGCGGGCCGGCAAAGACGTAAGCCTCGTGATCGGCAACAAGTACGCGCTCGCGGAACTCGGCCGGCGCTACGTCCGCGATCGGGATGTCGCCCCAGGTCGCGTCCGACGGCTCGAACCCGCCGAGCCGGTCGATCACGGCTAATCCCTCCGTCGCGGCGTCCGCGACCAACATGGTCAGTCCCCCGCTCTTGAGGACAACCCCTGACGCTGAATCCACCAGCGGCGCTCCTCGCTCTGGTCCGGTTGGCGCGCGCCGGGCCGGAGCTGTCGGGGTGGAAAGCCGAAGTAGCGCAAGGACGCGGTTGGTGGCCACGACCGCGGCGTTCAGTTCGGTGGCACTGTCGATCACGGCGGCGACCGGGACGACCAGCATCGCGGCGTAGCCGTAGACAGCTACCAAGTCGCCGATGCTGATCGTGGCGTCCGCGGCCATCCGGGCGGCGACCCACGTAACGACGGCGAGGAAGACGACCGGGACGCCGGCGGCGAAGGCCGGGACCCAGCTGGACACCGCGCCCATTCGGTAGCCCGCACGCAACAGGCGCTGAGATCGCTGCCCGTACTGCTTGGCGTAGAACTCCTTGCCACCGACGCTGTTCAGCACCGACAGCCCCGTCACCACATCGATGAGCTTGGCGGCCACGACACTCTGCTGTTCGCGATAATCGGCGCCACGATCACGGAGCCGACCAAGCAACGGCCCGACCAGAACACCCATCGCCGGGACCCCCAGGAGCACGATCGCCGCCAGCACAGGCGCGATCGACACCAGAATCACCGCGACCACGAGGTAGGCAATCACGGCGCCGGCGCCCGGACCGACCACGGTCAAGCTCGTGCTGATCGTCCACACATCGCCGATGCCGATCGTCGCTATCTCACCCGCTGACACCGACTTGGCCAGCGACGCGCCGAGTCTTGTCGTGTGCTCGACCACTGAGTGGATGGTGAGGAAGGCACCTTCCATCCGAATCTTGGTCATGGTCCGGTGCCGCAGGATCGCCATGAGGGCGTTGAGGAGCCCAACCCCGAACAGGGCTGCCGTCCAGATCAGCAGGTCGGCGGTACCGCCGCGCCGCAGCCCATGGTCGATCGCGCCCGCCAACAGGTAAGGCAGCGCAACCAGACCGAGCATCCACGCCGTGCTGAGGATCGCGGCCAGGACGGCCCGCGAGCGCTGCTCGCGAACCAGCCAGAGCAGGTAACGGAATGGCCCGCGCAGATCGTCAGGCTGGGGTGTCGCAAACGGCGAAGTCATCGTCGTGCCCACCCGTCCCGCCGATCGCGAGTGACAGCTCGCCGGGTGTTACCTCATGCTGCATGGGCTAACCCCGCCGACGGCAGCGCCGCGGGCTAACGGGCGCCCCAGACCGTCTGTCCATCCGCTCACCCTAAACGTCGGACTGCACCGAGATGACAAGATCTCGTGCTTCAGCAACGCCCGCTGTATCAGAGCCGGTTCAGAAGAGGTCCCAATACTGGTCGCGCTTCTTCATCTGCTCGGCCGTCTCTTCCAGGATGAACGAGCCGGACCGCATCACGTACACGCGGTCGACGATCCTGAGCAGCTGCCCGATGTTCTGTTCCAGGACCAGCACCGAGAGTCCGCGTTCCAGGGCGAAGCGCTTGATGGTTGCAAACAGGCTGGTCACCAGCGCCGGTGCGATACCAAGCGAGGGCTCGTCGAGCAACAACAGTCGCGGCCCGGACATCAGTGCGGTCCCGAGGCTGAGCAGCCGCTGCTGACCACCGGAGAAGGTGCCGGCCAGCTGGCTCGAGCGCTCCTTGAGGATCGGCAGCAGCTCGTGTACCTCCGCCATGCGCTCGTTGATGACCGAGCTCGAGCGCTCATTGAGGGCGCCGAGTAGCAGGTTGTCGCGCACGCTCATGTCCGCGAACACGAACTGCTCCGAGGGGATCAGCGCGATGCCGCCCTGGACGTTCTTGCGCGGGCTGCGGTTGGTGATGTCCTGATCCAGGTAGACGATTTTGCCTTTCTGCGCCTGGAGGATCCCGAAGATCACCCGGAGCGTGGTCGTCTTCCCAGCGCCGTTGTGGCCAATGATGCCGACGACCTCGCCGGGTTGCACGTGCAGGCTGACGTCGAACACCACGGACTTCGAGCCGTATCCGGTGGTCACGCCGTGAACCGCAAGCAGGGCGTCCCCGGACGGGCCCTCGTATGCCGTTGCCGTACCAGCCGCCTCTGATGCGTCAGTCGATTCCAAAGTAGGCCTCCGCGAGTCGTGGATCTGACGTCAGTTCGGCCAGGCCACCTTCTGCCGTCACCCGTCCGAGTTCCATGAAGTAGACGTGGTCGGCCAGCTGACCGACCACGTGCAGGTTGTGCTCGACCACGCAGATCGTCCGACCGGTGCTGCGGATCTCCGAGATCAGATCCAGGGTGACGTCGACCCAGGAGTGGTCGATTCCGGATGCGGGCTCGTCGAGCAGCAGCACTCGTGCTTCACTCGCGAGCACCCGGGCCACGGCGACCAGTTTCTGCTGCCCGTAGCCGAGTGCGCCGGCGGTCCGGTTCGCCTCTGACGCCATTCCCACGAAACTCAGCCATTCCAGCGCCCGCTCGCGAGCCTGGCGTTCGAACGAGCGCGACTGGCCCGGCCGGAAGAACAACCCGACGCCATTCTCGCCAGGGTGGTGCTGAACGCCCAGCATCACATTTTCGTAGACGGACAGGTCACCGAACAGCTTGACGTCCTGGAAGGATCGCACCAGGCCGCGCCGAGCAAGCACGTCCGGCTTCAGGCCGGTCACGTCCTCGCCGTCCAGCCAAACCGTGCCTGAGTCGACCGGTATCGCCCCGGTCAGCAGGTTGAACACCGTCGTCTTGCCGGCGCCATTCGGGCCGACCAGCGCGGTGATGGCTCCCTTCTGTAGCTCGAATGAGAGTCCGTTCACCGCATGGACGCCACCGAAGCTCTTGTAGAGGTTGTCGGCCCGTAGCACGACCTCACGTTCGGGCACGACGTCGAGGTCGACCCGCTCCGGTCGCGGGATTGCGGTCGTCCGCGGACGGGCCGCAGCCGACTCCAGCCGCGCCGTGACCGACTCGGCGGCGGCGTACGCGCCGAGCGGAATGCGCCGTCGCGGAATCAGGCCTTCGGGGATGATCCCGCGCGGCCGCAGGTAAATGATGACAACGAGCAACGCCCCGTAGATGATTTCTTGCCATAGTGAGGCGATAGATGACCGCAAGCTGACCACATGCTCAAGGAATGGCGTCAACAAGGTGATGAGAATGGCGGCCAGCAGCGTGCCGGCCAGGCTCCCCCGGCCGCCGATGATGACCATCGAGATCATCGCAACGGACGCGCTGAAGGAGAATAGGGTTGGTTGCGCCACCCCGTTGAGGACCGTCATCATCGAACCGGCCACCGACGCCATCACCGAGGTGCTGACGAGAACAGCCACCTTGTAACGGAACACCGGTCGCCCGAGTGCGCGAACGGCCTGCTCGTTGTCACGGATCCCCCGCAATACCCGACCGTAGGGAGACTCGCCGAGACGCCAGCACAGCAACGTGATGATCACAGCAAATATCAACAGCACGGGGAACAGCGTTGTCGACGTGTTGATCGTGGCACCGAAGAACGTGATCTTGCCGACTTGCAGTCCATAGCCGGCGCCGAATTGATTGATCGAGGCAAAGATGCCGGTGATCACCTGCTGGATACCCAAGGTCAACAGAATCACCCAGACCGTCGGCAACCTGAAGGCCGGAACCCCCATCAGGAACGCGACCATCGCCGATATCACGATCCCAACGAGCATCCCGATCACGAGGTCGGTCCCGTGGTTGACGAACAGATATGCCGCCGAGTACCCGCCGATTGCCCCGAACGCGGCCGGCGCCACTGCGAAGACCCCGGTGTAGCCGATCAGGAGGTTCAGCGACACCGCGAACATGATGTAGACCAGGATCGTATCGATCCACGAGAACGTAAGCAGCGTCATGAAGCCATCTCCGATGCCGAGGCCGATGCCGATCGCAACGTCGGGCGCCGGAACTTGCTGACCACGTCGAACGGCTTCAACGCGGCGTAGACCAACAACAAACCGTAAATGATCACGGGATCCCAGACCGGCGAGACCCAGAGGTTCGCCAGACTCTCCAGGATGCCCAAGCCGAGTCCGACGAACGCGATCCGGATCACCGAGGCGAACGTGCCGGCCAGAAAGGCGATTGTCAGTGCGTACAGGATCGCCCCTTGACCCGAATCGGAAGCGACGGCGGCCTTGGTCGACGTCAGGACGCCGCCCACGCCGCCGAGCGCCGAGCCGATCCCGAAGATGACCAGGTAGATCATCCGTGGCGAGGCACCAACCGCAACGCTCATCGTCAGATTCGAGCGCACCGCCCGGACCATGCGCCCGAGCCGAGTGCGCCCGAGCACGAGCGCGACGATCACGATGAGAGCCCAGCTGATGATCACCGTGTATACATCGAGATTGATGAAGAACACCTGCCCGATCTGCTCGGGTGCAATGTTGAAACCGCTGATCTGTGCGGTCCCCGAGTTGATCAGGATCAACCCCAGCGCGCCTTGGCCCACCGTCAGCAGACCCAGTGCGGCGGTGAAGATCGCCAGCAGGGCGAAGTTCCCGGCTCGGGGGCCGAGCGGCCAGTAGATGTAAGCCTCGATCAGCACACCGACGACCGTCGCCACGAGCATGCCGACGATCAGGGCAACCCAGAACGACGCGCCATAGTCGGTCGTCAGCCGGGAGGCGGTGTACCCGGCCAGCGCGTAAGTGATCGTATAGGCGATATGGAACCGCCCGGTCACCTGGAGTATGAGGCCGAATCCGACGGCAAGCAGCGCATAACTGCTGCCATTGATAATTCCGTTGACGGTGAGCTGAAGGACTTGCACGTCAGACCCTTTCGACGATCCGGCTGGAGCGCGCGGTCGATCACCCCATCTTGAAGTTGCCGCCACCCACGTCGTAGGTCGCCAGCTGCTTCAGGGAATTGCCCGTGTCCTGGAACACGGCCTGGGGCAGTGCGCTCGGGCTGTGGGTCTTCAGATCCATCGTCAACAACCCGGGCGTGGTCGCGTCACCCCCGAATACGGTGTTGAACGTGGGACGGGCCTGGAGTGCGGCCAGCAGATCCGGACCGCGGTTGATGTTGCCGCCCTTGGCCAGCACGTCGCGCATCAGCTGCCACCACATGAACACGCACATGTAGAAGTCGGCGGTGTAAGCCTCAGGGGTCAGACCGTTCTTGGATTTGTATTCCTGGATGTACAAGTCCTGCCAGGGATTGGACGGCTTGTCCACGTCGAGATATTCGGTGGAGAAATACTGGTTGGTGTAGCCGTTGCCAGCAATTGCTCGGGCCGCACGGGTCCATTGGAACGCGAAGACCGGCGCCTTCAGGCCGGACGTCAGGTACTGCTTCATGAAATACCCGATATCGAACTGCGAGATGCTGGCCCAGATCACATCGGGCTTGGCCTGATGTAGCGCCGCGATGACCGATGAATAGTCCGTCGCCCCGGTCGTGGCCGTGACGCTGGACTTGTACTGGAAACCGTAGTTCGGGATGAGCGCTCGCAGCGCCGGTTTTGGATCGAAGATCGTACTGACATTGTCGATTGTAACGATCGACTTCTTGTCCGACATGGTCTGCTTCATGTATTCGAGCGTGCCGACCCACTGGTCGCTGTAGTACGCCGAGCGGGCTCCGTAGTAGTACGGAATCCCCTGGATGCCTATCGGCGCGCCGGCGCCGGAATCCAGGCACAGGATCTTGTACTGCGCCAACGGCGCCCAAACCCCGCCGAGTGCCTCGGTGCCGATAATGCCGGGCACCTTCGCGGCGACCATCTGCTGCACCGCATTGTGGCTCTTCTGCGCGTCACCCGAACCGTTGTCGGAAGAGACAATCTGGATGGTCGGGCCACCGATCTCCTTGATATGCGCGACGGCCAGGTCGATACCGCTCTGCCACAACTTGCCGAAGAACGAACCGTTACCACTGAACGGCAAAGTCGCACCGAGCTTCCAGGTCGTGCCGGCGCCGGAGAACTTGGGGTCGTACGGTCCGATGTAATCGAGGATCTTCTTCAATTCGGTCGCCGAGGCCGCGGACGCGGTGGCGCTGCCGATCGTCTTGGCGCTGCCAGGCTTCGACGTCGAGCACGCGGCGAGCAAAGGCGACGCGGCGAGCGCCATCCCGCCGAAGCCGGCGGCGCTGAGGAAGTTGCGGCGCGAGATCGGCCTGGACGCCGGAAGGCGCGGATCATGGTCTGACGTGGTCATCAGATTCTCCTGTCTGGTGGCTGCACGAGTACTGCTAGTACGAGCCCTGCATCTCGAAAATCCGGCGCGGGGTGCCGATCAACATCTGGTCGATCTGCTCCTCGGCCAACCCTTGCGCCCGCAGCGCGGGCAGGACCTGTTCCACCAGGTGGGTATGTACCCAGTCGGGAACGGTTTCCCTGCTTATGACGCCACCGGGAAAGTCGTAGTCGGCGTAACAATGCGTGTCGTGACCGAGCACGATCCGGTCGCCGTAACCCTGGTTCACCAGCGTGGCGATGACTTCGACCCGCTGCTGCATGACCGGCATATCGCGGAAATAGAGACCGAATCGGTCGGAGGCGATCGTGGCGCCCTGGTCCATGATCCGCCGCAGATAATCGAGGTCGAGGGTGTCCCCCGAGTGGCCGATAACTACCCGGGTGAGGTCCACGCCTTCTTCGGCGAATACGCGCAACTGCTCGAGCCCGGCGCCGGCATTCGGATCGGTATGCGTGTTTATGGGGACTCCGGTCTCGCGATGCGCAAACGCAACCGCGCGCAGACATCGGTCGATGACCGGCGTAACCAATGGCTTGTCGGTGTAACCCTTGATCAGCGCAGCTTTGACGCTTGTCCCGGCGATCCCGTCGCGGATGTCGCGGATGAATAGGTCGGCCAGCACGTCGTCGAGTTTGCCGGTGGGCGTTTTTCCTGGCGTACGCATCGCGATCGGGCCGGGCAGGCCGTGCTGTGGATACACACCCGTTGCCAGCACGATGTTCATGTCGACTTTCTCGGCGACAGCGACGATGTCTGGTATCGACCGACCGAGGCCCAGGACGTTCATATCGACGAACGTGTCTATGCCTAGGGCCTTCAGGTCGGTCAGCTTCCGGATAGCTTCGAGGATACGGTCCTCGCGAGTTCCGTTCCACGCCAGTTCCGGTGCATATTCGGCCATCTCCGTCTCCACTGTGAAGACGTGCTCGTGCATCAGCGTGCGCCCGAGATCCGCCGTCTGGATCGGTCCGGTGGCAGCATTGATTGTGGGCATTGGCGACACCCCCTTTGCGCGCCCAACAAAGAGAAATCAAATAAACTCATTGAACGTCTGATCACATGATCATTTATTCGATATCTCGAACCTATTCGAAATATCGAACCGCGTTCGAAATCTAGCTTCACATGCATTGCCGATTAATGTCAAGGGTGTTACGTGTCGAAATAGCTACGGATTCCCTGGCTTCCGACGTAGGTGGCGGGATTAGTCGCACGACAATCCCGAAGGGATAAGCAGTCGAAGTCAAGAAAGAGTTAAGGGCCTCGGAGCACACAGTCAAATTGCTCATGACGCCCCGTTGATCATTTAAATGATCAACGAGATGATCAATGATCAAGTACATGATCAGTACCATGATCATTTAAATGATCAAGTCCGAGGTCACTCGAATGACCCGACCATCGCCGGCTCATTCACGGCGACGTGCACGTGTAACGCCCGTCGGGCTCTGTGTCGCTAGCGGGTCGAAAGGCGCCCCCAAGTTGATCAATTGGCTCATACGCGGGACACGCATATTCGCCTTGATCGGTATAGCCCTTAAGATCGCGAACCACAAGCATTAGCGGTGGCGGGAACGTCCGCACGTGGCCCGCATGAGTCGCCGGTCCAGGATTGGTCGCGGCCGGCCTACGTGTGCGCCGGGGCTGATCCGGTGATGTCAGCGGCCAGACGCTGCGCGGCAGCCTGAATCAGCGGCACGCTGCGTTGCACGACCTGGTCGGTCATTCTGGTCACCGGCCCCGACACCGACACGGCCATCCAGGACAGCGAGCTGGACGCTACCGCGGCCGCTATGCACCGCACGCCGAGCTCCTGTTCTTGATCGTCCAGCGCGTACTGCCGGGCGCGGATCTCGTCCAGGTCGGCCAACAGCCCGGCCTCGGTGGTGATCGTGTGCTCGGTCTGCTGTGGCAAGCCGCTCCGGGCGATGATCGCGCGGACCGCATCGTCGTCCAGTCGGGCGAGCAAGGCCTTGCCGACACCGGTGCAGTGCAAGTGCACCCGGCGCCCGACTTCGGTGAACATCCGCATGGTGTATCGAGCCGGCACCTGGGCGACGTACTCCGCCTGATGTCCGGACAGCACGGCCAGGTTTGCCGTCTCGCCCAATTCGTCTACCAGGTCGTGCAGGATCTGTTCGGCATTGACGCCGGACAGCACGTTGGCGGTCGCACCGAGCGGGACCAGGCGGAAGCCGAGCGCATAGGTCCGGTTGGGCAGTTGCCGCATGTAACCCCGCTCGACCAACGTCCGCAACAGCCGGTGCGTGGTCGGCGCCGGAAGCTCGGCGGCGGCGGCGATCTCGGCAATGGAGGCGCTGCCGCCGCGAGCGGCGACGAGTTCCAGGATGTCAAGTGCGCGGTGCAGCGACTGAACGCCGGTCTGTGCGCTTGGCCGGCCAACCGGTTGCCCATCCGGCTGGGTGCCCGGTTGGCTCACGACGGCCGCCCCGGTTCGCGCCGTAGCTGAGCTTGACATCCCAATCTCCTCTCACATAGTTTCATCTCTCAGAAGACTTCTTCCGTATCATGGAATGTCGAGGTCAAATGCGCAACTACGTGCCGGTCGGCCAGCTCACTGTCACCGATGAACTGTTCGCCTTCGTACGAGACGAAGCGATTCCCGGCTCGGGCGTCGACGAGGCGGCATTTTGGGCCGGTGCGGAAAGGCTGATCACTAAGCTTGCGCCCCGGGTCTCGGAGTTGCTCGCCCGTCGCGAGGAGCTGCAGGCGGCGATCGATGCCTATCATCTGGCCGCGCCTGGACTGCCCGCGAACTCGGCGGCCTACCAGGACTTCCTGCGCTCGATCGGCTACCTCGTCGACGAGCCTGGTGACTTCACGATCACGACCGCGAACGTCGACGACGAGATCGCGGTCCAACCCGGACCCCAGTTGGTCGTGCCGCTTTCCAACGCACGCTTCGCGACCAACGCGGCGAACGCCCGCTGGGGCTCGCTCTATGACGCCCTGTACGGCACGGACGTCATCTCCGACGACGGGGGCAAAGAACGCGGCACGTCCTACAACGCCGTGCGCGGTGCCGAGGTGATCCGGCGCGGCCGCGAGTTCCTTGATGAGTATTTTCCGCTGGCCGATGGCGCCACCCATGCCGGCGTCGCTGAATACACGGTCGACGGCGACGAGCTGCTGGCCGATGCGGCTCGGCTGGCCGACCCCAGCCAATTCGTCGGGTTCCAGGGTGCTGCCTCGACACCGCAAGCGTTGTTGCTGCGGCACAACGCCCTGCACGTCGAGATACAGCTGGACCGCAGCCACCGCATCGGCTCGACCGACCGGGCCGGGGTTAAGGACATCGTGCTCGAAGCCGCGGTCACTTGCATCATGGACCTGGAAGACTCCGTCGCCGCCGTGGATCCCGCCGACAAGGTTGCGGTCTACCGCAACTGGCTGGGGCTCATGCAGGGCACTCTGCAGGAAGAGATCACCAAGGACGGTCGCTCCTTCGTCCGAACCCTGAATCCCGACCGGACGTACCAGACCCCCGCCGGCAAGCCGCTGGTGCTGCCGGGCCGGGCGCTGTTGTTCGTCCGTCAGGTCGGGCATCTGATGACCAGCGAGGCGATTCTGGACGGACAGGGGCGGCCCGTCCCCGAGGGCATCCTCGACGCACTGCTCACCGGCCTGGGCAGCCTGCATGATCTGCGCGGTCCGGCGGCCGGCCGGAACTCCCGTCGGGCCTCGATCTACGCGGTGAAGCCCAAGATGCACGGCCCCGAAGAAGTCGCACTCGCCTGCGAGATCTTCGCCGAGGTGGAGACCGTCCTCGGGCTGCCGCCGCTCACCATCAAGATCGGCATCATGGACGAAGAGCGGCGGACTTCAGCGAACCTGAAGGCCTGCATCTATGCGGCCCGGGATCGAGTTGCCTTCATCAACACCGGGTTCCTCGACCGAACCGGGGACGAGATCCACACCTCGATGCAAGCCGGCCCGGTGGTGCGCAAGGCCGACATGCGGAGCCAGAGCTGGATCCAGGCCTACGAAGACGCCAACGTCGACATCGGTCTGGCGGCCGGATTCGCCGGGCGCGCGCAGATCGGCAAGGGCATGTGGGCTGCTCCGGACAACATGGCCGACATGCTGGCACAGAAGATCGGGCATCCCCAGTCCGGCGCCAGTTGTGCCTGGGTGCCGTCACCGACCGCGGCCACGCTGCACGCCACCCACTACCACGCGGTCGATGTGGCGCAACGGCAGCGGGAACTCACCGGTCAACGCCGGTCCACCCTGACCGAACTGCTCACGCTGCCGCTCGGGGACCCGGCCGCCTGGTCGGCCGCGGATCGCGACGCCGAGTTGGACAACAACATCCAAGGCATCCTGGGCTACGTGGTGCGCTGGGTCGATGCCGGCATCGGCTGCTCCAAGGTCCCCGACCTGGGCGGGACGCCGCTGATGGAGGACCGCGCGACCTGCCGGATCAGTTCGCAGCACGTGGCCAACTGGATGCTGCACGGCCTGATCGATCTGGCCCAGGTCGACGATTCGCTGCGCCGGATGGCGGCCGTAGTGGACACCCAGAATGCCGGCGATCCGACGTACCTACCGATGGCACCCGGCTTCGGCGGGGACGCGTTTCGAGCTGCCCGAGATCTGGTCCTGCAGGGAACCAGCCAACCCAGCGGCTACACCGAACCGATCCTGCACCGGTACCGGATCGCGGAAAAGGCGGCCGCCACTCACATTTCGGCAGCGAAATAGCCGCTCTGGGACCGGTTTGGCGCCCAGCATCGGTAACGTCGCAGTTCACGCCGCGAAACGTGAGGGGAACCAGATGTCCGTCGTACGCGCCGCCATCACGCAGGTCGAGTGGACCGGCGACAAGGAGTCGATGATCGTCCGGCACGAGGAACTCGCCCGGCAGGCCGCCGCCGAAGGCGTGCAGATCATCGGCTTCCAGGAACTGTTCTACGGACCGTACTTCGGCATCATCCAGGACCAGAAATATTACGCCTACGTCGAATCGATCCCCGGCCCGACGGTGGAGCGGTTTCAGCGGCTGGCCGCCGAATTGCACCTGGTGATCGTGCTGCCGATCTATGAAGTGGCCAACGACGGCGAGTACTACAACACCGCCGCGGTCATCGACGCGGACGGCACGTTGCTCGGCCGCTACCGCAAGCACCACATCCCGAACCTTCCGCAGTTCTGGGAAAAGTTCTATTTCCGTCCGGGCAACCTGGGCTATCCCGTGTTCGATACCGCGGTCGGACGTGTTGGCGTGTACATCTGTTACGACCGGCACTTCCCCGAGGGCTGGCGAGAGCTGGGCCTGAACAACGCGCAGCTCGTATTCAACCCGTCGGCGACAAAGCCCGGGTTGTCTAACCGGCTGTGGGAAATCGAGCAGCCGGCGGCCGCCGCGGCCAATCAATACTTCATTGCCGCCAACAACCGGATCGGCAAAGAAACGGCCGAGTTCGGCGAGGAGGCCGTCCGGTTCTACGGTTCGAGCTACTTCGTCGATCCGCGTGGCAGCTACGTCGGCGACGTGGCCTCCACCGACAAGGAGGAGGTAGTGATCCGCGATCTCGACTTCGACGAGATCACCCAGACCCGAAACGACTGGCAGTTCTACCGCGATCGCCGGCCGGAGTCCTACACGAAGACGACGTCGCCGTGACCACCCTCATCACCGGTGGGACGGTTGTGTCGGCCGAGGGCTCCGCGCTGCAGGATGTCCTGATCGACGGCGACACGATCGTGGCCGTCCTTGCACCCGGATCCAACGCGTTGAGCGAGGTACGCCGGTCGGCCGGAATCGTCATAGACGCCAGCAGAAAGTACGTCATTCCCGGTGGGATCGACGCCCACACCCATATGGAGATGCCGTTCGGCGGCACGTTCGCCTCGGACACCTTCGAGACCGGGACCCGGGCCGCCGCGTGGGGCGGTACGACCACGATCGTGGATTTCGTCGTGCAAGCCCACGGCCAGCGTGTGCAGGACCAGTTGGCCGCATGGCACGACAAAGCCAGTGGCAATTGCGCGGTGGACTACGCCTTTCATCAGATCATTGGCGACGTCAACGCCGATTCGCTTAAAGCCATGGATGAACTCATAGATGAGGGCATCACCAGTTTCAAACTGTTCATGGCCTACCCAGGCGTTTTCCTCAGCTCTGACGGGCAGATTCTGCAGGCAATGCAGAAAGCAGCCGGAAACGGCAGCCTGATCATGATGCACGCCGAGAATGGCTCGGCCATCGATGTGCTGGTGCAGCAGGCTCTCGAACGCGGCGACACCGCCCCCTATTTCCACGGAACCACCCGGCCGTGGCAGACCGAGCAGGAAGCAACCCATCGGGCGGTGATGTTGGCCGACATTGCCGGTGCCCCGCTGTACATCGTCCACGTGTCAGCCAAGCAGGCCTTGGCGCGCATTGCCGAGGCCCGCAACGCCGGCCAGAACGTATTCGGCGAGACGTGCCCGCAGTACCTGTACCTGTCGTTGGAAGAAAATCTCGGAGCGCCAGGTTTCGAAGGCGCGAAATGGGTGTGCAGTACACCGCTGCGGTCACGGGCCGAAGGTCATCAGGACGAATTGTGGCGCTACCTCCGCACCGGTGACGTGACGACGGTGTCGACCGATCACTGCCCGTTCTGCATGAAGGATCAGAAAGAGCTGGGTATCGGCAACTTCGCCAAGATCCCGAACGGCATCGGATCGGTCGAGCATCGAATGGACTTGCTGTATCAGGGCGTGGTCGACGGCCGGATCAGCCTGCAGAAATGGGTCGACGTCGCGTGTGCCGCACCCGCGCGGATGTTCGGCCTGTACGGAAAGAAAGGCGTCATCGCGGCTGGTGCCGACGCTGACATCGTCATTTACGACCCGAACGGGCACACCAGCATCGGCCTGGGCAAGACCCATCACATGAACATGGATTATTCGGCCTGGGAAGGTTATGAAATCGATGGGCACGTCGACACCGTGCTGTCGCGCGGCAAAGTGATCGTCGACGCCGGCCAGTACCTCGGTGCCAAGAGCGACGGTCGGTTCGTCCGTCGAGGTCTTTCGCAGAATCTGATCTGACGTGGATTTCGGAGTGGTCCTGCAGACGGACCCACCCGCGTGGCGGGTTATCGACCTCGCCCGGCAAGCCGAGACGTACGGCTTCAGTCATGTGTGGACGTTCGATTCGCACCTGCTGTGGCAGGAACCGTTCGTGATCTACAGCCAGATCCTGTCCGCGACGCATCGTGTGCTGGTCGGCCCGATGGTGACCAATCCGGCCACCCGGGACTGGACCGTCACGGCGTCGCTGTTCGCGACCCTCAACGACATGTTCGGCAACCGGACGATCTGTGGCATCGGCCGGGGCGATTCGGCGGTGCGGGTGATCAACGGCAAGCCAGTCACGCTGGCCACATTGCGCGACGCGATCAACGTCATCCGCCCGCTGGCCAACGGGGAATCGGTCGTGCACCGGGGCAACGAGTTGCGGTTGCCGTGGGGATCAGCTTCCCGGTTGCCGATCTGGGTTGCCGCGTACGGGCCGAAGGCGCTGGCGTTGACCGGGGAGGTTGCGGACGGATTCATCCTGCAACTAGCGGATCCCGACATCACGGCCTGGTCGATTGCGGCCGTGCGTCGCGCGGCCGTCGAAGCCGGGCGGGATCCGGCCGCGCTGAAGATCTGCGTTGCCGCGCCGGCCTATGTGACCGATGGGTCCGCGGCCGGCGCCCGGCACGCGATCGAGCAATGCCGGTGGTTCGGCGGCATGGTCGGCAATCACGTGGCCGACATCGTCGCCCGATACGGAACGGCGGGGGCGGACGTTCCCAAGGCCCTGAGTGACTACATCGCCGGCCGCGAGGGCTACGACTACAACGCGCACGGCAAGGCCGGCAGCAGCCACACCGACTTCGTGCCTGACGAGGTCATCGAGCGGTTCTGCCTGCTCGGCCCGGTCGCGCGTCACATCGAGCGCCTGGAAGAACTCCGCGGGCTCGGCGTCGATCAGTTCGCGGTCTACCTGCAGCACGACGCCAAGGACTCCACGTTGGCCGCCTATGGCGAGCAGGTCATCCCGGTCGTCAACGCGCGCGGCGCGGCCAGGACGTAGCGGGCGCAGCCAAGACGTCCGGGGCCGCCCGCCAACGCGGTAACGGCCAAGGTCAGGACGTCAGGACGTCAGGACGGCGTCACTACCGCCTTGCCGACCACTCGCCGATCGGCCAGCAGCTGCAACGCGGTTGCGGCCTGTTCCAACGGATAGGTGTTCCAGACGTGCGGTTTCAGCGTGCCGTCGTGCCACCAGTTCGAGAGCTGCGCGTTGGTGGCCCGGGCTTGATCCGGGTGCTGGTTCACGAATTCGCCGAGAAACACGCCGATGAGATTGCAGCCCCGCAGCAGCGGCAGGTTGAGCGGAATGCTGGGAATGCCGGCCGCGAACCCGACGATCAGATAACGCCCGTCCCAGGCCGTAGCTCGCACGGCCGGCTCGGCGTACTTGCCGCCGACCGGGTCCATGACCACGTCAGCCCCGCGGCCGCCGGTCAATTCCCGGACGCGAACCTTCAGATCCTCGGTCTCGTAGTTGATGACCTCATCGGCGCCTCGCTCGGTACACAGCTTGAGCTTGTCGTCCGAAGACGCGGCGGCGATCACCCGTGCGCCGAGAAGCTTGCCGATCTCGATGGTCGCCAGCCCGACCCCGCCCGCCGCAGCCAACACCAGCAGCGACTCCCCCGGCTGGATGTTGGCGCGCAACTGCAATGAGTGCAGCGCGGTCCCGTAGGCGTAGGTCAATCCCGAGGCGGACACGAAGTCGAAGCCGTCCGGGATGGCAACCACGGAGCGAGCCGCGACCAGTTTCTGTTCGGCCAGGCCGCCGGTCTGGCCGGCACCGAGCACGCGATCGCCGATTGCCACGTTGGTGACGCCCGGACCGATAGCGCGAACCACGCCGGCGCCCTCGCCGCCCGGGATGAAGGGAAGCTGCTGGCGGTACTGGTATTTGTCCTGGATGACGAGCAGATCAGTGACGTTTACGGCGCAGGCCTTGACGTCGATGACCACCTGATCCGGGCCGGGCACCGGATCGTCGACTTCGCCGATCTCCAGAAATTCGGGCCCGCCGAAGCGCGTGCACAACACTGCCTTCATCTGCTGGCGTCCTTAGTGAAGTGAGTAGGGGGTCAGCCGGTAACCGGCACGGTGTCGATGATGCCATCGCGCGCCAATTGGTCGATTCGATCCAGCGACAGGCCGAGAATGTCGCGGAAGACGTGGTCGTTGTGTTCGGCGAATCGGGGCGCCCGACGGTAGACCTGAGCGGGCGTCCCGCCGAATTTCCAGGGGAAGCTCGGGTACGGCAGGACGCCGGTATCCGGATGCGGGATGGGGACGTAGAACTGCCGTTCGTACAGGTGCGGATCGGCCAGCAGCTCCCAGTTCTTCAGCACCGGGGCGGCGGGCACGGCAACCGCCTGCAGCAGTTCGGCGGCCTCCCGGTGATCCTGGCGAGCCGTCCAGGCCGCGATGGCCGCGTCCAGTTCGTCGTGGGCCGTCCGGCGTCCGGCGGTGGTCGCCAGGTCAGCGCGCGCGGCCAGATCGGTTCGCCCGATGACCTGGCACAACGCGGCAAACTCGGTTTCGTCGCGGACCGACAACACGACCCACATGTCCTCGCCCTGGCATGGGTAGCAACCCTGCGGTGCCCAGCGGGAACTCCGGTTGCCCTGCGCCGAACGTGCCGGCCGCCCGGCCAGTACATCGGTGACCGCGGCGCCGAAGAACGCCAGCATGGTCTCTTGCAGGGCCAGGTCGATCAGCTGCCCCTGGCCGGTGCGGTCCCGCTGCCGCAGCGCGGCGAGCACCGCGATCGCGCCGAGCGTGCCGGCCAGCGGGTCGGCGTACAGGCTCCCGGTGCGCAGCTTCTCTCCCGGTTCGTAGCCGAACATCGAGGACAGCCCACCCGACGCCTCGATGTTCGTTCCGTAGGCCGCGTGCAGCGCGGCCGGTCCGGTGAGCCCGTACCCGCTGACGCACACCATGATCAATCGAGGATTGACGGCCCGCAGGTCGTCGTAGGTGATTCGCAATCGGTGCAGTACCTGCGGGCTCTGGTTCTCGACGAACACATCGGCCCAGGCCGCCAGCTGCAGGAACACCTCCCGACCGGGCTCGGTGGTGATGTCCAGCGATACCCCGAGCTTGTTGCGATTCATCTTGTTGAAGTACCCGGAACGGTTGTAGAAGTACTTTCCCGGTTCGTTGCCGGGGTAAAGCATCACCCGGGTCGCCGGCCGGCGCGCGCCCTCGACTTTCACCACGTCGGCGCCGAGGTCGGCCATCGAGCGGGTCATCATCGGGCCGGCCCAGTTCGCGCCGAGCTCGAGCACCCGCACGCCGGCGAGCGCGCCGCTGGTCTCGGGCCGATCCTTCGACGCACCTCTCCCGGTTGCCTCGCGGGCCGTTTCCATCCGGGTAGGGCCGGGCGGCCACAGCGTGCCGTCCAGGGCGGCCGGATTGTCGGCACCCGGCTGGGGCGCCCAGGAGTACGGCCCCAGCACCGAACCGGACATCCGGTAGGGCGCCCCCGGCAACCGGCGAATGACGCCATCCGTGCTGTGCAGGTTGACGATCACCTCGCGGGCGACCAGCTGCTCACTGGCGATGAATTCCGGCAGCGTGCTCACCGCGGACGCGGCCAGCCGGCTGTCCTGCGCCCGCTTGATAACGTCCGCGACCGTGTTACGGCCGGCCCAGGCTCGGACCTCGGCCCAGATCTCGTCGCCGTTGACCGCAGCCGCGGCCGGGGTGGACCACCGCGCATCGCCGGCCAGGTCGGGTCGCTCGATCAAGGCGAAGAACGTGTCGTCGTAACGCCCGTTGCGCTGGATGAACACCTCACCGTCCAGGCACGTCAGGTAGTCGATCGCTTCGGGCGCCAGCCGCTTCCACACCTCGCCGGTGTGGCTCCACATCACCGAAAGCCGCCAGTGCGCACTGAGCACCGCTTCCAGGTTGGCCACCTCGGCGTGCTGGCCGTCCCCGGTGCGTTGCACGTGCCGCAACCCGGCCAGCACGGCGAACGCGGCCTGCATACCGCCGTGCAGCTCGGCCTGCTGTTCCGGCAGGAGCAGCGGTGGCCGGTCCGAGGTGCCGCCGTAATACATGTAGCCGCCGAGGGCCCACTGGGTGATGTCGGTGGCCTGCCAGTCCCGGTACGGTCCGCTCGCCCCGAACGGGCTCAGCTCAACCGTCACCAGCTCCGGCCGGGAACGAAGAACGCCGGCCAGCCCGGCGACCCCAGCGTCGCTCCCGTGCCCGTCGACCAGCCGGTTGCGGTACGTCGTGACGACGGCGTCGGCACGCTCAGCCAGTCGCGGCAGGGCGGCGGCGGCGTCGGGCCACATGACGCTGCGCTTGCCGGCCAACAGGAATTCCGGCCAGCCGCCGGAATCGGGTAGGTCCCGAGTGGCGGTCTCGACCATCACGACGTCGGCGCCGAGGTCGGCCAGCAGCCGGGTACAGAATGCACCGCCGACGGTCGCGCTGAGGTCCAGGATCCGGAGGCCGTCGAGTGGCCGGTCCGGCTGAGAGCCGGTTGGTTCCGAAGCACTCGTCACGCACTGCAGCGTAGGTCAACCCAACCATTCTTTGGCCAGCAATTGATAGGAACGGACCCGGTCCGCGTGCTCATGGGTGATCGTGGTGATCACCAGTTCGTCCGCGCGGGTGGCCTCCTGCAGCTGGTGCAGCCGGGCCGCAACCGTTTCGGGTGAGCCCACGAATTGGGTCTCGAGCCGGTCTCGCACCAGCGCGCGATCCTCGTCCGTCCACGAGAATTCAGCCGCCTCGGCCGGGGTGGGGTATTTGATCGCGCCTTCGGCGTTGCGAATGCTGCGCACCCACGGGGCGTAACCGGCGGCAAGTTGCCGGGCCGCGTCGTCGTTCTCGGCTACGACCACGTCGGCCGACACGCTGACGTAGGGCGCGCTGAGTTCGGCCGACGGACGGAATGCGGCGCGGTAAGCCGCGACCGCTTCCAGAATGCTGGCCGGGGCGACGTGGTAATTGGCGGCGAACCGCAAGGCGTGGGCACCGGCCACGTTCGCGCTCTCGCCGGCGCTGCTGCCCAGGATCCAGATCTGCACGTCGGCACCCTGGCCCGGACTGGCCTGACCGGCGACGCCGTCGAACTCGTAATTGCCGTTCAACAGCGCGATGATGTCGCCCACCTGCTCGGTGTACGGCTGCGATTCGGCCCCCGGCAGCAGCAGCATGTGCTTCTGCAGCGCTACTCGCGGCGAGCCGAGCAGTTTCTTCAGCGAGACCCTGTCCGGGATGACCAGGCCGTTGTCGGGCGCGCTACCGGCGGCCGGCCGGTCGGACGTCGGGGTTGCCGGGACGGCATCGCCCGAGGCCGATCTGACGACGGGCGGACGGCCGGCTGATCGTCCCAGCCCGAAGTCGATCCGGCCCGGGTAGAGCGCGTCGATCAACCCGACCTCCTCGACCACCGACAAGGCCGTTCGGTGGCCGAGTTGAAAACCGGCCGACCCGAGCCGAATGTGACTGGTGGACCCGGCAACGAGGGCCATCGCGACCGCGGGAGACGCTCCGATCACGCCTGGATTGAGGTGATGCTCGGCGAACCAGTACCGCTGGTAGCCGAACTGTTCGGCGTGCCGGGCCAGGTCGATGGTATTGCGTATCGCATCGGCGTTGGTGGCACCGGAGGTCACCGGGATGAGGTCGAGGACGGAGAGCGGAACGACAGCCATTACGAGGCAACCATCGCTGACGGCGTGTGGGCATCCAGCTTGCCCAATCCGAGGTGCTCGCGCAGCGTGCTGCCCTCGTATTCGGTGCGGAATACGCCCCGCTCCTGCAGAATTGGCACGACCTGGTCGGCGAAATCGTCCAGCCCGCCGGGCACGAGGTGCGGGACCAGGATGAAACCGTCGCTCACGTCGTCCTGCACGTAACGATTAATGGTGCTGGCCACGCTGTCCGGCGTGCCGACGAAGGCCTGCCGCCCGGTGACCTCGATGACGACCTCACGCAGCGACAAGTTCTTGGTCGAGGCCAGTTCCCGCCATTGCTTCGAGATCGCGAGCGGGTCCCGGTACATCCGGACGCTGGCCCGGCCGCGGGCAATCGTGTTCTCGCCCAGGTCCGGATCGATGTCGGGCAACGGGCCGTCCGGGTCGTAGCCGGACAGGTCCCGGTTCCAGAGCTGCTCGGCGAACTTGATCGCCGTCTGGCCACTGACCTGCTGATGCCGGATCCAGTCGGCTTTCTCGTGGGCGTCGACCTCGCTGTCGCCGAGGACGAAGGTGGCGGCCGGCAGGATGAGCAACTGCTCGGGTGAGCGCCCGTACCGGTGCAGCCGCCCCTTGATGTCGGAGTAGAACGCCCGGCCCTCGTCGTACTGGCTGTACCGGCTGAAGATCGCATCAGCGGACGAGGCCGCGAACTCGCGGCCGTCCTCGGAATCGCCGGCCTGAAAGATGACCGGGCGCCCCTGCGGCGAGCGCGGCACGTTGAATCGTCCGGAGATCTGAAAGTGGGCGTCGTCGTGGTGGAAGCCGCCGGCCGTCGGATCGCTGAGGAAAGTACCGCTCTGCCGGTCGGCCACGATCTCGTCGCCACGCCAGGAGTCGAACAACTCGAACGCGGTGCGCAGGAAGGTCTCGGCCCGGGAATACCGGTCATCCTGGGCGAGATAGCCGGCGCGGCGGAAATTCTCGCCCGTGAACGCATCCCAGGACGTAACTACGTTCCAGGCTGCGCGACCGGCCGACAGATGATCGAGGCTCGCGAACTGGCGGGCCACCTCGTACGGCTCGTTGAAGGTCGAGTTGATGGTGCCGGCGAGCCCAAGCCGGTCCGTCACGGCGGCCAGCGCGGCCAGCACGGTGAAGGTGTCCGGCCGACCGACGACATCCAGGTCATAGATCTGGTCGTTCTGCTCACGTAGCCGAAGGCCTTCGGCCAGAAAGAGAAAGTCGAATTTAGCGCGCTCGGCGGTGCGGGCGAAATGTGCGAACGAGCTGAATTCGATGTTGCTGCCGGAGGCCGGATCGCTCCACACCGTGGTGTTGTTGACGCCCGGGAAATGCGCGGCGAGGTGAACCTGCTTCGTGGTCTCGCTCATGGTGACCCTTCTGCTCGGTCAGGCGGTTTGGTAACGATTGGCGGGACGTTCCAAGCCGAGCTGCCCGCGAAGGGTGCCGGCGGTGTACTGCTCGCGGAACACGCCGCGCCGCTGGAGCTCGGGGACGAGCAGCGAGCTGATCGCGTGCAGGTCGTGCGGCAGGGCGCCTGGTCGCAGCCGGATCCCGTCGTAGCCCGACTCGATCAGGTGCACCAACTCGTCGGCCAGTTGGGCCGGGGTTCCCGCGAAGATCCGGCTGTCCGACATCAGCTCACGACCATCGAGTTCGTCCAGCCGGGCTTTGCGGGACTGGGCGGCCGGCCCGTCCGGGTCGAGGAACACCAGCACATCAGCGAACACCAGCGGCGGCTCGGGTCGTGCGAGCTGACCCGTCTCGTGCTGGATCTCGCACAGGATGGCGGCGATGTCGTCCTCGGTTCGCGGCGTCACGAACACCACGTCGGCCTGCCGCGCCGCCAGCCGGTAGGCCGGCGTGACGTGGGCCAATGCGCTCACTATCGGCTGGCCCTGCGGTGGCCGGGGCGTGATGGACGGCCCGCGTACCGAGAACCACCGCCCCTCGAAGTCGATGTAATGCAGGCGTTTTCGATCGATGAAACGGCCGCTGGTCTGGTCCCGGATGATCGCGTCGTCTTGCCAGCTGTCCCAGAGCCGGCGTAGTACTTCGACGTAGTCGGCCGCCTCGTCGAACCGGTCGATCGTCTGCTGTTGGCCGGCCGCCGGGTCGAAATCCGGGGCCTCGCGATCAAGGCTCGGGCGGCGTCCGAACAACGCCGCCTCGGCCGCCGAGCCGCCCGCCCTTACCTGCACGCCGGCCCGCCCGGTGCTGACGAAGTCGAGGGTGGCGATGGCTTTGGACACGTGGAAGGGCTCGGTGTGGGTGGTCAGCGCGGTCGGCATGAGGCCGATGTGACGGGAGGTGGGAGCAACCCGGGCGGCGATCAGCACCGCATCCAGCCGGCCACGGACCTGATCCGTGCGGTCGTCCAGCCGCCGTGGGCTGGCGGACTGGATGGTCAGCGAATCGTCGATCGTCACGAAGTCCAGCAGCCCTGATTGCGCGATCGCGACCAGGTCCGTCCAGTAGCTGGCGGTGAGCAGCTCGGCCGGGCGGGCGTCCGGGCTACGCCAGGCCGCGGGGTGCCAACCCGCACCGTCCAGAGCCACTGCGAGGTGCATCATGGAGCCTCCTCACGCACGAGTCAGGGTTGCGGTGCATAACGGGGCGTGCTTGTCGGTCATTCCGGTCGTGATTGTTTGAACACGGCCGCGTCCGGCTTCGATGTTAGATCGGCTGTTTTACAGACGTGAGTCACACTGTCTGCGACGAGGAGGGTATCGACCATGTACGCATTGCGCCTGGCGGCCTGGAAGTCGGACCCCGATTTCGTCCAGCTCGATGAGCCCCGTCCCGGGCCTGGTGAGGTGGTGATCCGGGTCGGCGGGGCGGGCGCCTGCCATTCGGACCTGCATTTGATGCACGACTACGACGCCGGCCGGCTGCCGTGGCGGCTGCCCTTCACGCTCGGGCACGAGAACGCCGGCTGGGTTCACGAGCTGGGTGATGGTGTCACCAGCCTGGAACTCGGCCAGGCCGTCGCCGTGTACGGGCCTTGGGGATGCGGGACCTGCCCACGTTGCCGGGCCGGCGTGGAAACCTACTGCGAGAACCCGGCCGGCGCACCGGTGCGTGGCGGTGGCGGCGGCCTCGGCCTGGACGGTGGGATGGCCGAGTTCATGCTCGTCCCCGCGGCCCGGCACCTGGTGCCGTTGCCGGCCGGGCTGGAACCGGCGACCGCGGCACCCTTGACCGATGCCGGGCTGACTCCATTCCACGCGGTGCGCCGGTCCTGGCCCAAATTGACCCCCGGCAGCACCGCGGTCGTCATCGGCGCCGGCGGCCTGGGTCACCTGGCCGTTCAGATTCTCAAGGCGACCACGGCCAGCCGGATCATCGTGGTCGATCGCCGCCCTGAGGCGTTGCAACTAGCGCTGGACAACGGTGCGGATCTGGCCCTGACCGCGGACGAGGACACCGTCAGGTCGATCATGCGACAGACGAACGGGATCGGCGCCGACGTGGTGCTCGACTTCGTCGGTTCGGACGCAACCCTCGCCGTCGCCGCAGCGGTCGCCCGCTCGCTGGGGGATCTGAGCATCGTCGGGATCGCCGGCGGGACGTTGCCGGTGTCGTTCGGATCGATGCGTCATGAGGTGTCGATCCAGACCACCTACTGGGGCAGCCGTCCGGAGCTGGTCGAGGTGCTCGACCTCGCCGCGCGGGGCCTGATTCGCCCGCACGTCACGACTTTCCCGTTGAGCCAGGCAGCCGAGGCTTATCGCCGGCTGGCCGAGGGCACCGTTGCCGGACGAGCAGTCATCGTCCCCGACTAGCAGGACCGGCCAGCGGCTTGATCGACACCGGCGGCGCGGCTGAGATCGAGACCGGCAGCTGTCCCACCAGCTGCAGTCTCGGTTGCAGGTTCGATCGCAGACTGGCCAGCCACTGCGTGATGTCGGCGGCCGGCAGCGGACGGCTGATGTGATAGCCCTGACCGATGTGGCAGCCCAGTTCACGCAGTTCGCTCAGGTGCTCGGGGTACTCGATGCCCTCAGCCACGATTCGCAGGCCGAGGTTCGAGCCGAGACCGGTGATGCTGCGGATCAACGCGCGGCAGTTCTCGGGGTTCTCCCCCGACAGTCCGATGACGAACGACCGATCGATTTTCACCTCGTGCACGGGCAGTCGCTGCAGATAGGAAAGGCTGGAATACCCGGTGCCGAAGTCGTCCAACGACAGCGAAATCCCCAGTGCGGCAAGCTGATGCAGGACCGGCTCGGTGTGCTGCGCGTCGCCCATGACGCTGCTTTCGGTGATCTCCAGGATCAAGTTCCGCGCCGGTACACCGGCCCGGATCAGGGCCTGCCGTACCCGCTTCGGCAGTTCCGGATCATCGAGATTGCGCGCCGACACGTTCACCGCCACGCTGATGTCGTTTCCGCTGGCCAGCCAGCGCGCACAATCGGTCAGCGCCTGGTCCAGCACGTGCGGCGTGAGCCGCTCGATGAGGCCGGTGGATTCCGCGAGCGGGATGAAGCTGTCCGGCCCCAGGATGCCCAGGGTCGGATGGTGCCAGCGCACCAGAGCCTCGACCCCGGTGACGTCCCCGCGACTGAGTTCGATTTTGGGCTGATAATGCAGGACGAGCTGCTCCGGGGCGGTGTCCAGGGCGATGCGCAGGTCAGCGAGTAGCGCCAGCCGCTCTGCGCGGCCGCGATCGAGATCGGGGGTGTAGACGGCGACGTGCTGGCCGCTGGTTTTGGCCGCGTACATCGCGGTATCAGCTTGTCGCAACAGGTCAGCGGTGCGGTCGGCGTCCGAGCCGATGGCCACGCCGATGCTGGCTTCGGGCGTGATGACCGCTTCGTCGAAGTTGGCGGGCCGGCTCAAGGCCAACGCGATCTGGTCGGCGATTGCGCGCCCACCGGCCAACCCGGCCGTGATATCCGGTATCAGCACGGCGAATTCGTCACCGCCGAGCCGGGCTACCGTGGCCGTGTCGGGCAGGCTGGCGGTGAGCCGCTCGGCCACCACCCGCAGCAGCTGGTCGCCGACATGATGACCGAGCGCGTCATTGACCTCTTTGAACGAGTCCAGATCCAGCAGCAGCACGCCGACCTTCGCCTGCGTCGTGGCCAGCGTCTCGCGAATTCGATGGACCAGGAACGATCGGTTGGCCAGTCCGGTGAGCGCGTCGTGGGTGGCGTCGTAGCCCAGTCGTTGAACCAGCCGGGCGGTGCCGATCGCAATCGCCAGGTGCCCGGTCAGAGTCTGCAGCACGCTGAGATCGTCAGCGACGAACGTGCTGGTTTCACCGAGGCGATCGGAGACGGTCAGCAGTCCGGTGAGCTGGCTCGACATGCTCAGCGGCACGATCATGGCGTCGCGGTAGTCGTGATCGGACAGCCACCGGCGCAGGCCGGGGTCCTTGGTGTTACGTCCCGCGACGATCGATTCGGATTGGCTGAGCACGCGGCTGGTCAGCCAGTCGGCGCGGTCCAGGGTGCCGTGCGACACCTGCAGGATCTCGTCTTCACCGATTGACAGCACGAGCGTGGCGACCTCGCCGCCGTCCGCGGTGTCGGTTCCATGTGGTCGGTTCACGCGGGTCCGCGGCGAGCCGTTGCCGATCCCGGTGTCGAACACCACCAACTCGGCCCGCGCGGCCCGCAGCAGCCCCCGGATCCGGGTTAGCAGCTGCTCGCCCAGTGCTTCGACCGACTCGGCGCCGACCCCGCCAGTGACGAAATCGTGCACCAGGGCCAGCGATTTGTGCCGACGGGTCATTGCCGCATAGCCGTGGTAGATCGCCGCCGACGCCAGGATCAGCACGACCATCAGCATGATGCCGAGGATGCCGTCGCTCAACAGCAACACGATCACCATGGCGAACGAGCTGGCGGCCACACTCAACCCAGCCGCTTCGGCGACCAGGCTGAACGTTTCGCGGCGGCTCAGCGCGCCGTTGTGCATGCGGATCAGGGTCAGTACGAGCTGGGTCATGAGTTGGTCGCCGACGATCAGCAGCCCGAGGACGATGGCCGCGCCGACCAGGTCCAAGTGCGGGTCGAAGCCGCCGAGCCAGCCGGCGGCGGTCGCGGCCAGCGCGGCCTCGAAGCCATAGGCGGCCAGGTTGTAGGTCACTTTGGCCGGGCTTATTCGCTGGATCAGGAACGCGGCAAGACTGCCGACCAGCCGCAGGATCACGAAGACGTGCGGCGGCAAGAGCATCATGCCGAGGGCGAGCGGTACGCCGGCCAGCGTGAACGAGTACGCATGCCGGCGGAACTCGACGTTCAGCAACACGAGCTCAGCCAGCAGGAAGAGCGCCGCCAGCCCCACCATGATCACCGGCTGCGAAGCCGGCAGCGCGATCAACGGATAGGACGGGGCCTGCAGCGTCAAGCCCGCGGCGGCCAGCGCCAAGGCCAAGCTGAGCAGTACCGTCTTCTGGCCGGCAGTCAGCTGCCGCCGTGGACGGGCGTGTTTCAGCTCCATCGGGCGTCAGACCACCTGGCGCTGTCCCACGATGCGTCGCTCCAGCGGGCCGAGGACCAGCGGGCCGAGGACCAGCGGGCCGAAGACCAGCGGGCGCTGTCCCAACCGGCATCGCTCCAGCGGGCCGAGGACCAGCGCGCGGAGGACCAACGGGCGGATGCGGCGTCCGAGCCTGCCGGCTGCCAACCGTTGCCGGTCCAGATCTGACCCAGCCACAGGCCGCCGGACCAGGACGTCAGCGATGAGGACGCGGCCCACCAAGTGGCCGGCAGCCACGGGTTGCCCTGGACGTCCACCTCGCCGGACAGCACGTTGTTGTCGGCGTCGACCAGCGAGTAACCGCCGCGAGCGGCATCGATCGAGCCCTGTCCGGTGGCGATCGGGAAGCTCTGGGTGGTGTTGGGTGCCGAACCGCCCAGTGTGCCGAGCACGGAACCGAGCAAGCCGGTCTGGGCGCGGGCCAGCGTGGCCGCCTTCGTCATCGCGGCGGACACATTCAGCTGACCGGAGCCGGCGTTGACCGGATTGGCCGTCATCGGTGTCGCGGTGCTGACCAATGCGGCTTTGATCTGATCGGGGGTGAGGTTCGGGTACGCCTGCAGCAGCAGCGCGGCCGCTCCCGAGACGACAGCCGCGGCCTGGCTGGTGCCGCTGCCGCGAAACAATCGACCGGCGGTGTCACCGGACACGAGGCCCTCAGGGTGCTCGGTATCCACGAACGAGCCGGGGGCTCGCAACGATGCGACTGAGCGACCCGGCGCCAGCAGGTCCACGTGTCGGGACGCGGTGCCGCTGCTGCTGTACGAGGCCACCGTCGGGTGGCTCCAGCCGGTCGGCGTGTTGCCACCGTCGGAGGATCCGACCGCGAGCACGTACGGATCGATGGCTGGATCGGTGAGCCGGCCGGCGGTGGGACCCTCGTTCCCGCCGGAGACGACCACGACGAGTCCGTGGCGCCAGGCGTTCTCGGCCGCGGCGGCAACCGGGTCGACCTGGTACGGCTGGAGCGAATCGGTACCGAACGACAGGTTGACGACCCGGATGCGGGTGCCGTCCGCGCTGGTCTGGTGCTCGGTGATCCAGTTCAGGGCCGCCACGATCTGGCTGACATCGGTGCTGCCGTCGCTGGTCGCGAGTTTGATCGAGAGCAGTTTCGAGTCGGGGGCGACTCCCAGTTGCACCGACGGCGACAGCTTGGGGATGGATTTCGCGTCCAGCGTTGCGGCGTCGCGCGCGCCGATGATGCCGGCCAGGTGGGTGCCGTGGCCGAACGTGTCCTGATCGGTGAGCGAGCCGTTCGATTCGATGGACAGATCCGGGCCGTAGGTCAGCTTTCCGGCTCCGTTGAGGCCGTCGACCGGTGCGGTGCCCGAGTCGAGAAGGGCCACGCCGACCCCCTGCCCGGTGATCTGGCGTCCACTCGAGTCCTTCGCCATCCAGACGTTGCGCGCGCCGATGGCGTTCTCGATGGTGTAAAGCGAGCCGGGGTCGACGTCGGGATGGTTCTTGCCGTCACTGCCCTTGGCGGCCTTGTCGGCCGAGGCGTCACCCCAGTGGCTGTCGTCGACGAGTCCGGTGACGCCCTCGGTCAGGCCCTGGACGGTCTGCAGCAGGCCGCCGACCAGGGAAGCTGGAACCGGAGCTGGTTTCGGGGTGGCCGCGTTGGCGGCGGTCGTGGGCCCGACGATACCGAGACAGGTGCTGACCGTGAGCGCCATGATTGCGGCGATCCCCAGACCGCGTAGCGACCGGTGCCGATTGAGCCGAGTCTTCCTGTGTTCATCCTGTACAGACATTGTCGCCCTCCGTGGCTGAGGGTCGGCCCCCCTGGTGAAGCGTGCTACATGCCGACCCGCATCAACAGAAGATCACACTGATTTAACATCGCGCGACAAGTTCATAAAAAATGTGACCCAAACCACTTAGGGTGATCGGTCGTGTACGCAGCGCGTTCGCGCCCAGGGTGCCGCGCTCAGTCCTACGGGTCGATCAGCCGAAGTTCAGCGTGACCTTGAGCTGGCCCTGGGCCGGTACGGAGGCAGTTTCGAGCGCCTTCTGGACGTCGGCGATGTCGAAGGTGTTCGTCACGTAGACATCGGCCAGGCCCGGGTTTGCGGCCAGGTACTGGCCGGCCAGGTCCAGGTAGTGCGAGCGGTTGAGCGTCAATCCGGACCGCAGTGTCAGGTTCTTGGCCAGGAACGGCAACATCTCGAAAGGGAACGGCGTCACGGTCGGGATGCCGAAGTAGTAGATCTGCCCCAGCGGGGCGACCGCGCGAATCGCGTCGCCCAGGGTGGTGGCCTGGTGGCCGACCGCTTCGACCACGATCTGTGGCCGCTCGGCATTGCTCAACTGCGCCGCCCAGCGCTCACTGGAAATGTGCAACGGCTCGTCCACGCCGAAATGAGGGGCCACGTCCTGCCGATTGACCAGGTCAATGCCGGTTACTTTTCGGGCGCCGCGGCTTTTAAGAACATGGCTGAAAAGAATGCCGATAGGTCCCTGGCCAATTACCGCCACATCGGCGCCGGCTACGTCCGGAATCTGGTCGACCGCGTACAACACACAGGCCAGCGGTTGCAGCATGACCGACACCGCCGGGGGCAAGTTCGACGAGTCGATGGCCAGATCCGAGCCCAGCGAGATGACCCGTTCGGCCAGTCCGTTCAGCTCCGAAGCCCAGCCGACGACGCGGGCACCAGCCTCGAACTTCGGATTCCGCGAGGCCAGCACCTCACCGACCGCCTCGTGCGAGGGGTGCCCGGCGCGGGCATCGACGCCACCGTGATCAGCCAATTTGGCCGCGCCGTGGCCTTCGAAAGAAAAGAAATCACTACCGCAGATTCCGCCGGCAAGCATGCGGATCAATACCTGCCCATCGGCCAGATCGCTGGCCTCCAACGTCGGGATTTCGACCTTTTTCAATTGGCGCGGAGCGCTGACCGCATAAGCCCACATGGTCAGGCAGCGTATACACAGCGCTCAGATTTCGGTACGGCTACCCGAGCGTAACTTTCATGATCTGGATCCAGATGCGACGCTGACCGCATGCCTGCTACCTACACCGCAATTCAACTCGACGTCGCCGCGCCGCTGGCCACCATCACGCTCAACCGGCCCGAAGCGATGAACGCGATCACGCTGTCGATGCTGACCGAACTGGCCGCCGCCTTCGACGAGATCGGTGGCCATGACGACGTTCGCGTGATCGTGCTCACCGGACAAGGCCGGGCGTTCAGCGCGGGAGTCGACCTCAAGGCGCTGGGCAACCTGGAGCTGGTCGGCGGGAAGATCGGTGACCTGCTCGATATCCCCGGCCGGGCCGTCATCAGCAGGATCCAGGCGGCCCGAGCCGTAGTAGTGGCCCAGGTCAACGGGTTTTGCTTCACCGGCGCGCTCGAGCTGGCGCTGGCTTGTGACGTGATCATCGCCGCCGACGAAGCGGTGTTCGGCGATACCCACGCCAAATGGGGACTGCGACCGACCTGGGGTATGAGCCAGCGGCTGCCGCGGCTGGTCGGAATGGCTCGCGCCCGTCAGCTGTCCTACACCGCCAGCACCTTCACCGGGGCGCAGGCCGCCCAGTGGGGATTGGCTGCCGAGGCCGTACCGCGGGCCGAGCTGGCCGCCGCGGTCGAGACTTTCGTGACCACGGTGTCGGCCAACAGTTACCAATCCCTGCTGGCGTACAAGGACCTTTACCGCGCGGCCGAACAACTTCCGCTAGCCGAAGGGCTGCAGTTCGAGGCCGGCTCGGATTACCCGATCACCGATACGGACGGGCGCATCGCCGGTTTCCGTTGAGCTACCGCTCGTCGGTGAGAAAGCTGGTGAGAGCGTCGACGAAGCGGCGTGACGAGTGGTGATGCGGTTGATGGGTCGAGCCGGGAAAGATTCGCAAAGTGCTCCGGCTCAGGTGCGCGTGCGTGTCGTGGGCATGGGCGACTGGCACCACCCGGTCGTCGGCGGACCAGATGATCAGGGTCGGCAGCGTCAGCGAGACGTCTTCGAGTTCGAGCATCGATCCGCGTTGACCGGTCGGCGCGATCGCCATCCGCAGGGTTTGGAAGAAGGCCGAGCGTGATTCCGGACTGGACAGCCCGCGCCCGGCCCGGCTCAGGCTCAACACCGCGTCCGGACTCAACCGCAACGAGCGATGCAGGCGCGGGTGCCGGTACATCGCCGCGGTACGGCGGTTGGCGAGCAACCGCACGACGGACTGTGCGCCGGGCAGCGTCGCCGCGCGGAGTAGCGGGTGCACCTTCTGCCCCAAACCGCCTGCGGATACCAGTACCAGGTGCGAAATGAGCTCCGGATGCCTGTGGGCGAGTTGCATTGCGACCGCGCCGCCGAACGAATGGCCGACCACGACCACCCGCCGACCGGGCTCGACCGCAATGTCGGTGACGGCACTGAGCAGTGAGTACATACTGGCCGAAAAATCCAGCAGCTCGTAGGTATCGACGGGTTTGGCGGAGCGGCCATGGCCCAGCAGATCCGGCGCCAGCACCCGGAAGCCGCGGCCGGCGAGATCCAGGATGGCCCGGTGCCAGGTGGTGCTGTCCGACGCCATGCCGTGCAGCAGCAGGACAATCGGCCCGTTCGCCGGTCCGGCGTCCTGGTAGGACAATTCGTGGGACAGGTAGAAATGCGCACCACGAGTCACTACCGGCGACGCCGTGGGCAAAGGGATCACGTTCGCATCATGCCTGACATCACTGAGAGCGGCCCGCCCGCGACGCACAGTCAATACAAAAGCGCGACGCCGGCCGGGCCGCCAACCGGGCGTCGCTGATCGCCGCGCCACACCGCTCGCAGATCCCGTAGTCATCGCGGTCCAGCCGATCCAACGCGGTATCGAAGTCCAGCAACTGGCGTTGTGCCTGCTCGATCAGTGCGCTCACCTGGGCCCGTTCGAAGGCGATAGTCGCGCCCTCGGGATCGTGTTCGTCGTCGGCGTTGGCATCTCTGGACGCCGCTACCATGGCATCGAAGTCCCGGGTCAGGGTCGCGATCCGGTGCGCCGCGGCGAGCCGTCCGGCCATGAGCCGGGTACGGACGGCGGCTGAATCCATACCGCCATAATGGTCCAACTACCGTGGCTTGGCACCGGCCGGCGGCAATCCGGCGGCCGCCGGAGTCCAGGAGGAATCCGTGACCCAGATACGCCCAGCACCGCCCGTGGCGGCGGTGGCTCGTCGGCGCCCGCGCTGGTCGGAGCTGCGGCCATTGCTGCAGTTGCAGCCGCCGTCGTTCGGCACCGCCGGCCGCTTGGCCCGGGCCAGCACGGTGGCCGATATCCGCGAACTGGCGCGCCGACGTACGCCGCGAGCGGTCTTTGACTACACCGACGGTGCCGCCGGTGACGAGGTCAGCCTGGCGCGCTCGCGGGCGGCCTTCGCCCGGGTGGAGTTCCGGGCGCGGGTGCTTCGCGATGTGTCGGCCGTCGACATGAACACCGAGATTCTCGGCCGGCCGGCGAGCTTGCCGCTGGCCCTCGGGCCCACCGGTTTCACCCGGATGATGAACTATCAGGGTGAGCCGGCGGTCGGCCGGGCCGCGCTGGCGGCCGGATTGCCGTACACGCTGTCGACAATGGGGACGACCTCGCCCGAGGACCTGGCCGCGGCCGTCCCATCGCAGGATCTCTGGTTCCAGCTCTACCTGTGGCGCGACCGCGCGGCCAGCAAAGAACTCATCGCGCGCGTCCGCAATTCCGGTTTCCGCACCCTGATGCTGACCGTCGACACGCCGGTTGGCGGCGCCCGGCTGCGTGACGTCCGAAACGGTCTGACCATTCCCCCGGCCCTGACCGTACGGACGTTGGCCGACATGGCCCGTTATCCGCACTGGTGGCTGAATCTGCTCACCACCGAGCCGCTGACCTTCGCCTCGCTGACCAGCACCAACGGCACGGTGGCGGACATGATCGACAATGTCTTCGACCCGGCGGCTACGTTTGCCGACCTCGAGTGGTTGCGGGGTGTGTGGTCCGGCCCCTTGCTGGTCAAGGGAGTGCAGACCGCCGAGGACGCGCGAACAGTAGTCGAGCTCGGGGCCGACGGGGTCGTCATCTCCAATCACGGCGGGCGGCAACTCGATCGTGGCGGCGCTCCGCTGGACGAACTCGCGGCTGTCCTCGACCAGATCGGCGGCCGGGCCGAGGTGTTCCTGGACGGCGGCATCATGAGTGGGGCCGACGTGATCGCCGCGGTTGCCCTAGGCGCGACGGCCTGCTTGATCGGGCGCTCGTACCTGTACGGCCTGATGGCCGGCGGGCAGGCCGGCGTCGAGCGGGTGCTGCAGATCCTGCGGTCCGAAATGGTCCGCACCATGCAGCTCATCGGCGTCAACAGCATCTCCGATCTCGATGCCAGCAGCGTCCGATTAATCCGCTAGCGGAATCGCGCGGCGGCGGTCGGCCCCCGCGGGCACCTAAAGTCGAGGTATGAGTACCGAGTCGACCGAGCGGGTCGAGTCGACGGAACTTGCGGCGCTAATCGACGCGGGAATCCCGAACGACCCGGACAGCGTCTACGAGGCCTTCGTCTCGTGGGCGACCGAGCGCGGTCTGACGCCCTATCCCGCGCAGGCCGAAGCGCTGATCGAACTGGTGTCCGGTGCCAACGTGATCCTGTCCACGCCGACCGGGTCCGGAAAGTCGCTGGTGGCCAGCGGCGCGCATTTCGCCGCGCTGGCCGCCGGGCGCCGAAGCGTCTACACGGCGCCGATCAAAGCGCTGGTCAGCGAGAAGTTCTTCGCCTTGTGCGACGTCTTCGGCTCTGAACGAGTCGGCATGATGACCGGCGACGCGGCGGTCAACCCCGGGGCGCCAATCATCTGCTGCACGGCCGAAGTGCTGGCCAACGTGGCCCTGCGGCAGGGGCGGGCCACCGACTTTGCCCTGGTGGTGATGGATGAATTCCACTACTACGCCGATTCTGATCGCGGCTGGGCCTGGCAGATCCCGTTGCTGGAGCTCACCGATGCGCAGTTCCTGTTGATGTCGGCCACCTTGGGTGATGTGAGTTTCTTCCAGGACGATCTGACCCGTCGTACCGGACGCGACACCGCGGTGATCACCTCGGCCGACCGGCCGGTGCCGCTGCATCATTACTACGCGACCACACCCCTGCAGGAGACGATCACCGATCTGCTCAGTACCGGGCAGGCGCCGATCTACATCGTGCACTTCACCCAGGCGGCCGCGCTCGAACAAGCCCAGGCGCTGACCAGCATCAACGTCGCGACCCGAGCCGAACGCGACGAGATCGCCGTGGCCATCGGCGACTTCACGTTCCGTTCCGGGTTCGGCAGGGTGCTGTCCCGCTTGGTCCGGCACGGCATCGGTGTGCACCACGCCGGCATGCTTCCCAAGTACCGCCGGCTGGTCGAACAACTGGCCCAGGCCGGCCTGCTCAAGGTCATCTGCGGGACGGACACCCTGGGCGTCGGCATCAACGTCCCAATTCGTACCGTCGTCTTCGCGGCGCTGTCCAAGTACGACGGAACCCGTACCCGGCAGTTGCAGGCTCGGGAATTTCACCAGATTGCCGGCCGGGCCGGGCGGGCCGGCTTCGATACCGCCGGCACCGTCGTGGTGCAGGCACCCGAGCACGAGGTAGAGAATCTGAAGTTGCTGGCCAAAGCCGGTGACAATGAGGCCAAACGGCGCAAGGTCGTACGTAAGAAGGCGCCCGAAGGATTCGTGTCATGGTCCAAGGCCACCCACGACCGGTTGATGGCGGCCGAACCGGAACCGCTGACGTCACAGTTCGCGGTATCGCATTCGATGCTGCTCAACGTCGTTGCCCGTCCCGGCGACCCGGTGCTGGCGATGCAACGTCTGCTCAGTGACAACCACGAGTCCGAAACGGCGCAGCGACGCCATCTGCGGACCGCGCTGCGGGACTACCGCTCGTTGCTTCGGGCCGGGGTTCTGGAGCGGCTGCCTGGGCCGGAGCCGGACGGCCGGAGCGTGCGGCTGACCGTCGACGTGCCGGACAACTTCGCGCTCAACCAACCGTTGTCGACTTTCGCCCTGGCCGCCATCGAACTGCTCGATCCGGAGTCGGACACCTTTGCCCTGGACGTGCTGTCGGTGCTCGAGTCGACGCTGGACGATCCGCGTCAGGTGCTGTCGGCGCAGCAGTACAAGGCGCGCGGCGAGGCGGTGGCCGCGATGAAGGCCGAGGGGCTGGACTACGACGAGCGGATGGAACTGCTCGACGAGGTGCGTTATCCGCAACCGCTGGGCGAGCTGCTCAACGGCGCGTTCGCCGTGTACTGCCAGACCCATCCGTGGCTGATCGACGCCGAGTTGTCCCCGAAGTCAGTGGTCCGCGATTTGTGGGAACGGGCGATGACCTTCACCGAGTTCGTGTCTTTCTACGGGCTGACGCGCTCCGAGGGGACGGTACTGCGCTACCTCACCGATGCTTATCGCGCGATGCGTTCCTCGGTACCGGCGGCCGCGCGCACGGAAGCGGTCGAGGACGTCACCGCCTGGCTGGGTGAACTCGTCCGTCAGATCGACTCCAGCTTGCTCGACGAATGGGAGCAGCTCACCGCCGCCGGCGATGACGGCTCGGCTGACGTGCTGCCGCCGTCGGCCCGAACGCTCACCGGCAACGTTCGTGCCTTCACCGTGCTGGTGCGCAACGCGATGTTCCGCCGGGTCGAGTTGGCGGCGCGAAGCCGCTGGGATGAGCTGGGCGCGCTCGATGCATCAGCTGGCTGGGACGCCGATGCCTGGCAGGACGCCATCGAGGATTACCGCGAGGAATACGACCGGATCGGCATCGATGCCGATGCTCGCAACCCGGCGCTGCTGCACATCGACAAGCGGGCGGACCGCTGGTTCGTCCGCCAGGTCTTCGACGATCCAGCTGACGACCACGATTGGGGCATCAGCGCCGAAATCGACCTGGACGCCAGCGACGAGGCGGGCGAAGCAATCGTCCGCCTCGTCGACGTGGGACCACTGGCTTGAGCGATCGGGGTCTGGCTCAGCCCTGGGTCGTTCAGGCCTTTTGCTCTGGTAGTGCCTTGAAGTCGTCGGTCCGCTCCGGTGAGGACTCAGTCAGGGCCTTCTTGGTCTCTTCGCCGCCGAACCGCTTGCCGTAAGCGGGCGTGCCCGGCTGCTGACGCCACGACTCTTCGAGGGTGCCGCCGTCCACGGCGTCGAAGCCGAGTTGCTCGATCAGCTCGAACACCAGTTCCTTCTGCGGGCCGTCGGTACCGGCGATCGGCAGCGCCATCCGGCCCTCGGTACCGGCCGGCACTCCCCGCTCGAGCAGGTGCTTCCAGTAGATGCCGTTGAAGACCTTGAACACCGTGTCGGTCGGCAGCCCCATCGTCTTGGCGACCCAGACGCTCTCAGGCATGCCATTCTCAATGTCGGCGATGTAGCCATCCCGCTGCTGTGGGTAGTAGTTGTTCGTCTCGATCACCGGCGCATCCGGCTTGGCCTCGGACACGATGCCCGGCGCGAGATCGGGGACGTTCTTCTGCGGAATGCTGACGATGACCAGATCCGCGTTGTCCGCGGCGTCGGCCGCCCAGACGGCCGTCGCGCCGGTCTCGGCCGCGAGCTCGGCCAGAGTCTCGGGCGCTCGGGAGTTCGAAACCCGGACCTCGTGGCCCAGGGCGGTCAAGGTGCGGGTCAGGCTTCCGCCGATGAATCCGGCGCCGATGATTCCGATCTTCACGCTGGCTGCTCCTCAGTGTTCGAAGGTGTTCACTCGTATTGCCCCGATTGGGACTACTTCCGCTCGCGCCAACCGACTGGATACCATAGTTATTCCGTGTCCCAAGATTGATCGCGCCGTCTCCTGATTCAAAACAGCCCGCAAGGAGCACTGCCATGGCCGATCCTCTCCCCCACCGTCCTGCGTTTCTGCTGCCCTTTCCCAAGGGCACGACAATTCATCTGCAGACTTACCGTGGGCACAATCCTGACGACAAAAAAGTCGATATGTACCGCGAAGGAATGAAGATCGGAAGCGACATCCTCGCGTCCGCCGCGGGCCTCGTGCATGAGCATTTCGACCCCGGCGGCATCGAGATCAACCACGGCAACGGTTGGTTTACGACCTATATGCACATGTCCAATCGAATTGCCGTGAACACCCAGGTCCGGCGAGGCGATTGGGTGGGAACCATGGGCAGTGTCGGCGTCGACTACCCGCACCTGCATCACGAACAGCTGTTCGTTCCCGGCGGCGGCTCGAATGCGGACAACGGCAACATCGTCAATCCGCTGATCCAGGGTCGGGGGCCGATCAACATGGATCCGGACAATCCGATCATCATGGTGTCGACCAATGCCACCCCGGACGGCCATGTGGTGGCCGCCGCTGAGGTGGGCCACGGTGGCGGCGTGCCGGTCAAGTTCTTCGTCGACACCTTCGCCGATGCTCCGGTGTTCCCGTCGCTGACCGACCTTCACGCGACCGGCACGCTGAAAAAAGGAACCAACTATGTTTTCGGAAAGCATCGCGGACGGGTGACCAAGGTCGGGCCAAACTTCAATCACTTCTGGATGAAAACCGATCCGGACATCGGCACCGGGGTCTGGGTGTCGGCTTACTACCTGAGCCGGTGGGGCAACGACGAAGCCAAGGACAACAACGGACGGGTGCTTCCCGACGTCTGAATTTTCAATGTCTATGCCCTTTTTGCTGACTGCGGAGCTCGCTTGGTCGTAAGGTGTCGACGTCCTTTGATGTCCTCGGATCGCAGCCAGGAATGGAATCCCGTATGCCGACACTGAACGCGCAGTCTTCGCCGTCGTTGACGGCCCGTCGAATCTGGGACGTCATCGAACCCATCGCGGGTAATGCCTATTTCGCGCCCGAGGTGCACAGCGCGCTGGCCGAACTCGGCTTCGAAGGGTCGTCGCGGCGGTCCCCGGACGGCCGGATCGAATACCCGGACATGGTGGCGTACTTCACCAGCCGTGGAGCTTGCCTGGGACCGAACGTCAGCGGGCACCTGGTCGCCTCGGCGTTCGGCGTATTCAAGCGCGAGATCGTGGTGGCGGCGGTGGCCGAGGGTTGGACGCGTGCCGATCAGCCTGCCGTACTGGCGGCCCGGCAACGGGGCGCCACGGAGTCGCTGACCCGGTTGCTGGGTGCGCACTCAGCCGATCCCGCCGATCCCGCCGATCCCGCCGATCCCGCTGACTTGCTCTGGGCGACCGAGGTCCTGTTGCGAATGGCCACCGCCGCACCCGGCGAGGGTCGCGCGCTGTTCTCCGGCCTGCTCTCGCTGGGAGTGCCCGATGACCCGATGGGTCGATTCTGGAGGGCGGCCGACCTGGTGCGTGAACATCGCGGCGACAGTCACATCGCGGCCTGGATCGGTGCTGACCTGGACGCGACTGAAGTGGGGCTGCTCACCGATCCTTGGCGCGGACAGCCGCTTCGGTCCTGGGTTCGCTCGCGGGGCTGGACGGACGATGAACTCGACCAGGCCTGCGACCGACTGCGTAGTCGTGGCTTGCTCGAGGGCGACGAACTGACCACCGCCGGACGGGATTTGCGCGAGCAGATCGAGACGGCGACCGACATCATGGAGACACGCGTGGTGAGCGCGCTGGGCGAGGACGCCGGCCGGCTCTTCGCCCTGCTCGACTCGTGGTGTGATCGGGTCGTCGCCGGCGGTGGGTACCCGGCTCGGGTCCGCTGGCCACGCTGAGGCTCACCAGATCTGCTCGAGCACCCGCATGATGTTGGCCCCGGTTACCGCAACGATGTCCTCGTCGCGGTAACCGTGTTTCACCAACCAGCCGACGATGTTGTAGAAGTTCTCGGTCGGATTCTCCAACCCGGCCACGTACTCGACCCGGGGGAACTCCGGACCACTCTGGATCGATTTGATGCCGAGCTGCTGGGCGAAGGCGTTGTGCAGTCCGACGTGATCGCCGTACAACGTATCCGGACCGAACGCGACGTGCTCGATGCCCATCAGCTCGACACAATAGGTGAAATGGTCCATCACCGATTCCAGCGAGTGGCTGGGATGGTCGGGTGACAGTGAGGTGTGCGGCGCTGCCTCGATGCCGATGACTCCCCCGCTCTCGGCGCAGGCCCGCAACACCGAGTCGGGTTTCATCCGCGACGTCGGCCATACCGCCCGGGCACCGGCGTGTGTGATGAGCACCGGCTTGCTGGAATGGGCGAAAGTGTCCAGGCTCGTCTGATCACCCGAGTGCGAGACGTCGATCGCGATGCCGAGTGAATTCATCCGTTCCACGCACCGCCGGCCGAACACGGTCAGGCCACCGTCGCCACTCTCCTTGAGCCCGGATCCCAGCGTGTTGGACTCGGAATACGCGATGCCCATCTGTCGAACACCCAAGCCGTAGAGGATGTCGACCCGATCGACCTCGTTCTCGACCGGGGTGGCGGCCTCCAGGCACAGCACGACGGCGACCTGGCCGTTCTGCTTGGCGTCGTAGATATCGCTTACGCCATAGGCGATTCGGGCATAGTCCTGGTGCGCGAGATCGGACTGGCGCATACCCAGGTCGTAGACGATGTCGTCGAACTTCCAGCCGAACTTGCTGGTCACGCAGGCCATGCCGTCCATCATGTTGTCGAACACCGCAGTCAGGCCGGAGTGCGACAGGCCTTCGAAGCCGGTGTGTTCCCGCCCGGTGCGGATGTAATCGTGCAGCACGGCCAGGTCCTGCGGCAGGACCTGCGGATGGTCGTGCAGGCTGATGATGATGTTGTCATCGATCAGCCGCCGAGTTCGTTCGTCCTGTCCGGCGTCCAACCCGAGGTCGTACCGCGGGACCCGACCGATCTCAGCGGCCAGCTCGAATTCCTCATAATCCTCGCCGGGGCGTAGGTAGGAGTACGAGCGGTACCCGTCGTAGCGGGTCTTGCGAAATTGCGGCGTGGCCTCGGCCGGCGTGGAATCACCCATGGCAAACAGGGTGATCGGTTTTCGTTTCTGGCGTGTTTCGTGCGCGAAGTGCCTTCGTAGAGCGCGTATCCGTTGCCCAGCGTTGCCGCCACGCGGGATAGCTGCAAGAGTGCGTGGATGTCTACGGTTGACCCAACGCCCCTGACCGTCAACGCCGACCGGTTGCGTGCCGACCTGGACGACCTGGCGCAGATCGGCCGCACCGAGTCCGGTGGCATCTCGCGGGCCGCTTACTCCGAGGCCGACGCCCAGTCCCGGACCTGGTTTCGGCAACGCTGCCAGGACGCCGGTCTGCTGGTCCGGACGGACGGGTTGGCCAACATGTTCATCACCCGGCCGGCCGGCCCCGGATCGCCCTGCGGGCCGGCGGTGTGGACGGGTTCACATCTGGACACCGTGCCCAACGGCGGTCGGCTGGACGGCGCGTTGGGTGCGCTGGCCGCGCTGGAGTGCCTAAGACGGCTCAGCGAACTCGATCTCCCCCTCGTTCGCCCGGTATCGGCCGTGGTCTTCTCCGACGAGGAAGGGACGTACGGCCACCTGCTCGGATCCGGCGGTCTGGTCCGGAACTATCGGCCGGAACAGCTCGACCAGTTGACCACGCGGGACGGCCGGTCCTTGATCACCGCCCTGCAGAACTGGTCGGAGCAGGGCTGGGCGGTAGGCCTGCCGACCTCGACGGAGCTGGCGCCGGGCACGCTGCACGCCTTCGTCGAACTACACATCGAACAAGGCCCGAACCTCGATCGCACCGGCACCGACATCGGGGTGGTCACGGCCATCGTCGGGCTCGGTGGTGGCAGCGTCGAATTCCTGGGCCGGGCCGATCACGCCGGTACTACCCCGATGACCGAACGCCAGGACGCGCTGTTGGCTGCGGCCGACTTTCTGACCCAGTTGCCAGGCATCGCCGCTGAGATCGGTGGCGGTGCGGTCGCGACCTGCGGCGTGATCCGGGTTGAGCCGGGTGGTGCCAACGTCGTGGTCGAACGGGCGGTGGTCACCCTGGATTTCCGCCATCCCGACCTGGCTCGGCTGGTCGAACTGAGCCGGCAGTTGGCCGCCGCGGCTGAGGCCACTGCCGTTTCGTTCGGCGTCGCCGTCCGGTGGCAGCCGGCTGAGATCGTGCCGCCGGTTCCGCTGGCCGCGTCCGTGCAAAGCGTCATCCGGGACGCGGCCGACGCATTGGGGCTGAGCCATCTGCCGCTGCCCTCCGGGGCTGGCCATGATTCGCAGAACCTGGCCCGGCTGGCTCCGACCGGGATGGTTTTCGTGCCGAGCAAGGGTGGCCGCAGCCATTCCCCGGCCGAGGATTCCGACTTCGCCGACGTCGGCAACGGGGCGAACGTCCTGCTGCGGACCCTGGTGACGCTGGCCTCGCGGGACGGTGCGTGAACGATCCGGCGTCTCGGCCGGCACCACGGCTGGACGAGGTGGACCGCCGGATCGTGGCCGCGCTGCAGTCCGCACCGCGGGCTTCGGGGTCCCAGCTGGCCGGTGTGATCGGCGTGTCGGAGACGACGGTGTTGCGCCGGGTGCAACGGTTGCGGGACTCCGGGGCCCTGATCATCGTCGGTGCGCCGGACGCGCTGCGCTGCGGCTTCGGCCAACCGGTGTTCCTGTACTTCCAGACGCAGCCCGGCGCGGCCCCGGCGCTGGCGGCCATGCTGGCCGAGCGTCCCGACGTGCGTTACGTATCGTTGCTGACCGGGCGTAGTGACGTGATGTGTGAGCTGATCGCCGGCGACAATCGCCATCTGAGCCAGGTGCTGATGTACGAGCTGCCGGCTTCCGGATGGATCCGGGCCAGTGAGACGGCCGTCGTCCTCAAGCGCTTCAAGACCCGCGACCAGTGGAGTGGCCCGCTGCTCGGGGTCGCTTCCGAACTGGCCGCGTCGGCGGAACCGCCGGTCGAGGAGTTCCATCGGCCTGACCCCATGGACATCAGGCTGATGGCCGAATTGGGCCAAGACGGGCGGCGAAGTTACGCCGACCTGTCGCACGCTTTGGGTCTGAGCGAGACGGCGGTGGCGCGGCGCATCGGCGTGCTGACCGCGGCCAACCAGTTGACCTTCGTGGCGATGGTCGATCCCGCGGCCCTCGGCTTCACCTTTGAGGCCATGCTGCAGCTGCGGGTGGATCTGGCCGCGCTCGAAGCGATCGCGCTGCAGGTGGCTTCGCTGACGGCGGTGCGGTACGTGGCGGCCACCACGGGTTACAGCGACCTGGTCGTCGATGCCGTCTTTCGGGACACCGCGGCGCTGTACGAGTTCGTGAGCCATACCCTCGGCCTGATCCACGGTGTGCGCGACGTCCAGCTGGACGTCGTGCTGCACTCCATCAAACGTGAATACCGCTATCCGCTCTTCGGACGGGACACCGCTACGGTGGGCCGTTCGACCTGAGGCCGACGGCAACGCAGCTGGCCGGGCGGTTCGGCCGTTGAGGTCATCGGCACCCATCCGGACGGGGCGCCGCGGCCCGTTCTCGTCGATTTCTTGATTCCGGCCTGTTCACGTGGCCGTCCGTTAACCTGCGACCGGTCTGCTCGGTCGATGGATGCCGACCCGGTAGGCGTACTGATCACCGCTGCTGGACCGAGCATGCGCGCGGTCCTGCACGATCTGGCCCTGCCCACCTTCGCCCGCTACGCCCAGCGCTGGGGTACGCGCTGCACGTGGAGAACCTGAGCGACGATGGCGAAGCTGCCGATGTCGACGCCCAACGCGCGAAGTGGACGAAGATCGCCCTTCTGCGGCAAGCCCTGAGCGACTATCCGTCCGTGCTGTGGCTGGACGCCGACGTACTGCTCATGCGCGATGACGAGGACATCGCCGAGCAGGTACACCCGGACAGCTTTCAAGGTCTGGTGCTGGAGCAGGTGCCCCACGAACATCGAGTCAACCCCAACACGGGGGTGTGGTTCATGCGGGCGAGGCCGGAAGCCATCGATTTCTTGGACGCGGTGCTGGCTGCTGGTCCACAGCCCGGCCCGTGGGTCGATCAGGGCGCGGTGCTGGCCGCGCTCGGCTGGAACCGCGGCGACGAGCGCTATCGCTGGGCCCGTCCCGGTCGTGGTGGTCGCTACGTCGACGGCACCAGTTGGCTGCCGCCGGGCTGGAACCAACCGTGCCTGGAGGGTCGGGACGACGACACCGAGCTTTTCAACAGCACCGCGCTGTCTTACCGCGACCGGCCGTCGGTGCGCTCACCTCATGCCCTGCATTTCATGGGCATGTCGCCGGCGGCGCGATACCGGCACATGAGCCGCGCGCTGTTGGCCGCCGACCGGGACGATGCCGGGGACGCGCGCGAATCGGCCTGACTCCGGGCCGGGCAGAATTTGCGTGACAGATCCCTTACCGTCTAGGGGTGTTGTCCGTACTGCGGTTCCGCGACTTCCGGCTGCTCTGGTTGAGCCAGTCGGCGAGCATGATCGGCGACGCGCTGATCATCGTGGCTATCGGCCTGTACGTGACCCGACTGACCGGGGACGCCGGGGATGTCGGCTTGGTGCTGGCGGCGTACTCCATTCCGCTGGTGCTGTTCCTGCTCTTCGGTGGCGTGCTGGCCGACCGGCTGCCCCGACAACGCGTGATGGTGGTGACGGACGTCATCCGCGCCCTGTTGCACGGCGCACTGGCCGTGCTGATCGCCACCGGCACCGTTCGGGTCTGGATGATGGTCATTGTCGGCGTCTTCTTCGGTATGGCGCAGGCCTTCTTCCAACCGGCCTATACCGGTTTGGTCCCGCAGACCGTCCCCGAGGCTGACATCCAGTCCGCCCAGGCGCTGGGTGGCGTGAGTCGCGAACTGGCGGCCTTCGCCTCACCGGCACTGGCCACCGCGCTTGTGCTGGGTGTGGGCGGTGCGTTCGCATTCGGCCTGGACGCGCTGACGTTCGCGGTGTCCGCGGCGATGTTGATGCGGGTCCGCAGCCGGTCCCGGGGTGTCCACATCGAGGGCGGCAGCGTGCTCTTCGAACTGCGGCAGGGCTGGACAGCGGTCCGCGAACGGACTTGGGTGCTGGGCACGATCCTGGCCTTCTCGGCGGCCTTGCTGCTGTCGCTGGCCCCGTTCCTGGTCCTCGGCGCGACGGTGGCCAAGCAGGTTTACGGCACCGAAGCGGTGTTCGGTTTCGCCAATGCCGCCTGGGGTGTGGGCACAATTTCTGGTGCGCTGATCGGGCTGCGCTGGCGACCGCGTCGCCCGATGTTGACCGGGATGATCGTGTGCAGCCCCTGGCCGGCCGCGATTGCGCTGTACGGCGCCGGGCCGCCGCAGTTACTGCTGTATCCCGCTCTGGCGGTGGCCGGCCTCGGCATCGGACTATTCGGCGTGTGGTGGGAGACCGCGCTGGCCCAGCGCATCCCGCCGCAGCTGCTGTCCCGGGTGTCGGCCTGGGATTGGATGGGCTCGCTGGCCCTGCTGCCACTGGGATATCTGCTGGCCGGACCGGTCGCTCAGGTGGTCGGCGAGGTGACGGTGCTGGTTGGCGGCGGGCTGCTGGGCTCACTGGCCTGCGCGCTCGGGTTGCTGCCAAAGTCGACCCGGACGCTGGCCAGGCTGGCGGACGCCCCCGCCGTCCCGATCGAGGCTGCGGGCCTGGCGGTTTCGCCGGTGCTATGACCGCTGGCAGCTGGCAGCTGGCAGCTGGCAGCTGATCGCTGGGGGCTGATCGCTGGGGGCTGATCGCTGGCGGCTGATCGCTGATCGCTGGCGGCTGATCGCTGGTCCAAATTCGCGGCGGTCAGGCCGCCAGCGCGGCGTAGCGGCCGTTGTCCTGGACCAGGCTGTGATGGGTTCCGGACTCGATGATCCGGCCGTGATCGAGCACCACTATCTGGTCGGCATCGCGAACGGTGGACAGCCGGTGCGCGATGGTGATCGTGGTGCGGCCGCGGGACAGCGTGTCGAAGGCCTGTTGGACGGCCCGTTCGGTCTCGGTGTCCAGCGCGCTCGTTGCCTCGTCCAGGACCAGCACCTTGGGATTGCGGAGCAACGTCCGGGCGATCGCGATGCGTTGCTTCTCCCCGCCGGAGAAGCGATAACCACGCGATCCGACCATGGTGTCGTAGCCGTCGGGCAGCCCGCTGATCAGATCGTGAATCTGGGCGGCCCGGGCGGCCTGCTCGATCTCGTCATCGGTGGCGCTCGGTTTGGCGTAGCGCAGGTTCTGCCGAACCGTGGTGTGCAGCAGGTACGTCTCCTGGCTGACCACGCCCACTACCGAGGCCAGGTCGGCCAGCCGCAGTTGCCGCACGTCGATGCCGTCAATGGTGACCCGTCCCGAACTCGGGTCGTACAGCCGGGCCACCAGCGCGGCAATCGTGCTCTTGCCCGAACCCGTCTCGCCGACCAGAGCCAGCGTGCTGCCCGCCGGTATGTCGAGGCTGACCGCATCGACTGCCGGCCGGCCCGCGTCGTCGTAGTGGAAGGTGACGTTCTCGAGTCGTACCCGGCCGGCAACCTCAGACGGTTCGATGTCGATCGGTGTCGTGGGATCGTCCACCTCAACCCGAAGGTCGAGATACTCGAAGATGCGGGCGAACAGTGCGAGCGAGCTGGTGAGCGAGACACCCACGTTCAGCAGCCCCATCAGTGGCCGGAACAAGCCACTCTGCAGGGCGGTGAACGCGACTAGCGTGCCGATAGTCATCCGGCCAGAGGTAGCCGGCAGGCCCGCGCTCAAATAGATGACGGCCGGGATGGCCGCGAAGATGACGTTCATGCTGGCCATCCGCCAGCGACCGGCCAGGTCCGAACGTAGTTCCAGATCGATGAGCCGTTTCGAGGATTCGACGAAGCGGGCGATCAATGCCGGCGCGGTGCCCATGGTCTTGCTGAGCTGGATACCGCTGATCGACAGACCTTCTTCGATCGTCACGTTGAGGTCGGCCAATTCCCGTTGCCGGGCGGCGGTGATCTCGCGACGCATCTGGGCCACCTTGCGGGTCAGGTAGACCGCGGGCGGCATGACCACCAGCGAGATCAGCGACAGCCGCCAGGACAGCGCGGCCATGGCGACCGCGGTCGCGACCACGGTCGTCAGATTCGACGCGATGGAGGTGGCCGTCGACGTGACGACCGACTGCATGCCACCGATGTCGTTGGTGATCCGGGATTGGACCTCGCCGGTTCGAGTCCGCGTGAAGAACGCAATGGATTGGCGCTGCAGGTGGGTGAATACGTCCGAGCGCAGTCGGTGCATGACCTGCTGGCCCACTTTGGTGCTGATCCAGGTCTGCACCACGCCGAATGCGGACGTGATCGCCGCGACTGCGACCATACCGGCGACCAGCCAGACGAGCAGGCCGACGTTCTGTTCGGGCAGGGCCTTGTCGATGACGGCGCGCAACAGGAACGGTGACGCCATCGAGACGATCGAGGACGCAACGATGATCGCGACCACAACGATGAGTGGCCAGCGGTGTGCGGTGAAGAGCGCACCCACCCGGCGTAGCGATACCTCGCGGGCCTTTGCCTTGTCGGCGGCACTGACGGTGCCCCGGGAGCGTTCCGGACGCTCGCCCGAGCCGGTTCTTAGTTCGCGTTTGATTTCGTGTTTCAAGTCAGTGGTAGTCAGAGGGACTCACCCCATTCTGTGCGGGGGACGATGTCGTGCTGAGGTAGCGGGCCGATTCGCTGATGCATGCGTGCAGGCCGTCGCATATGCTGAGGTTACCTCATCATGAGGGTACAACAGCACTTGCTGATAACCTATTCCGCATGGCCGCGGATCGGACCACCACCTCGGACGGGAACGCCGCTCATCGACCCCCGTCGGAAAACGCCGTAGCAGAGCGGGACGAGAGCCTGTCCGAAGCGTTTCTCGGAGTCGCCCGTCGATTGCGGTCGCTGTCCATGCAAGCCCTGGCGCCCTGGGATGTGTCGCCGTCCCACGCGCGGGCCTTCGCGGTGCTCATGCGGCACGGGCCGATGCGGCTCAGCGACCTGTCCGATCACTTGCGGATCGCGCCACGCTCGGCCACCGAGGTAGTAGATGCGTTGCAGGAGCGCGGCTTCGTCGCCCGTACGCCGGACCCGCATGACCGGCGCGCGGTCGTCGTCCAGCTCACCGAACTGGGGCGCAAAACCGGAGACGCCGTCCGGGCGGCCCGGGCCACCGAAGCGGATCGGTTCTTCGGTCAATTGTCGGCTACGGATCAAGTGGTGCTGGGCCGGATCCTGCGCCGCCTCGCTGAGTGACCTGGTCCCGGCACGAACCGGAAAGTCCTACTGTCACGGCCCTATAGGGACGTGACAGTAGGACTTTCGGCGGCGATGTGGACGAATTTAGCGCTGCTTGCCACCGCCGGCGGCGATGGACACCGGTTCCCACTCGCGCCAAGTGGCCAGCCGGGACTCATAGTCCTTGGTGGCAATCGCCAGCGGGCCGTCACCGAAGAACACCCGTAGCGGCGGGTTCTCGCTGTCGACGATTTGTAGGACCGCCGCAGACGATGCCGTGGGATCGCCCGGGACGGCCGTCCGGGTAGCCCGCTCCTTCTGCGCCAGCGCCCGGTACTCGTCGTAGTCGGGCAGCGCGGTGGCGTGCTTGGCTGACGCGCCACCCCAGTCGGTGGAGAATCCGCCGGGCTCGATGAGCGTCACCTTGATGCCGAAGCTGGCAACTTCCTGGGCGAGCGTCTGACTGAATCCTTCCAGGGCCCATTTGGAAGCGTGGTACATGCCGACCATCGGGAATGCGCTGATGCCGCCGATGGATGACACCTGCAGGATGTGCCCGGACCGCTGCTCGCGCAGGAAGGGCAACGCGGCCTGGGTGATCCAGAGCGCGCCGAACAGGTTGGTCTCCATTTGATCGCGGGCCTCGGCCTCGCTGATCTCTTCCATCAGCCCGAACTGTCCGTAGCCGGCATTGTTGACGACGATGTCGAGCCGTCCGAAATGATCGTGCGCTTGCTTGACCGCGGCGAAATCGGCGTCCCGGTCGGTGACGTCGAGCTTCAACGGCAACAGCCGATCTCCGAAGCGCTGCACCAGATCGTCCAGCGTGGACGTGTCCCGTGCGGTCGCGGCGACACGGTCACCCCGCTCGAGCGCGGCGATCGACCATTCGCGGCCAAAGCCACGGGACGCACCGGTGATGAACCAGGTTTTTGCTGCCATGCCCTGCTCCTAGCTAGACGTAGCGGAAGGCCTTCATTCTTCTCTTCGCCCGTCCGGCCAGATGATGCGGGTACGACCTCACGAACCGCTGGCTGCAATTGCTCGACGCGCCGCCGCCCGCAGGCGGGCGGCTTAGCCGACCGTCTCCTGCGCGGACACGGTTACGCCGTGCGGCGGTAGGTCGCCGACGCGACGGCGATGGCGCCGGCCCAAGGCCCAGAACGACACCCCGATGATCGTGAACAAGACCAGCGGAACCGCTTCGGTGAACAGGTAGGTCCACCGCTCGCCGCCGGTCCAGTCCGCCGGACGGTAGTCCTCGCTGAACCACGAATCACCAATGCCGGGAAACAGAATCTCCACGGTGCAGAACAGGATGGCCACGGTGGAGATGATCGTGGCGAAAGCAATCGCCGGACTGCGGTACGGTCGCGGATCGGCCGGCCGACGGCGGCGCAGCACCCAGGCCGCGGGGAAAATGCCGAGATAAGAGATCAGCGTGGTAGAGATGGCCAGGTTGAGTGCGACCGTAAAGAACTTGGCGGCGTCACCGCCGGTGATCTGGGTGGCGGCCACGAAGACGCCGGTGGACACCACGCCGGACAGCACGTTCACCCGCAGTGGCGTACCGAATCGGGCCGAGAACTTGCCCAACGCGCGTGGCCCCGCCCCGTCGTAGCACGACACGGCCAGGGTGCGGTCCGAGCCCATGATCCAGGTCAGGCCCGAGGTGAACGCCACGATCGTCACCAGGATGGCCATCACCCAACCCAGTCCGGAGCCGAGTCCGCTGAGGTGCGATGTGACGGTGCCGTCACTGTTCGTGGTGACGCTGCCGCCGAAGACTGTCATGGATTGCTTCAGCGCGTCGGGGAAGCCGGCCAAACCGGTCGCCTGTCCCGTCGGCAGCACGAGCAGGATGCCCAGCACCGGCAGGCCGTACAGCAATGCGGTGGCGATGACGGATTTGGCGATCCCGGCGGGGACGTCCTTGGCCGCGTCCTCCATCTCTTCTCCGGCCGCGCTCGGCAGTTCGAAACCGACCAGGCTGAACAGGGTCAGTGGCACCAACGCCACGAAGCTGGAGAAGGTCGGTTTGAAGCCCTTCGCCCCGATGCCTTTAAAGCCGTGCTTTACCCCGTAGACGACGATCACCACGCTGAAGAAGCCGAGCAGTAGGAACCGGGCGTACGCGCCGATGGTGGCGATCCACTTACCGATTCGGAAGGACAGGATGGCAAACAGCACGCCGAGCCAGATGAACGGGATCCCGATGAAGTACAGCGTGGTGGTGGAGTAATCGTTGCCGCTGTTGAAGAACACGATGAGCGCGCCGACGGCCGTACCGACCAGAGTGCCGCCCATCCATACCGGGTTGGTGACCCAGTAGAAGAAGTTGTTCAATGCCCCCACGAGATGCCCGAAGGCCATTCGCACCCAGACGTACGGGCCGCCTTCGTCGGTGTAGGCCGCGCCGAGTTCCGAAAGGATCATGGCGGACGGAATCGCGAACAGCAGGATGCACAGCAGCAACCACGTGAAGCCGGCCCCGCCCTGGGTGGCGAAGGTGCCCAGCCCGTCGACGCCGAACAAGGTACAGACCAGGAAGAAGAAGATGTCGGCCCGGCCGAAATGCTTCTGAAGCTTGGCCTTCTCTTCGGCGGCCTCGATCGGTAGGTAGTCTGTCCCTGCTGAAACCGGCGCCGCAAATGCCATCAAGAACCTCCGGGGTCGAGGAAACGAAAAAATCGTCTGCAGGCAGCATGACTAACGAATGCAGAGTTGTACATCACTGTTTCGGTCTGATTTCGTAGGTCGGCAGCGGTGTGAACGAACTTACGGTGTCCGGTCGGTGGCGGTGCGTACTGCCGCCATTCCACCCGTACGACGATCTTCGAAACCGCGGCTCGGTCGATCACTCAACCCGTCCCGGAAAGTGCCGATCATATTAGCGTGAGCAACCGCACCAAATATGACAAACGGCGGTCTCGCCGCGAGACGGACTCCGGTCGGGTTCGGCTTGCCCTTCGTCGTTTTGCCGGTTGGACGGGCGAGGGTTGGGAGCCCTATGCGGCTGGCCGCCTGCTGTTGTTCGTGACCGGCGTGGTCACCATAACCACCTTGCCGTTGCTGACCACCGACCGGCACACCTGGCAAGTGCTGGGGGTAATAACAGCGGTCATAACCGCATTGCTGCTGATCAGCTTGTTGGTGCCCTGGTCGCGAATGCCCCGAAGCAGCTCGCTCATCTTTCCGATGCTGATGTGGGGCGCCTTGGCGGCGCTTGGCGTCTTTGCCGGTGGGCTCGGGTCCTCATACACCGGCTTGTTCATGCTCTCGTTCGCGTACGTCGGATTGAGCCAGCCGCGCGGCACCAGTGTGCGGCTCGCGCCCGTCGCCGTGGCGGCCTGGATAGCCGCCTGGGGTGGTTGGGCCAGCCCACTCGCCGCCCGGTTGGTCATCGCGGTCGCGATCTGGCTGGTGCTGGCCGAACTGCTGGCTGGGCTGGTCGCGCAACAGGCACGGATGACTGATGAATTGCGCCGGGCCGCGCACGTGGACGCGCTGACCAACCTCGCCAATCGCCGCGACCTTGATCTGCGGCTGGCCACCGTTCGGCCGGGTGATGCGCTGGTGATTTGCGACCTGGATTTCTTCAAGAACCTCAACGACACTTTCGGTCACGCGGCGGGCGACCGGGTGCTGGCCGATTTCGGCGCTGTACTCCGAAGCTGCCTGCGCTTCAACGACTACGCCGCGCGCTATGGCGGCGAGGAGTTTGCCTTGCTGCTGCCGGCGACCTCAGAACGCCAGGCGATCTCCATGCTGGAGCGACTGCACAGTTCCTGGGCGCTCTTGCGTCCGCAGATCACGTTCTCAGCGGGCGTGGCCTGCTGTGTCGGCGACCGGTCGCCGGTTGACACGCTGGCCGCCGCCGACCGTGCGCTGTACGCGGCGAAGGCCGGCGGCCGGAATCGCGATCACGCCGACCAGCGCAGCGCGCTGGACACGGTCTTCCCAGGCTGACCGAATCGGGGCGGGCGCCGGTCAGTCCGTATTAGCCGGTATCGGCGCGCCGGTGGGGACGCCGGCAGCGAGGTAGGCGTCGTAGTAGGGCTGGAACGGCTCGGCGTCATCGCTGTGCGGCCCAGCGGAGGCCATCCCGGACAGGTGTTTGTCCAGCTCGGCCAGGCAAACACTCCAGCCGGCGGCATTGCGCGCGGCGGTGTCCTGCGCGCTCAGCACATTCGTGAGGGTCAAGCGGCAGCCGTCGTCGGGCAGCGACGCGAGCTGGAAGTGCAGCTGGTCGCCACCCCAGGTGTAGGCCAGGTGCACCGGTGGCTCGCAGGCCAGCACGGTGCCGGTCATGGATTCCAAGTTGGGGTCGTCACTGAATTGGATGCTGCCGCCGACCTTGAGCTCGATGGCCACTGAGGACGGGAACCAGCTGAGCAGCTCGGACGGCTCGGTGATCGCGGACCAGACTCGTTCGGTCGGATAAGGGTATTCGCGTTCGAACTGGATCGCTGGACGGCCGTCGAATTCTAGGTAGGTTCCGAGGTTCATGTCTCAACCTTTCGCGATGTCCTGCTGTTGCGTGCCTGGGATTCGAGGTGCTGGGTTTCGAGGTGCTGGGTTTCGAGGTGCTGGCTTTCGAGGTGCTGGCCGAGTGCATCGAGCCGGTCATTCCACAGCATTCGGTACGGGGCGAGCCAGGCGTCGAGTTCGGCGAACGGCGCCGGTTCGAGCTGGTAGATGCGCCGTTGCGCTGAGTGGACGACCCGAACCAAGCCAGCCTCGCGGAGTACTCGCAGGTGCTTCGACGTCGCGGGTTGGCTGAGTTGTAAGGCGGTCACCAACTCCCCCACCGGCATCGGGTTCTGCCGCAGCAGTTCGAGAACGCGTCGGCGGTGCGGATCGAGCAAGGCAGACCAGACCAGCTGCGGCATACCGCTAATATACGTGCCTAGGCATATACACGGCAAGGCATCTTCGGAGTATTCGGCGGTCGACGCACGATGGCGCTATCGTGTCGCGGCCAGGATCACCATTTCCGCCCGGGAGGACCTGCCATGGAAGCCGCCACCGACACCCTGCAGAAAGCGTTGCGAATCAACCTAGACCCACGGTGGTACGGCACCATCGCCGAAATTGGCGCTGGCCAGGAGGTGGCGCGCTGGTTTTTCCGGGCCGGCGGCGCGGCCGGCACGGTGGCCAAATCAATTTCGGCCTACGACATGGCCGTCAGCGACGCGGTGTACGGAAAATCGGGCCGGTACGTGTCCATGGGTCGGCTGCAGGCCATGTTGGACCTGGAATACCAATTGAATCTTGATCGGCTGAACGAGGAGCGCGGCGATTCCAACGCTTTCTTTGCCTTCGCCGACACCGTCGTTGCTCGAAGTTATCGAGGTGGCAATGAATGCCACGGCTGGATGGGCGTCAAGTTTCAATCCCATGTCCACGACGAACCCAGCCAGATTTATTCTGCACGTCCGAATGCTCGATACCGAAGCCTCACTGCAACAAGAAGCACTCGGGGTCGTCGGCGTAAACCTGCTGCATGCAGCATTCTTTCAGCACCACGAACCGGACCAGATCATCGAAAGTCTGCTGGATCGACTCACCACCGGCCGGATCGAAATCGACATGATCCAGCTGAAGGGTATTGAATTCCGGTCGGTTGACAACCGGTTGATGGCCTTGAAGCTAGTACAGGTCGGCTTGAGCGGGGCGGCGATGTTCGGTCCGGACCGCGAGGTGTTGCAGCCGAGCGAAGTGCTGCGAAAGAAGGCGATCCTGGTCGAGCGAGGCAGTTTCCGGCCGCCGACCGTCGTCAACATAAACATGCTGGAGTGTGCCCGAGCGAAATTCGATGCCGACCCGGCCGTTGCCGACCGGGACGCATTGGTGCTCACTGAATTGACGATGGCGAACCTGCTCGCTGGGGGGTCCGATGTCGATCGTCGGGATTTCCTGGCCCGCGCGGACTTGCTGGCCGCCTGTGGCATGACTGTGCTGATTTCGGACTATGTCGAGTACCACCGACTGGCCGCTTACCTGGCCTGGCGCACGGACGGGAGGATCGGGATGGTCATGGGGGTTCCCAGCCTGCTCGACCTGTTTACGGAGGCGAATCACGCTCAATTGCCAGGCGGCATCCTGGAAAGCTTCGGTCGGCTGTTCAAGAATGATCTCAAACTGTTCGTGTATCCGATGCTGCGTGACGATGCAGTCGTAACCCTAGCCAACATCTCGGTTGATCCGGATTTGCAGCCATTGTTCGACTATCTGGCCCGGCGCGGCAGCTTCGTCGAACTCGACAATTTCACGCCGGATTACCTGCCGATCATGAGCCGTGACGTCCTGCGGCGAATCGCGGAGGGCGACGACAGCTGGGCGAAAATGGTGCCCGTCGAGGTGGCGGAATTAATCAGGAAGCGCAGCTTCTTCGGCTATCACAAGCCCGACGAACTTTGACGCGTGTCGCGCAGCCAGCCCCTGATGTGGCTGTCCACGTGACGTCGTCGAGGCAGGTTGATCTCACTTGCGCTCGACCTGCTTCGGCTGGGTATGAACGTCGTCCTCGACTTCGGACTGTGGGGCCGCGACGAGGGGTCGACCTGCGAACGTTGGCCAGCCCGGTCGGACCACGTATTAGCTCGTGAATGCCCTTTTGTCAGAGGGTGAATCTAGGATGGAGTCATGATCGATTCGTCGGGTCTCGGGGCTGGCTGTGGTGGTATGGACTGGTGGGATGTGCCGGTCGGGCCGCTTGATGAGTGCGCCCCGGCGGACGAGCTGCCCCCGGACGCGGGGGGTTTGTGGGGCGCTGAGGTCGCGGGCGAGTCGTTGGCTGTGTTGCGGACGCCAGGGTTCGAGCCCGGGGTCGATTGGATCGCCCGGTTGGCCCGGCTGGATCCAACCCGGTTGTCGCTGGGTGAGGCGCTTGATGCGGTGGCGGCGTGGGCTCGGGCCGCGGCCTGGTGGGACGGTGTCGGTCAGCAGCTGCTGGCCGGGGCCGCAGCCGCTGATATGAGTGAGGGTCAGTGGAGCCGTGACGAGGTCGCGGTGGTGTTGGGGCTGGCGCCCGTGACCGCGGGAGCGCAGCTGGCTCAGGCCACGGCGTTGACGACCCGGTTGCCCGGGGTGTTGGCGGCGTTGCTGGGCGGGCGGGTTAGTGCATTACAGGCCCGCGCGATTGTGGAATCTTCCTATCAGCTGCCCGATGAGCTTGCTGCTGCGTTGGAAGCCGCGGTGTTGCCGCGAGCGGGGGAACAGAGCCTCTCAGAACTGAAACGGTCGCTGCGCCGGGCGGTGCTCCGGCTGGACCCCGCGAGTGCTGAGCACCGCCGGCGGACGGCCCGCGCCGATCGGCAGGTCCGTCTCAGTCCCGGCGAGGACGGTATGGCCCAGCTGTGGGCGCTGCTCCCGGCCGCCGACGCCCAGGCTGTGCACGCCCGGCTCAGCGACACCGCCCGACTGCTCCAGCGCAGCGACCCCACCGAGTCACGGACCCTGGACCAACTCCGCGCCGACACCCTCACCGCCACCATCCTCGCCAGCGACCACAACCCCACCACCCACGCCACAGCCGACCCCACCATCCCCGACCCCACCATCCCCGGCCACACCATCCCTTCTCAGGACGACCAAGCTCACCACCGCGCCGCCCACGACCGCCCCGCTCACGACGGCACGGGACGCAATGGTTCTGGCCAGGATGTCGTAGTACGTGCCGGCTGCGGCCAAGATGCTGCTGGGCGTGCCGCTGAATTGCGCGCTGCTGACGGAGTGGGTCGGTTACCGCGCGAGCAACGCCGCCGGCCGGCAGTCAACGTGATCGTGAACCTGTCGACCCTGCTCGGACAGGACAACGACCCCGCCGAGCTGCAAGGCTACGGCCCGATCACCGCCGACTACGCCCGCGAACTGGCCGACGACCCCACCGGCACCTGGCGCCGTCTCGTCACCGACCCACTCGGCACCCTCATCGAGGTCGGACGGTGCACCTACCGCCCGCCCGCCGCGGTCCGTGATCATGTCACCACCCGTAACCCCGTCTGCAGCTTTCCCGGCTGCAACCACCGAGCCGTGGCCTGCGACCTCGATCATTGCGTGCCCTGGCCCCACGGCCGCACCCACGCCAGCAACCTGCACCCCCTCTGTCGACGACATCACCGCGCCAAACACCAGGCCGGCTGGACTGTAAAACTCGACCCCGACGGCACCACCCACTGGACCAGCCCCCACGGCCACCACCGCACCAGCCGACCACCCACCCGCTGGGGACCCGACCCCCACGAGCCACCACCACCCAACCCGGACTGACAAACCCCGTCTCGTCAACCACCACCAGCGAACCCGGCAAGCGAACCCCCGCACGCGAACCCCCGCACGCGAACCCCCGGCACGCGAACCCCGGCACGCGAACCCCGGCACGCGAACCCCGCTCGTCAACCCACAACCCGGCGTCCGGTGATCCGTCGACCGCCCATGCGTCGACCCGTCAACCGGTCAACCCGTCACGCAGCGACGAACCTTCCAGCCACCCACCGGACCGCCGAGCTAGTCGCCGCGAGCCAGCTATTTATTAAGCGAGCCGCATGAATGCGTTACAACGAATCAAGGCCTTACTGACCGCCTTACTGACCGAACGTGTATCGCAAGTTCGCGTTGATCAATTGGTTGAGCCGTTTGCGCATATGGCCGATCATCGCGTCCCCCGGCGGTGGATCATCGACTCGCAGGGTCCACCGCAGATCGGTGCCACTCTGCGCCCCGTCGGGCAGTGTGGATTCTATGGTCGCGTCGGGACGCTTATTCCACAACGATGACCAGACGAGCGTCGAGGGAAAATCCGAGTGAATGACCTTGGGTGGCCGCTCGTCGTCCAATAGAACCAGCCAAGGTCGAGACGGGTCGCGGTTCGGCGTCGCCAGCGATTCGAACACCGCGAACGGAGGCGCAGGCTGGCTTCGTTTCCGGCTGCCGATTTCAATCACCCAGGCAGGCTAGGCCTACTTAGTGCGTCATATCCGCCCAATGGAGCAAGGTGGGTCGTAACGAAAACCGCTCAGCCGCTCGGACCAAATCGTTCGACCCTGATCGCGGTGCTGGGTACGCCCATCTCGACCAGCGTCGAACTAGCGGATTCGGCGAAGCCTGCCGAACCGCACACAAAGAAGGTGGCGTCAACTTCGATCAATCCGCTGAATTCGTCGGCGGTGAGTCGGGCCGCCGCTCGACCATCGGCGGTGGCTTCGCGGGTCAGGGCCACAAGGGAGCCGGCAGCGATCAGCTCGTCCGCATAAGGTAATTCGGCCAGCGTGCGCGCGGACACCGCGAGCCGGATGCGTTCGGCGCGACCGATCGCGGCGGCGTGCCGCAGGATGGCGACCAGCGGTACGACTCCGGTCCCGCCGCCGATGCACACCGCGTTCGAGTCGCCGTGCCACACGAACCAGCCGCCGATCGGGCCGCGCACTTCCAGCTGGTCGCCGACCGCGAGTACGTCCGCGAGATAGCCCGACACCTCGCCGTCGTCCAGACGCTCCACGAAGAGTTCGATCAGGGGGTCGCTCGGCGCGGACGCAACCGAGTAGGACCGTTGCGCGGTATATCCGTCGGGTGCGGTGAGCCGGACCAGATAGTGCTGGCCCGGAAGGTGCTCGACGCGGTCGGGCACGTCCAACCGGATGGCGACCCCGTTCGGCGTGGGCCGCGACAACCCCTGCACCGTGGCCTGTCGCCAACCGCCAACCGGAACCGCCGCGATGCCAGATCCCGCGATGCCAGATCCCGCGATGCCCGAGCCGGCATCAGTCTCCTTGATAGCGCTGCTCCAACCACGGATCGCCGAGGTCGTGATAGCCGTTGCGCTCCCAGAACCCTTGTTCATCATGGTCGAGCAACGTCAGCTGGTTGACCCACTTGGCGCTCTTCCAGAAGTACAGGTGCGGCACGAGCAATCGCACCGGGCCGCCGTGCTCGCGCGGCAGCGGCTTGCCGTCGAAACTCCAGACGATCCAGGCCTTGTTGCCACGTACATGTTCCAGCGGAAGGTTCGTGGTGTAACCCGTGGTCGAGGTGGCCAACACATGGCTGGCCGTCGGCTTCGGCGAAGCTGAATCGAGGAGCACGTCCACGCTGACGCCGCCGAAAGTGGTATCAAATTTCGACCACGAAGTAACACAGTGGATGTCGCCCCGATATTCCGACTGCGGCAGCGCATGCGCGTCGTACCAACTCCACGATTGCGGATTGTCCACCAGCCCGTCGACCGTCATCGTCCATTGCTCGGGGTCGAATCGGGGCGTCACCTCAGCCGTCAACACCGGCCAATCGGCGCCGACGTTGTATTGCCCGGGTGGCAATCGCTCGTCTCGCTTCGGATGACTGCGGCCGAAGAACCCGCGCGTGGGCCCGGTCACGGGACTTGCCTCGTCCGACCGTTCGGCCCGCAGCGCAGCGAGCCGAACTGCGCCGCCCCGCAGCGCACCGAGCCGAACCGCGCCGCCCCGCAGCGCGCCGACCCGAATCGCATGTCGTAGTGACGCATGGCCACCCCCTCAGTCCATATCCCGAATGATCGTCCAGTTGGCTGGCCGCGCTTGCGCTGAGACCATTGTCGACCCCTGTCCGAATCTATTCGGGCACACCCGGAATCGGCTACGACGATCAGCGGCGCATTCCTGAGTTTTCGGCGAGTAAGCGTCCTGATCGCGAGCATTCGTGGGCCCGCGGTGACACACTCCGATAGAGGGGCCGGAGGAAAATCCGACGACGAAACCCGACGACAAACCGGACAACAAGCCCGGCAACGAACTGAGCGGAGTGCCATGACAGCGTGGGACGGACGCGGCTTGCCACCGGCCGCGGCGGATCGCATGGCGCGCTTCCAGGCGTCGCCATTGCGTACCTCGCTGCTGTCCGCGCCGGCCGTGGTCAGCCTGGCGTCCGCCGGATTCGATCCGGTCGGCGAGGTGATGGGTTGCATCGTCCAGCAAATCGGGTGGCGTGGGTTCTACGGGGGCTGCGGCTACGGCGGCATGGGGTACTCGGCCGGGCGTTACTCCGGTGTGGTGTTCTCCACCGCGACCTACTCCGGCTTCGGCCCCTACGTCCGAGCCCTCAACTACGGCTGGGACACCGCTCTGGGGCGCATGCTCACCGAAGCGAAATCGATGGGTGCGGACGGCGTGGTCGGCATCCGCCTGACGGCCGAGCACCTGGGCAGCAACAACCGCGAGTTCGTGGCGCTGGGTACCGCAGTCCGGGCGCGGTCCACGACGCATCTGGATACCCCGTTCACGACCGAACTGCCCGGCACCGACGTCACCAAGCTGCTGATGGCCGGTTGGGTCCCGGTTGCCCTTCAGATCGGCCTCGAGGTTGCCATCCGGCACGACGACTACCGCACTCAGCGGCAGGCGGGCTCGCTGCTGTCCAACTACAGCAACGTCGAGGTCAGTGGCTACACCGACCTCGTCCAGCAGATTCGGGCGGCCGCTCGCGAGCGGCTACGCGAGAAGATCGCGCGATCCGGGGCCGACGGCGGCGTCGTGTCGAACATCAGCATGCATGTGTCGGAGCTCGAAATCAGCGAGGGTCACCGCGATCACGTGGCCGAGGCGAGCATCACCGGCACGGCCCTGGCCCGCTTCCATCGGGGTACGGCACCACCGACCGGCACGTTGACGGTGCTTCCGGTGCGCAGTTCGAAGGTTCGAGGATGAACGACCAGCAGAAAGATGGGCTCACGATGGACAGCGACAACACACTGAGTGCCGACAAGACCGCGGCCATGATTCCGGAAGATGCGATGCGGCGGCTGGCCTCCATGCGTCCCGGCCAGCCGACCAGCTTGTTCACCTCAGATCTCAGCGTGAACGAATTCCTGTTGGTGCGCGAGGCCGGTTTCCGCCCGCTCGGTCTGGTGCTGGGTTCGAGCATTTATCACGTCGGCCTGCAGATCGGTCGATGGAGTAAGAACATGGAACTCGAGACGCTGTCACAGGCGATGTACCACGCCCGCGAACTGGCCATGACCAGGATGGAAGCCGAAGCCGACGAGCTCGGTGCCGATGGCATCGTGGGCGTCCGGCTCGACATCGAGTTCAAGGAGTTCGGCTCCGATCTGGCCGAATTCATCGCCGTGGGAACGGCGGTCAAGGCCGACGAAGCGCATGCCCGCACTCCGGACGGCTTCACCTGGCGAAACAACAAGCGACAACCGTTCACCTCCGACCTGTCCGGGCAGGATTTCTGGACGCTGCTGCAGGCCGGGTACGCGCCACTCGGCATGACGATGGGCTCGTGCGTCTATCACATCGCTCACCAGAAGTTCCTGCAGTCATTGGGCAATGTCGGGCAGAACGTCGAGATCCCGCAGTTCACCGAAGCGCTGTACGACGCCCGCGAACTCGCCATGAGCCGGATGCAGGCCGAAGCCGAGCAGCTGCAGGCCGAGGGCATCGTCGGCGTACAGATGCTGTCCCTGCCGCATCGGTGGGGTGGCCACACCACCGAATTCTTCGCGATCGGGACCGCCGTGCGACCCATTCGCGAGGACCACGAGATCGCAACGCCTACCCTGGTGCTGCCGTTAACCGACTGAGGCGAGCCCGTTCGACCCAGCCGTTGACGAGGGCGACGGACCGAGCTGGAGTTGTCGATGAACGAGCTGGTGCCGGCCGATGACGTGCCCCCGCTGGGCCGCATCACCGAGGCGCTGTCCGCGCACGCGGACGTCGCGTCGCTGACGCGGGTGCTGACCGGCACGTTGGCCGATGTGCTGCCCGCTGAGCTGGTCGAGGTGTCCTACGAACGAAGCATGGGCGACCGGATGCACGGTCGGCCCGGCCGGCCGGTAGGCATCACGATCTCGACCGGTGACAAGTCACTGATCCTGCAGCAGCGTGGTTCCGGGCGTACCGATGCGTTCATCGCTCGGACGGTTCGGAATGTGGTTATCAGCCGCGCGCCGGTTTCGATCACCGAATGGGTTGCTGCGCTCGCAGCCGAACTGAGTGCCCTGGGCGAGCAGAGCGAGGCTACCCGCGCGGCGTTGACCCGGCTACTGCTCGGCTGAACGGGCTGAACGCCGGGCGGCGGCCTCCTCAGCGTCCAACTTCTCGGCGATCTCCGGAGTGGGTGCGGTGCCACCGAGGCGGGCGGGCTGGAACTTCAGCTCAGCCCCGGACAGCGCCGGGTACGCCTGCTGCGCCGCGAGCAACAGCGCGGTCATCCGTTCCCGCATCAGCTCGGTGACGGCATCGGCATCGTCCTTGCGCGTCACGCTGAGCGGTTCGCCCATGCTCACCACGATTGGGATGCCTGTCCGGCCCAACCGCTTCGGGTGGTCTTTCGTCCAGACGCGCTGCGAACCCCAGATGATGGTCGGCACGACGGGCACGCCGGCCGAGGCCGCCATCCGGACCGTGCCGCTCTTGAACGTCTTGAGCTCGAACGATCGCGAGATGGTGGCCTCGGGGAAGACGCCCACGATCTCGCCGTCCTTGAGCGCGCGCACGGCGGCCCGGAACGAACCGGCGCCGGCGTCACGATCGACCGGGATGTGATGCATTCCGCGCATCAGCGGGCCGGAGATGCGGTGCCGGAACACTTCGTCCTTGGCCATGAACCGGACCAACCGGCCGGCCCGCCGGGCCGCGTAGCCGGCGTAGGTGAAATCCATATAGCCCGTGTGGTTGATGGCCATCACGGCGCCACCGGTCGAGGGCAGGTTCTCGGCGCCGTTCACGGTGAAGCGCAATCCCTGCAACGCGAACACGCCACGCGCGAAGGTGATCACGGAGGTGTATACGGGTTCCATGGGGCAAACGGTACGGGGTCCGAGTGCGATGTCAGGCACGGCGCGTGGCGCGTCCGGGTGTCGACAGGCCATGCTGTGAGCATGTCTCCCGACTCTTCGGTCGAAGAATTCGACCTCGCCAGCCCGGCTGACGTAGCTGCGGCACTGGAAACGACCGGCTATCTACCGGATGCCGGACTCAGCACCGCGGCCTTTCTCGCGCTGCGCATGCACCGCCCCTTGTTCCTGGAGGGCGACGCCGGTGTGGGCAAGACCAGCCTGGCGCTGGCGCTGTCCCGCATCACCGGCGGCAAGCTCATCCGGTTGCAGTGCTACGAGGGCATCGACGCCTCGCAGGCGCTCTACGACTGGGATTTCCCGCGGCAGGTGCTGCATTTGCGAGCAGCCGAAACCGCGGGTGCGAGCAATGCCGACGAGCTGGAGAAGTCGCTGTACGACCGGCGGTTCCTGATCAGCCGGCCGATCCTGCAAGCCATCGAGGAACCGAACTCGGTGTTGCTGATCGACGAGATCGACCGGGCCGACGACGAGTTCGAGGCGTTCCTGCTCGAGGTACTGGCCGACAACGCGGTGACGATCCCCGAAGTCGGCACCATCCGGGCCGAACATCCACCCCTGGTGGTGCTGACCTCGAACCGGACGCGCGAGGTGCATGACGCCCTGAAGCGGCGCTGCCTGTACCACTGGGTTGCGCACCCGGAGTTCGAGCGTGAGGTCCAGATCCTGCGGACCCGGCTGCCTGACATCACCGACAAGCTCGCCCGCGACGTCGCATCGGCGGTGGCCCGGATGCGGGACGCGGACCTGCTCAAACCCCCCGGCGTGGCCGAATCGCTGGATTGGGCCCAGGCCCTGCACCTGCTCGGCGCGCGCGAGCTCGATCCGGAGCGCGCGGCGGCCACGCTGGGCGCCGTGCTGAAGTATCAGGAGGACGCGATCCGGATCAAGAACACGGTGCTGGCCGAGCTGGCGAGCTAGGCGTGCAGTTCAACTACACGCCGGTCAACCTGCCCGAAGGCGAACGCCGGGACGCCGTCCAGGTCATGCTGGGCTTTGCTCGCACCCTGCGTCATGCGGGCGTCCCGGCCAGCCAGGACCGGGTGCACGCGATGCTCACCGCTCTGAGCGAACTCGACATCACCCAGCCCGATGACGTCTACTGGGCCGGCCGGATGACGTTGTGCTCGGACCCCGAGGACCTCGAGCGCTACGACACCGGCTTCGCGCTGTACTTCGGTGGCCATCAGGCCCACCAGGTGCCGGTCACCCAGTCCCCCGCGTTGCCGCGCAATTCCGCCCTGGACCGGGACGACGCGGATGTGGCGGCTGGTGAGGAAGAGGAAGACCAGCCCGACTTCACCGTGCAGGCCAGCCGGCACGAGGTGCTGCGCAGCAAGGACGTCGTCACTTTGACGCCGCTGGAGCGTGAGCAATTGCGCCGCCTGTTCGCCCTGCTTGCCCCGCGCACGTCCGGACGCCGGTCGCGCCGGTACGGCCCTGCGTCCCGAGGTGCCATCGACCGTTCTCGATCAGTTCGCCGGATGCTGCGATCGGGCGGCGAGCCGGATACCCTGCTGCGCCGGAGGCGGCGGACCACGCCCCGTCGCCTGGTGCTGCTGATCGACGTCAGCGGGTCGATGTCGTCCTACGCGGACCTGTTGCTCCGCTTCGCCCATGCCGCGACCCGAGCCACGCCGGCGCGTACCGAGGTCTTCACCCTCGGCACCCGACTGACCCGGATCACCCGCGAGTTGCGGATTCGGGATCCCGACCGGGCCCTCACCGCCGCCGGCAGTGCGGTGCCGGACTGGAGTGGCGGCACCCGGCTCGGTGACACGCTGCGCGCATTTCTGGACCGCTGGGGACAGCGCGGCGTCGCTCGCGGTGCGGTGGTGGTGCTCTGCTCGGACGGCTGGGAACGCGGTGAGACGACGGAATTATCCCAACAGCTGGCCCGGCTGGCCCGCTTGGCTCATAAATTCATCTGGGTCAACCCGCACAAGGGCAAGGATGGTTTTGCCCCGTTGACGGCCGGTATGGTCGCCGCTTTGCCGTACGTGGATGAATTGGTGGCCGGGCATAGTTTCAAGTCATTAGAAGAACTGGTGAGGGTGATCGCAGATGCGTGACGTGTTGGAACAACTGGTCGACTGGTGGCAGGCCGGCGAGACGGTCGCCATGGGCACCGTGGTCGGTACCTGGAGCTCAGCGCCCCGGCAACCCGGAGCCTCCATGCTCGTGGGCCGGGACGGGACCGCGGTCGGCAGTGTCTCGGGTGGTTGTGTGGAAGGCGCGGTGTACGAACTGGGCACGGCCGTCATCGAGAGCGGCGTGCCGGTGTTGCAGCGCTACGGCGTGAGTGACGATGACGCGTTTGCGGTCGGCTTGACCTGCGGCGGCATCATCGACATCTTCGTCGAGCGGATCAACCGCGAATCCTTCCCCGAACTGGGCGAGATCGCCGAGGACATCGCGGCGGGCCGACCGGTGGCCGTGGCCACCGTGGTCGACGCCGGCGACGATCTGCGCGGCCGTCGGATGATCATCCGGGCCGATTCGACTTCGGGCTCGCTCGGCAACGATCGCCTGAACGACGCGGTTCGCGACGACAGCCGCGGCTACCTCAGCCAAGGCCGCACCGGCGTCATCCGCTACGGCCACGACGGCGAACGGCGGGTGGACGAGATCGGCATCTTCGTCGCCTCCTACGCACCGCGGCCAAGAATGATCGTCTTCGGTGCGATCGACTTCGCCGCCGCCGTCGCCCGAATGGGCTCATTCCTGGGATATCGGGTCACGGTGTGCGACGCCCGCCCGGTGTTCGCCACCCGCAAGCGGTTCCCGGACGCCGACGAAGTCATCGTCGAATGGCCGCACCGTTATCTGGCCAGCACCGAGGTGGATGACCGGACGGTGGTCTGCGTGCTCACTCACGATCCCAAGTTCGACGTGCCGTTGTTGGAGCTCGCCCTGCGATTGCCGATCGGCTACGTCGGCGCGATGGGCTCTCGCCGTACGGTCGACGACCGGATCGAACGGCTTCGCGAACTCGGCCTGGACGACAACGACCTGGCCAGGCTGCACGCCCCGATCGGGTTGGACATCGGTGCCCGTACCCCGGAAGAGACGGCCGTGTCGGTTGCCGCCGAGATCATCTCGCTGCGCTGGGGCGGTTCGGGCGTACCGCTGCGCCGTGGAGCCGGTCCGATCCACCGGGAGATCCCGGTGCCCGCCACCACCTGACGTCCAGCTGCGTCCATCTGCGTCCATCTCCCGGCGAATATTTGTCTTTCCCGCGGATGTGATCTTCCGCTTGCGCGCGTCGAGTTTTAAGGCTTGTCTGTGATGGACAACACTCGCGCTCGAACGGTGAGCGTGCGGAAGACGTAACCCTGCAGGAGGATTCATGACACGGGTCAGCGTGACCGTCGACGGCGTGAGCTATCAGGACGAGGTCGAGCCGCGGCTGCTGCTCGTGCACTACTTGCGAGAACGCCTAGGCAAGGTCGGCACGGTCGTGGGCTGCGATACGAGCAACTGTGGCGCATGCACGGTGCTGTTGGACGGCCGCAGCGTCAAGAGCTGCTCGGTGCTGGCCGTCCAGGTCACCGACCGGACGATTACCACGATCGAGGGCTTGGCCGCCGAGGACGGCACGCTGCATCCCGTCCAGCAGGCCTTTCACGACAACCACGCGCTGCAATGCGGGTTCTGCACGCCCGGGATGGTGCTGGCGGCCTGCGATCTGCTGAGCGAGAACGCTGACCCAAGCGAGGACGAGATCCGCGAAGGCATCGAGGGCAATCTCTGCCGATGCACGGGGTATCAGAACATCGTGCGGGCGGTGCAGGCCGCCGCCTCCGAAGGCCGTGCGTCCAGCGCATCGACCGGCGCAACGACCGGCGTGACGTCATGACCGCGGTCGAGAACCGGCCGGCCGCCGAGATCGGCCAGTCCCGGCTGCGTAAGGAAGACGCACACCTGCTGATCGGTCGCACCACCTGGACCGACAACATAACGCTGCCCGGCATGCTGCACCTGGCCATCCTGCGCAGCCCGATGGCGCACGCCACCATCACCTCGATCGACGTCAGCGCCGCCAAGCAGCGACCGGGCGTGGTTGCCGTGTTCACCGGCCAGGATTTCGCCGAGACGCAGGGCAGCATCCCGTGCGCCTGGCCGGTCACGCCCGAGATGGTGAACCCGGGCCACCCGAGCCTGGCCGTGACGCAGGTGAACCATGTCGGCGAGGCGGTGGCCGTGGTCGTCGCCCGCGACAAGTACCTGGCGCAGGACGCGCTGGAGGCCATCGACATCGACTACGCCCCGCTGCCTGTCGTCCTCGACATGGAGGCGGCGCTGGTCGCCGACACCACCCTCGTGCACGGTCACACAAGCTCGAACCGGTCCTTCACCTGGACTTTCGAATCCGGCGCGGCCGGCACCGGCGCGCCGATCGAGGACACCCTGCGCGACGCTGAGGTCACCGTGCGGCGCCGGTTCATCCAGCAGCGCCTCATCCCGTCGTTCATGGAACCGCGCTCCACCGTCGTCTCCCCCAACGGCGAAGGCGTGACGATGTGGTCCGCCACGCAGGTGCCGCACATCCTGCGCACCATGCTGGCGCTGACCTTGAACATCCCCGAGCACAAGGTCCGGGTGATCGCACCGGACGTCGGCGGCGGCTTCGGCGGCAAGCTGCAAGTCACGCCCGAAGAGGTGATCTGCACCCTGGTGGCCCGCAAGCTCGGCAAGCCGGTCAAGTACACCGAGTCCCGCTCGGAGTCGTTGATGAGCGCCCACCACGGACGCGACCAGATCCAGGACATCACGATCACGGCCAAGCGCGATGGCACCGTCACCGGGCTGGACGTCCATTTGTTCGCCGACATGGGTGCCTACCTGCGGCTGGTTTCTCCTGGCATACCCGTACTCGGCGCCTTCATGTACAACAGCATCTACAAGTTCGCCGGCTACCGGTTCGTCTGTGAGGGCGTGTTCACCAACAAGACGCCGACGGACGCCTATCGCGGGGCCGGCCGACCCGAGGCCACCTTCGCCATCGAACGGATCATGGACGCCCTCGCCGGTGAGCTGGACATGGACCCGATGGAGTTGCGCCGCAAGAACTGGATCAAGCACGAGGAGTTTCCGTTCACCACCGTCTGCGGACTCACCTACGACAGCGGTAACTACGAGGCGGCCACGGCCAAGGCGCTCGAGCTCATCGGCTGGGACGAACTCCGCCGCGAGCAGGCTGAGCGCCGGGCCCGACGGGATCCGGTTCAACTGGGGCTCGGGATCTCGACCTTTACCGAGATGTGCGGGCTTGCCCCGTCCCGAGTGCTCGGCTCACTCGATTACGGCGCCGGCGGTTGGGAAAACGCCTCGATCCGGGTGTTGGCCACGGGCAAGGTCGAGGTGGTCACCGGGGCGAGCGCGCACGGTCAGGGACACGAAACGGCCTGGAGCCAGATCGTGGCCGACCAGCTCGGCGTGCCCTTCGACGACATCGAAGTGATCCACGGTGATACTCAGTCCTCGCCGAAGGGCTTGGACACCTACGGGTCCCGATCGCTGGTGGTCGGTGGCATTGCCGTGGTCAAGGCTGCCGACAAGGTGGTCGAGAAGGCTCGCGCCATCGCGGCGCACATGCTGGAGGCCAACCCGGACGACCTGGAATTCGCCGGCGGCTCATTCAGCGTCAAGGGCTCCCCCGGGTCCGGCAAGACCATCCAAGAGATCGCGTTTGCAGCCTTCGCGGCGCACGATCTGCCCGACGGGATGGAGCCGAGCCTGGATTCGGATGCCACCTTCGATCCGGAGAATTTCTCGTTCCCGCACGGTACCCACCTGTGCGCCATCGACGTCGACACCGAGACCGGCCGGGCCACCATCCGCAAGTACGCCTGCGTGGACGACATCGGTGAGGTCATCAATCCCCTTATCGCCGACGGCCAGATCCACGGCGGGCTGGCCCAGGGCATCGCCCAGGCCCTCTACGAAGAGGCGGTCTACGACGCCGACGGCAACCTGACCACCGGTACGTTCGTCGACTACCTGCTGCCCTCCGCCTCGGATCTGCCGTCCTTCTTGACCGGTCGGACGGTCAGTCCGTCCACCACCAATCCGCTGGGCGTCAAAGGCGTCGGCGAGGCGGGCACGATCGCGTCCACCCCGGCCGTGGTCAATGCGGTGGTCGACGCCCTGAAGCCATGGGGAGTGCAGGACGTGCAGATGCCGTGTACCCCGGAGCGCATCTGGCGCGCCGTGGCTGAGGGCGTCGGTGGTGCGGCTACGGCCGACCGCTCCGCCGAAGGGACCGTCGCCTACGGCGGTGCGAGCACGGCCAGTTCGGACGGTTCCGGCGAAGGAGAGCAGCTGTGATTCCCGCATCGTTCGAGTACGAACGCCCCGCTAACCTCGACGCCGCCGTGCGGGTGTTGCAGGATGGCGGCGAGGACGCCAAGGTGCTGGCCGGCGGCCAATCGCTACTGCCTGTATTGCGCCTGCGCTTGTCGTACCCGGAGCTCTTGGTCGACTTGGGCGGGCTGGCCGAATTGCGTGGGATTCGCGAGGACGGCGACGCCATCGTGATCGGCTCGATGACCACCCACGACGAGGTGTTGAAGTCCGAGCTGGTACGACAGCACGCACCCTTGCTGGCCCAGGCCACCGCCACCGTCGGTGATCGCCAGGTCCGCCATCTCGGCACGTTCGGCGGCTCGCTGTCCCATGCCGACCCGGCGGGTGACCTGCCCACGATCGCGCTCACCCTCGACGCCCAACTGCACGCCACCGGTCCGGGCGGCCCGCGGGTGATCCCCGCGAGTGAATTCTTCCTCGACTACCTGACGACGGCGCTGCGCCCGGGCGAGATCCTGACCGCGATCCGGATCCCGAAGCTCGGTGCCGGCTGGTCCACTCACTATGAGAAGTTCGACCGGGTTGCCCAGGCCTGGTCGATCGTGGGCGTGGCCGCGGCGGTGCGACGCTCCAACGGATCGATTGCCGAGGCCCGGGTCGGGCTGACCAATATGGGCACCACCCCGTTGCGTGCATCACTGGTCGAAGATGAACTTTCGGGGGCGGCGGCCTCCGCTGCTACGGTGGCCAGTGCGAGTCGATCGGTAACTGAGGGGACTCACGCGCCGAACGATCTCGCCGGGCACGCTGACTATCGCAACCATCTGGCTCAGGTCCTGACCAGGCGAGCCGTTCTCGCCGCCGCAGGTATCTGAGCCGGGTGCTGGCCCGCCGCCGATTGACGTCCTCTGAGGAGATGCCGTGCAGCTCGAGCACACTTTCACCGTCCCCGTCGACATCGATCAGGCCTGGAAGGTTCTCCTCGACATCGAGCGGATCGCACCCTGCATGCCCGGTGCCGCGCTCGATACCGTCGAAGGCGATGACTTCACCGGCTCGGTCAAGGTCCGGCTCGGCCCGATCGGTCTGACGTACAAGGGCAAAGCCAGCTGGGTCGAAAAGGACGAAGCCACCCACCGCGTCGTGCTGGACGCGCAGGGCAAGGACTCCCGGGGCAATGGCACCGCTGCGGCCAAGGTGACCGCGTCGTTGATCGCCGAGAGCGCCAACACGACCTCGGTGAACGTGCTCACCGACCTCAACATCACCGGCAAGCCGGCCCAGTTCGGTCGCGGCGTGATGGTGGACGTCGGCAACAAGCTGATCGGCCAGTTCGCCGATTGCCTGGCCGGCAAGCTCGGCGCTGACGAGGAGCCCGAAGCGGCCCCGTCGCTCGCCGCGGTTCCGGATGCATCCAGCGATGGCGTGGCGGCCAGCGCCGAGGGCGCCAGCGTGACCGCCGGCCCGGCGGCCGCCCAGTCGCCCGCAACGGTGCCGTCCCCGACGGTCAGCAAGCCGCGCGTGGTCACTCCGCCGGCCGAGGTCGAACCGATCGATCTGCTCGGCTCGGCCGGTCCCGCGGTGGCCAAGCGGCTGCTGCCGTTGCTGGCGGTTCCGCTGGGCATCGTCATCTTCGTACTCGTCCGGCGGTTGCGCCGCCGCTAGAGGGTTGTCGCTGGTCGGTACCCTCGCGAGGTGATCGCCGAGGTTCGTGCCACCCGGTTCGTCACGCCGTTGCGCGAGGGCGGCTCGTTGCCGGGCATCATCGAGGCGGACGATCTCGGCACCTACGTCTGCAAGTTTCGCGGTGCCGGCCAGGGCTTGAAGGTGCTGGTCGCCGAGGTAATCGTGGGCGAGCTCGCCCGGCGCCTCACGCTGCGGGTCCCCGAGCTGCGGGCGGTCTGGCTGGATCCGATCATCGGTCGCTACGAGGCCGACGAAGAGGTGCAGGAGCTGCTGACCAAGAGCGTCGGGCTCAACCTCGGCATCGACTTTCTGCCCGGGTCCTTCGGCTGGACGGCCAGTCATCGCCTCGACCCCGCCGAGGCGGCGCGAATCCTGTGGCTGGATGCCTTCACCGCGAACGTCGATCGCAGCTGGCGCAATCCGAACGTGCTGATCTGGCACAAGCAACTCTGGCTGATCGACCACGGTGCGTCGCTGTACTTCCACCACGGTTGGCCGAACGGGGCCGATCATCCCGAACGGTTCGCCCAGCAGCCCTATGACGCCGACGATCACCTGTTCACCTCGCACCGGTCGGGCGTACCGGCAGCGCACGCGGAACTGGCGCCGCTGATCACGTCCGAGCTGCTGAGCACGGTGCTGGCCGAGGTTCCAGAGGAGTGGCTGGAGCCGGTGCCGGGACGGGACGGCCCGGACGGCGTCCGGCAGGCGTACCAGGACTATCTGCTCGCCCGGCTGGCCGCGGCCGACCGGTGGCTGCCGGTGCCGTCCGAGTCGGTTGAGTCGACCCGGTGAGTACACCGCCGCCGGGCAGCCGGCCGACCAGCATTGCCGACCGAGGCGAGCCGGTCGGCTTCCAGTACGTCGTGCTCCGGTGTGTGCCGCGCGTCGATCGCGAGGAGTTCATCAACATCGGCGTGGTCATCTATTGCCAGCAAACCGACTTCCTGCAGCTGGCCGCGGTGGTATCCGACGCCCGGGTGGCGGCGTTGGACCCGACGACCGACACCGATGAGGTGCGGCAGGCGTTGGCGGGCATGGCCGCTATCTGCGCGGGCGACGCGGACGCTGGTGACGCCGGGCGGACCAGCCTGAGCCAGCGCTTCGGCTGGCTGGCCGCCCCGCGTAGCACCGTGGTGCAGGCCGGCCCGATCCATGGCGGCGTGACCTCGGACCCGGCGGCTCAGCTGGCCGCGTTGCTCGAGGCGTTTGTGCACTAACCCGATGACCGTGCTGCGGCACTAACCCGCTGACCGTGCCGCGAACTCTCGCGGCACGGTCAGCTAGTCCAGTTCGTCGACCGAGTCGGACTCGATGGTGTCCTCGTGCTCGGCGCCGGGATCGAGATCGGGGTCGATGATGTGCACGGCGGCCTCTTCGGCAGACGATGCGGCGCCGGCTCGGCCGACGTCGATCGCGATCTCGTCCTTTTCCTCGTCGTCGTGGGTGCCCTCGTCCGGGGCCACCAGCCGACCGGCCCGCGGTTCTGCTTCGCTGTCGTCGTCACCGAGAGAGCTGACGTCCGGCTCCTCTTCGGCCAACCGCTGGTCCAGCGACTCGCCGTATTCCGCCTCGAGTGCGGTGGTGCCGAACCGGGTCGCGGAGGGCCGATGGTCCGGCGGCGAGTAGCTGGTGTCCAGCGGCTCGTCCTGCTCTTCCTCGGTCAGCGCGTCGCCGGTAAGGGTCTCGGCCGGGTCCAGGTATTCAGCGTCATCGTCGCCGGCCTCGTACACCGTGTCGCCGAATAGCTCATCATTGTTCTCGCTCATGCGAGAACTCAAGCACGACGCACGCCCTGGTGCGAGGCCCCCTACCACTCAGCTGATCGACAGCGAACCGGAAGGTGGTCCATCGAGCGTGGTCGACGCCCTCGACCGCGACCTGTCTGGTCGGTTTCATCACGATTACGGGCGCATGTCGACATGGCGTTTGTCACCTCCATCTCCCGGCGACGTCGACTCTCGCTGGAAGTAGGGTTTAGGTAACCAAAAGCGAGGGAGTCATCAGATGACGGACACCGCCACGAGCGCTGCCACCGCCGTATTCCACCCGGCCTCCGGCGAAGACCTGCCGATGCCGATCCTGCCAGCCACCGAAGGTTCGTCAGCTGCCGACGTCAGCAAGCTGCTGGCCAAGACCGGACTGGTCACCTACGACCCGGGTTTCGTGAACACCGCCGCGTGTTCCTCGGCCATCACCTACATCGACGGCGACGCGGGCATCCTGCGTTACCGCGGTTACTCCATCGAGGACCTCGCCCAGAACTCCACGTTCTCCGAGGTGTCTTACCTGCTCATCTACGGCTCCCTGCCGTCCGCCGATGAACTGAAGGCCTTCGAGGACCGCATCACGCACCACACGATGCTGCACGAGGACCTCAAGCGGTTCTTCGACGGCTTCCCGGCCGACGCGCACCCGATGCCGGTGCTGTCCAGTGCCGTGTCGGCGCTGTCGACGTTCTACCAGGACTCGCTCGACCCGTTCAACAACGAGCAGGTGGACCTGTCGACCATCCGGCTGCTGGCCAAGCTGCCGACCATCGCGGCCTACGCCTATAAGAAGTCGGTCGGACAGCCGCTGCTGTACCCGGACAACTCGCTCGGCATGGTCGAGAACTTCCTGCGCATGACGTTCGGCAACCCGGCCGAGCCGTACGTGGCCGACCCCGCGGTGGTCAAGGCGCTCGACCTGCTGTTCATCCTGCACGCCGATCACGAGCAGAACTGCTCGACTTCGACCGTCCGCCTCGTCGGCTCGTCCGAGGCCAACCTGTTCGCCTCGGTCTCGGCTGGCATCAACGCCCTGTTCGGCCCGCTGCACGGTGGTGCCAACAGTGCGGTGCTCGAGATGCTTGAGGGCATCCGTGACAACGGTGGTGACGTCAAGTCGTTCGTCGAGCGGGTCAAGAACAAAGAGCAGGGCGTGAAGCTGATGGGCTTCGGGCACCGGGTCTACAAGAACTACGACCCGCGCGCGGCGATCATCAAGAAGACCGCCGACGAGGTGCTGCAGGCCATGGGCAAGCGCGATGACCTGCTCGACATCGCAATCGAGCTCGAGGGGTACGCACTCAACGACGACTACTTCGTCAGCCGCAAGCTGTACCCGAACGTCGATTTCTACACCGGCCTGCTTTACCGCGCGATGGGCTTCCCGACCAAGATGTTCACCGTGCTGTTCGCGATCGGGCGGCTACCGGGCTGGATTGCCCAGTGGCACGAGATGATCAACGACCCGCAGACCAAGATCGGCCGTCCGCGTCAGCTGTACACCGGGCCGACCGAGCGCCCGTACGTACCGGCCAGCCAGCGCTGACCTGCACGCTCCGTTCCACCGATCCCGGGAGTCATCCGGCGCTCATCGCGCCGGATGACTCCCGGAATTTCTGTTCAACCCACCCCGTCCAGCGTTGACCGACGGTCGTGTATAGACGTATCCATGACTGAGGATCGCGAGGAACGAGCTGGTTTCGAACGGCAACCGAGAGCGAATGGTAGCGATGAGCGCTTGCGCGAAGAGGCGGTGACGTTATGAGTCAGCAGGTGCAGGGCGTAATCGCCCGCAGCGTAGGTGCCCCGGTCGAATTGACCACGATCGTCATCCCGGATCCCGGGCCTGGTGAGGCCGTGATCCAGATCCAGGCCTGCGGGGTCTGCCACACCGATCTGCATTATCGCGAAGGTGGCATCAACGACGATTTCCCTTTTCTGCTCGGCCATGAAGCGGCGGGCATCGTCGAGGCCGTCGGGCCAGGCGTGACCGAAGTCGCGCCGGGTGACTTCGTGATCCTGAACTGGCGGGCCGTTTGCGGCCAATGCCGGGCCTGTCTACGGGGCCGGCCGCAGTACTGTTTCGCCACTCACAACGCCAAGCAGAAGATGACGCTGGTCGACGGCACCGAACTCAGCCCGGCGCTGGGTATCGGTGCCTTCGCCGAGAAGACCCTCGTCGCCGCCGGCCAATGCACCAAGGTCGACCCGGCTGCACCCCCAGCGGTAGCCGGACTGCTCGGCTGTGGCGTGATGGCGGGCATCGGCGCGGTCGTGAACACGGGCAACGTGAGCCGTGGCGATTCCGTGGCGGTGATCGGCTGCGGTGGCGTCGGTGCCGCGGCGATCGCCGGTGCGCGACTGGCCGGTGCCGCCAAGATCATCGCGGTGGATCTCGACGACCGCAAACTGGCGAAGGCGCTCGAGCTCGGGGCCACGCACACCGTCAACTCCGGCCAAGTGGATCCGGTCGAAACCATCCGCACGATCACCAACGGCTTCGGTGCCGACGTCGTTGTCGAAGCGGTCGGCCGTCCCGAGACGTACAAGCAGGCCTTCTACGCGCGGGACCTGGCCGGCACCGTGGTCCTGGTTGGTGTCCCGACTCCGGACATGAAGATCGAACTTCCGCTGGCCGAGGTGTTCGGGCGTGGCGGTTCGCTGAAGTCGTCCTGGTACGGCGACTGCCTGCCCAGCCGGGACTTCCCGATGCTGATCGACCTTTTCCTGCAAGGGCGTCTGCCGTTGGACGCGTTCGTCAGTGAGACCGTCGGTCTGGACGAGATCGAGGCGGCCTTCGTCAAGATGCAGGCCGGCGACGTGCTGCGTTCAGTGGTTCTGTTCTGATACCGGTCGATGTTGAACATGCCCTCACGTCCGGGACGTTCAGCCCGGACGGCGGCACCTGGGAGGTCGACGACAAAGCACGCACGCCCACTACGACCACATCACCGTCGCGCCCGATCTGGCGGCGAAATTCCACGCACCGATCTGGCTGCACCCCGACGACGATGTGCACTGGCGGCTATCGCATCCCGACGTCGGATACGACCCCATCCACGGTCCTACTCCGACCACGACGCCATCGTGGCCTCGATCCGCGAGCAACTGTTCAGGCTGCCCGGCGACACCATTGTGCATACCGGTCACGGCGAAAACACGACCATCGCCAATGAGCAGGCCGGCCTCACCGAGGGGCGCTCAGGCGCGTGAACGCTCAGGCGCGTGAACAGATCCCGGAATAGCGCCCGCGACGGTCTCGTTGCGGGGGATGTGCCGACACTGTTCACGTTCCCCAATCCGGTCAACGAGAAGGCCGCCCGGACGGTGGCGGCCGGCGTCCTGCTGGTCGTGATCGTCGCCCTGGCCACCGGGTGGTACTGGTTGACCCTGCCGTTGGCGCTCGGCTTCATCGCCAGGGTCCTCAGCGGTCCGACCCTGAGCCCGCTCGGGCAACTGGCCACCCGGGTCATTGCGCCCCGGCTCGGGTCGGCGAAACTGGTGCCGGGACCGCCGAAGCGCTTCGCCCAGGCCGTCGGCACTGTGGTCACGGTGGTAGCGGCGGTGACCTGGTTCGCCTTCGGCTCGTTCCTGCTGACCACGATCTTGCTGGCCCTCATGGTGGTCGCCGCAGGCCTGGAATCGATCTTTGCCGTGTGCCTCGGCTGTATAGCGTTTGGGTATCTGATGAGAATGGGCGTCATACCGGCCGAAACCTGTGCAGCTTGCAACGACATTTCGCAGCGGTACCGTCAAACTGCATAGGTGACCTCGCAGCCCGATATCGCGGCCAGTTCCATCGCCGTACCTGACCCACCGGGTGCGCAGCCGGTTGATCGTTCCGGCTGGGAGATCATCGCCGTCCTCGGCGTCTCGCTCGGTATCTCGGCCATCAACTCGCTGATCAATTACGCCGACATCCAGACTCGCGGCGGTTTCCGTCATGCGGTGGCCACCCTCAATCCGTCCGAGAGCCAGCGGGCCTGGGTCGATCTGGCCTACCAGCTGACCGGCATCCTCTCCGGCGTGATGCCGGCCGTGCTGGCCTTGCTGCTGCTGGCCCGCTCCCCCGGTGGCCCCGGATTCGGGGTTGGTTTCGATCGCGCCCGGCTACGGCTGGAAAGCCTGCAGGGACTGGGATTTGCCGCCCTGATCGGTATCCCCGGGCTCGGGCTGATCGCGTTGGCCCGGCACCTCGGCATCAACGCCGAGTTAAACGCCTCGGGTATTGCCGACGTCTGGTACCGCTACCCGGTCCTGGTGTTGCAGGCCATCCAGAACGGCGTCCTCGAAGAGTTCGTGATGATTGCCTTCCTGCTGACCCGGCTACGCCAGCGCAACTGGGGCGTCTGGCCGGCAATCCTGTTGAGTGCGGTTATCCGCGGGTCGTACCACACATACCAGGGCCTCGGCGGATTTTTCGGGAACCTGATCATGGGCGGCATCTTCGGCTGGTGGTTCACCCGAACTCGCCGGATCTGGCCGCTGGTGATCGCACATTCTGTGATCGACATCGTGAGCTTCGTCGGCTACGCGGCATTGCATGGCCGGGTGAGCTGGATCTGACGGTTTGTCGACCGCGGGTCAGGAGTGGCCGACGGTGACGAAGTCGATCAGCTCCTCGACCGCGCGCAGCAGCGGGACCTCGACGTCGGCGTACCCGTCGACCGAGGCCAGCACCCGGCGCCACATCTCACGCGGATCCGTGCCCCCGAGCGCAGCCACAATGCCTTCCTTCCACGGCTGGCCTTTCGGCACGACCGGCCACGCGTCGATGCCGAGCGCGGCTGGACGGACGGCCTGCCAGACGTCGACGTAGGGGTGGCCGTTGATCAGCACGTGCGGTGACGTCACGGTGGCCGCGATGCGTGACTCTTTCGATCCCGGCACCAAATGGTCGACGAGCACCCCGAGTCGGCGAACCGGTGACGGGCCGAAGTCCCGCACGGCCCCCGCCAGGTCGTCGATACCGCCGAGGGGCTCGACGACGATGCCTTCGATGCGCAGATCCTCGCCCCAGATCCGTTCGATCAGGGCGGCATCATGCACGCCTTCGACCCAGATGCGGCTGGCCTTGGCGACTTGCGCCCGCACCCCGGCGACGGCCACTGATCCGGACGCGGTCCGGCGGCTGACCGGGCTGGCCGCAGCGCGCACCGGCCGGGTCAGCGTGATCAGCTCGCCCTCGAGCAGGAATGCTGCGGGTAACAGCGGGAAAACCCGTTCCCGGTCATGCCGGTCGACCAGTGTGACGATGTCGCGGGGCTCACCGGCCAGCACCGTGCGGCCGGTGGACACCACCGCCCCACAGAATCGTCCGTCCGCCGTCTCGACGACCAGATCCAGCTCGGCCGGCACTTCGCGTACCGCCCTCCGGCGCGGCGGCAGCCCGCCTGCTCCTAGCACGTCATCCGGATAGCGCACCGGATCACCCTAAGCGGCTCTGCGGCTTAACCGCGGTAGGTAATCTCAATGCTCGTGTCGCAGCGACAGTGTGCTCAGCTGGCCGCCTGGGGCTCTGCCTGGTTGCAGGGTTCGGTGGCCTTCGATGCTGTGCTGGATGCGGTCGCGACCAATCGGCGGCAGCTGGCTGGGCCGGGTTACGTCGGCCACGAGGCACACCCGGTCGGGGCCAGCCTCACGTCCTGGAAGCAGGCCGGCAGCGAGGTGCTGCTGCTGGCGCTGCCGGTGCCTGGCGATGTCCGTGGGCTGGCCGGTCCCCCCGAATTCCGCAGCGCGGCGCTGGCGGCCGGTGAGGCGGTCTTCGGGCTGATGTTCGGCGTTACCGTCACGCTCGGTCCGGAAACGCCCAGCAGTGCGGGGCGGCCCCTTATCTGGCAGCGCGGCGACATCGATTCCCAGCCCAGCGCGCCGGTCAGCCTGAGCGACGCGGAGTACGAACTGGCCGAGGCGATCCGCGAGACGGCGTCGCTGTTCGCTCGCCGGGACGCACCGAGCTGGCTGGCCGACGTGGCGCCCGCGCTGTCCGACGCGCGCCGGGCCGGTGAACGGCTGCACCTGCCCGCCAGCCATCCACCCCGCGCGGTGCGCTTGCTCGCGCAGGCCGAGCGAATGGCCGCGGTCCTTCGGGTGATCGACGCGGACGACACCGGCGAGGTCACCGCCGCCGGGATGGCCGAGCGGTCAGCCGCGCTGGGCCCGTTGCGGCTGGCGGTGCGACACGCGTTGCTGGCTGGGTACAACGCCCCAGCTGAGGTAGCCGCCAGCTGAGCCGGGCGAAACTGCACGAGGCGCCAACGGCCACGGCGCGCGTCCGCGGGCGATCCGGATCCGGGCCGCAACCCGGCCGGCCGCTGCGGCGGGCCCCGCCCGCTCCATCGCCGCAAGAACGTATATCACTTCGTATCGCCTCGCGTATCGCCTCGTAGATCGCCTCGTGTATCGCCTCGTGCGGCGGCAATTCGGCCGCCAACGCCCGCTACTCGATCCCTTCCGGCTCAAGTAGCCGATGGCGACGGCCACGGTGCGCAGATGGTGGACCATTGGCCGGCCAGCTTTGTCAACAGGCCATTAGTGGGCGTGGTTGCGGATGGGTTTTTGTTGGGGGTCTCGCCAGGGTGGTGGGCTGAAGTGGGGGATGCCGTCGTTCATCTGGATGGTCCAGCCTTCGGTGTCGATCATGCGGTGGTGTTGAGGGCAAAGTAAACAGAGGTTGGCGGTCGTTGTGTGTCCGTGGTCTCGCCAGGATGTGAT
>JAOPUZ010000072.1 GCA_025966315.1 Frankiales bacterium | reverse complement strand
GGAGCACCTGCGCCGTGACCGAGACCCCGCCGGCCGATCTGCTGGCCGCGTTCAGCCGGGCTTTCCCCACCGGAACGGCGCTGGTCGGTTTCGACGTCCGCGACGCGAGCGACGACCGCCGGTTCCGGGGCACGCTCACCGGCCAGATCGGCGCGGATCAATTGCTACTGACGGCGCAATGTGTGGTTCATGGGCTCGCGATACCCGGCGGTCAGAGCAAGACCCAGCAGACGCACATCGACCTCAGCGGCAACACCGTCGTCGATTCGCAGCTGGTCTCAATCCTCGCCTCCCGCGATAGGGGCTGCAGCGTCGCGGTGCAGCTCGACTCACCGTCACTCGATCCGGTCAAGCTGGCCGCCGCGGCGCGACTCGCGTCCGACGCGAGCATCCGAGTCGGACCGTGATTCGCCGCCCGTGGGCGCGGCGGCACGTCGCGGACACCCCGGACCCTTATCGATTCGTCGTCGTCGACGAGCCGACCGAACCTCGCGACCGCGACGCCCGCGACGCCCGCGACCAACCGCCGGTCACCAGCGGACGGGCGGAGGTCGATCCAGCCGACGAGACCGCGGCGGAGCACCCGCGCATGACGAGGCCGGTGTCGTTCGGTACCGCATTGGCCGCGCTGGTCCTGGCCATTGCGGTCGCCGTATCGGCCGGGCTCGTCTGGCAGCACCGAAGTCGCACGATCACCCGAACCGTGGTCGCCGAGCCGATTGGCGCGGTGACCACGGATGCGACGGGCTGCCCGATCGACCAGACCTGCTCGCTGTCCAAAAGCGCCCCGGCCCCCTTGGTCGAAGCGGTTGAAGCCGCGTTTCCGCTGAACCAGGAGCTGTATGCGAACTCGACCTTCGAGTCCTCAACCGGCAACACCTATCGGACGACCTGGACGATCCGCACCCGGGGCGGAGTCTCGGTGAGCACGATCGGTGAATGTGTCCCAGGCGCGAACGGTGCCACCAACGCGCAACGGACCCTGACACCGACCGGGTACGTTCGGATCGTGCCGGGCAAGGCGGGCTGCAGTCTTACCGTGCTCGCCTCAACGGAACGGACAACCGCCACCTTGCCGACCGCGCAACTCGACGCGATCGCCACCAACCCGCGGTTACAACTCGTTCCTGGCCAGTAGCGGGTTCGCCGCGGCCGCTTCCGGCAATCCCAACTCGATGACAGCCTGCTCGCGAATTTTGTACTTCTGGATCTTTCCGGTGACCGTCATCGGGAAGCTGTCGACGAAGCGCACGTACCGCGGGATCTTGTAGTGAGCCAGTCTCCCCTGGCAATACTGGCGAATGTCCTCATCGGTCACAACCGAGCCGGGCCGGAGCCGGACGGCCGCCAGCAGCTGTTCGCCGTACTTCGCGTCGGGAACGCCCACCACCTGGACGTCTTCGATATCGGGGTGGCGGTACAGGAATTCCTCGACCTCGCGTGGGTAGACATTCTCGCCACCCCGAATGACCATGTCCTTGGATCGTCCGACGATGTTCAGGTAACCGTCGGCATCCATGGTGGCCAGGTCGCCGGTGTGCATCCAGCCCTCACGCAGCACCTCCGTGGTCAGGTCCGGCTGCAACCAATACCCGCGCATCACCGAATAGGCCCTGGTGCACAGCTCCCCGGTCTCGCCGCGCGGCATGACCAGGCCCGTCACCGGGTCGGCGACCTTCACCTCGACGTGCGGATGGACGCGCCCCACGGTGGCCGTTTGCTTCTCCAGCGAGTCGCCGATCCGGGTCTGGGTGGACACCGGCGAGGTCTCGGTCATCCCGTAACAGATGGTTACCTCCGCCATGTGCATCTCGGCGATGACCCGTTTCATCACCTCGACCGGGCACGGCGAGCCGGCCATGATGCCGGTGCGCAGCCCGCTCAGATCGAATTCCGCGAAGTTTGCCAAGGCGAGCTCGGCGATGAACATGGTCGGCACCCCGTACAAGGATGTGCACTGCTCGTCCTGCACCGCGCGCAACGTCGCCGCCGGGTCGAAGGACGGCGCCGGAATGACGACGCACGCCCCGTGCGAGGTCGCGGCGAGATTGCCCATAACCATCCCGAAGCAGTGATAGAAGGGGACGGGTACGCAGATCCGGTCCAGTTCGGTATATCGGCACAGCTCGCCGACGAAATAGCCGTTGTTCAGGATGTTGTGGTGGGTGAGCGTGGCGCCCTTCGGGAATCCGGTCGTGCCCGAGGTGTACTGGATATTGATCGGATCGTCGAACGACAGCGTGCGGGCAATGTCGGTGACCGCGCTCGCCGGCAGCGGCTGCCCGGCGGCGAGCAGGATGTTCCAGCTGGGGTCATCGAGGTACACCACGTGATCGAGCTCGGGGCAGTCAGCTCGGACCTCGTCGACCATGTCCCGGTAGTCACTGCCGGTCGCACCCGACGAGCCGGCCGGCCGGGCGATCGCCGACACCAGCAGGGTGACGCCTGATTGCTGCAGGACGTAGGCAAGCTCGTGCGTCCGGTACGCCGGATTGACGGTCACGCAGATGATGCCGACCCGCGCGGTGGCGTACTGGACCAGTATCCAGTCGATACGGTTCGGAGCCCAGATGCCGACGCGGTCGCCCGGTTGAAGCCCGCGTGCGAGCAGGCCGCGAGCGACCTCGTCGACCGCTGCGTCGAGTTCGGCGTACGTGAGACGGCGACCGGTCGCGTACTCGACGACGGCCTCGCGCTCGGCAAACCGCAACGAGGTGCGGCGGAGATTGTCGCCGATGGTGTCGCCGAGCAGCGGGATGTCCGAGACGCCACAGACGTAGGACGGTTCGGCGATCCCCGGCTGGCCCGCGGCGGTGGGCGGTGATGTGCTCATGTCGAAAGTGAACTCCGGCGATGTCGCTGCTGGCTAGGTCGCAAGCACTCGGACGCACTCTGACGCGCTCTGACGCGCCGCCCGCCGCGCCCGGACACGCCGCCCGCCGCGAACGATCGCGCCTTGGCCCGGCTAGACTCCCAACCGTGGCGCGCGGAGACGGCAGGCTTACCCACGACATCAACGCTCAGGAGCAGGGACCCCAAGACGCTTGTGGCGTCTTCGGCGTCTGGGCCCCCGGCGAAGAGGTCGCCAAGCTGGCATATTTCGGTATGTATGCATTGCAGCATCGTGGCCAAGAAGCCGCCGGTATCGCCGTCAGTGACGGCTCGTCGATCCTGGTCTACAAGGATCTCGGCCTCGTGTCCCAGGTCTTCGACGAATCCACCCTGGCCACACTGAAGGGCCACATCGCGCTCGGTCACACGCGCTACTCCACGACCGGTTCGCCGACCTGGGAGAATGCCCAGCCGGTGTTCCGCACCACCCGTACTGGCACCGGTATTGCGCTGGGCCACAACGGAAACCTCGTCAACACGGCCGAACTCGCCGCCGCACGCGCCGCGGAGTTCGGACATCGCAACGGTCAATCCGCGACCTCGGATTCTGACCTGATGACGCAGCTACTGGCTGATCGTCCGGATGTCAGCCTCGAACAAGCGGCCATGGACGTGCTGCCGACCCTCAAGGGCGCCTTCTCTATCGCCTTCATGGACGAACACACGCTGTATGCCGCCCGTGACCCGCAGGGCGTCCGCCCGCTCAGCCTCGGACGGCTCGAGCGCGGGTGGGTCGTCACCAGCGAATCCGCGGCCCTGGACATCGTCGGCGCCTCGTTCGTCCGCGAGATCGAGCCTGGCGAACTGATCGCGATCGACGAGGACGGGCTGCGCAGCCAGCGGTTCGCCAACCCGGACCCGAAAGGCTGCCTCTTCGAGTACGTCTACCTGGCGCGGCCGGACACCACCATCGGCGGTCGCAGCGTGCATTCGACCCGGGTCGAGATCGGCCGCCGGCTGGCCAAGGAGCATCCGGTCGAGGCCGATCTGGTCATGCCCACCCCCGAATCGGGGACCCCGGCCGCGATCGGTTACGCCGAGGCCTCCGGAATTCCGTATGGCGTGGGCCTGGTCAAGAACGCCTACGTCGGACGGACGTTCATTCAGCCGTCGCAGACCATCCGGCAGCTCGGTATCCGGCTCAAGCTCAACCCGCTCCGCGACGTGATCCGGGGCAAGCGGTTGGTGGTCGTGGACGATTCGATCGTGCGCGGCAACACCCAACGCGCGCTGGTACGGATGCTCCGCGAGGCCGGCGCCCTCGAGGTACATGTCCGGATCGCTTCACCACCGGTGAAATGGCCATGCTTCTACGGCATCGATTTCGCGTCCAAGGCCGAACTTGTCGCCAACGGCCTGGACAACGAGGGAATCCGGGCCTCGATCGGCGCCGATTCGCTCGGGTACGTCTCGCTGGACGGCCTGGTCGCCTCGAGTGAGCAGCCCAAGACGCGGCTCTGCCGGGCCTGCTTCGATGGCGAATACCCGATCGAACTGCCTGACGTGGTCGGCAAACATGTACTCGAGGGCATCGAACGCGCGGTCAACCAGACGGGCCGCGCTCCGGAGCACGTCGAGGGATATCCCGGCGCTGCCGCGCTTCAGCGTCCGTGACCGGATCGTCGTCCCCGCCGTCGGCGGTGTCCTACGAGGCCGCCGGCGTCGACATCAAGGCCGGCGATCACGCCGTCGAATTGATGAAGGATTCGGTTCGGCGTACCTACCGCCCCGGTGTGCGGGGCGACCTCGGCGGTTTCGCCGGCCTGTTCTCCCTTGACCTGACGCGCTACCCCAATCCGGTGCTCGCGACCTCGACGGACGGGGTCGGCACGAAGCTCGTCATCGCTCAGCAACTGGACCGCCACGACACGATCGGCATCGACCTCGTCGCGATGGTCATCGACGATCTTGTCGTCGTCGGCGCCGAACCGCTGTTCATGACGGACTACATCGCGACTGGCAAGGTGGTGCCCACGAAGATCGCCCAGATCGTGGCCGGCATCGCGGAGGGCTGCGTGCAGGCCGGCTGCGCGCTCATCGGCGGCGAAACGGCCGAGCACCCAGGGGTAATGGGCGAACACGACTACGACATCTCCGGGGCGGGCACCGGGGTCGTGAACGCGGACGCGGTGCTCCGCCCCGACAACGTGCGGCCGGGCGACGTGCTGATCGCATTGGGCTCTTCGGGCGTGCATTCGAACGGCTACTCACTTGTCCGGCACATCATCCGGATGGCGCAGCTCGACCTGAACGCGCAACCTGATGAGTTGGACGGCGCAAGCCTGGGTGAAACGCTGCTGACGCCGACCCGTATCTACGCCCAGGACTGCCTGGCCCTGATCGATTCGGTCGGGCTGCATGCGCTCTCGCACATCACCGGCGGCGGACTCGCCAGCAACCTGGCTCGAGTGCTGCCCCCGACGGTTGATGCGGTGGTGGATCGTTCGACGTGGGCACTGCCCGGCATCTTCCGGCTACTAGCCAATGCGGGCTCGATCGGACGCTCGGAGCTGGAGCCTGCCTTCAACCTCGGGGTCGGCATGGTGGCCGTATTGCCCGGCGATCGGGCCGCGGCAGCGCTGGAGTTGCTCGCCGATCGTGGAGTGCCGGCCTGGCCGATCGGCATCGTGCAAGACGGCACCGGCCAGGTGCTGATGCGCAACGACTACCGCCGCGCCGTCTGATCGAACAGCACGTCTGATCGAACAGCCCGTCTGACCGAGCAGCCCGTCTGACCGAGCAGCCCGGCTCGACAGGCTCTTGACCGAAATGGCGCTCGACCGAAATGGCGCTTGACCGAAATGGCGCGGTCGGACCAGCAGCTGCCCGAATGGCGCTGACCCGAAGCCAAGCCGGTGACGGCAGACAGCCATCGCGTGACGGCGGTGCACAGAACGACCCAGCCCGAATTCGTACACCAGAACGGCGGAGCACGAGTTCGTACACCAGAACGGCTTAGCGCGGAAACGAACCAGCACGGATCAGGGTTCGAGCGCGATGGTCAGTGCCGGGTCGAACGGAGCCGAAGCACGGATCGGCTAAGCAAGCACGTCAACCACCGGTATTTGCCCAGCGCTCATCGTCATAGTCGTCATCGGCTTGTGGATCACCATCCGCCTCCGGCCGGGTGTACCCCGGATCGGACGGATGCCCGAGTTCGCGTTGAAGGGCCGAAAAATCGGTATTTGGAGTGTTGTACTTCAAATCCCGGGCCACTTTTTGCTGTTTTGCTTTAGCACGGCCGCGCCCCATGGCTCGACCCCCTCGCTCGCACGGTCATCGGGACTGAGTTGTTGCGGTTACCCGCCAGGCGGTTGGCCACACAGTCATCAGTTCCCGGAAACTGGTTATCAAATCGTGCTACGAGCGTACATCGCGGATCGGTCGGCCCGCACACCAGTGGCAGCCACTTCACAGATCGGATCTCAGTCGTACCTCAGATGGCGGGAGGTTCGGGCAAACCCCAGTGACTCGGTGACGGTCTCCCGCACCCGCGGTGACTCGTCGCATTCGATCACAAGGGGACCTTTTATCACCGGGGCCGTGCTCGCCGGTGGCCGACGCCCGCCGAGACCGAAAACATCCGGACAGCCCGTGCTGACGCAGTGGTTATGCCCTGTTACGAACCGTGTGCGTACACCTTAATTTAGGCCGTTCGTTACCAAATAGTGACCTAACCAGGGGTACTTCACAGAGCACCGACAAGAAGTTGCATAGGAAATTGGTGCATACTTCCTAGGACGTCGCAACGGGATGCGCGTTATGAATATTAAGGAAGGGGGCGGGGTTAAATGACCAATCCTCGTCAAAGAACCGAGTCGGAGCCGCTACTAACTCCGTCAGAGGTGGCCACGCTTTTCCGAGTTGACCCGAAGACGGTTACTCGGTGGGCAAAGGCCGGCAAGCTCACTTCGATTCGCACGCTCGGCGGCCACCGCCGCTACCGTGAGTCCGAAGTTCGCTCGCTGCTCGAGGGCAACACGAATACCCCGGCCGAGGTTTAGCTAGTACCGCGAGCGTTCTGCTTTGCTCGTTATGACCACGGTTTAGACAGGCACCGCGGCTTCGCTGAAGCTGCGGTGCCTGATTTCGTTTAGCGCCCGCAACGCCCGGAAAGTCCTACCTAGGCGTCGCCATGACGCCGCGAGAGTAGGACTTTCGATTCAGAGCAGCGGCAGCTGTCCGCTCAGATCCGCCCGGTTGCCGCTGGCCAGGACCGAACCGGCCTCCAGCGCCGCGGCCCAACCAAGGCGCCCAGTCGCCAACCGGACAAAGGTGAGCGCGTCCGTCTCGACCACGTTCGGGGGCGTACCCCGGGTATGTCGAGGGCCGTCATCCTCGGCGCCGCCACACTGCACAGCCACCAACGGGGGAACCCGGACCTCGACCGAGCGGCCCGGGTAACGCTCGGCCAGGATGCCGGCCAGCGCCCGGACCGCAACGGCAAGCGCCGCACGGTCCATCGCGACCGGTTCCCGGGACGGCGCCGAACGGCTGAGATCGTCGGCGTGGGTCACCAGCTCCACCACCCTCGAGCGCAGCCAATCCGCGCGCCCGATCGGCCCACGCGGAGCAGCCAGCACCGCGGGTGACTCCGATCTGACGGCCGTGGCCGCCGCTTCGACCGCATCGTTGAGGGCTGCCGTCAGCTCGGCCGGTGAGCGGTCCGCGCTGGCACCACGAGCAGCGGCGTCGATCTCGGCGGCGCCGGGACCGTAGCCGACTACGTAGTGCGCGAGCGTGCGCGGCCTGTCCGTGGACGTCAGCCCGTTGACGTGCAGATAGCCGCGCACGGTAACGGCGAGATGCCCGACCAACGTCCGCACGTCCCAGCCATCGAGCACGGAAGGCGCCGCAAACTGGTCGGCCGGCAGCGCGGTCAGCCACGCCACGATCGCCCGGCCTTGTGCGACGAGGGCGGCCCGATCCCGATCGTTCGAGCCCTGCGAACTGCGCACGGCGTCAGTCGAAGCGGGCGCGGAACGGCTCGGTCCAGGCGGCCCGCAACTCGCGCAGCGGGATGCGAAACTGACCCTGCACGTCGAGCGAATTTTCCAGCAGGTCGATCACGCCGATCCGCGCCGCCGGTAGGCCACGCGCGGTGCACATATCGGTGAAGCGCACCTCTTCCGTCCGCGGGACGGCGACGACGGCCCGGCCGGCGGACTCGGAGAACAGGAACACGAACGGATCGACGCCCTCGGGCAGCACGATCCGCGCCCCGACGTCACCGCGCAGGCAGGATTCCGCGAGCGCGATGAACAGGCCGCCATCCGACAGATCGTGGGCCGAGTCGATCAGACCGTCACGGGAGGCGTTGATCAGGATGTCGGCCAGGAGTTTCTCGCGGGCCAGGTCCACCTTCGGGGGATGCCCGCCCAGGAAACCATGCATGACATGGGCCCATTCCGAACCGCCGAACTCGTCCGCGGTGTCGCCCAGCAGGTACAGCTGGTGGCCGTCGTTCTGAAACGCCATGGGCGTGCGCCGGTTGACGTCATCGATGACGCCGAGGACGCCGATCACCGGTGTTGGCAGGATGGGTGTCTTACCGGTCTGGTTGTAGAAGCTGACGTTGCCGCCGGTGACCGGGACGCCGAGCTCGCGGCAACCGTCGGCGAGCCCACGGACCGCCTCGGCGAACTGCCACATCACGGCCGGGTCCTCGGGCGAGCCGAAGTTCAGGCAGTTGGTCACGGCCAGCGGACGGGCTCCGGTGCTCGCCACGTTCCGGTACGCCTCGGCCAGCGCCAGCTGCGCGCCCGCGTACGGGTCGAGCCGGGTGTAGCGCCCGTTGCCGTCCACCGACAGGGCCAGACCCAGGGTGCCCTCGTCCGTCACCCGGATCATGCCGGCGTCTTCTGGCTGCGCCAGCACGGTGTTGCCCAGGACGTACCGGTCGTACTGGTCGGTGACCCAGGACTTGTCGGCCAGGTTCGGTGAGCCGATCAGCCGCAGCGCGGTCGACCGCAGTCGGTCGCCGTCCTTCGGGCGAGGCAGGCCGTTGCCGTGCTCGCCGTTGAGGGCGTCCTGGTCGTATGGGCGGCTCAGCGGACGTTCGTACACCGGGCCGTCATGCGCAAGCGAGCGCGGCGGGACGTCGACGATCTTCTCGCCGTGCCAGCGCATGATCAGGCGGTCGCCGTCGGTGACCTCGCCCAGCACGGTCGCGGTGACGTCCCACTTCGCGCAGATCGCCATGAAGGCGGCGAGGTTGGCCGGCGTCACCACCGCCATCATGCGTTCCTGGGACTCACTCATCAGGATCTCTTCGGGAACCAGCGTCTCGTCCCGCAATGGCGCCCGGTCCAGGTCGATCTCCATACCGCCTGACCCGGCGGCGGCCAGTTCAGTCGTCGCGCAGGACAGCCCGGCCGCCCCGAGATCCTGGATACCGGTGACGAGATCGGCGGCGAAGATCTCCAGACAGCATTCGATGAGGACCTTCTCGGCGAATGGGTCACCGACCTGAACGGCCGGACGCTTCGTCTTGCCGGCCGTTTCGAAGCTGGCGCTGGCCAGCACGGACGCCCCGCCGATGCCGTCCCCGCCGGTGCGCGCACCGAACAGCACCACTTTGCTGCCCGGCCCTTCGGCCTTGGCCAACTTGATCGCATCAGCCCGCAGCACGCCCACGCACAACGCGTTGACCAGCGGATTGCCCAGATAGCTGGGGTCGAACACCACCTCGCCGCCGATGTTGGGCAGGCCCAGGCAGTTGCCGTAGCCACCCACTCCGGAAACGATGCCCGGCAATACCCGCGCCGTATCCGGCGCCTCGAGCGGCCCGAAGCGCAGCGCGTCCATCACGGCGACCGGCCGGGCGCCCATGGTCAGGATGTCGCGGACGATACCGCCGACGCCGGTGGCCGCACCCTGATGCGGCTCGACGTAGGACGGGTGGTTGTGCGACTCGATCTTGAAGGTGACCGCCCAGCCGTCACCCACATCGACGACTCCGGCGTTCTCACCCATCCCGACCAGCAGGATCTTCGCCGCTTCGGCCGGCACCTTCTCGCCGAACTGGCGTAGGTGCACCTTGGACGACTTGTACGAGCAATGCTCGGACCACATGACCGAATACATTGCCAGCTCGCTGCTGGTCGGCCGGCGACCGAGGATCCCGAGGATCCGCGCGTACTCGTCCTCGGCCAGCCCGAGTTCGCGGAACGGCTGGGCGACGTCCGGCGACTTCTTGGCCTGTTTGACGGTGTCCACCGGCGGCCGGTCGGCCTGACGGGAATGGCCCATGAGTTTCATCCCAGTCACCGCGCAACCAGCTGCTGCAGGACGGAGGTGAAGAAGGTCAGCCCGTCGGTACTCGGGCCGGTCAGCGCCTCGACGGCATGCTCGGGGTGCGGCATCAGGCCGACGACGTTGCCGGCGGCATTGCTGATGCCCGCGATGGCGCGGTACGAGCCGTTGGGGTTGTCGCCGACGTATCGTGCAACCACCCGTCCCTCGCCTTCGAGCTCGTCGAGGGTGTGCTGGTCGGCCACGTAACCGCCCTCACCGTTCTTCAGCGGAACGAGGATCTCTTGACCAGCCGCGTAGCCGGTGGTCCACGCACTGGACGTGTTCTCGATGCGCAGCCGCTGGTCGCGGCATACGAACTTGCGGTGGTCGTTGCGGATCAGGGCGCCAGGAAGCAGATGCGCCTCGCACAACACCTGGAATCCGTTGCAGATACCCAGCACCGGCATACCGTGCTTCGCGCCGTCGATGATGGATTCCATCGCGGGCGAGAACCGGGCGATCGCGCCGCAACGCAGGTAATCGCCGTAGGAAAAACCGCCCGGCAGGACGACTGCTACGACGTTGTCGAGCCATTTGTCGCCGTGCCACAACGGAATCGGTTCGGCGCCGGCCAGCCGGACCGCGCGTAACGCGTCCCGGTCGTCGAGGCTGCCCGGAAAGGTGACTACTCCGACGCGTGGTCCCACAGGAAACAGGCTACCGGTCGGCGGAGCCAACCTTGACCCGACCGGACCGCTCAGCGGCGGATCGTGAACTCCTCGATCACCGGATTGGCCAGCAGGGTGTCCGCGAGCTTGGTGATCGTCTCGTCCGACACGCCCTCGGCGACCTCGAGTTCGAAGTGCTTACCCTGCCGGACCGCACTGACACCTTCGATGCCGAGCCGGCCCAGCGCGCCGAGGATGGCCTGCCCCTGCGGGTCGAGGATCTCGGGTTTCATGACGACGTCGACGACGACTCGGGGCACAATCGGCTCCTTCTGCTGGCTGCTGCGCACAGCCTAGCTGGGCAGGCCCGCCCACTCGCGGCGCAGCAGTCCCATCACGACCAGGTCCACATAGGTGCCGCCAACCCAGGAGTGCTCGCGATAGCGACCCTCTTCGACGAACCCGACCGCCAGGTAGGAGCGGATCGCCCGTTCGTTGTGGGCGAACGTCTCGAGCCAGATCTTGCGGAAGTTCTGGATCCGGAAGCCGTAGTCGAGGATCAGCGCCATCGCCTCCCGGCCGTAGCCCTTGCCCAGGTAGTTCCGGTCGCCGATCCCGATGCCGACCTCGGCAAGCCGGCTGACCCGGTTGAGGTTGAACAGGCCGATGTCACCGATGAGGTCACCGTCGACATCGATGGCGAAGCTGTAGTTGTCGCCGGCCTGGGCGCGCCGGTCTTGCAACTCGGTGACCGCGGCCAACGTGCTCGGCACCGGCGGGCTGCCGTCGCCGAGCAGCTGCAACTCGATGTCGTTCTTGAACTCGGTCAGCCGCGGGTAGTCCTCGGCGGTGAGCGGCCGCAGCGTAACCAGCTTCCCGGTGAGCATCAGCTCATCACCTCGCCTGTGGTCGATCGCTTCAGGTTGGCACCGGGCCCGATTACCCGAACCGCGGTCCGAGCCAGTCCGCGAACCGTAACCCCGTCAATCGCTCGTACGCATCGATATATCGCTGTCGGGTGGCCGCGATGACGTCGGCGGGCAGTCCCGGCGGCAGCTGGTCGGAGTTTCGATGCCAGCCCGACTCGGCCGAGGTGAGCCAGTCGCGGACGTACTGCTTGTCGAAGCTGGGCTGGGCCTGGCCCGGCCGCCACTGGCCGGCCGGCCAGAAGCGGGACGAGTCCGGCGTGAGCACTTCGTCCCCCAGCACCAGATCGCCGTTGGACGGGTTGAGACCGAACTCGAACTTGGTGTCGGCCAGCAGGATGCCCCGATCGGCGGCGATGGCGGCGGCCTGGGCGTAGATGGCCAGCGTGAGTTCCCGAAGTTCGGACGCCCGCTCGGCCCCGATCTCGCGCGCCACCGTGTCGTAACTGACGTTCTCGTCGTGCTCGCCCAGCTCGGCCTTGCGCGCCGGTGTGAAGATCGGCTCGGGCAACCGGTCGCCGTCGATCAGCCCAGCGGGCAGCACGACCCCGCAGACCGCGCCGGTGCTGCGGTAGTCGGCCAGCCCGCTGCCGGTCAGGTAGCCGCGCGCGACCGCCTCGACGGCGATCATGTCCAGCCGCCGGCAAAGCATCGCGCGGCCCCGCCAACGATCTGGAATCACTTCATCGGTGACGCTAATCAGGTGGTTGCCCACGAGGTCGGCCAGCTGGTCGAACCACCAGACCGTCATTGCCGTCAGGATGCGGCCCTTGTCGGGGATGGGGGTGGGCAGGATGAAGTCGTAGGCCGAGATCCGGTCCGAGGCCACCATTACGAGGTGGCCGGTGTCGGTCTCGTACAGGTCGCGCACCTTGCCGGAATGGACGTGGGTCAGGCCTTCGGCGGGGTCGACGGTCACTGCGGCATCTTCGCACGCGCCCAGCGAGCTACAGGATGGGCTCCGGGGCGTAGGAGGCGGCGCCGGGTTCGCTGGAAACCGCCTCGTCGATCTGGGCCAGGATCGCCCGGACCTGAGCCTGCGCCGCGCCGGTGAACGCCAGCGGGTCGGCCAGCAGCCCGGACAACGCCTGGCCCGACAGGCCCAGCCGCGGGTCGCCGGCCAGGCGTTCCAGCAGATCGTTGCCGGCCGCGCCTTGCTCCCGCATGGCCAGCGCGACGGCAACCGCATGTTCCTTGATCGCCTCGTGGGCCTGCTCACGGCCGACGCCGCCTCGGACCGCGGCCATCAACACCTTGGTGGTGGCCAGAAACGGCAGGTAGCGATCGAGCTCGCGGGCAATGACGGCCGGGAAGGCGCCGAAATCGTCCAGCACGGTCAGCATGGTTTCGAGCAGCCCGTCGATGGCGAAGAACGCATCCGGCAGCGCCACCCGGCGGACCACCGAGCACGACACGTCGCCCTCGTTCCACTGGTCACCGGCCAACTCGCCGGCCATTGAGGCGTACCCGCGCAGGATTACCGCGAAACCATTGATTCGTTCGGCCGAGCGGGTGTTCATCTTGTGCGGCATGGCGCTCGACCCGACCTGGCCCGGCTGGAATCCCTCGGTAACCAGCTCGTTGCCGGCCATCAGCCGGATCGTCTTGGCCAGGCTGCTGGGCGCCGCGGCAACCTGCACCAGGGCCGACAGCACGTCGAAATCCAACGAGCGCGGGTAGACCTGGCCAACCGATGTCAGCACCTTCTCGAAGCCCAGATGCCGGGCGACGCGCTGTTCCAGCTCAGCCAGCTTGGCCTCGTCCCCGTCGAGCAGATCGAGCATGTCCTGCGCCGTGCCCACCGGCCCCTTGATGCCGCGCAGCGGGTACCTCGCGATCAGGTCGTCGATGCGGGCCAGGGCGGCGAGCAACTCATCCGCCGCCGAGGCGAACCGCTTGCCCAGGGTGGTGGCCTGCGCCGCGACATTGTGGGAGCGACCAGCCATCACCAGCTGCTCGTACTCGGCGGCCCGCCGACCGAGCCGAACCAGCACGGCCAGCATCTTCGTCCGCACCAACGCCAAACCGGAGCGCAGCTGCAACTGCTCGACGTTCTCGGTCAGATCGCGGCTGGTCATGCCCTTGTGGATCTGTTCGTAGCCGGCCAGCTCGCTGAATTCTTCGATACGAGCCTTCACGTCGTGCCGGGTCACCCGCTCGCGCGCCGCGATGGACTCCAGATCGACCGCATCGATGCCCTGCTCGACGACCTTGCGGTAGGCCTGCACCGCGCCGTCGGGCGTCTCGATCCCGAGATCGGCTTGAGCGGTCAACACGGCGAGCCACAGCTGGCGTTCCAACACGATCTTGTGCTGCGGGCCGAACAGTGTCGCCATCGCCGTGGAGGCATAGCGCTGGGCCAGGACATCAGGAATCAACGGCTTCGTCACGAGTCCATTGTCCCGCACCGCAGGTGCCAGAGCGACACCCGCAGACCGCCCGCCAGGGTCGAGTCCCGGCATTGGCAAGATCTACCTGTGCCGACCTACGAGCAGTTTCGATTGACCGTGCTCGGCACCACCGACACCCACGGACACATCCTGAACTGGGACTACTACACCGACTCGCCGTACGCCGACACCGACGGCAATCACGTAGGTCTCGCCCAGGTCGCCACCGTGATCGCGCAACTGCGCGACGAACGCCGGCTCGAGTTCGGCGAGGCGCAGGCCGTGCTCACCCTCGACGCCGGCGACACCATCCAGGGCACCCCGCTGTCCTACCTGAACGCCACCGCCGACGGCTCAGCGGTGCATCCGATCGCCGCGGTGATGAACGCGATCGGCTTCGACGCCGCCGCCATCGGCAACCACGAGTTCAACTACGGTTTGGACGTTTTCGAACGGTTCCGGACCGATGCCGACCACCCGCTACTGGCCGCCAACGCCCGCGACTGGACGACCGGCGAACCGGCGTTCGACGAGTACGTGCTCATCGACGTCCCGGCGCCTGGTGGGCGGACGGTGCGGATCGGCGTCGTCGGGCTGGTCACGCCAGGCTGCGCGATCTGGGACCGAGCGCACCTGCAGGGTCGGGTGCGCTTCGACGGCATCGTCGAACGCGCCGCCGAGGTGATCCCGCGGGTGCGGGCCGCCGGTGCCGATGTCGTGGTGGTCTGCTGCCATTCCGGGGCGGACGACTCGTCCTCGTACGGCGACGCCCTGCCGTGGCCCGAGAACGCCAGCGGTGTGCTCGCCCGCGAAGTCCCCGGCATCGACGCCATCCTGGTCGGTCATGCCCACGTCGAGATCGCCGAACGGACCGAACTCAACGCCTCGACCGGACGCCCGGTGTTGCTGTGCGAGCCCCACAAGTGGGGCATGCGGGTGGCCGTCATCGACATCCAGCTGGCCTGGCATGGCACCGGATGGCGAGTGACGTCGGCGCGGTCGGAATTGCGGTCCATCACCGGCGTGCCGGCCGATCCCCGGATCGTGGCCCTGATCGCCACCGAGCACGAGCGAGTCCGCCAGTACGTCAACGGCGTGATCGGCGCCTCGACGACAGCCATGTCGGCCCGCACCGCGCGCTGGCAGGACACCGCCGCGATCCAACTGGTCAACCACGTGCAGGGCGCCACGGTGGCCGCGGCCCTGGCCGGCACCGGGTACGCAGAGCTGCCAATCATCGCCCTGGCCGCACCGTTCAATTCCGGGGCCGAGATCCCGGCCGGCCCGGTCACGATCCGCGACGTCGCCGGTCTGTACAGCTATGACAACGTGCTGATGGCCGTCCAGTTGAGCGGCGCCGAGCTGCTGGCGTACCTGGAATGGTCGGCCCGCTATTTTCGGCCGAGCACGGATCCGGCCGTGGACCCGGCCACCTTGATCCGGGCCCGTACCGACACCGCCCCCGCCGGGATGCCGGACTACAACTTCGACATCGCGCACGGCTTCGCCGCACCGCTGCGCTACGACATCGACGTCTCGGCCGATCTCGGCCACCGGATCCGCAACCTGACCTACGACGGGCAGCCGGTAGCCGGCGCCCAGCAATTCGTGGTGGCCGTCAACAACTACCGGCAGTCCGGCGGGGGCAACTTCCCGGCCGTGGCCCAGGCGAAGGTGGTGTACGACGGCGGGTACGCCGAGATCCGGCAGTTCATCATCGACTGGGTCCAGGCCCGGCACTCGATCGACCCGACCGCTTTCGCCGCGGTCTACTGGCGGCTGGTGTGCGGCTCCGTCCCGCTCGGGTCGATCAGCCCGCCGGCCCGGGCATAACCACGCCGGCCGGTATTGCCACCTCGTGCCTGGCCGCTCGGGCGGCGATGTCGGTCCGGTGCTGGCCGCCGGCCAGCTCGATCCGGTCCACCAGGTGGTAGGCCGCCGTCCGGGCCTGCTCCAGGTCGTCGCCAACCGCCGTTGCCGACAGCACCCGGCCGCCCGCTGATCGCAGCACGCCGTCGCCGTCCCGCCGCGTGCCGGCATGGATGACGCCCGGTTGGTCGCCGCCCACGATCGCGTCGTTGAGGCGCGGTTGCTCCGGATAGTTCGCCGCCGCGATGACCACGGTGACGGCGGCGCCGGCGGACCACTGCAGCGGCGGATGGCCGGCCAGCGTGCCGGTCGCGGCGGCGTACAGCAAGCCGGCGAGCGGGGTTTCCAGCAGAGCAAGCACGACCTGCGTCTCCGGATCGCCGAAGCGGGCGTTGAACTCGATCACTCGCGGGCCGGAGCGGGTCATGGCCAGTCCGACGTAGAGCAGCCCGACAAACGGGGTGCCGCGGCGACTCAGCTCGTCCACGGTCGGCTGCGCGACGGTGCGCACCACCTCGTCCACCGTGCCGAGCGGCAGCCAGTCAAGTGGGCAGTAGGCACCCATGCCGCCGGTGTTGGGGCCGGCGTCGTCGTCGAAAATGCGCTTGAAGTCCTGCGCGGGTAGCAGTGGAACCACGGTGGACCCGTCGGTGACGCAGAACAGCGACACCTCGGGGCCGTCCAGAAACTCTTCGATCACTACCCGCGGACTGCTCACCGCATGCTCGATGGCCCGCTGCCGGTCGCCGGTGACGACAACCCCTTTTCCGGCCGCCAGGCCGTCGTCCTTGACCACGTAGGGCGGGCCGAAGTCATCCAGCGCCTCGGCCGCCCCGTCGCCCCCGGTGATCACCACCGCTCGGGCCGTTGGAACCCCGGCCGCGGCCATGATCTCTTTCGCGAAAGCCTTGCTGCCCTCGAGCTGGGCCGCCGCCGCCGACGGGCCGAAGACGGCAATCCCGGCCGCCCGGACCGCGTCGGCCACGCCCGCGACCAGCGGTGCCTCCGGTCCGATCACCACGAGTTCGGCCGCCACCGACCGCGCCAAGTCAGTGACGGACCTCGGATCCAGCGGATCGACGGGGCGGTGCTCGGCCACCTGCGCGGTGCCGGCGTTGCCCGGGGCGCAGACCAGAGCGGTCACCGCCGGGTCCGCAGCCAAGGCCAGGCACAAGGCGTGCTCCCGAGCACCGGAGCCGATCACTAGTACGCGCACCGCGACAGGTTATCGGCCACCGTCGCCAGCCTTGCATTGTGCGGCCCGAAAACGGGTTGGTCGGCGCGCGCGACGACGCGTTTTCGGGCCGCACAATGCGCGATTCAGGTGTCGACGATCGTGATGCCGGCCATCGTCGGCACGATGACCCGGCTGCCGGTGATGGCCGGCGTGGCGAATCGGCTGGTCACGCCGACGGCGACCTGTTCCTTCGTCTGGCCGGTACCGGGATCGAGCGCGTGCAGCACGCCCCCGTCCTGATCCAGCGCGTAGACCCGGCCGCCGCCGACCACCGGCGCGCCGGCGATGGCTCCGTCGGCGTGCCAGGCGACGACCGGCTTGCCGTCCCTGGTGATGTTCACCGCCCGCACCCCGTCGGTGCACGGGACGTAGACGGTGCTGCCGCGGACGGCCGTCCCACCGAAGGATCGACAGAACTGGCCTTGGCTCACCTCACCCCCGATGCCGCCGAGCCGGCCCTGCGCGAGGACGTAGGAGGACATTGACTTGCCGCCCAGAAAGATCCAGCGGTCACCGATCAGGGCCGGGCTCTGCGAACCGAGGCCGACGTCCTGCTGGTTGTTCAAGGCCCAGTCCGACGGCGCGAACGAATCCACCAGCCGAGGCGTGCCGGCGGTGACGTCGAGTTCGAGCAGCGTGTTGGTGTGGTCGTAGGAGTCGCCCGGGAACGCCGCGCCGTTCGCGGACACCGCCAGCAGGCGGCCTTGGCGGTTCACCACGACGCCCATCGGGTTCCAGATACCGCCACCGCGCTTGGTCTCCGGGGTGAAGTCCACCTGCGTCCCGGCTCCATTGGTGGCTACGCCGACGACCCGACCCTTGTAATCGCCACAGTCACCGGCGCGGGCGCCGAACGGGATCCAGACTTTGCCGGCGGTCACGGCCAAGGCGCCGCGTTGCTGCATCGCGTTGGGGTCCACCCCGGGGAAGGCAAGCTGCCGACGGAAGCGCAGCTTGCCGGTGGCCGGATCCAGCCCGACCAGGGTCTGCACCACCGACGTGCCGGTCGACGCGACCGCGAACACCGTGCCGGTGGCCGGATCCCAGACCGGCGTGCCGGTGATGCCGATCGGCTCGATGTTCCCGCAGGCCAGGGCGGACGGCGGGGTCGGCGTGCCGAAGTTCATCCGCCAGCGCTGGGTCCCGGTTGGACTGAACCCGTAAAGGGTGTTGTGCTCGGTCGCCACGATGATCGTCCCGCCGACCACGACGGGGGACGCATAAACCGCTCCGTCCAGGCCGAGCCGGCGTGCGGTGAGCGTCCCGCTCGCGGCCGGCATCGCGGCGCTGAACCCGCTGCGCTGCGGATCCCCGTGATAGGTCGGCCAGTCCCCGGCCGCCGCCGGGACAGTCGGGCTGGTCGGACGGCTCGCGCTGGCCGACGGCGGGCCAGCCGACGGTGGGCCGGCCGACGTGGTTGACGGCACGCTGGCCGACGGCGGGCCGGCCGATGTAGGCGGCGGCTGGCTCGATGTGCAGCCCACGAGCAAGATGACGACGGCGACCAACGACGCACCCAAAGTTTTGAAGACTTTTGCACGCCCTGGGTGCATAACGCTACAAAACTTTCGGCTGGCCGCCATCGGTTCAGTCGCCGAGCAGGTCGTGCACCACGATGGACTCCTCACGACCGGGTCCGACCCCGATGACGGAGATCCGCGCGCCGATCATCGATTCGACCGCCGTGACGTAGTCCCGCGCGTTGGCCGGCAGGTCGTCGAGGCTGCGCGCCTTTGAGATGTCGTCCTCCCAGCCGGGGAAGGTCTCATAGACCGGGACGGCGCGGGCGAATTCGGACTGGGTCATCGGCATGTCCGCGATGCGCTGGCCGTCGATTTCGTACCCGACGCAGACCGGCACCTCGGGCATGCCGGTCAGCACGTCCAGTTTGGTCAGCACGAAATCGGTGACCCCGTTGATCCGCGCGGCGTACCGGGCGACCGGCACGTCGAACCAGCCGGTTCGTCGCGGCCGTCCGGTGGTCGTACCGAACTCGACGCCGGCATTACGCAGCGCGTCGCCCTTCTCGTGCAGCAGTTCCGTCGGGAACGGGCCCTCCCCGACCCGGGTGGAATAGGCCTTCACGATGGCGATGACGCGGGAGACCCGGGTGGGCGGGATGCCGCTGCCGGTACAGGCGCCACCCGCGGTGGCGCTGGAAGAGGTGACGTAGGGGTAGTTGCCGTGATCCACGTCGAGCATCGTGGCCTGCCCGGCCTCGAGTAACACCGTCTTGCCCTCGTCCAAGGCCTCGTGCAATAGCAGCGCGGTGTTGTCGACGTACGGGCGAAGCCGTTCGGTGTAGGACAGCAACTCGCTCAACACGGCCTCGACGTCGAGCGCCCGTCGGTTGTAGATCTTGGACAGGATCTGGTTCTTCAGGTTCAACGCGGCCGTGACCTTGCCACGCAGGATCGCTTCGTCGAACAGGTCCTGCACCCTGATGCCGATCCGGTTCATCTTGTCGGCGTAAGTCGGTCCGATCCCGCGGCCGGTGGTGCCGATCTTGCGGCTGCCGGCAAATCGTTCGGTCACCTTGTCCAGCGTGGTGTTGTACGGCGGAATGACGTGCGCGTCGGCGCTGATCCGCAGCTTGGCCGCCGATCGACCGCGAGCTTCGAGGGCGTCGATCTCTTGGAACAGCACCTCGAGATCGATCACCACGCCGTTGCCGATCACCGGGATGCAGTTCTCGCTGAGGATGCCCGAGGGCAGCAGATGCAGCGCGAACTTGTCCCCGTTGATCACGATCGTGTGCCCGGCGTTGTTGCCGCCGTTGAACTTCACCACGTAGTCGACCCGGCTACCCAACAGGTCGGTGGCCTTGCCCTTGCCTTCATCGCCCCACTGGGCGCCGATGAGAACGATCGCGGGCATGCTGCAGACTCCTGACGTCGCGCCGGCAGATTGGCCGACGACCACCTGAAAGGTTAGCCAACGTGACGCACCTGCTTCTCAGTATCGACGCGTCGACCGCCCGTCAGGTTCCCGACCGTGCCGCATTTCCGGCGGCTCGCCTGCTCGCCGCGGAGCTGGGACCGGCCTTCAGCACCCTCAGCGTCGGTCATTCGGACGCGGACGTCGACCGCGCGCTGGCTGATTTCGCCGGCCAGCGGCTGATCATCGATGCGGATCTGGCCGGCCTGCACCTCGCGCTGTACCGGCTGATGCGCGCGGGCCGGCTGGGCGAACTCGAGACGGCGGTGCTGCCGCGAGCACCGATCAGTTACCTCCGCAGGATCGGGCTGCCCGACGATCTGCCCGGACGGGTGGCCGCGGCGGTGCACGGAACCGCGCGGCTGATCGGGGTGGTCAAGGACGACTCGGGCGGTTTGTGCGTCGACTCAGCGGTGGCCGAGCGCTGGTCTGCGCCCGAGAGTTCCTGGTGGGTACGGGCGGTGGTGGACGATCAGCGGCTCTGCGACGGGCCGGTGCGGGCCCTGTCCATGCAGCGGCTCGGACCGAACGAGCTGGTGGCCACCGCGCGGCTCTCCCGGTTCACGCGGCAGCGGCGGGTGGGACGCAATCTGCAGTTCGCCTGCGATGAGGCGCAGATCGTGGCGGACGGCGTCAGCCGGGAACGTGCTCGCGCGAAGCGGACGTTCTGGTCCGAACCGAAATTGTGGCGGCTCGCGTTGCCCGACTGAATTCATTGCCCGAATGACTCAAGTCGGGCGGGCAGCGCGTCCAACTAGGCCGAAAACGTCGGTGCCGGAAAGTAGGGTGCGGACTATGGACCCGCAGATCCCGGTGTATCGCCCACAACCGCAGGCCCATCACCAGCCGTGGCTGAGCCGGCAGCGGCGGGCTACCGGCGCACCGATCGCGGTGCTGGTCGTGCTCGGTATCGGCGCGGCGATTCTCGCGGTGCTGATCGGGGTCAGCGATCCGACCGGTCTGCTGGTGGCGGCGCCGTGCAGCGCGCTGGCGATGGCCGTCGTGCTGGCTTGTTATCTGTGGCTCGACCGCTGGGAGCCGGAACCGAATCGCTTGCTGTTGCTGGCGTTTCTCTGGGGTGCGGTGGTTGCCGTCGTCGTCAGCCTGGTCCTCGAACTGGCCACCAACGAGGTCCTGGGCAATGGTGCCGTCCGGGTGCTGGCGGCGCCGATCATCGAAGAAGCCGCCAAGGGCGCGTTCCTGCTCGTGATGCTCACCGGCAGCCGACGGCGCGAGTTCGACGGCGTCATCGACGGCCTGGTGTACGCGGGGATCACCGCCGCCGGTTTCGCATTCATCGAAGACATCGGCTATATCGCGCAGAGTTTCGGGCAAGGTACCGACACCGGCGTGGCCACCATTGTGATGCGGCTCGTACTGGCCCCGTTCGCGCATCCGCTGTTCACGTCGATGACCGGTATCGGGGTGGGTCTGTACGTGTCCCGACCGCAGGACCCTCGGCGCTGGATGTATCCGATCGCCGGCTACATCGGGGCGGTCGCTCTGCACGCGCTGTGGAACGGTTCGCTGACCTTTGGCTTCGCCGGCTACGTAGTGGTGTACGTCGTCGTCATGATCCCGGCGTTCATCGCGGCGGTCTTGGTTGCTCGACATCACCGGCAGCGTGAGCGGGACATCGTCAACCGCCAGCTGCCGGCAATGGTCTACTACCGCTGGATCACCCCGATGGAAGCGGGCTGGTTGGGCAGCATCGCCGCCCGGCGGGCTTGGCAACGTTCGGTAGCCCAGCGCTCCGGTAAGACCAGCGTGCAGGCCCTGAAGGCGTTCCAGACCGCGGCAACCGAGTTGGCGTTCCTGCGGGACAAGGTCGAGCGCGGTTCGGCCCCACCGAACGCTTACGCCCTGCACGCCGAGCTGCTCGAGTCCCTCGGCTACAACCGGGCCCTGGCCCAGGCGCCGTTCAGCCAGAACCCGCCGAGTGTGCCGCCGGTCGCGCCGGCCCGCCCGGATCTGCTGCGGTCCGGGCCTGCCGCGCGCTGACATGCGGATGTTCGTGGCGGTGGTGCCACCGCAGCCGGTCATCGACGAGCTGTCGGAGTTCATCGAACCGCGACAGGTTGCCGACGCTGGATTGCGGTGGGCGCCGCAAGAGCAGTGGCACCTCACGCTGGCGTTCTTGCCGTCGGTGGGCGATCTGCGCCTGGATGAGCTGACGGACCGCTTGGCCACGGCCGGCGACCGGCAATCCCCTTTTGACATAGGGCTTTCCGGCGCTGGCTGCTTCCCCGATCCCGATCGGGCCAAGGTGCTGTGGAGCGGCGTCTCGGGCGACACCGATTCACTGCTGCACCTGGTTCGCACCGTCCGCACGGCCGCGGCCGTGTCCGGTTTGCGGGTGGATTCGACCGCATTCACCCCGCATCTGACGCTGGCTCGGCTCAATCGGCCGGCCAACGTCACCCGCTGGTTGCGGATCTTTGACGCGCACACCGGCCCGGTGTGGACGGTGGCCGAGCTGGAACTGATGGAATCCCACCTCGGCGAAGGCCCGCGCGGGCGACCGCGCTACGAAACTCGCGCGGTCTTTGCGCTCGCGTGATCGATACGTGCCGCGTGGTCGATACGTGCCACGTGACTGATGCGTTCCGCTCGGCTGATCGTCAGAGCGGGATGTTCGGGTCGCAGTCGATCAGGAATTGCCGGCACCGTTCAGCCTCGTCCGTCTCATGAATCGCCTCGGCGGCCACGGCCAGCGCGTGCAACGAGCGCAGGAACCCACGGTTGGGCTCGTGGGCCCAGGGCACCGGCCCGGTTCCGCGCCAACCGGCTTTGCGTAACGAATCAAGGCCACGGTGATAGCCGGTTCGCGCGTAGGCGTACGCCTCGACCGAAAAGCCTCGACCGAGCGCCTCTTCCGCCAGCGCCGCCCACGCAGCCGACGACGTCGGATGCGTGGCCGCGACCTCGACCGGATCCTGGCCCTGCTCCAGCAGTGCGGTGGCCGGGTCGACCGGCAGCTTCGTCTGGGGATGCAGCAGATCCATCAGGAACCGCTTGCCGAAGTGCCCGCGGACAGCAGGTTCTCGCACGCCTCGACGACCCGGCTGGCCATGCCGCCCTCGGCTGCCTTCAAGTAGGTCCGCGGGTCGTAGTACTTCTTGTTGCCGACGTCGCCATCCACTTTGAGCACCCCGTGGTACCGGGTGAACATGTGGTCGGCAATGGGACGGGTGAACGCGTACTGGGTGTCGGTGTCAACGTTCATCTTGACCACGCCGTACGAGACCGCCTCGCGAATCTCTTCCAGTGACGAGCCGGACCCGCCGTGAAAGACCAGGTCGAACGGCTTCGAACCCTCGGGCAGGCCGAGCTTGTCGGCCGCGACGTCCTGGCCCTGCTTGAGGATGTCCGGACGCAGCTTGACGTTGCCTGGCTTGTAGACGCCGTGCACGTTGCCGAAGGTCGCAGCCAACAGGTAGCGCCCGTGCTCACCGGAACCCAGCACGGCCAGGGTCTCCAGGAAGTCGCCCGGCGTCGTGTACAGCTTCTCGTTGATCTCGTTCGCGACACCGTCTTCCTCACCGCCGACGACTCCGACCTCGAGTTCCAGGATGATGCGTGCCTCCTTGGCGCGAGCGAGCAGTTCCGCGGCGATCTGCAGGTTTTCCTCCAGCGCCACCGCGGAGCCGTCCCACATGTGCGACTGGAAGAGCGGGTTCTGGCCCTTGCCGACCCGCTCGGCCGACAGCGCCAACAACGGTCGGACGTACGTATCGAGCTTGTCCTTGGGGCAGTGGTCGGTGTGCAGCGCGACGTTGATCGAGTACTTCTCGGCCACAACGTGCGCGAATTCGGCCAGCGCCACGGCGCCGGCGACCATGTTCTTCACCGCGGTGCCGGAAGCGAACTCGGCGCCACCGGTCGAGAATTGGATGATGCCGTCGCTACCGGCGTCCGCGAAGCCTTTGAGCGCCGCGTTGACGGTCTCGGACGACGTGCAGTTGATTGCTGGATAAGCAAAACCGCGTTGCTTGGCGCGGTCGAGCATCTCGGCGTAGACCTCAGGGGTGGCGATGGGCATTTCGATCTCCGTCATCAGGCGCTGGTCGGATGGCGTCAGTATTGTCCACCCCCGCTCAGCTCGCAGCGAACAGCAGTTGCCGTGCGCCGCTCGGAGTGGTCGGGTGGGACCATGCGAATCCTCGTGATGGGTGGATCTGTTTTCGTGTCCCGGGCCATGGCCGAGGTGGCGGTCGCGCGCGGACACTCGGTGACAACGTTCAATCGGGGCCTGACTGGCGAGCCGGTGCCGGGCGTCCACCAGCTGACCGGGGACCGCAATGATCCCGACGCGCTGCGGCAGGTGACCGAGGTGGGTGACTTCGACCTGGTCTTCGACACCGGCTACACACCCGCCGAATTGCGGGCCAGCACGGCCGCACTCGAACCGCACGCCGCGCACTACGCGTTCGTGTCGTCCATCAACGTGTTCCCGGGCTGGCCGGTGCAGGCCGATTACCGCGCGGGCGGCTTGCACGCCGGTGATGCCGACGCCGGCGACGAACTGCCCGACGATCTGGACGAAGCCGCGGCCTACGGCTGGCGCAAGGCCGGGGCGGAACAGGTCGTGCTGCGATCCTTCGGGCCGGCACGATCCACCTTGCTGCGCGCCGGGCTGATCGTCGGCCCGCACGACGGGATTGGACGGCTGCCGTGGTGGCTGTCTCGCATTGCTCGCGGCGGCACCGTCCTCGCCCCCGGAGCGCCGGATGCCGAGCTACGCCTGATCGATGCCCGGGACATCGCCGAGTTCGCCCTCACGGTGGCCGGCGGCGCGTACGAGGTCACCGGACCGGCCCATCAGATAACCCGCGCGCAGCTGTTCGACGAATGTCGGCGGGTAACCGGCTCGGACGCCGAGTTCCGCTGGGTCGACGACGCGTGGCTGGCCCGCCAAGACGTCGCCTACTGGACGGAAATCCCGCTCTGGATCCCCGCCGACGAAGCCGCGGGCATCATCGCCCACGACACCCGCGCGGCCGAGGCGGTCGGGCTGGCCTGCCGTCCGGTATTCGACACACTCATCGACACTTGGCAGTGGATGCGGGCCATCGAGGGCGGCTGGCGACCGTCGCCGCGCACCCCTGGCCTGTCGGCCGACCGCGAAGCCGCGCTGATTGCCGCGGCACCCTGAGGCCAGTTCCAGTTCCAGTTCCGGGTCCGGCCGAGCCGGGTTCGAGGTCCCGGCGAGCCGGTTCGAGGTCAGGCCCGGCGTAACGCCAACGCGGGGCAGGCACTAACTGCGCGCGTCAACTCGGATCTCGGTCGGGTGGCCAGCTCGGATTGATCGAGGATGGGGTAACCCCATTCGTCGACCTGGATAGCGCCGGGCAGCAGCGCGGCGCACAGTCCGTGGCCGTCACACCGGGTCCAGTCGACCGCGAGCATTGCCGAGGCGCCGGTGGCGGGTCGCCGGTTGGCCGCTGGCTGGCTGGCTGTCATCGGTGGGCTCCCATGCCCATCCCGCCGCCGCCCGCTCGGGACAGTGCCGCCGCGGACAGCGCCGCCGCGGACAGTGCCGCCTCGGACAGCGCCGCCTCGGACAGCGCCAACGAGCGGGACAGTGCCGCCGAGCGGGACAGCGCGAGGTGGCCCTGGTCGCGTCGGCGGCAGGTCCCGTACGCGGCATGCAAGCCCACGTCCTCGGCGAGGACCGCCAGACCACTCCGGACGAACCGAGCGGCGCCGTCGGGATGCGCGCATGCGCCGCGGCCGGTCACCGTCCCGGCCCGACTCAGGACGAGCTGGCCGGTGGCCGTCGGACCGGCCGGCGTGGCTCGCAACAACGAGGCCACCCCCTGCGCGATCGCCGGCAACCCAAAGGAACATGGCCCGCACTGGCGAGCCGATTCGGCCGCCAGCCAACCGACTACCCGGCTCAGCTCGGCCAGGGCACAGGTGTCGGTTCCGACGAAGATGACGGCACCCGCACCTGGACTCGCCCCGACGCCGGCGAGTCCGGCCGCCGACAGGGTTAACTCGGACAGCATCGCGGCGGGCAGCCAGGTGCCGTGATAGCCGCCGATCACCACCGACTGGCTCGGCCGCGCGCCGACCGCCTCGGCGACCTGAGCTAGCGGCACGCCATCGGGGACCTCGAGCACGCCGGGGCTGCGCACCGCACCGGTAACGGTGAGCAGCCGAGTCCCGGTGCTGGTCCTGGCCGCGGTTCGTGGACTGGTGGTTGACGGCGCCCTCGTCGCCGCCTGCGAGGCGGCCGCCGGTGCGGGTGAGCTGCCGACGAGGACGGCCACCTGGCCGAAGGTTTCGGCGTTGGACAGCAAGTTGGGTCTTCCGTCCACCCCTCGGTGACTCGGCAGCACGCGCCGACCCGGCGGAACGGCCTGAGCGGTGTTTCGTCGACCGTCCGAGCCAACGCTCAGCGCGGCCACCAACGCCCCGGCCTCACCGGCGACGAAGCGAGCTTCGATGGGACAGACCTCGAATCGCGCCGCATCCGGACGGCTGGCCACCGCCGCGGATACGGCGAGCTGCGCTTCATGATCGGTGATGGCGACCAGGATGCGCTCGGCCCCGATCGCGTCGGCGCAGATCATGGCCCCATCGAGGACCTGATGCGGTACGAACCTGAGCAGGGCGGTGTCCTTGGCGCTGGCCGGTTCGCCTTCGCAGGCGTTGACCACGACGAAAGGCGTGAGCCGGCTGCCCTCGTGCAGCACCGAACGGATCTTCGTGGCCAACGGGAAGCCGGCGCCGCCGCGTCCAGCGAGGCCGGCGGTGTCCAGCCGAGCGAGCAGGTCTGCCTGGCTGAGCCGGCGCGCGGGAACGGACTGTGCGCGGTGCGCGCGGTAATCGACCAAATCAGCGGAGCCGATGCCGCGAAGCAGCTGTGGCTCAGCTATCCAGCCGACCGGCAGGGCGGTGATCGGAGCTGTTCTGGGCAGCACGGAGGTCATCTGCCACCTCGTCCGGACCGGGTCGTGCCCACCAGCTGGCGCTGCGGGAGGAGCGGTGGAGCCACGGCTGCGAGCGGCGCGGTTCGGCGAGCGGGCGGGCGGCTGATCAGCCGGGCGGCCACGGCCACGCTGACAAGGGCCACGCCGCCGAACAACATGGCCAGTGCCCACCATTGCCCGGTATCCGTATCCGTCCCGACTAGCCAGAAGTGGACCGCCGAGGCTGCCCACGCCACGTATGACAGCAGGTGCACCGCACGCCAATTCCGGGTGGCGCGGGCGGACCGGCTGAACCGGCCGCGCAGCGCCCCGGTAACAGCGACGCCAACGAGCAGGTACATCCCGAGGAGTCCGAAGGTGACTCCGATCGGGCGATAGTTGGACGAGAACGGCACCAGCGCGCCGAGGATGCCGACCTGTGCGTACGAATCCGCGACGATCAGTGGGATGTGCAAGGCAAGAAGGCTGACGCCGGCCATTGCGGCCGCGCGGTGGACGTACTGCAGAGCGATCCGGCGCTGGATCGCGGGTGTTCGCCTACTCGTGAGCGCGCCGGCCGCGGTGGCGACACTGAGTGCACCGAAGGCGGAGATGCCGGCGGCTCGGGCCAGATACCAGATCAGCATGCGCTTGCGCTTCGCCGCGCGGGAACAGTCGGACGAGCGGGCGAGACGGGCCGTGGCCAGCCGTTCAGCACGACGATCTGGCCGCTGTCACTGACCAGCCGGGCGGCCACATTCTGAGCGCGCAGCCACGGCACCGCGCCGTCACCGAGAACGATGGCGGCGGTCGTACACGTGTTGGCGCGCAGCGTCGATTCGGCCGCAACGGTGACGGTTCGCCAGGGACCGTTGGCGGGACGTCCGGTACGGGGATCGATGATGTGATGCACGGGCTGACCGTGGTGTGACCACCGTCGAACCGTCGTGGTCGAAGTGGCCAGCCCGCCGCGACTGAGGATGACATGCTGAGCGGGACCACCTTCGTGTTCGGCAACCCGCAGGCGCCAATCGCGCTGACCGGCCACGGCCACGTCGCCGCCGATTTCCACGAGCACCGGGCAGCCGTACCGCTCGCTTAGTTGCTGTGCCGCGAGATCGGCGGTGTACGCCTTGGCGGTGGCGCCCAGGTCCAGTGCGCATCCGGGCGGAAGTCGCAGGGACTGGCCAACCAGTTCGATGTCGCGCCAGCTCGTGTGCGGCGTGGCCGCGATGTCGATCGCGTCGATCGCGTTGACGCTGGCCGGCGAATTCGTTGTCGCCGGCGTCTTACCGTTGGCCAACGGTTCCGCGTTGGCTGGCGTTTCCGCGCCGGCTGGCGTTTCCGCGCCGGCTGGGGTTTTCAGGTCCGCCCGCACCAGCGATATGTCCCGGTCGTAACCGATGTCGATCAGGTCCAGTCCCACGGTGGGATCGACCAGTCCGTCGGTCTCGCTTGCGGCGGTGACAGCGGCGCCGACGAGATCGACCAGCGTGTCACTGATCGGCAGGCGTCGTCCGTCCGCGCGGTTGCTCATGCTCAGCTCGCTTGTTGTGTCGAAGCGGCTGGCAGCACTGGAAATTTGGGCCATCAAGACCATTAGGTCGTCGGTCGCCTCCGGCAGCCGGGACGGATCCGACATCGCCAGCCGCACCCGGCAACTCCAGTCGGTCCAGGTACGACTCGGTGCCGGCAGCTCCGGGATGTCGGTGATCGCGGACGGTTTAGCGCCGGGCCGACTTGTCACGGTGATCGTCATGATCCGTTGCTCCCGCCGTCGCTGGTTTGGGCCGAGGTGTCGCCGCTTACGATGCCGTTGTTGTTGCTGTTGCTGTTGCTGGTCGCGCTGGCGGTCGGCGTGGTTGTCGCTGACGTCGAATCCGACGAAGCCGCTGAGGTGCTTCCCGCGTCGTTGGCTGTGCTTGAGGCACCAGCGTCGGTGACGTCGGCGGCTTGATGCGCGAAGAATCCAAGGCTGGCCACGCTCGCGACGAACGTCGCTCCGATGATCGCTCGAATGCGGCTTTGCACACCGGCTGAGGCGCGCCGGCCTACAGGATGAGGGGCCTGCGGACTGATCATGGCTACAAGGATGCGGCGAACCGCTGAGCAGAGCCTGCGGCAAGTCTGTCCACTTCCTGTGGGCTGGCGCGTCGCGTCATGTGCGCAAACTCAGGACGACCACGGTGTGTATCCGTAGACTTCACGCCCATGACGCACGCGCTGGCCGCGCAGGTTTTGGCCAACCCGATCGACCCGACCCATCTACTCGACTCCTACGGCTTGGCCGGATTGCTGTTGATCATCTTCGCCGAGTGCGGTTTGCTCATCGGCTTCTTCCTGCCGGGTGACACGCTCCTCTTCTCTGCTGGGCTGCTACTCGCGGTTGGCGAAATCCACATCTCTATGCCGGCCTTGCTGGTTCTGCTTCCCGTCGCGGCCGTAGTCGGCAACGTCACCGGCTATTGGATTGGACGGACGGTCGGGCCGAAGGTATTCGATCGACCGAACTCCAGAATGTTCAAGCCGGAGTACGTGACCCGCTCGCAGGCGTTCTTCGAAAAATTCGGCCCGGCCACCATTATTCTGGCCCGCTTCGTCCCGGTCGTACGAACCGTCGCCACTGTGATGGCCGGGGTCAGCCGAATGCGTTTCGATCTGTATCTGACGTTCTCGATCATCGGCGGCATCATCTGGGCAGATGGAGTGCTCCTGCTCGGCTATTGGCTCGGTCACATCGAGTTCGTGCGAAAAACGGTCGAACCCCTGATCGATCCAGTCCTGGTCGTAGTTGTGGTGTTGTCTTTGCTGCCCTCGGCGGTGCATTGGTGGCGCGGCCGCAAACCATCGCCATCCCGCTCGGAGCTCGAGGAGCGCTGATCCAATACGCCGAGCACCGTCGGCGAGGCAGACTGGATACATGGTCTTCGGTCTCGAGCTGAGCGAACTTCCCGGCGTGTCCTCCGTACGGCAGCGGATAGGACGGGAATTATTTGCGAAAGTAGCCGGCGACGAGGGTCCTTCGCGGGCACAGCGAATCCACCGCCCCGAAGGACCGCGCTGGTTCGACGAAGGTAGTCCAATTCGTCAGGTGCACGGTGACGCGTCGATGTTTGTGGGTGGATTGCGGGCACTGCTGTTGCAGTCCCTGCATCCGCTGGCCATGGCGGGGGTCGCCGGACACTCGGGATATCGCGGAGACCCCTGGGGTCGTCTGCAGCGCACCAGTCACTATCTGGCGGCGACCACCTTCGGTCTGGCGGACGACGCTGAACAGATGGTTGCTCGGGTTCGGTCGATCCACGAACGGGTACGCGGCGTGGCTGAGGACGGCCGTCCTTACACGGCGAGTGACCCGCATCTGTTGGCCTGGGTGCATGTCGCTGAGGTAGACAGCTTTCTGCGGGCACATACGCGGTACGGCGCGCAGCCGTTGAATGTCGCCGACCAGGACGAGTACGTCGCTCAGTCCGCCTTCGTCGCCCGCAAGCTGGGCGTCCTGCGACCCCCGACGAACCGAGCCGAACTGGCCGAGCAGCTCGCAGCATTTAGGCCTGAGTTGTCCGGTACCGAGGCGGCCCGCGATGCGGCCCGCTTCCTGTTGTTGCAGCCGCCACTTCCGTTGGCGGCCCGCGTTCCGTACTCAGTGCTCGGCGCCGCGTCGGTCGCGTTGCTGCCACGGTGGGCGCGATGGCCACTGCGGTTGCCGTACTTGCCGGTCTCGGAGCGGACCGTGGTTCGGGCTGCCGGTTCGGGTGTGGTGCGAACGATTCGCTGGGCAATGTCGCCGCCACCATCAGCCGCCGAGCCATCCGCAGCGCCGTCGGCTGCAACCTCCTCGGGGCGGCCAGCCGGTTAGAAGCGGATTCAGGGCGGTTAAGGCACGAGTTGGGCATGGGCTGCACGGATATGAGTGGTGTGCTTCGTGGTTGGGCCGTCGAGTTGCCCGAGTGTCGACCACGTCGCGTTGTCCAGGGTGTAGTCGACTATCCAGGTGATCGTCGTTGTCAGCGTGTAGGTGCCGGGTCGCGTGTAGGTGTGCCCGAAGTAATCAGGGCATTTCAGCGTGCCGCAAGGGTGATGGATCTGGTCGTAAGGCTGGCCCGGATCTCTTGTGGTCTCGGAGTCACTGTCATCTCCGTAGGTCCAGGTAGCGTGGTGGAATTTCAGGCGGAGATGCACCGTCTGACCGAGCACCGTGGCTGGCGCAACTTGTCGCGTCATCGTGGTCGGGTTGGACAGAATGTTCTCGAGGTTGACCAGCCCGTTGTCGGGTGGGCTGATCTGAACCGGCAATGCGGGCACGAGGCGTAGCGCTTGTTGCCGCAGGGTGTCGGGATCGGGTGTCGGCGTCGCGGCCGTAGGGCACCAGACATCCGCAATCACCCATTGCCCGGTGGCAGTGTTCTGGGTCTGCATGCCGAAGGCGTCATATGGCTGTCGAGCAATTGGGTCGGCACAGATCTGGTACTGGCCTCCGCACTGAGCGACATTCCACCGGTCGTCATGGCCGTTGGCCACAACACCACAGTCGACGACCCGAGTCGGCACCGATGGCTGTGCCGAGGCCCCCGAGTCTGATCGGATTAAGGACCTCGAGACGCATGATCCACTCACCAAAACGCCACGCACGACGGTGCCGACCTGGTCATCGGCGTCGAGCTGACAGGCAGCTCCCGTCGTCGCCATGGGAAGCAGTGGGCGTGCAAGCGCGACGGATGACGTGCTTACGAGCACCAAGCTGGAGCAGAGCACCCCAACACTTAGAACCATGCAGCGCGACGCCCAGGCGAAGATCTTCATCGGATCGGGGTACCTCGCACGACAACCCATCCGCTAGCGGTCCAAGCTAGATCAAGTTGATCAGCAGAGTTCTGAATTGCAGGCGTTCCTGTTACGAATTTGTCATGCTCGTCGACCACCTCACCGGAGGTCGTGTCGTAGGACACCAGCACAGATTGGCGAAGTGTTTGGTCAACATCGCCGACCGACTGGACCGACTTGACCTTCACCCGGTAGCCGATCAGTCTTCGGTGCAAACGCGTCGCGCGGTCCACTGCGTCTCGTAGACTCTTACATTCAACGCAGCTCGGACGGAAGTAGTGATTCATGTAGGTGGTGCTTCCGGTTGCGTATGCCCAGTCGTTGGTCTGCATATAGAACCGAGCGAACCCTTGAGCCCCCAGTGGACCCGTGGCTTGCGCTGGCGGTAGGGGTGGTTTCTCGCCCGGCTTGTTGGGATTGTCGGCACGGGTTGGCACATCCGCCGGCAGAGTGGTCGAGATGGCACCGGATGTGGGCGTGCTCGTCGGCGTCGGTGCAGGTGCGCTGATCGTGTTGAGCAGAAGCGGGTCGCTCGGTTCGGACACCGGCTGTTTCGGCCCTCCGCACGCCGCGATAGCCACCGAGATCAGCCCTATCGAGACTAGGGAAACAGCCGACCTCCTCATAAGATGTAAGCGGCATTGCGGCGCGGGCATGGCGAGAATCTTCACATACGCCGACGCGACATCATCGCCGCGGGAAGCGTTCTGTGGATAACCCCGAGCCCGAATAGGCCGTTAGACCCAAGTCAATGCCGATCGAGATTGAGCCTGTGGATAAAGCTCTTTCAGGTCGCGACAGCCTCTAGCGTTTGGCGTCATGTCGTCCCGTACCACCTTCGCCTCCGACCACGTCGCGGTGATCGAGCCCTTCCTACACGGGGGGATACCGACCGATGAATCAGATCGCGTCCGTGCCCTCGGCGCGTGGTGCGCCGACACTGCCGACACCGTCCGCGGGATCAGTAACGCCATTAGCAGCGGCGGTGTAGCCGGCTGGCACGGAATCGCCGCTACCTCCTGCATCGAATCGATGAACGGCATCATCGCGGTCACTGTCCCGACCGCGAACTGGCTTGATGACTGCGCCGCTGCCGCCGCCAACTACGCACTGACGCTGTCTGGATCGACCAACCGATTGAGCCAACTGCGCCAGCAACTCAGCACCCAGAAGCAGAGCCAGCCAGCCTCGGGCGCGCAGGTCACCGACAGCGACCCCGTCAGCCAAGCGCTCGTCGCCCAGTTCCAATGCGAATTGGAGGCCCTGCAGACCGCCCGCGATCAGCTGATCCGAGTCTGGACATCCACGCCGCCTGGGCTAGATCCGCACCGTTCGGGCTGGACAAGGGTCGGTCACTGGGCGGCTGGGCTGGCACACCCTTTCGTCGCCTTCGCCGAACATCCCTCGCTCGCCACCTTCTCTGGCGCGTGCGGCGCGCTCGTCAACGATTTGTCTGCCGTCGCTATGGTCCTGGATTTTGTTTGTCCGCCCGCGGCAGCCGTCGTATGGGGCGTCGTCGTGGTCGCCGCTGCAGCGAAGCTACTCATCGACGCCGACCGCGCAATGCACGGCGAACAAGGGGTCGGTTGGAAAAGCCTCGCCGGCGACGCCCTCGGCGCCGTCCCCGTCGGTGGCGCCAAACTCGGCAAAGCCCTCACGCTCGGCAAAGCTGCAACGACTGAGCAAATCGCCCTCTATGCCGAGACTGTTAAACATGCCCGTGGGATCATCGCGACAGGAAGTAGCGATGTCAGCCTCCTAGCCCCGGGGGGTGGGATGGCTTACCACGAGGCTCAGGCTGACGGGCACTCATTGCTAAAGCATGTAGACATAACCGATAAGTCGATTTGGGCCCGACGGAAGACGGAACCCAAGCTTGCTGCCATCTCTGTTTTCGATGACCGGCGCGCGATCGAGGATAGTGCGATGAGAGCCCTCGTCGGTAAGGAGACAAAAGTTTGTAACTTCTTGAAGGGAAGCAAGCAAGCGACCGAGATTCGTTATCCGCTAGGCCGACCGGCCGGAAGGGTTCACATCAAGGGTGCACCTGATGTGGTGCCCGCATCCACCGTGGTCATGTTGCTTGAGAAGCACCCGGATTCACCCGTCGGTTTTCGAATCGTTACGACTTTTCTTGATATCTAGAATGCACGGAAGAAAGGATATACACCAATGGTCGAGGTCAAGTACCCCGTGCTTCGATATCTGAGTAGCAGGTACTTCATGGAGCATTTTCGTGAAGCGTTCGGAACCGAAGACGACGTTGTCGATACGTTTTTGCGGGACAATCGTGGAGTAGCCGCAAAGCTTTTGGACGAACTCGACGCTCTGCTAGTTCACTACGCGCGGGGGGGTTTGCGCGCCGCGCTCGAGTCGAGGCGTGTGTATATTGGCGGTTCCACGTCTGAGTCGGACAACAACGCCGCCGATTGGCTTGGCTGGCTTCGCGATCAAATCGTAGAGAAGTTAGAGTCCGACCTACCTACACGATTCGACTATCTCCCTCTGCAGAAGGTCGCCAATGATCATCGTCTATTAGCGGTCCAGGTATTGCTGGGAGACACGGATCTCGTTGGTGACGGGAAAGTTTCCGCGACAACGGTCGAGGCCATCGAGCGGGCAGCGCTGGAGTTCTTTGATGAAATCGGCGAAGTCGATTGGCAGCTCGGAATCTTGCTCGAACTCAGCGACGAGGAACTAACGAGTAAGCTTGAGGAACTCGAGATCTCCTACGACGCAGCCAAGCTCGGCATGACGCGTCGCGAGTGGCTTGAGCTGACAAGACAGACCATCCGGGAGATCGGCTCGCCACCGGCGTGGCTTCAATGATGCGTTTACTCAAGAAGCGCCGCACTCCAAAGCGGCACTGGAGTCCGGTGGCCAATCCCGACTACCGGGCGGAGAGGTTCAACCCCAAAACGCGGGCATCGACCTACTTTGATCGACAATGTCTCGACACGTCGATCGACCGAACCCTGTACCACTACCGGGACCGGGTCGCCGCATGGCTCAGCGACGGCCAAGGTCCGCTCGTGCTTCGATATCGGATGGCTGAACCTGTGGGCTGGTATTGCGGACCTAGAGACCACGAGAGCGGGGACTCATCACAGGTCTTTCTGCTGCTTCGGCACTTTCCCCAAGCACGTGAGGGATACCGGGTCCACAACTCCTACGTCGAGCCCCCCGGCACAGGAACGGTGCGACCGACCGACCATTGGCAAGAGCTACCTGCACTGAGTCAGCTGGCAGGCGCGTACTTCCACGAGGAATGGTTTGAGGATTACGAGCGAGAGGCGCTCGCCCCGGTGAGTCACTTTTCCATGGAGAATCCGTCATTGCGCCTTCGCCTCGTTTACGAGACGGACCTCGTACGGCGCTCCGGGCTGTCTGAGGACGCCCTCGATGACCTCGTCATCAGGCAACTCGGTTTCGATGTCCTGCCCGCGGCGTGGGACTTCAGCTACGACGACTGGCTACTCCAACTAGGCGGTCGCGCGGCGATGTCGATGGAGCGCTGGGCGGCCCTCGCCCACCGACTACAGCCGACCGATTCCGCGAATGGCGACGACCCCATTCCGCACCTCAACCGGCTGTTTCAGCAGTACTTCGGAAGCGGCTGCACCCCTCCCCCGAACGGCTGCCCAGACCACGTGGCCCACTTCTTGCGCAACCCAGCCGGCGCCAAACGAGGCCTGCTGCAGGACATCGATGACCTGCAGGGCAAGCTGACCGACACCGAACTCGACTGGTTACTTCAGGCCGAACTGTGCCTGCCGGCCAGTCACTGGCACGGATCCGGTCCGCGTCAGTTTCTGTCCGAGCTTCGCCTTGCGGCCGAGCAATCGTAGGAGCGGCCCACTCGTAGGAGCGGCCAGTGCCGACGCTGAACCGACACCGCGCTACTTGTTCGCGATCTTGATGCATTCCTTTTTGATGTCCGGATTGCTGGGCGTGACGTGCACTCCGAAGAAGGTGATGTCACAGCTCTTCTTCGCATCGTCCGCCGCCGCCGTAACCCGATCGCGCTGTTGGTACAGACCGCCGGCCAACAGGACCATCACCACCAGCACGATGATCCGGGTGATGATTTTCGTGACCAGTCTGGCGATCAGCAAGCCGATCAGCACGATCACGACAATGGCGACGATGCCTAGGCTCTTGACCTGACTAGTGTCGAGGGCGGTGAGTACCGTCGCGGGTTCGTGAGCCGTCATGCGGCCACGCTAGACCAGCGAGCGCTAACCTCTCCGCAGACGCTCCAACCACCAACGAAAGGACACTCGCAATGTCGAGGCCAGAGGCCGGACCCAAGGCGCCACCGCCGCTCGCGGACGGCACGCTGCGGGTTGTAGCGCTCGGCGGCATCAGCGAGGTCGGCCGCAACATGACGATGTTCGAGGCCAAGCAGTCAGGGCGTCGGCGACCTCGGCTGCTCGTCGTCGATTGCGGCATGTTGCTCGGCAAGACCAACGCGCCCGGGGTCGACCTGGGCCTACCTGACTGGAGCGCCTACTCCGAGCGCCTCGATGACATCGATGCGATCGTGCTGACTCACGGGCACGAAGACCACATCGGGGCACTGCCATACCTGCTTCGATCACGACCAAATATCCCGCTCATCGCGTCCCGGCTGACGGCGGCGCTGATCACCGCCAAACTCGAGCAGCACCGAATTCGTCCGGCCATCCGCATCGTTCGGGAGGGCGAGCGGATGACCGCCGGCGAGTGGGACCTACAGTTCTACGCGGTGAACCACTCGATCCCCGACGCCCTCGCGGTGGCGATCCGCACCCCCGGCGGCACTGTGCTGCACACCGGTGACTTCAAGATGGACCAGACGCCGCTCGACGGACGGATCACCGACCTGCCCGGGTTCTCGCGGCTCGGCGACGAGGGCGTCGACTTGCTGCTCGCTGATTCGACCAACGCCGAGGTGCCCGGATTCATCCCGAGCGAGCGCGACGTCGGCAAGGTCGTGACGGACGTGATCACCAAGGCCTCCGGCCGCGTGATCGTCGCCTGTTTCGCCTCCCATGTGCACCGCGTTCAGCAGGTTCTGGACGCGGCCGCCGAGTCAGGTCGACTTGTGGCGATGGTCGGCCGTTCGATGGTTCGGAACATGCAGATCGCCCGGGACCTCGGACTCCTGCACGTCCCTGAAAACGTGCTCATCGACCCCAAAGAGGCCGAGGCGCTGCCGTCCCGTCGGGTATTGCTCGTCTGCACCGGATCCCAGGGTGAACCGCTGTCTGCGCTGAGCCGGATGGCCAACCGAGAACATCCATCGATCCGGATCGTCTCCGATGACCTGATCCTGCTTGCCTCGTCCTTGATCCCGGGCAACGAGAACTCCGTCTTCAACGTCATCAACGGCCTGTCCCGCCTCGGCGCAACCGTGGTTCACAAATCCACCGCGCTCGTGCACGTCTCTGGTCACGCCCCCGCCGGAGAGCTGCGTTACCTACTGAACGCTGTCCGCCCGAAGAACTTGATGCCGGTGCACGGCGAGTGGCGTCATCTGCGAGCCCACGCCGCCATCGCGCGGTCCACCGGAATGACTGACGACCACATCATGCTGGCCGAGAACGGGGTTGTCGTCGACCTGGCTCAGGGCAACGCCAAGATCGTCGGCGAGATCGAGATCGGCAACGTCTACGTCGACGGCTTGGCGGTTGGCGACATCGGCGAGGTCGTCATCAAGCAGCGCCAGATCCTCGGCGAAGAAGGTTTCGTCTCGATCCTGGTCGCGGTGGACGTACACGCCGGCAAGGTCGTTTACGGCCCGGAGCTGACCGCCCGCGGATTCACCGACGACCCCCACGCCCTCGACGGCATCCGGGCCGAACTGATCGCCACAGTAGAGAAATCTGTCGCCGATGGTGTCCGCGACAGTGACGCGTTGGCTCATATCGTCCGCCGGACCGTCGGCCGCTGGGTCGATAAGAACTACCGCCGACGGCCCATGCTCATGCCCATGGTGATTGAGGTATGACAGCAGAAATCACCCCCGGCACAGTCTCAGCACGGCGACCGGTACCTCCCAGCATCGGCCGGCCGCATTACGCCGACAAGGCGGCCACCGAACCGTGGGACTTTGACGACCCGATGGTCAAGGATCCGGAGACCGTCGAAAAGATGCGGGTCGCCGGACGAATCGCGGCCCTGGCCCGGGACGAGGTCGGCCGGCACGTCGCACCGGGGGTCACCACCGACGAACTGGACCGGATCGGGCACGAGTTTCTGCTCGATCACGGCGCATACCCGTCCACGCTCGGTTACAAGAACTTCCCCAAATCCCTCTGCACGTCGGTCAACGAGGTGGTGTGCCACGGCATCCCGGACGACCGGGCCCTGCAGGACGGCGACGTGGTGAAGATCGACGTCACCGCGTTCATCGACGGCGTGCATGGCGACACCTGCGCCACCTTCTTCGCCGGCACTCCGTCGGAGGACATCCGGTTGCTGTCCGAGCGCACTCACGAAGCGATGATGCGCGGTATCAAGGCCGCTCGCCCGGGTCGTCCGATCTCGGTGATCGGACGCGTCATCGAGTCGTACGCCAAGCGGTTCGGCTACGGCGTGATCCGCGACTTCACCGGCCACGGAGTGGGCTGGTCCTTCCATACCAGGCCGACCGTCTGGCCCTACGACGAGCCCCGCGGTACCACCCTCATCCAAGCGGGCATGACGTTCACCGTCGAGCCGATGCTCACGCTCGGCGGCTACGCCTGGTCGATGTGGCCGGATGGCTGGACCGTGCTGACCCGGGACAAGTCCTGGGTGGCCCAGTGGGAACACACGCTCTACGTCACCGACGACGGTCCCGAGATTCTGACCCGCGCCGAACAGCCGGCCAACGAACAGCCGGCCAACGAACAGCCACAGGCGTCAACAAGCTGACGTCAGCTGGCGTGCCGTATCCCGTTGCCGGCGATGTTGGTCAGCAGGTTGGCGTACGAGTCGGCCTGGCTCGATAGTCCGAACTGCTCGATGACCCAGGCGCGACCGCGACCACCGAGTCGTTGTCGCAGCACCGGATTGTCCAGCAGCCTGCGCAGGTGCTCAGCGAAAGCGCCGGTGTCGCCCGGGTCGGCGAGCAGCGCGCTGACGTCACCGATAACCGCCTCCGGAATACCGCCATCCCGGTACGCCACGACGGGGACACCGCAGGACTGAGCTTCGAGCAGGGCGAGCGGCATACCGTCGGACTGGCCTGGATGCACGAGCACATCAGCGGCCTGCAGCACCTCGACGATGTCGGTACGCCAGCCCGTAAAGGTGACCCGATCGCCTAGCATCTCCTGACCTTGCCGGTACCACGCCCCGGCCTGCCGCTCGTCGCTTGCGGCTTCGCCTACCACGGCAAGGTGCCACGACGCAGTGCGCGGCAAGCGCGACATCGCTTCGATGATCTGCCCGATGTTGCTGCTAGGGCTCGCCGAGTCGTGCGTGATGGCCACGACTAGCAGCTCGCCCGGGGCCGATCCCAGCGCGGCGCGGACGTCTGGATTGCCGGCCGCGGGCAGGAACGTGTCGGTATCGACGCCCTGGCCAACGACGCTGACGAAGCTACGAAGCGAGCGCGGAATCTCGGCGGCAATCGATGCGGTGGCGGCCAACGCACAACGGGAACTGGCCAGCGCGCTCGATCGGAGCAACCGGCCGAGCCGCGACGGGGACTCCTGGTTCAGGGCCAGCACGGCCGGCAACGCGGCCAACCGAGCCGCCAGCGCGACGTCAAGCTGGGTGGCTTCCCCATTGGCCAGCATCAGGTCGCTTTTCGTGCCCCGGGCGAGCCCGCTCAGGGCCCGGATCGTTCGACGGCTCGAGCCGACCATCCGACCGAAGGCGAGCGAGCCGCTTTGACTCTCGGCTGAACTGTTGCGAGGCAATTCGACACCCAAGTGTTGCAAACCGGCCGCTCGCCAGGCGTCCGCGAGTTCCAGGTCCGGCGGAGAAGCCAGCGTGACCTCAACCCCGCGGTCGGACAACGGCTTCGCCAACCGCAGCAACCCCAGTTGGGCGCCACGTACGTCGGTCGAATCATCGACGGCGAGCACTCGGATACCCATGATCAGTAAGCCGTTCGGCGATACAAGGGGTACGCGGGGTACGAGGGGTACGCGGGGTACGAGGGGTACGGGGGGCACGAGCGAGGGATGTCACACTCGCTGCGGGGGCTCGCGATGATCATGTATTACTCCGAAGGTCGCAGCGTCCCCCGCCACGCTAAGTACATGCCTGCTAACTGTAAGCGCATGCAGTTGCGGTTAGGTTACGCGTTGTTCAGCTGGCGCCAAACCGTCACCTGGCTCGTATCGATTCGTGGCGCATCAGGACCGGGCAAGATGGATCGATGACCACTCAGGCGGACGTGATCGTGGTCGGAGCCGGCCTCGCCGGGCTGGTCGCGACAGCCGAACTCACTGACGCCGGCCATCGGGTGCTGGTCGTCGACCAGGAGCCGGAACAGTCCCTCGGCGGCCAAGCCCACTGGTCGTTCGGCGGTCTGTTCCTGGTCGACTCGCCGGAACAGCGCCGGTTACGCATCACCGATTCCGTCGAGCTTGCCTGGCAGGACTGGCAAGGCACAGCCGGGTTCGATCGGGACACCGACTATTGGCCACGCCGCTGGGCACAGGCCTACGTCGAGTTCGCCGCCGCCGAGAAACGAGCTTGGCTGCACCAGCTGGGCATCCGGTTCTTCCCCGTAGTCGGCTGGGCCGAACGGGGTGGCTCACTCGCCGACGGCCAGGGCAATTCGGTGCCGCGCTTCCATGTCACTTGGGGAACCGGCCCAGGAGTGCTCGAGCCGTTCCTGCGGCGCGTCCGCATCGCCCAAGCGGCTGGTCTGGTCAAGTTCCGATTCCGGCACCGGGTGGACGAATTGATCGTGTCGGACGGCACGGTGACCGGCGTCCGCGGCGCCCTACTGGCCCCCAGCGGCGTCGCCCGCGGGCACGCCAGCAACCGCGACGTAACCGGCGACTTCGAACTGCGCGGCCAAGCCGTGATCGTGACGTCGGGTGGCATCGGAGGCAACCCCGAGCTCGTTCGGGTCAATTGGCCGACCAGCCTGGGCACTCCACCCGCGGACATGGTCGCGGGCGTACCGGCCCACGTCGACGGCCGGATGCTCGCCATCACGCAGACGGCCGGCGGCCGAGTGATCAATCCCGACCGGATGTGGCATTACCCGGAGGGCCTTCGAAATTGGGACCCGGTCTGGGCGAACCACGGCATCCGGATCCTGCCCGGACCGTCCTCGATCTGGTTGGACGCGACCGGCCGGCGGCTACCCGCCCCGCTGTTCCCGGGCTTCGACACGCTCGGAACGCTGCGACACCTGACGTCCACGGGTCAGCCGTACAGCTGGTTCGTCCTCACCCGAAAGATCATCGAAAAAGAGTTCACCCTTTCCGGATCGGAGCAAAATCCCGATCTCACCGGCCGCTCGCTGCGCGGTGTGCTTGGTCGAGCCCGTGGCGGGACGCCCGCACCGGTGGCCGCATTTCTCGAACACGGCGCCGATTTCGTGCAGGCCGACTCGATAGCCGAACTGGTTGCCGCCATGAACCGCCTCGCCGGTAACAACCTGCTCGAACCCGAGGCGGTCGCGCTGCAACTGGCCGCGCGCGATCGGGAACTGGACAATCCCTATACGAAGGACGCGCAGATCGCGGCCATTCGATCAGCCCGGCGGTACATCGGTGACCGGCTCATCCGGGTCGCCCGCCCGCACCGGTTGCTCGACCCGGCCGCCGGGCCCCTCATCGCGGTACGGCTGCATGTGCTGACCCGCAAATCACTCGGCGGCATCGAGACGGATCTGTCCGCGCGGGTGCTCGACGTCCGGGGCCAACCCGTGCCGGGCCTTTACGCCGCCGGCGAGGCGAGCGGTTTCGGCGGCGGCGGAATGCACGGCTACCGTTCGCTGGAGGGCACTTTCCTCGGGGGATGCTTGTTCTCCGGTCGCATCGCCGGGCGGGCTGCCGCGGCCGCGATCAGCTAATCCGACCGCTCAGCTACACCGGCCACTCAGCCAAACCGACCCGAAGCGAACGGTCCCGAACGATCAGGACACGGGCGCAGCGTGTTGCCGGATCCAGCTGTGCATGGTGATGCCCGCGGCTACGCCCGCATTGATCGAACGGGTCGAGCCGTACTGCGCGATGGACAACGTCAGTTCCGCCGCCTCATGAGCGGCCGAGGTCAACCCCGGCCCTTCCTGTCCGAACAGGAACAGCGAGCGACGCGGAAGGACCGCGGTTTCCAGCGGCACCGCGCCCGGCGTGTTGTCGACCGCCACGATCCGGTAATTCGACTCGGCGGCATAAGCGACAAGGTCGTCCAGCGTGGGAAGGTGTCGCAGATGCTGGTAGCGATCGGTCACCATCGCGCCGCGCCGGTTCCAGCGCTTGCGGCCGACGATAAGGACCTCCCGAGCCAGAAAGGCATTCGCGGTTCGGACGACCGTGCCGATGTTGGCGTCGTGCTGCCAGTTCTCGATCGCGACCGCGAAGTCATGCCGACGAGAATCCAGGTCGGCCACAATGGCCTCGACCCGCCAGTAGCGATACCGATCGAGCACGTTGCGGCGATCGCCGTCGGCGAGCAGAGCCGGGTCGAGACGATCATCCTCGGGCCACGGACGGCCATGCGGCCCGACGCCGACGGCGAAGTCCGGCGTCGCGTCGTCCGGGTCGCGATCCGGCGCTGGAGGTGCGGAGGACGGTGGTTCGGGCAACGGATACGTCCGGTCGGCGCCGGTCGGTGTGGCGGTCAGCCGCCCAGGCCGAGGTCCGCCAACGAATACGCGGCCCGGCATTCCAGCCCAGCGGCGCGAATGGTGTCGCCGGCGCCGCGGTCGACGATTAACGCCACCCCGACCACGTCCGCGCCGGCTTCGCGCAGTGCTTCGACCGCTGTCAGCGGACTGCCGCCGGTGGTCGAGACGTCCTCGACGACGAGCACGCGCCGACCGGACACCGACGGTCCTTCGACGCGCTGCTGCATGCCGTGCTTCTTCTCCGCTTTGCGGACCACGAACGCGTCGATCCGTCCAGCCGATGCATGCATGATCGCCGTGCCGACGGGATCCGCACCCAAGGTCAAGCCGCCGGCGGCGTCGTAGTCCCAGTCGGACGTGAGTTCAAGCAGAACCCGGCCGACCAAGGGCGCGGCCTGGGCCTGCAGCGTGATCCGGCGCAGATCGATGTAGTAGTCGGCCTCTTGCCCGCTGGAGAGGATCACCTTGCCGTGCACCACGGCCAGCTTCTCGATGAGGGCTTTCAGTTCTTCACGATCAGTCACGGGGGGCACGGTGGTCACGTCCAGCAGCTTATCGGGCCCGTCCGGTCGGGCGACCATGGGCGATCACCGGCTGGCCATCACTCGATACAGCAAGGGCCGAGGCAGTAACCGGCTGAGCAGGATCATCGCCCGGTATCGCCTGGTCGGGACGCTCACCACCTGCCCGCCACGAATGTCGGCCAGCCCCTCGGCCACGACCTGCCCCGCGTCCAGCCACATCCACGCCGGGAGATGACTCAGGTCAACCTGCGCCCGAGCGTGGAATTCCGTTCGGGTGAACCCGGGGCAAATCACGCCCACCGTGACGCCGCTGCCCATCGCGGTCAACGCGAGACCCTCGGTGAAGGCGGTGACCCAGGCCTTGCTGGCCGCGTAGCTGACGGCCGCACCCCGCGGCAGGAAAGCCGACACGGACGAGATGTTGATGATCTCGCCTCGACCGGTCGCGGTCATGGCATTGATGGCGGCGTGGCTGAGCCGCTGCACGGCGCGAACGTTCAGGTCCAGCAAGGCTTCGTCCCGGCTCAACGGCACACTGCCGAACGGTTCGTACAATCCGACGCCGGCGTTGTTGATGAGCGTCTCGATCGGATCATCGCGCCCGGACAGCCGGTCGCTGACGAGCCGGCACCCGTCGTCGGTGGCGAGATCGGCCGCGAGTACCCAGACCTCGATCAGATAACGCTCGCGCAGCTCGGCGGCCGCGGCCTCGAGCCGCTCCGCGTCCCGCGCGACCAGGACCAGGTTGCGACCCTCAGCCGCGAGCCGCCGGGCGAACTCGGCACCCAGGCCCGATGTCGCCCCGGTGACCAACGCCGTCCCCAACAGCGGGTGCGTCGACATGGACTGTGACTACTCGGCCGGATTGCGTCGCGACTTCGCCCGCGGCGAGGTACGGGCAGGCTCGGTCGAATCGGGGTTGGCTGGTGGCCGGGGGGCGAACATGCCGCGGAACGATATCGGGCCGCCGGGCGACGGAGTGGTCGAGGCGTTACGCCGGAAGTACGGCCACGATGGGCGTACCAGTAGGAACACCACCGCCGCGATCGCGGCCACACTGACGAGGAACGACACCACTGCCTGCAGCGGCGGATAGCCGACGAACGCCCCAATGAACCGGTAGGCATCGGCCATTGGGCTGAGCGGAAACACCGTGAGCACGATGTAGAGCCACCGAGCCCAGTTCTTACCGTCTCGGATGTACTTGGCGATCAGCAGCACGAGCACCGCGAACAGCACAGCGGTGATGATGCTGGTCTTCACCACGGACGGGAAGTGATCGTGCAGGCGCTGATCCGACCAACCGTGATAGGCGCTGTCAGCGTTGAGGCCGTCCTTGCGCCACGACTTGATGAAGTAGCCGCGGGCGGTGACCAGGGACAGCGCGAAAATGACGGCCAGCGCTACCTGGGCCACGATCGCGTACAACGCGTAGTCGACGGTCCGGGGGCGCCCGGCTGGCTCCGCGACCGCCTCCGTCGGATCGATGCTCATTCCGTGCACAGTACCGGTGTGACCACGGCGGGAGCGCTGAGCACGATCACGTCGCCGGCGAAAGGGACGCGCCGATAGGCAGATTCCGGACGATCGTGAAGGCCAGGACGACGATGAGCACCGCGACCCGCAGCGCCGGACGAACCAGACCGCGGACCTGCCGGTTGCGGGCGTCCGGCCACGATCGACCGACACCGAGCCACTGCAGGCCGGCCAACAGCAGAAACGGCAGGCCGATCAGGAAAAGGGCATTGTCGTGCCAGGCCTGGCCGAAGTCGCCGTGCAGCAGCGAATGCGTCGCACGGGTTGCCCCGCACAGCGGGCAATTCAGACCCGTCAGGGCGTGGAATGGACACAGTGGCACGTGCGTCCGTCCCGGATCGACGAAATAGCCGAGCGGCAACACAACCGACCCCGCCATGGCGGCACTGACAACGCGAGCCGGTGCCGCCCTGAGCGCGGCGAGGTTACTTTGCGCGGACCACAATGCTGGTCACTGACTTGTCATGCCAGCCCCGGTTGCGCTTCGCGCCGTCGAAGAACGGCGTCCAATACCCGAGCGTGCAGATGAGCCCGGTCACCGCAAGGACGACGTATCTCAGTGCGCCTTTGCCGAAGCCGATGGGCGCGCCGGTGTTCTCGTCTTGGACCCTGATACCCAGCACCCGCTTGCCGAGTGTCTGGCCGAGGACGCCGTTCATGTAACCGAAGTACAGGATCGCGACGACGATTTCGATAGGCGATTGCGCACCGCGTGAATCGAGCCCGGCAATCGCGAAAATGATGGCGAGCGGAACTCCGATGATGAGCGTATCCAGGATCAGCGCGCCTAGCCGAGCCCACATGCTGGCGACCGACCCGGGGCCTTGAATGGGAAGCCCGGACGGCCCGAGCTGGCCGTAGGCCGAGTAGCCCGGCGCCGACGGATAGCCACCGCCACCGTAGACCGGAGCGCCATAACCCTGGTCCGCCGGTTGACCGTACTGCGGCTGGCCGTAACCCGGCTGGTTCGGCGGCTGGCCGTACTGCGGCTGGCCATAACCCGGCTGGTTCGGCTGGCCATAGTCCGGTTGGGACGGCGGCTGACCCTGCTGCGGCGGACCCCACGGATCAGGCTGCGAGGGCGGCTGACCCTGCTGCGGCGCGCCCCACGGATCAGGCTGCGAGGGCGGCCGACCCTGCTGCGGCGCGCCCCACGGATCAGGCTGGGACGGCGGCTGACCCTGCTGCGGCGGACCCCACGGATCAGGCTGGGACGGCGGCTGCTCCTCGCCGGCGCCATCCTTCGGCTTATTTGCGGACGGATCGTCGGGATCGCTACCCCACTGCGTCATGTCGGTTCCCCAAACTGGATCGTGGCGGGCTTGAGATCAGCGGTTACAACAACGCCGTGACTCGCGAGTCTGTGAATCTCGACGTCAGCGGACGAACCTATCGGACATCGCCACCGAGCGGTAACCGAACTGTTCAGATTTGCGCGTTCTGCCGCTGTCCTTGGTGTACTAACGTCGCGGGCATGACGTCGAGTTCCCGGCCGGCCGGCTCGTCCGGCGCCGGTGGTCTGCCCGGCACACGCCGTCGTTCAGCGCAGCGGGCCGAGGCACGAGAGCTCGCCCGCTTACCGGGGGTCGATCCTTATCGCGGCCAGTTGGCTGACCCGTTCTACGACCGAGCGGTGCCGGCCGACGTCGCGCTGTTCGTCCCCCGTGGCATGCAACAGGTACGGATGGCTCGGCCGGCCGTAGTCCCGCTGCTCGCGCCGCCCATGCAACGCAAAGCACCCGGCCTGGCCGTATTCGCCGGCGTGCTGAGTTTGGCCATTGGGGCGTTGGTAGGAATCTTCGGTCTGATGCTGCTGGCGTTGATCAACTACGAACACACGCTGGGTGCCCCTGATCGCTCGTTCTATCGAGGCAGCGATGCCAGCTACGTGACGCTGGCGCTGCTGAATCTCGGGGTGTGCGCGTTGCTCGTGATCGGCGCGATCCGGATGATGATGGGGAACGTCGCCGGCCGGGTGTCGATGACGATCGGCGCTTGGGCGACGATTGGCTTCAGCACGTTCTGGTGGCAGGACGCGCATGCGCCCACGCTGTTGCCCGTCGCGGTCGCCATCGCGGGCGCCGTCATATTGATGGCGGTGTACCACCGGCCGGTGAGCCGCTGGCTGGGTATTCAGCTTCCGCCGCAGCCCGAGTAGCACCCGACTAGCCGACCGCCGGAGCACCCATCGCCGACGCGGGTAAGCACGTCGGCGATGGGTATCTGGTCCTCGGTCAGCCGATGACCAGACCGCTCCGATCAGGTGCGGCGTCCACCCGCACGGTCGAGCCGTCCACGATCTCGCCACCGATCAGCTTCTTGGCCAGCTCGTCACCGATCGAGGTCTGGATGAGCCGACGCAGCGGACGCGCTCCGTACAGCGGATCGAATCCGTTCATCGCCAGCCATTCTCGCGCGGCCGGGGTGACGTCGAGCACCAGCCGACGGCCGGTCAATCGCTGAGCCAGCGCCTGTAGTTGCACATCGACGATGCCGGTCAGCTCGTCGATGGTGAGCTGATCGAAGACCACGATGTCATCGAGCCGATTGAGGAACTCCGGTTTGAAGTGTGAGCGCACGACATCGAGCACCGCTTCTTTTTTGACGTCGCCGGGCAGGTCGCTCATCAGGGCCTGTGAGCCCAGGTTGGAGGTGAGCACCAGAATCGCGTTGCGAAAATCCACCGTGCGTCCCTGGCCGTCGGTCAACCGTCCGTCGTCGAGGACCTGCAGCAGCACGTCGAAGACATCCGGGTGGGCCTTCTCGACCTCGTCGAACAGCACCACGCTGTACGGGCGGCGCCGGACGGCCTCGGTCAGCTGGCCGCCCTCGTCGTAGCCCACATAGCCGGGCGGTGCGCCGACCAACCGAGCCACCGAGTGTTTCTCGGAGTACTCGCTCATATCGATGCGCACCATTGCGCGTTCGTCGTCGAACAGGAACGCCGCCAGCGCCTTCGCCAGCTCCGTCTTGCCGACGCCGGTCGGACCGAGGAACAGGAACGAACCGGTGGGTCGATTGGGATCGGAAATTCCGGCCCGGGCTCGACGTACCGCGTCCGAGACGGCCTGCACGGCCGCGCGCTGGCCCTTGACCCGCTCGCCCAAGCCGTCCTCCATCCGCAGCAACTTCGCGGTTTCGCCCTCCATCAGGCGGCCGGCGGGAATGCCGGTCCAGACGGCTACCACTTCGGCGATGTCGTCGGCGGTGACCTCCTCTTTGACCAGCACGTCAGCTGAGGACGTCATCGCTTCGCTCGCCGCGGCCTCCGCCAATTCCTTTTCGGTGGCCGGAATCTCGCCGTACAACAGCCGCGACGCCGTCTCGAAGTCACCGTCACGCTGCGCTCGCTCGACCTGTATGCGCAGCTCGTCCAGCTTTTCTTTCAGCGCGCCAACCCGGTTCAGGCCGGTCTTCTCCCGCTCCCAGCGGGCATTCAAGGCGTCGAGCTCTTCGGTGCGGTCGGCTAGTTCGACGCGCAGTGCCTCCAGTCGTTGGACCGAGGCGGGGTCGGACTCCTTGGACAGCGCCAGCTCCTCCATCTTCAGGCGGTCGACGGCCCGCTGCAGCTCGTCGATCTCGACGGGGCTGGAGTCGATCTCCATTCGCAAGCGTGACGCCGCCTCATCGATCAGGTCGATGGCCTTGTCGGGCAGGAACCGGGACGTGATGTACCGGTCGCTCAAGGTGGCGGCGGCGACCAGCGCTCCGTCAGAGATGGCGACCTTGTGATGCGCCTCGTAGCGGCCGGCCAGGCCCCGCAGGATGCCGATCGTGTCCTCGACGGACGGCTCGCCGACCAGCACCGGTTGGAATCGCCGCTCCAGCGCCGGGTCCTTCTCGATGTGCTCGCGGTATTCGTCCAGCGTGGTGGCGCCCACCATGTGCAGTTCGCCGCGGGCCAGCATGGGCTTGAGCATGTTGCCCGCGTCCATCGAGCCGTCGCCGGAGGAGCCCGCACCGACTACGGTGTGCAGCTCATCGATGAACGTGACGATCTGGCCGTCGGAGTCCTTGATCTCGGTCAGCACGGCCTTGAGGCGTTCCTCGAACTCGCCCCGGAACTTCGCCCCGGCCACCATCGCGCCCAGGTCGAGTGAAATCAAGCGCTTGCCCTGCAGGGAATCGGGAACGTCGCCGGCCACGATCCGTTGCGCGAGGCCTTCGACCACCGCCGTCTTGCCCACGCCGGGCTCGCCGATCAGTACCGGGTTGTTCTTGGTCCGCCGGCTCAGAACCTGTACGACGCGGCGAATTTCGGAGTCCCGGCCGATGACGGGATCGAGCTTGCCGTCCCGGGCCGCGGCGGTCAGGTCGACGCCGTATTTCTCCAGCGCCTGGTAAGTGGCTTCCGGGTCCGGTGTGGTCACCCGGGCCGAACCGCGCACCTGGGTCAGCGCAGCCCGCATCGCCTCCGGAGTGATGCCGTGCTGCTTGAGCATGCGGGCGATTCCGCTTTCGGCTTCGGACAGACCGACCATCAGATGCTCGCCCGACACGTACTCGTCGGTGGCGTCCTTGGCGAACTTCTCGGCCGCGGCCAGCACCGCCAAGGTCCGCACGGATGGCTGGGGCCGGCTCAGGGTTTGCCCGGTTACCACCGGCAGGTACTCGAGAATGATCTTTTCGGCTTCGTTGCGGAACACGGCTGGGTCCATCCCCACCGCGCGCAGCATCGGGCGGGCCAGCCCCTGCTCATCGTCAACGAGCGCGATGGCAAGGTGCGCGGGCTCGAGCTCAGGATTGCCGCGGGCGACGGCCTCTTGCAAGGCAGCCGATAATGCCTGCTGGCTTCGTGTGGTGAGTTCCATGGCTTCGTTTACCTCTTACTTTCCAGCGATCGTGCAACATTTGGCATCTGCTGGACGCCAGCTGTTGCGCGATCGGCAACGTTTATCAGGTTGGGCGCCAGATGACCAGCGCCGTGCCGGGGTCGGGCAGGCCGCGTCGACCGAGCGGGCGCGGCACGATGTCACCGGCCGAGCCGGCCGCGAACAGGCGACGGCTACCGCGCGAGGGCTGCGCTGCCTCGCGACGGGCGTCTTCGAGTTCAACCAGCCGCGTGCTCAGCGCGTGCACCTGGTTCTCCAGGGCCAGGATCCGCTTGATGCCGGCCAGGTTGATGCCCTCGTCCTGGGACAGTCGCTGCACTTCACGCAGTTGGGCGATGTCCCGCGCTGAATAGCGCCGGCCGCGCCCCGACGTACGGCCGGGCGAAACCAGCCCGAGACGGTCGTACTGGCGCAGTGTCTGGGGATGCATGCCTGCCAGTTCGGCCGCCACCGAGATCACGAAGACGGCGGCCGACTCGTCGAAATTGGGCTGCGTCACTGTTGCCTCGCTTGAGCCAGTAAGCCTTCCCGCGGATCGTCGCCGGCAGTGGCCGCAGCCAACGCCTCGACGGCTTCACGCGCGGCGCCGTCCAACTTCTGCGGCACCGCGACCGAGACGTTGACGAGCAGATCGCCGGCGGCGCCGTCCTTCCGCTTGACGCCCTTGCCCTTCACGCGCAGGGTGCGTCCCGAGGGAGTGCCCGGCGGCAGCTTGACCGTCACGGTTGAACCATCGAACGTCGGCACCGGTATCTGCGCCCCGAGTGCGGCTTCGGCGAACGTCACCGGCACGGTCACAGTCAGGTCGTCGCCGGAGCGCCCGAACAGGGCGTGCGGTTCCACGCTTACGTTGAGAATCAGGTCACCGGCACCGGCCGGCCCGGGATTTCCCTTACCACGCAGGCGAATCTTCTGGCCATCGCGGACACCGGCCGGCACTCTGGTGGTCACGGTGGACCCGTCCGCGCGCCGCAACGTCACGGTGTCGCCGTCCACGGCCTGCCGGAACGTGATCGAGGTCGAGGCCTCGACATCGGTCCCGCGACCAACCGGCCCGGCCTGTCCGCCGAAACCGCCGGTCGAGCCGCCGTTGGTGAACAGCCCGGACAGCAGATCGTCCATGCTGATGTTGCCGCCGCCGGGTTGTCGTCCGGACTGCCGGGAGAAAAAGCCGGAGAAGACATCGTCGGAGAACCCGCCGGACGGGCCGTTGCCGCCGGCGGTGAAGCGCGCCCCACCCCGGCTCATCGTCCGAATGGCGTCGTATTCCTTGCGCTGCTCGGCGTCGGACAGGGTCGCATACGCCTCGGACAGGTCCTTGAAGCGTTGCTCGGCCTGCGGATTGTTCGGGTTCTTGTCCGGATGCAGATCTTTGGCCAGCTTCCGGTACGCCTTCTTGATCTCGGTTTCGCTGGCGTCGGAGGGGACGCCCAATGCTGCGTAGAAGTCCTTGTCGAACCAATCCTGATTAGCCATGAACGTCCTCCTCTCGACAGCGCATTGTCATAAACTTGGTGACCTCGGATTTACTTGGTTACCTCGAATTACTTGGTGACCTCGGAATTACTTCGGGTCGGCCACCGACACTCGGGCCGGGCGTAACACTCGCTCGCCGAGCCGGTAGCCGGGTTGCAGGACGCCCACCACGGTGGTGACATCCGTGCCCTCGGCCAATTCATCGTCCACGTGCATGAGCGCATCATGCACGGCCGGGTCGAACGGTGTACCGGGTTCGCCGAACCGTTCAACCCCAAAGCGGGTCAGGCTGCCTTCCAGCTTCTCGGCAATGCTCACGAACGGGCCTGCTTCCAGGTCGCCGTGCTGACGAGCCAGCTGGATGTCGTCCAACACCGGCAGCAGCGATTCGACCACCGCGGCGATGCCGACCTGGCGACTCAGGTCACGGTCGCGATCAACCCGCTTGCGGTAATTCGCGTATTCGGCCTGCAGCCGCTGTAGGTCGTTGAGACGCTCGGCGGCCAGCAGCTGGAATTCGTCGTCCAATGCCGTCGAAGCATCCGCGGCCTGCGGATCAGCCGAACCGGATTGGTCCAGGGGCGCGCTCGGGGCACCTGACGTACTGGAGCCACCGGGCCCGCTCGGAGCAGCGGACGCAGCAGCCCGCGGCTGCCCGTCCGAGCTGATCTTTCGCTTATCGGCAAAGGTGAAACCGGGCTGGGGCGCGCCGTTTCCAGCGCGCCCAGCTCCGCTCTCACCGCCGGCCGCGGGATTCTGCGGCTGGTCGGATTGACTGTTCATCACTTGGTCTCGCTGGTGTCCTCGTCGATGACCTCGGCGTCGACGACATCGTCTGCGCCGCCATCCGTCGCGCCGGGGGCTGCGCCCTCGGCACCAGGTGCCGCGCCGTCCGCGCCCGGAGCGGTCGCGGCATACATCGCCGCACCGATCTTGGACGACACTTCGCTGAGCGCGTTGGCCTTGGTCTGGATGGTGTCATTGCTGGCACCGGCGTCGGCCAACGTGGTCTTCAGCTCGGCCAGCGAACCTTCGAGCTCGGTCTTCGATTCGGCCGGGAACTTGTCGCCGGAGTCGGCGATGAACTTCTCGGTCTGGTAAACGAGCTGCTCGGCCGAGTTGCGGATTTCAGCCGCCTCGCGGCGGGCCTTGTCCTCGTCGGCGTGGGCCTCGGCTTCCTTCATCATGCGATCGATCTCGTCCTTGGACAGCCCCGAACCGCCGGTGATGGTCATCCCCTGCTGGTTACCCGAAGCCTGGTCCTTGGCCGAGACGTGCACGATGCCGTTGGCGTCGATGTCGAAGGTGACCTCGATCTGCGGGACGCCACGCGGTGCCGGCGGGATGCCGGTCAGCTCGAACATGCCCAGCTTCTTGTTGTAGGCCGCGATCTCGCGCTCACCTTGGTAGACCTGGATCTGCACCGAGTTCTGGCTGTCATCGGCGGTCGTGAAGATCTCCGAACGCTTGGTCGGGATGGTGGTGTTGCGCTCGATCAGCTTGGTCATGATGCCGCCCTTGGTCTCGATACCCAGCGACAGCGGGGTGACATCGAGCAGCAGGACGTCCTTGACCTCGCCCTTGAGGACACCGGCCTGCAGCGCGGCACCGACGGCCACGACCTCGTCCGGGTTGACGCCCTTGTTGGGCTCCTTGCCGCCGGTCAGCTCACGAACCAGATCCGCCACGGCGGGCATCCGGGTCGAGCCACCGACGAGCACGACGTGATCGATCTGGTCGAGCGGGATGTCGGCGTCGCGCAGCACGTTCTGGAACGGCACCTTGGTGCGCTCCAGCAGATCAGAGGTGATCCGCTGGAAGTCGGCCCGGCTGAGCTGCTCGTCGAGGAACAGCGGGTTCTTGTCCGCGTCCACAGTGATATAGGGCAGATTGATGGACGTCTGCTGCGAGCTGGACAGCTCGATCTTCGCCTTCTCGGCGGACTCGCGCAGCCGCTGCATCGCCATCTTGTCCTTGGTCAGGTCGATACCGTTGGCGGACTTGAACTTGTCCACCAGCCAGTCGATGACCTTTTGGTCCCAGTCGTCGCCGCCGAGGTGGTTGTCACCACTGGTGGCCTTGACCTCGATGACGCCGTCGCCGATTTCGAGCAGCGAGACGTCGAACGTGCCACCACCGAGGTCGAAGACCAGGATGGTCTGTTCCTTCTCGCCCTTGTCCAAGCCGTAGGCCAGGGCCGCCGCGGTCGGCTCGTTGACGATCCGGAGGACGTTCAGTCCCGCGATCGTGCCGGCCTCTTTGGTCGCCTGCCGCTCGGAGTCGTTGAAGTACGCCGGGACGGTGATGACCGCATCGGTGATCGTCTCGCCCAAGTAGGACTCGGCATCGCGCTTCAGCTTCTGCAGCACGCGGGCGCTGATCTCTTGTGCGGTGTACTTCTTGCCGTCGATGTCCACCGACCAGTCGGTGCCCATGTGACGCTTCACGGACCGGATCGTCCGGTCGATGTTGGTGACGGCCTGGCGCTTGGCTACCTCGCCGACCAGTACCTCACCGTTCTTGGCGAAGGCCACCACGGATGGGGTGGTCCGCGACCCTTCAGCGTTCGCAATTACTTCCGGCTCGCCACCCGTGAGGACGGCAACGACGGAGTTCGTGGTTCCTAGGTCGATTCCGACCGCACGTGCCATGGTGCACTCCCTATTATCTGTGTGCGCGCCCTGATGGCGCGGATTTGTCGCTTTAAGTTGTTCTGACGCTACCCGACCAGCGTGCTACTCGGATGGCCTCACTGTCAAATAACCTGAGTCGCCTACGCTCAATTTCCGCCTGAGGTATGACGCCCGTCACTCTTGCCGTCCAGGTCCGATGATCAGCGGGGCGGCTTCTAGAGTTTCGACGTGCCTACCGATTACGCGACCGACCATCCCGATTCCGCGAAGATGTTCCGCGCTCTGGAGCCCCTGCACTCGATGATCTACTTCGTGCCGGAGGCTGACGAGCAGTACGTCAAAGCCGGCCTCGAATCAGGTCGGATGGGCTACTTCGCCAGCCGCTCCGCGCCGATGGGCGCCGTCACCGCCGCGGTGACGGCGGCTACCTTCTACAACTTCAATCCTGCCCTCGTCGCCCACCATCTGGCTGGAGCCTGGCAACTGGCGACCCCGGCCGCACTGATCGAGGCCCGCTTCCGGGCGGTCGACCTGGCCCTGCGGCGGGTGCTCGGCGACCGGATCGACTCACCGGACGTCCGTGAAGCCCGCGACCTGGCCCGCGACGCGACGCTCGCCCTGAAGCCCGGCGGCCGTGCATTGTTCGCCGGTCTGACCGACCTCGACTGGCCCGAGGAGCCACACCTCGCGCTGTGGCATGCGGTGACGTTGCTGCGCGAATACCGCGGCGACGGCCACATCATCGCGCTGGTCAACGCCGACCTGTCCAACGTCGAGTCGATCATGACGTACACCGCCACCGGCCGCGGCTTCATCGAAAGCGCCGCCAAGACCAGCCGAGGCTGGTCGGACGAGGAGTGGGACCTCGCGGCCGATGGGCTGCGGTCACGGGGCATTCTGGAACCGGACAGCCTGAGGTTGACCGCCGCCGGGACCGCGCTGCGGGACCGGGTCGAAGCCGAGACGGACCGGTTGGCGTCGGCGCCCTGGAGCCGGCTCGGCCCGCAACGCACCGAGCGACTGCGCCAGCTGGCCAAGAACTTCTCGTGGGCACTGGTCGACGCCGACACCTTCAGCGTCCCGATTTTTGCGACCGCACGCACCCCCGAGGATCCGGCGGAACGCACGGCCTGATCGATCCAGCTCTGTCAGACCCACCACATTCGGTCGCACGCTGGTTTATCGTCTCCGCATGGAAGTACAACTTCGGCACAACCCGTCCTTCACCGTGGCCCGCCTGATCCTGGCCGGCGGCGAACCCGTCCGCGTCGAAGGCGGCGCGATGATCGCGCACAGCGCCGGGATCCAGCTCGCGGCCAAGGCCGAAGGTGGCTTGATGAAAGGGCTCAAGCGGGCGGCCCTCGGCGGTGGCTCATTCTTCGTCACTACCTACACCGCGCCCGAACAGGGCGGCTGGGTCGACGTCGCGGGTGTGCTGCCCGGCGACGTCACGTACCTGCCGGTGACTCCGGACCGGCCGTTCTTCATCAGCCGGGGCAGCTGGATCGCCAACTCGCACGGCGTCGAGATCGACACCCAGTGGGGCGGGATGGCCAACCTGTTCGGTGGCGAGGGCGGATTCGGCTTCCGGGCCTCCGGCGAGGGGCAGGCAATCGTGAACGTCTACGGCGCCATCGATTACCTCGATCTGCAACCGGGCGAGGTGATCACCGTCGATACCGGACACGTCGTGGCCTACGACCTGCATATCCAGTTCCGGATGCGGCGGGCCGTCGAGGGTAAATCGATGCAGAGCATGAAGACCGGAGAAGGCTTCGTCTTCGATTTCGCCGGACCGGGCCGGGTGCTCTTGCAGACCCGCAACCCCGACGCCTTCGCGGCCTGGGTCGGCTCGGCCATCCCGGGCAACAATCCGCGCGAGGGCTTGGGTGGCGCGGGCGGGATCGTCGGCGGCCTGTTCCGCTAACCCTCCCGGCCCCTTCTTTTCGAACGTCCTACCCAGCCGTTGTCATGGCGACGGTTGAGTAGGACTTTCGCCGTCTTTTTGTTGAGTACATCTGCTCTGCTTGCTGAACGGTGCCTCTCGCACTCTGGGCGAACCAGACCGAGAGAGGCACCATGACCAGCTTTCGCACCGATCAGCCCGGCTTCCCCGTCCGAACGCGTCGCTTCTACGATCCCGCCTATTGCCCCGATTGCTGGGCCGCGCTGGGCACCGCTCGTTCCGGCCGGTGCCCCCGATGCGGGCTGGTGCTCACGGGTCAGGCGGCCGAACGACTCGCCGGCGCCCTGCAATTCGCAGACCACAGCCTGGCCGAACTCCGGGCGGCTTCGACGCCGACGGCCTGCCGCCCGCCAGCCGGGTCATCGATGCCAGCTCCGACGACGATGCCAGCCGGGTCGTCGATGCCAGCCGGGTCATCGATGCCAGCTGCGACGGCGATGCCAGCCGGGTCGCGGCCGCCACTCCCGCCCTATCCGTCCGCGTCATCGAAGCCGGCCCGCGCGTTTCGGATGGGCGGGGCCGGCGTGGTGCTGGCGCTCGGCGGGTTGTGCCTGGTCGCCGCCGCGATTGTCTTCATCTCGGTGTCCTGGACCCGGCTGGGTCTGGGACCGCGGGTCGCCGTGCTGGCCGCAATCACTGCCGTGCTGTGGGCCGTCAGCGTTGTGGTGTCCCGGCGCGGCCTACGGGCATCGGCCGAGACATTGTGGGCCATCTCGCTGATCGATCTGTGGCTCGATCTCAGCGCCGCCCGGCATGTCGACCTGCTCGGTCTGCAGCAGCTGCCGACGGACGCCTACCGCGGCCTGGCTGCCATCGTCGTAGGCGGCGCCGCGATCGCCGCGGCCAGCGTGTCCCGCCGCAGCAAGCTGGCCTACATTCCGGTCACCGTTCAACTGAGCATCGCCGCAGCTGCCTGGGTTGCGTTGCCGGCGTGGTTGACCCAAGCCGGCTCGGCCGCCTGGCTGGAGCTCACCGTGGCGGCCGCGGGCTTGGTCGGATGTGCCGTCGTGGCCCGCCGGTGCGGACTGTCGGTAACCCGCTGGGCCTGCTTGGGCGGGAGCGCATTGACCTGGGCCGGACTCGTCGGCAGTGGGCTGGTGAACCTGAGCGTCACCGGCAGCTACGCGCACCAGCTGTTCACCGGAGCGGCCTTCGAGCTGCCCGCCGCGGCCGTCCTCGCACTGCTCACCGCGGTGTCGTCCGCGGTGCTTGCCAGCCGGGTGGCCCGCATCGTGGTGGGCACCGCCGGGCTCGTACTGACCGGCGGGATCGGCTGGCTGCTGATCGACAGCTACCTGCCAGGCGAAATTGCGCTGGCGGCCGTCCTGGCCGCCGTCGTCGCCCTGACCGGACTCACCAAGAACTTCTGGCGCCGCGCGGCCGAGCTGGTGGCGGTCCCGGCTTCCGCAGCTGCCGTTCTGGTGATCCTCGCGCGGGCGATCGAGGGCGTTGCCGCGTCACTCGGCCTGCTCGACTCCACCCTCAACGGCGGCATCTGGGTGCGTGCACTCGACAGCCGACTGCTGAGCGAGCCCGGCGCCGCCCAGCCGTGGCCGACCCTGCTGTTGCTGGCCACGCTCAGCGGTTCCGCGCTGCTGCGCCGGGTCCGGATCGCCGCACTCCTTCGGCCGGCGCGCGACGGGTCGGCGCTGTACCTGACGACGTCCGCGCTGGCGTGGTTGCTGCCACTGACGGTCGCCGTCTCGCTGGTCGACCAGCCCTACCTGTGGGTCGGCGTACTCGGTTGGCTGCTGGCCACGCTGGCCGGGGTCGGGCTGGCGGCCCGGACTCGGCGCCACGGAATGGTGCTCGCCCCCGCCGGTTCGCTCGGCCTCGGCTTGCTCACCGCACTGCCCAGCGATCTCGCCACGATCGCGGCGTCGGCCGTCGCGGTGGGCATCTGCAGCTATGCGGCTCGACGATGGTGCATCGCGGACTCGGATGCCCGCCAGATCGCCGAACTGTCGGCTACCGGCGCTGGAGTGGTCCCCAAGAGTTGGACGCAGAAATTAAACCCTACGGGACGGCAGATGTTTGTGCGCGGTACTCGTCGGGACTGAGGTAACCGAGTCGCTGTTGGATGCGGGTGGTGTTCCACCACCGCAGGTACTCGGTCAGGCCCGCCTGGAACTCGTCTATGGTCTCGGGCTGCTGGATACGGAACCATTCCTCCTTTAGGTGGCTGAAGAATCCCTCGATGACGGCGTTGTCGAGACACGTGCCCTTGCGCGACATCGACTGGGTGAGCCCGGCTTTGCGCAACGTGTTCTGCCAGAGGGTGTGGCGGTACTGAAATCCTTGGTCGGAGTGAACAAGAGGTTTCTCGCCAGGTTGAAGGCTGCCGATCGCAGTGCGTAGTCCGTCGGTGATCATCTTGACGCTCGGAGATGGCCCGGCCGTAGCAGAGATAACCCGGTTGTCGTAGAGGTCGAGAATCGGTGATAGGTAGACCCTGGAGCTGCCGATCTTGAACTCGGTCACGTCCGTGGCCCACTTGGTGTGCTTAACCTCTGTCGCGAACTGGCGGCTCAACACATTGTCGGCAGCCTCGCCGATCTCACCACGGAAGGAGTTGTACCGTTTGCGACGGCGTACTGGGCACTGCAACCCGAGCGCGCGCATCAGTTTGAGCACGGTCTTCTTGGAGACCCTCCATCCCTGTCGGATCAGAACTGCGAGGATGCGCCGGTGCCCGTAGGCGCCGTTCGCGCCCGTGAACGCACCGCGGATGGCCTCTTTGAGATCGGCCTGCGTGTCGACGCGGTTGAGTCGGCGTCGGTGGTCGTAGAACGTTGACCTGGCGAGCTCTGCAATCTGCAGCAAGAGCGGTAGTGGGTGCTGCGCCTTGAGGGCATCGACTGCTCGGACTTTCAGCGTCGTTCCTGTGACCTCAAGGCTCGCAATTTTCCCAGGTAAGCGACCTCTGCGCGAAGCCGTTCGTTCTCCTTGCGCAGTGTCTCGATGTCGCTCTCCTGCTGAGGATTCCCACGATCGGTCGGCGGCCGGCCGCGCCTTTTTGGGCGCAACCCTTCTTCGCCGTCGCGCCGGTAGATACTCGTCCAGTTGGCGACGGTGCTGGGCGACGGTGCTGGGCGACGGGAGGTCGAACTCTTCGGCAAGAACCCTTCCAGGCACACCTTTGATATGGCGCAGCACAATCTCGAGCTTGGTCTCGAAGTCGTACTGCCTGCGGTCTCTCGTCACAAGCGCACCCGATCCGCGTAGCTGCCATCGCTGATACAACATTTGAACAGGGTTCGAGGCGAGGTCAAGTGAAATGGCCACGGACTTGGCGCTAAAGCCCTGCTCGAACAGCTCGGCGGCTGACGCCGCGTCGGAGTGACTCAACGTGCTTCCTGAGTACATCGGTGTGCCCCCTCTAGAGATGGACGCCTAGTTACGGTGTCCAACCTTTGGGGACCACTCCACGCCTCGCTCTTGTTGATTGCGGCCACCGTTCACGTCTGGGTGCCGGCCGGCTGGACGCCGCTGGTGGCCAGCCTGGTCGGCACGGCCACGATCTGCGGGCTCAACTCGTTGCGGGACGCCCGGGGCTGGTGGCGCTGGTTGAGTTTCGCGGCATCGGTGCTGGCGGCGTGGGTCGAGGCCGCGGTCCACGACCTGCACGCGCCGGAGTTCTACTGCGTCCCGCTGGGCGTACTCGTCCTGGGCTTCGGGCTGTCAGCGGCCAACCGGAAACAGGACCTCTCGTCGTGGACCAGCTGGGCGCCCGGCTTGGCCATCGCACTGTCGCCCACGCTGGTGCGCGGCCTGCTCCAACCGCTGAGCTGGCGCCCGATCGAGCTCGGGGTGGTGGCTACCGGGCTGGTGCTGTTCGGTGCCCGCCGGCGCCTGCAGGCCCCGTTCGTACTGGGCGCGGTCGTGCTGGCCTCGATCGTGCTCCGGGAACTCGGCCCGTACGCGTTGGGCGTGCCTCGGTGGTCGGGGATCGGCTTGGTCGGCGTCCTGCTGCTGGCGGTCGGCATCTCGTGGGAGGGCCGGATGCGTGATCTGCGGTGGGCCCAGCAAACCCTGGCCGGCATGCGGTGAGGTAGCCAGCCCATCGTCGCGCTGGCCGGCAACGCTCGATGTAGCGAGACCAGCGCCACTTCTCTACCGACTGGTCGGACGATAGAGTCGGCCGTCCCACCCCATGTAACCCAGTCGATGACTGACCTTGCTGATACTGGCCGGTAGCGTGCGTAGCGTACGTAGCCAAGCCGGGATTCGGGCTGAACCGACTGTCCACCCGCTCGACGATGGAGGGCCTTGTGGCGCTGCGCATCACGCTCACCCTGCTCATGACCCTGGCCACCATGGCTATCGCCGGCAAGCGGGTGCTCTGGCTGGTCACGCTCATCCGCTCCGGCCAGAAGGCGCCAGGTCGTGGCCACGAGCCGAAGCCACGTGCGGTCAACGACGCCGAGGAAGTCCTCGGCCAGAAGAAGCTGCTGAAATGGTCCGTCCCCGGGCTGGCACACTTCTTCGTCTTCTGGGGCTTCTTGATCCTGAACCTGACCATCCTCGAGGCGTACGGCGCCCTGCTGATCAACCGCGATTTCCACATCCCGCTGGTCGGCAAGTGGCGCGCACTGGGTTTCTTCGAGGATTTCTTCGCCGTAGCCGTCCTGCTCGGTTTGGCTACCTTCGCCGTCCTGCGTTACCGCAACCAGCCTGAACGCAAGAAGCGCGACTCCCGGTTCTACGGCTCGCACACCGGGCCGGCCTGGCTGATCCTGTTCATGATCAGCATGGTCATCGTCACCCTGCTGCTGCTGCGGGGCGCGCAGATGAATGCCGATCAGTTCCCGTTCGGTCATTCCAAATGGACGTTCGCCTCGTACCTGGTGGCCAAGGCGCTGGGCAGCGGCGCGTACAACACCGGGCTGGCCACGATCTTCCTGCTGGCCCAGGTCGCGGTGGTGCTGACCTTCCTGGTCATCGTCACGTACTCCAAGCACCTGCACATCGCGACGGCCCCGATCAACGTCTACTTCAAGCGGCTGCCCAAGGCGCTCGGCCCGCTGCTGCCGGTCACGGATCCCACCGGCAAGATCATCGATTTCATGGACGTCGAGAACCTGTCCGAGGACACCGTCTTCGGCAAGGGCAAAATCGAGGACTTCACCTGGAAGGGCTACCTGGACTTCGCGACCTGCACCGAGTGCGGCCGCTGCCAGTCGCAATGCCCGGCCTGGTTCACCGGCAAGCCGCTGTCGCCGAAGCTGGTCATCATGGACCTGCGCGATCACCTGTTCGCCAAGGCGCCGTACCTCATCGGCGGCAAGGCGGTGCCGGACGAAGGCGCGATCACGGTCGGCGACACCGGTGAGGTCGGCGGTGACGGCGAAGGTCATCACCACGGCGTGGACGAGTCCGGCTTCGGACGGGTCACGGGCACCAACCCGGCGCAGTACAACCGGCCGCTGGTCGGCGATGCGGCCTCGTTCGGCGTCATCGACCCGGACGTGCTGTGGTCCTGCACCACCTGCGGTGCCTGCGTCGAACAGTGCCCGGTGGACATCGAGCACATCGACCACATCGTGGACATGCGCCGCTACCAGGTGCTGATCGAATCATCGTTCCCGTCCGAGGCCGGCACCATGCTGCGCAACCTGGAGAATCGCGGCAACCCGTGGGGCCTGCCGGACAAGGCTCGCGAGGAGTGGACGCAGGGCCTCGACTTCGAGGTGCAGCGTATTTCTCCCGGTGAGCAGTTGCCCGCCAACGTCGAGTACCTGTACTGGGTGGGCTGCGCCGGTGCGCTGGAAGATCGGGCCAAGCGGACCACCCGGGCCTTCGCCGAACTGCTGAACGTGGCCGGCGTCGAATTCGCCATCCTGGGCTCGAACGAGACTTGTACCGGTGACTCCGCGCGCCGGTTGGGCAATGAGTTCGTCTACCAGATGCTGGCCGCGCAGAACGTCGAGGTGCTGAATTCGATCGAGCGGTCGCACCCGCTGAAGATCGTCGCGACCTGCCCGCACTGCTTCAATACGATCGCCAACGAGTACCCGCAGATCGGCGGTCACTACGAGGTCATCCACCACACGCAGTTGCTGGCCAAACTCATCGAAGACGGCCGTCTCACGCCGGTGGAGTCGGTGGACAAGAACGTCACCTACCACGACCCCTGCTACCTCGGCCGGCACAACAAGGTCTACACGCCTCCCCGCGACGTGCTGGGCTCCATTCCGCAACTGACCTCGAAAGAGATGCATCGCTGCAAGGACCGCGGCTTCTGTTGCGGCGCCGGTGGTGCCCGGTTCTGGATGGAGGAGAAGATCGGCAAGCGGATCAACGTCGAGCGCACCGAGGAAGCCCTCGGGTTGGACCCGGACCTGATCTCGACCGCCTGCCCGTTCTGCATGGTGATGCTTTCCGATGCGGTGACCGCCAAGCAGACCGACGGCACCGCCAAGGAGCACGTGCAGGTCCTCGACGTAGCGCAGATCCTGCAGCAGTCGATCCGCGCGGCCGCTCAATAGCAACACAACTGGCGAATCGTGCAACATCTGGCGTCTGGGTGATGCCAGATGTTGCACGATTCGGCGGTTAGAGCAGGAACTTGACCAGCGCCGCCAGCCCGACGACGACGATCACGCCGCGGAGCACCATCGGGCGCAGCCGCCGGCCGATATGCGCGCCCAGCTGGCCGCCGATCGTGGACCCGACCGCGATGATCGCCACATAGACCCAGTTGGGGTGCGACAAGATCGCGAACAGGATGCCGGCCACCCCGTTCACCACGCCGGCCAGCATGTTCTTGATGCCGTTCACCCGCTGGAGGTTGGTGTCCAGCAACATCCCCATGATCGCCACCAGCAGCACGCCCTGGGCAGCCCCGAAGTAACCGCCGTACACGCCGGTGCCGAAGACCAGAACCAGTAGCCAGACCGGATGCCGGCCGAGTATGTGCCCAGGCGGCGACAGCGGATCCCGCGGGACGGTCGCATCGACGGCGCGTGTGCGGACCGGGCCGCCGGCCGGGGCATTAGCCGGATCAAGGGCCTGCACGGCGGCTGGCTCGGCGGCGGGTGGCGCGTTCGCACCCACGAAGCGCCGCGCCAACCGGGGTTGGGTCACGACCAGGACTAAAGCGGCCACGATCAGTACCGGCACGACTGCCTTGAACACATCTGCCGGCAGCACGAGCAACAGCACCGCGCCGGCCACGCCGCCGAGGAATGACGCCACGCCCAGTCGAAGCAGCCGGTCACGCTGGCCGGTCAATTCGCGGCGATACCCCCAGGCCCCGCTGAAGCTGCCGGGCACCAGGCCGATCGTGTTAGACACGTTGGCCGTCACCGGTGGTACGCCGAGGGACAGCAGCACCGGAAAAGTGATCAACGTGCCGGAGCCGACCACGGCATTGATAGTGCCGGCAGCGACACCCGCCGCAGCTACCGCAGCCACTGCACCGATCGAGGTCACAACTACAAACCCTATGCCCTGGGCCCGGCCCCAGTCGTCCTCAGCCCTCCTGCTCGCGCAGCATGGGAACGTCGAGCATCGCGGGCGGGATGCCGAACGCATCGAGAAGCTCGCCCAATTGCGGACGCAGGACGCCGCACAGGTCGTTCACGGCCCCCGCCAGTTGCCGGGAGCGCGCGGCGCTCAGCCGGCCACGCTCGAGGTACCAAGCCCGGTCGGCCTCGATCGTGGACAGCGCGAACAGGTCGCACAGCTGGGACAGGGCGGCAGCCGCGGCGGCATCCGGACAGCTGGCAATGCCGGCGACGAAGGCCTGCAACAGCACGTGGTCGACGTGAGCCCGGGCCGTGCTCAGCAGCTGATCCTGGACGGCGTTGACCGCACCGGCCGGATCACCGGTTGCGGCGGCCCCGTCGGCTCGTCGCATCCGCCAGGCCAGCGCCTCGACCTGGCGCTGCTCGCGGAAGGCCAGCATGGCCAACTGCCAATCGCGATCGTCGAAAGCGGTCGCGGATCTGGCGGCCAACCGGGCCGGCATATCGCGCAGCGGCGTCCGGTCCAGGGCGGTGTGCAGCGTCTGACGTGCCCCGAACCGCACGGTCGCTGCGAGGCCCAGCCCCTTGATGCGCTTGCCGTACGCGGTCAGCAGTTCCTTGGCCACCAGCTGCAACAGCACGGTGTTGTCGCCTTCGAAGGTGGTGAAGACATCGGTGTCCGCCTTGAGATCGGCCAACCGGTTCGACGCTAGATAGCCCGCACCGCCGCAGGCCTCACGGCAGACCTGGATGGTGTTGGTTGCGTGCCAGGTAGCCATGGCCTTGATGCCGGCCGCGCGAGTCTCGAGCTGACGCCGCCGCGGATCGTCGCCGATGACGGCGTCGCCGCTGGCCAGGGCCCGGGCGCCGAGCACCTCATGCAGCATCTCGACCAGCTCGCCCTGCGCGAAGTGCAATGCGTACGTCCGTGCCAGTGGTGGCAGCAGTTTGCGCTGATGGCTGAGGTAATCCATCACCACGATCTCCTGGTCATGGCCGGGGGCAGTGAACTGCGTGCGGCGCTGCGCGTATCGCCCGGCCAGCGTGAGCGCGACCTTGGTGGCGCTGACACTGGCGCCGGCCACGCTGATCCGGCCCTGAATGAGGGTGCCCAGCATCGTGAAGAACCGCTTGGTGTCATCCTCGATCGGCGTGCGGTATGAACCGTTGGCCAGCACCTGGCCGTAGCGGTCGAGCAGGTTGTCTCGCGGGATCCGGGCACCGTCGAACCAGAGCTGCCCGTTGTCGACCCCGTTCAGGCCGGCCTTCAAACCCGAGTCGGCGATTCGTACCCCGGGGATCACGGCACCGGCCTCGTCCCGCAGCGGAACCAGAAACGCATGTACGCCATGGGGGATCCCGCCCGTGATCAGCTGGGCAAAGACCACCGCGACCCGGCCATCGTCAGCCGCGTTGCCGATGTAATCCTTGCGGGCGTCATCGGTCGGCGTGCAGATCACGAACTCGTCCGTCGCCCGGTCGAACGTGGCCGTGGTTTGCAACCCGGCCACGTCAGAACCGTGGCCGTGCTCGGTCATCGCGAAACAGCCGAGCAGGCGTCCATTGGCGATATCGGACAGGTACTCGCGGTGATGCCGTTCGGTGCCGAGGTGGGCGACCGCCCCGCCGAACAGGCCGAACTGCACACCGGTCTTGACCAGCAGGGACAGGTCACCCATGCCGAGCATGTCGAACGCGGTGATCGAGGCGCCCAGATCGCCCTGGCCCCCGTACCGTTCGTCGAAGCCCATCTGGGTCAGGCCGGCATCGGCCAGCGACCGCAGTTGCAACAGTGTCCGGGCCCGATGCGCAACGGTTGGCAGCCCGCTCTCGGGCCGGAACAATTCTCGCTCACTCAGCGCCCGCACCGTCGCCCGGACCCCGGACCAGCGACCATCCAGGTGCCTCTGCAGGGCCTGCGCGGTCGACACCGCTCGCACGCTATCCCATGACGATCAAGCCGCGTTCGAATCCAACGCCGGCTTGGTCACTACGAGCCAACACGGTGCAAGATTGTCGGAGTTGTTTGGTTGTATGGCTGCATGTCCTTCGAGCCCGGCCGATGATCGCCGCCCGCAAACTCGCTCCGGTGCTGAGCCTGCTCGCCGTCCTGCTGTTGACGACGGCGTGCACGTCCTCCCACAAGACGCCCGCCGAGCAGGTCGCTGCCCAATCCTTCCTGGACGCCGTGGGTCGCGGCGACGCCACCGCCGCGGCCGCAACGACGACCGCGTCGACGAAGGCTCTGGCCACGATCGAGGCGAGCCTGACCGGGCTTGGCAGCGGCACCGTCGGGACCTTGCTAGTCACCTCGTTGACCGGACGGACGAGCAGTGCAGCCACCGCCGACTTCCACGCCAGCTGGCGGCTGCCGGGGGTGACCACGCCCTGGTCGTACGACGGCTCGCTGCCGATGACCAAGCAAGGTAAGCAGTGGCTGGTCAGCTGGGCCGCAACCGACCTGCACCCCGACCTGGCCGACGGGGCTCACCTGGTCGTACAACGGACCCTGCCGTCGCGGGCCGCTCTGCAGGACAGCGCGGGACGGCCACTGTTCACCGAGACGCCGGTGGTGGACGTCGGGATCGAACCGTCGGCGGTGACGAACCTCACCTCGCTGGCCGCGACGCTGGCGGCAGTACCGCAACTGGAATCCACCGCGGCTCAGATCATCAGCGCGGTCAAAGCCACCCCGCCGAACGGTTTCGCGTTGATCATCACGCTTCGCAAGCCGGTGTATGAGTCGATTCGGGCCCGCATCCACGAGCTGGCCGGGACCAGGTTCCCGGAGCGAACGTTGCTATTGCCGCCGACCTCGCAGTTCGCCCGCCCGCTGCTCGGATCGGTCGGACCGGCGACCAAGGACATCATCGACGCGTCGAAGGGTCGTGTGCAGACCGGCGACGACACCGGCCTGTCCGGTCTCCAGCTGGCGTTCGATTCGACGCTGGCCGGCTCGGCCGCGGTGGACGTCTATGCCGCCAACGATTCGGACGGCTCGCTCGGCGCCAAGCTGGGCTCGGTGATGGCGGCCAAGCCGGGCACGGCCGTCCGGCTCACCCTCGACCGGACGGTGCAGCAGGCGGCCGACGCGGCACTGGCCGGTGAGACTCAGCCCGCATCCCTGGTGGCATTGCAACCGTCGACGGGAAAGATCCTGGCGGTCGCCAATTCGGCCGCGGCCACCGACGACATCGCGCTCGTCGGCCAGTACCCCGCGGGCTCGACGTTCAAGATCGTCACCTATACCGCGGCATTCACGGCCAAGCCGGCGCTGACTCCGGCAACTCCGGTGACCTGCCCCGGTGCCGTCGAGGTCAACGGGCAGACCTTTGTGAACGAGAACCAGTTTCACCACGAGGGCATCGATCTGAGTGCCGCCTTTGGCTATTCGTGCAACACCACCGCGATAAACCTGGCCCTCGGTTTGCCGGCCACCGCGCAACGCACAGCCGCTACCGCGCTCGGACTGGGCGCGACCTGGAAGTTGCCGGTCGCGGCGTTCTCGGGTTCGCTGCCGGCCCCCGGGCGACGGTCAACGAACGAGCGGCGGACGCCATAGGCCAGGGCAAAGTGCTGGTCAGCCCGTTGCTGATGGCCTCCATTGCCGGCGCGGCCGCTCATGGTCGCCTGGTGGCACCGTCGCTCGTGGCCGGTCAGCAGGCTGCCCCGGGGCCGGCCTACCCGGCAGCGTTGACTGCCAAGATGAACAGCATCATGCGAGCGACCGTCGCACAGGACGGGGCCACCGGCCGAGCGCTGGCCGACTTGCCCGGAAACGTCGAAGGCAAGACCGGGACGGCCGAATTCGGAACCGATGTGCCTCCGAAGAGCCACTCCTGGTTTGCCGGCAGCCGCGGTGATCTCGCTTTTGCCGTCTTCGTCTACGGCGGTGAGAACTCCGGCACCGGTGCCGTCCCGATCGCGCATTCGTTCCTGGCCGCGGTGCCACAGTGAGTGCGCCCTCGACGACCGCACCGCCGCTCGACGTGCGCCTGCTGCCGCTGGCCCGGGAACACCTACCCGCGGTGCAGGCGCTGATGGCCGACCGCGAAGTCGCACAGTTCACGCTGTTCCCGGTTGACGCCGGCCAGGAGTTCGTCGAGCAATGGTTTGCAGGCTACGAAAGAGGCCGGGCCGAACGGACCAAACAGGGCTTCGCTGCGGTGGACGGGTCCGGCACCTTTCTGGGCTTGGCGTTGGCCGTGCACATCGACGAGGAACGCGCTGAGGTCGAGCTCGGCTACGCCGTTGCGCCGGCGTCACGCGGCCGTGGGGTGGCCGCCTCGATCCTCGAACAGCTGACCCGGTGGTCGTTCAACCAGGTCGGTGCACAACGCGTGCAACTGACGATCGACGCGGCGAACATCGCCTCGCGCGCGGTTGCCTCCCGCGCCGGTTACCACCGTGAGGGCGTAATGCGGTCGAGCTACTTCAAGGACGGGCAGCGCAGCGACGCCGAGATCTGGAGCCGGCTACCGCGTGACCCGGATCCGGCCGACCGGCGAAATGCGCTCGCGCTGCGGCAGCCCGCGAACCTGGTCAGCCCGCGCGCGGTGCTGTTCTGGACGGTGCGCGCGCTGCTCGGCTGGCTGATCTTCATCGGCCTGCAGGTCGTCATCCTTGCCTTCACGCACACCGCTGGGCATCAAGGCGTGAACATCACCATTCTGATCGTGTCCGCTTTGCTGGCCGTCGCCCACCTTGCGATCATGCCGCGCTGGCGTTATCGGGTCCATCGTTGGGAACTCACCGGGACGGCCTTCTACTCGCGCTCCGGGTGGGTTACCCAGGAACGCCGGATCGCGCCGGTGTCCCGCATTCAAACGGTGGACACCGAGCGAGGTCCGTTGGAACAGGTCTTCGGGCTCGCCAATGTGACCGTGACGACCGCGTCCGCGGCTGGCCCGATAAAGCTGCGCGGCGTCAGCGCGGCGACCGCCGACCAGCTCGTCGCCGATCTCACCAGCATCACGGCCCGCAGCGAAGGTGACGCCACGTGAGCCGGCACAGCCTGAGTCAGAGGGGCAAGATGACGTAATGAGCATCCTGGGCGACCACAGCGATGCGAGGGCGCCCAGGGTTGCGACCAAGGGCGGCCCCGGCCCATCCGACGCGGCCGCCGACTGGCGTCGACTGTCGCCGCGGATGCTGCTCATCCACCCCGTCCGAGAGGTCATCCGCTTCATCCCGGCGCTGATTGCGCTGTTCTTCGCGGGCCATTCCAATGGCGGCGGTGGCCACTGGTGGAGCCTGATCGGGCTTGCGGTCGTCATCACGCTCAGCGTCATTCGCTGGTTCACCACCCGCTACCGGATCACCGCCGACCAGGTCCAGCTACGCACCGGACTGTTCCGGCGCAAAGTGGTGGCGGCCCGCGCTGACCGCGTTCGGACCGTGGACGTGACCTCGCACGCGCTACACCGAGCCCTCGGGCTGGCCAAGGTGTCGATCGGCACCGGCAGCACGGATCGCAAACGCGAGTCGCTGGAACTGGACGGCCTGTCCGCGGCCGACGCACAGCGGCTGCGCTCCGAACTGCTGCATCGCCACCCGGTCGCGGGTTCGACCGCGGCGGCGGTGAGCCTGGATCCCAACCCGCGGCCGGGCAGCGCTGGCTACGCCCTCCCGGGCGCGCAACCGAACGGTCATCGGCTCGCTCCTCGGCCCGGTTGGGCGGGCCAGCCAACGCCTGATGCGGAAGTCGAACTACTGCGCTTCAACCCCGGCTGGATCCGCTACGCACCGTTCACGTTGTCCGGCGCGTTGACCGCCCTGGCGATCGCCGGTTTCGCCTGGCGAATCGTCGAGCAGGCTCATCTCGACGTAAAACGCGTCGGCGCCGTCCAATCAGCGTCCCGGCATCTCGACTCCACCCCGTTGTGGCTGGACGTCGTGCAGGTCACGCTCGGGGTACTCGTCTTCATCGCCGTGCTGTCGATGATCGGCTACACGCTGGCCTTCTGGAATTTCCGGCTGACCCGGCACCCCGGCGGATCGATACACGTCAGCCGCGGGCTCATCACCACCCGCGCCACCAGCATCGAGGAACGACGGCTGCGGGGCGTCGAACTGAGCGAGCCGCTCCTGCTGCGCCTGGTCGGAGGTGCCCGCTTGATCGCGGTGGCCACCGGCCTGCGGGTCGGACGTGGCAGTGAGCGGGGTGGTTCGTTGTTGGCCCCGCCGGCGCCCCGGGCCCGCGTCGCCGGCCTCATTCGACCGATAATGCGCACCGGCCGCGGCGTGGACGAGCCGTTGCTCCGGCATGGTGAAGTCGCCTGCCGACGCCGATTGCTGCGCGCCGTAACCCTGCCGGCCCTGGTGTTCGCCGGGCTGTTGGCCGGCGGGTTGGCCGGCGGCGTGCCGTCCTGGCTGGTGGTTTGCGCCGGCCTGCTTGCCGTGCTGGCGGTGCCGCTCGGGCTGGACCGCTATCGCGCGCTGGGGCACGTGCTGGCCGGCCGCTACCTGATCGTCCGGTCCGGATCCCTCGTCCGGCGGCGAGTCATTCTCGATGCGGACGCGGTGATCGGCTGGAATCTGCGCCAGACATTCTTCCAGCGCCGGCTGGGCATCCTGACGTTGACCGCGACCACGGCGGCCGGTCGCCAGGGCTATGCGGTGGCCGACCTGAAGGAGCGGGCGTCGCTCGATCTGGCCGACCGGACGGTTCCCGGATTGCTGGACGATTTCCTGGTCCAGCGCGGCTAGCGGGCCGCGATCTCGGCGTACCACCGAAACGAATCCTTCGGAGTCCGCACCTGGGACTCGTAGTCGACGTGCACCAACCCGAATCGCTGGCGGTAGCCCTCAGCCCACTCGAAATTGTCCAGCAACGACCAGCAGAAGTAGCCGGCGACGGCAACACCTTCGGCCATAGCCGCCCGCACGGCGCGCAGATGTGAATCGAGGTAGTCGATCCGTCGTTGGTCCGCCACCCGGCCGGAGGCGTCCGGACCGTCGCTGTAGCTGCAGCCGTTCTCGGTGATGTACACCGGCGGCAGGGCCGAGCCATAGCGATCCCGCAATTGCACCAGGATCTCGCGCAGGCCGTCGGGCACCACCGGCCAGCCGAAGTCGGTGCGCGGGTAGCCCTCGATCTCGACCATGCTGTACGGCAGCGGCGCCGGACCGGACGCGCTCGGCTGCGCGTTACCCGGCGCGGCAATCTTGGTCGGGTTGTAGTAGTTGAGGCCGTAGAAATCGAGCGGCTGCCCGATTGTCACCAGGTCCTGCGCGACCGGGCCGGGCATCAGCTCGGCGAAACCATCGGGGTAGCGGGCGAGCAGCATGGGTTCGACGAACAACCGATTCCAGAGCGCATCGTAGGCGTCGGCGGCGATCCGATCAGCGATCGTTCGCTCGAGGGCGGGATGATCGAGAAGCTGCTCATCGACCCAGACCGGTGAGTGGTTGTTGGCCGAACCGACCGCCGACGCGCCTGCGGCCCGCAACGCCTGCACGGCGAGCCCGTGGCCGAGCAACAGGTGGTGGGCGACCGGCAACGCGTCGAGTCCCAGTGCCGAGCCGGGCGCGTGCTGGCCGATGGCGTGGCCGAGCATGGTCACCACATTTGGTTCGTTCACGGGACACCACAGGGCCACCCGGTCCGCGAGCCGCTCGGCCATCAGCTGGGCGTAGTCGGCGAAGCGCAGCGCGGTCTCGCGATTGAGCCAGCCGCCCTCGTCCTGCAACGCCTGCGGCAGATCCCAATGAAAGAGCGTGGCCATCGGGGCGATGCCGGCAGCGAGCAGGTCGTCGGCCAGCCGGTCGTAGAAGGACATCCCGGCCTGGTTCGCCGCTCCGCTGCCGGTCGGCTGGATCCGCGGCCAGGCGATCGAGAATCGATAGCCACCCAGCCCCAGCTCCGACATCAGCGCGATGTCCTCGACGTAACGGTGGTAGTGGTCGCAGGCCACCTCGCCGCTGCTACCGTCCACGATCCGGCCGGGCTGGGCACAGAAGGTGTCCCACACCGAGGGCCCGCGGCCATCCTCGGTGACGGCGCCCTCGATCTGGTACGCGGCGGTCGAGGCGCCCCAGACGAAGTCCTCAGGAAAGGACGGAAAGTCAGCGCTCAGAAATGCCGCAGAGGGGTCAGGCGATGCAGTCATGGCGTCACCTTGCCACGCGACGATGCATTTTGTCGGGCCCTCCGGTTAGGGTCGCTGACATGCCCGAGATCGATGATCGGTTCCTCGCCCTGCCGCTGTCCCTGCTCGCCGACGCCGCGCTGTCCCGCGCTCGCGAATTGGGCGCCAGCCACGCCGATTTCCGGATGGAACGGATCCGCAGCGGCCGGATCTCCATTCGGGATGCCCGCCTGGAATCCAGCATCGACGACGAAGACCTGGGGTTGGCCGTGCGGGTGGTGCATGACGGTGCGTGGGGCTTTGCGGCCGGCATCGAGCGGACGCCGGCGGCCGCAGCCCGGTTGGCCGAACAGGCGGTAACCACGGCAAAATTCAGCCGGGTGCTCAGTTCCGCCCCGGTCGAGCTGGCGGACGAGCCCGCGCATGCGAACGTCAGTTGGGTTTCCAGCTACGAGCAGAATCCGTTCGACATCGCCGAATCGGAACGCATCGGGGTGCTCACGGACTTTTCCGAACGGCTACTCAGCGCCGACGGCGTCGACCACGTCAACGGGCAACTGCTGCAGGTCCTCGAAAACAAGTACTACGCCGACACGGCTGGCACGGTGACGACCCAGCAACGCGTCCGGATCGAGCCGGAGTTCACGGCCGTGCAGGTGGATCTCGCGGCAGGCGGCTTCTCCACGATGCGCACGTTGGCCCCGCCGGCCGGGCGTGGCTGGGAGTACGTCACCGGTACCGGGTGGGACTTCGATCGCGAGGTGGCCGAGTTGCCGGCGCTGCTGGCCGAGCACGTCAAGGCACCATCCGTGCAGGCCGGTCGCTACGACTTAGTCATCGACCCTTCCAATCTCTGGCTCACGATCCACGAGTCGATCGGGCATGCGACCGAACTCGACCGGGCACTGGGCTATGAGGCGGCGTACGCGGGCACCTCGTTCGCGACGCTCGACAAGCTCGGCTCCCTGCGGTACGGCAGCGAGATCATGAACGTCACTGGCGATCGGACGACGGAGCACGGGCTGGCGACGATCGGCTATGACGACGAGGGCGTGGCCACCAGCAGCTTCGACATCGTGTCGTCCGGGGTGCTCACCGGCTACCAGTTGAACCGGCAGATGGCGCACGACAACGGCTTCGGACGTTCCAACGGCTGCGCGCTGGCGGATTCACCCGGGCACATTCCCTTACAGCGGATGGCCAATGTGTCGTTGCACCCGATGCCCGGCGGTGGCTCGACCGAGGATCTCATCGGGGGAGTCGAGCGCGGTATCTACGTGGTCGGCGACAAGTCGTGGTCGATCGACATGCAGCGGTACAACTTCCAGTTCACCGGTCAGCGGTTCTTCGCCATCCGCAACGGCAAGCTGGAGGGCCAGCTTCGCGACGTCGCCTATCAGGCCACGACGACCGACTTCTGGGGCTCAATGGAGGCAACGGGTGGTGCCCAGACGTACGTGCTTGGCGGTGCGTTCAACTGCGGCAAAGGCCAGCCGGGCCAGGTGGCGGCGGTGTCGCATGGTTGCCCGTCGGCCTTGTTCCGCAACGTGAACGTTTTGAACACCAAGAGCGAAGGCGGTCGCTGATGACCGACATCCAGGAACTCATCGAATACGCGCTTTCCATCTCGGACACCGACGGTTGCATCGTGCTGGTCGAGGAGCGCACCGAAGCCAACCTGCGCTGGGCGAACAACGACCTGACCACCAACGGACAGATGACCTCCCGCAGCTTCACGGTCATCTCGATCATCGACGGTCCGGACGGCTCCTCGCCCGGGGTCGAGTCCCGGTCGATCACCACGGCCGCCGAGATCGACCAACTCGTCGCCGACAGTGCCGCCGCGGCCCGCAGCGCCGGTCCGGCTGAGGATTCGGCACCACTGATCGCGCCCTACCCGAACGAGGACGGCTGGGACGGCCCGCCGTCGGTCACCGGCATCGAGGTCTTCCACGCCTTCGCCCAGTCGCTGGGCCAGGCCCTCGGTGAGGCTCGCGCCGTCGACCTGCTGCTGTACGGCTTCGCCGAGCATGTACTGACGACCACCTACCTGGCTAGCTCCACCGGGCTGAGACGCCGCTGGGACCAGCCGACCGGTCGTCTGGAACTGAACGGAAAATCGCGGGACCTGACTCGATCAGCGTGGGCGGGGGTGCCGACCCGGGACTTCTCCGACGTGGACATCATCGCCCTGGTCGCGGGCCTGTCCCAACGACTCGAGTGGGCAAAGCGCAAGATCGACCTGCCAGCAGGACGGTACGAGACGATCCTGCCTCCTACCGCGGTGGCCGACCTGATGGTCAACGCCTATTGGACCGCCTCCGCCCGTGATGCCGCCGAGGGCCGCAATGTCTATGCCGCCAGCAACGGCCGAATCCGGGTCGGTGAGCGGCTGTCCCCGCTGCCCCTCACCCTGCGCTCGGATCCGGCCGCAGCCGGGCTGCAGTGCGCGCCCTTCGTCGCCACCCGGTCCTCCGGTAGCGAGGAATCTCTTTTCGACAACGGCCTGCCCCTCGCCGCCACCGACTGGATCACCGACGGGGTGCTCAGCAACCTGATGAGTAACCGCAGCTGGTCGGCACAACACGACGGCGAGCCGCGGCCCCCTATCGACAACCTGACGCTCGATGGCGGCGGCACGGCCACCTTGGACGACCTGATCGCCTCGACCAAGCGTGGGCTGCTGCTGACGTGCCTCTGGTACATCCGCGAGGTCGACCCGCAGACGCTGCTGCTCACCGGCCTGACGCGCGATGGCGTCTACCTGATCGAAGACGGCAAGGTGGTGGGAGCGGTGAACAACTACCGATTCAACGAGTCCCCCGTCGACATGCTCAGCCGGATCACCGAGGTCGGTGCCAGCGTGCCGACCCTGCCGCGCGAGTGGGGCGACTACTTCACAAGAACGGCGATGCCCCCGGTGCGGGTCAGCGACTTCAACATGTCGACGGTGAGCCAAGCTAAGTAATCGACCGCGCTGCGCGCGGCGTGTCGACCGTGAGAGCTCCGATGTATACAGCGGAAACGTCGCCCGGAATAGTCACCACGGGGGCCGGTGAGCTGCGTCTCTCTGGCCGCGAAAGGGCCTGTGTTTCGCCCCGCGCGACGTAACCGACATTCGTTGCTTTTCCGCCGCAAACGTCCGTGCTTTTGCGAGTTATGGTCACTTTCTGCCGGTCGCTGTGACCATCGCCGCAAAGATCATCGGTTCAGGTGGACTCGTTCGCCGGTTACTGTCCTGGAATCCCCTTCATCAAGGACGCCTGGCGATAAAATAGCTTCTCGCTTCGGGCACGCCTGTCAACGTCGACGGCAAGGAGTTTTGACGCTGATGACTGCTTTGGAAGAACGCGCAAAAGCGCCCACCACCCACGCAGAACTCCTGCGCTGGGTTCGTGAGTGCGCCGACCTCACTCAACCGGACCAGGTCGTGTGGTGTGACGGAAGCCAGGAAGAGTGGGTCCGTCTCACCGACCAACTGGTCGACGCCGGGACGTTCGTCCGGCTGGATGAAAACAAGAAGCCGAATTCGTTCTACTGTGCCTCCGACCCAGGCGACGTCGCCCGAGTCGAAGATCGCACTTTCATCTGCTCTCGCAACGCTGTTGATGCCGGTCCGACCAACAACTGGATGGACCCGGACGACATGAAGGCGCTGCTGACCGAGCGCTTCCGCGGCTCGATGCGCGGCCGGACCATGTACGTCATCCCGTACTGCATGGGCCCGCTCACCGCGGATGAGCCGCTGCTCGGCGTCGAGGTCACCGACTCGGCCTACGTCGTCGTCTCGATGCAGATCATGACCCGGATGGGCACCAAGGCGCTGGCGAAGTTCTCCAAGCACGGCGTCGACCAGCCGTACGTCGGCGGTCTGCATTCCGTCGGCGCGCCGTTGCTCGACGGCGAGGCGGACGTTGTGTGGCCGCAGAACGACACCAAGTACATCGTGCAGTTCCCCGAAGAGCGGCTGATCTGGTCGTACGGATCGGGCTATGGCGGCAACGCCCTGCTCGGCAAGAAGTGCTACTCGTTGCGGATCGCGTCAGCCAAGGCACGCGACGAGGGCTGGCTGGCCGAACACATGCTGATCCTGAAGCTGACCTCGCCGGAGCAGAAGGCCTACTACATCACCGCGGCGTTCCCGTCGGCCTGTGGCAAGACCAACCTGGCGATGTTGGATCCAACTCTCGAGGGCTGGAAAGTCGAGACGATCGGCGACGACATCGCGTGGCTGCGCTTCGGCGATGACGGCCGGATGTACGCGGTCAACCCCGAGAACGGCTTCTTCGGGGTGGCTCCGGGCACCGACTGGGACACCAACCCGAACGCCATGCGCACCATCGCCAAAGGCAATTCGCTGTTCACCAACGTGGCCCTGACCGACGACGGCGACGTCTGGTGGGAGGGCATGGGCCAGCCGCCCGCGCACCTCACCGACTGGAAGGGTCGCAGCTGGACCCCGTCCGGAGTCGACCACGACGGCCAGCCGCTGGTCTCGGCCGGTGAGCCGGCGGCGCACCCGAACTCCCGGTACTGCACGCCGATCGAGCAGTGCGACACGATGGCGCCGGAATGGGACGACCCGATGGGCGTGCCGATCGACGCGATGTTCTTCGGTGGCCGCCGCCGGGACACCGTCCCGCTGGTCACCGAGGCTCGCGACTGGCAGCACGGCGTGTTCATGGGCGTCACGTTGTCCTCCGAGACCACCGCCGCTGCGACCGGTCAGGTCGGTGTCGTCCGACGCGATCCGATGGCGATGCTTCCGTTCATCGGCTACAACGCCGGCGACTACTTCCAGCACTGGATCGACGTCGGCAAGTCCGCGGACGCCGAGAAGCTGCCGAAGATCTTCTACGTCAACTGGTTCCGACGCGATGAGAACAACAAGTTCGTGTGGCCCGGTTTCGGCGAGAACATCCGCGTCCTCAAGTGGGCCATCGAGCGGATGGAGGGCAAGGCCGCCGCGGTCGACACCCCCATCGGACGGGTGCCCACCCCCGAGGCCATCGACACCTCCGGTCTGGATCTCACCGCTGACGACGTGGCCGGCGCGCTCACCGTCGTACCCGAGCAGTGGCGCAACGAAATCCCGCTGATCGAGGAGTGGTTCGAGAAGTTCGGCGACAAGCTGCCCAGCTCATTGCGGGACGAACTCGACGCCTTGAAGCTCCGCCTCGGCTAAATCACCGCTCAGTCCTGATTGACCTGCGCTCCGGCCCCGATGCGGGCCGGAGCGCAGGACTTTGTACGGACAACTACGGACGTCGGCGACAGATGAGGTGCGCCACCAGTGCCGTCCACCCGGTCTGATGGGAGGCGCCCAGGCCACGGCCGGTGTCGCCATGGAAGTACTCACTGAAGCTCGGATGCTGCCACCGGGGACCGGTGCGCTGATCGCGCTGGTCGCCGGGACGGTGCCCGTCCGGTCCCGGACGGAACAGGGCGACCAACCGATCGTCCAGCTCATCGGCCGCTTCCACCAGCGTGCATGACCGGCCGGATCCGGTCGGCACCTCGACGCGCAAGGATTCGCCGCGGCCGGTGCCGAACAGCCGGATCGCGTCGGCCAGCAGCACGTTGGGCGGGAACCAGACCGGCCCCCGCCAGTTGGAATTTCCGCCGAACAAGCCGGAGTCAGACTCCCCGGGCGTGTATGCGATGGACATCGACTCATCGCCGATCTGCATGGTGAACGGCGTCCGGTAGACCGCGGACAGCGATCGCACCCCGTACAGGGACAGGAACTCGCCCTCGTCCAGCAACCGGCTGAGCAATCGCGCGTACCGGTCGCTGTCCAGTAGCGACAGCGTCAGCGCCGGTCCGGAATCCGAATGGGCCGTGATCAGACCGCGGAACAGCTCCGGCTGGCGGCGCTGCAACCAGGTGATCCGGGCCGCGAAATCCGGTAGCTCGGTCCACACCCAGGACGGTGCCAGGCCCACGGCGAGCAGCGGCAACAAGCCGACCATCGAGCGTACGGTTAGCCGCTGCGAGGTCTCGTCCGTCGCCACCAACACGTCGTAACAGAAGCCGTCCTCGTCGTCCCAGAGGCTGACGTTCTGGCTGCCGAAGTTGTTCAGCGCCTGGCCGATGGACAGGAAATGCTCGACGAACTTGGTCGCGACGTCATCGAAGCCGGCGTCCAGGCGAGCCAACTCGAGCGCGATCTGCAACATCGTGACGCAGAAGAACGCGACCCAACTGGTGGCATCGGACTGTTCCAGGCGATGGCCAGCCGGGATCTGCGCGGTTCGGTCGAACAGCCCGATATTGTCCATGCCGAGGAAGCCGCCCTCGAAGAGATTCGAGCCGTCGGCGTCCTCCCGGTTGACCCACCACGAGAAGTTCAGCAGCAGCTTGGTGAAGATCCGGACCAGGAACTCCCGGTCCCGCGAACCGTCGATCTGGTACACCTGCCATGCGGCCCAGGCGTGTACCGGTGGGTTGACGTCGGCGAATGCCCACTCGTACGCCGGCAGCTGACCGTTCGGGTGCATCGACCATTCACGGCACAGCAGCACCAGCTGGTCCTTGGCGAAAGTCGGATCGATGTGCGCCAGCGTCACACAGTGAAAAGCCAGATCCCAGGCGGCAAACCACGGGTACTCCCACTCGTCCGGCATGGACATCACGTCGGCCAGCGCGACATGTTGCCAGCGGACGTCCCGGGCCGTGCGGGCCCGGCGTTCAGGCGGTGCCACGGGCTGGGATGGATCCCCGGCCAGCCAGGTCTTGACCGAGAACCGGTAGAGCTGCTTCGTCCACAACAGCCCGGCGAAGGCCCGGCGCGCGACCAGGGTGTCGTTCTCGTCGGCGGTCGCCGGCACCACCTCGTCGTAGAACTCGTCGGCTTCGGCCTGGCGGGCCGCGAGCACCGCGTCGAAGCCAGGCCCGAAGGACGGACCGTCCCCGCCCGTCCGCAACCGCAACCGCAGCCGGACGGTGACCGCGCTGCCGGCCGGGATGGCGTCGAAGTGGTACCAGACGGCAGCCTTCGTGCCGGTGCCGGCCGGGTTGACCGCCGCGGTTTCCCCCGACACGACCAGGCGGTTGATGCCATCCTTGGGATAGGGCGTCGGGTTGGCCGCCGCGCCGAACAACCGGACCGCATCGGTCTCGTTGTCGCAGAACAGCAGTCGGGCCGGGCCCTCGGCGTCCAGCACGTAGCGGCCCAGGAACCCGTGGTCGGCCTCGACCCGCACCGCTCCCGGGACCGGTGCCGATCGCAACGACGGGCGGCGGTCATCGTCCTCCCACGCCCAGGTATTGCGGAACCACAACTGCGGCAGCAAATCCAACGGCGCCGGATCCGGGCCGCAGTTCGTGGCGGTGATCTCGACGCAGATGTCGTCCGGACCGGCTTTGGCGTGGGTGACGACCACGTCGAAGAACCGGTCATCGTCCAGCACGCCGGTGTCGGCCAGCTCGTACTCATCGGCGTCCCGGCCGCGGCGCCCGTTCTCGGCAACCAGATCGGCGTACGGGAATGCCCTATGCGGATAACGGTAAAGCCACTGGGCGTAGGAATGCGTCGGGGTGGCCGACAACGCCCACCAGTATTCCTTTACGTCCTCGCCGTGGTTGCCTTGTGGGTTGGTCAGCCCGAACAGCCGTTCCTTCAGCCGGTCGTCCGCGCCGTTCCACAGCGCCACCGACAGGTTCAAGAAGCCGTACCGGTCCGACAAGCCCGCCAGGCCGTCCTCGCCCCAGCGGTAGGCGCGGGCATGCGCCTGCTCGAACGGGAAGTACGCCCAGGCATCGCCGTCGGCCGAATAGTCCTCCCGCACCGTCCCCCACTGGCGTCCGGCCAGATACGGTCCCCAGCGTCGCCAGTCCGAATTGTCGTCAGGCGAGGCCGCCAGGCGGAGGTGCTCGGCCGTCTGCGGCGCGGAGGGCTGTTCGGCCGAATGTCGGGCAGATGCGCTTGCCATCCAGTGATCATGGCAGCCGATTAGGCAAACGAGGGGCTGAACGGAGCAGCGGACCCGTGCGGTTGCTGGAATCGCACTTGCTCCGCCGACTAGCGTTGGACAATCGTGGCAGACGATCCGGTACTGGCAGCGGAACGAATCCAGCTGAGCGAGGCCCGGGGATGGCTTGCCGCGATGCTGGTCGGGGCCGAGCACATCGCCGACTACGGCGTCGACGCCCTCGCGAGCGAGGGTCTGGGGCGGCTGCGGGCCGAGCGCATCGCGCACCTGTCCGCCGATCGGGACGCACCGCCGTTCTTCGGTCGGACCGATCGCGAACCCGAACCGGCGGCGCCGGCTGGCGAGGTTTTCCACATCGGACGACGGCATGTGCGCGATGCGCGCGGCGATCCGGTGGTCATCGACTGGCGGGCGCCGATCGCCCGGCCGTTCTATCGCGCCACGCCGGCCGATCGGCAGGGCGTCCGGTTGCGTCGCCGGTTCGGTTTCGCCGGCGGCGAGTTGACCTCCTACGAGGACGAACATCTCGATGCCGGCGAGGCTCTGGGCCTGAAATCCGGCCTGCTTCGGGAGGAGATCGAGCGGCCGCGGGTGGGCCCGATGCGGGATATCGTGGCCACCATCCAGCCCGATCAGGACGAACTGGTGCGGGCCGACCTGGACACCTCGCTGTGTATCCAGGGCGCCCCGGGAACGGGCAAGACGGCGGTGGGGCTGCACCGCGCCGCCTACCTGCTCTACAGCTTCCCCGAGCGGCTGCGGCGAACCGGTGTGCTGGTCGTCGGGCCGAACACGGCGTTCCTGCGTTACATCGCCCAGGTGCTGCCGGCCTTGGGTGAGAACGGGATCCAGCAGGCCACCGTGGACGAGCTGGTGGCCGTTCCCGGGCTCGCGGCCGGGACCCGGGACGAGCCGGTTGCGGTGGCGGTCCTGAAGGGCGATGCCCGGATGGCCGAGGTGCTGCGGCGGGCAGTGCTGGGCCATGTCCGCAAGCCCGACAGTGACGTGGTGCCGATGGTGGGGACGAAGCGATATCGCATCCCGGTCGAACGTTGCCGGCGTTACGTCGATGACGCGCGCCGGTCGTTGGTCGGCGGGGAGCTGCGTTGGGATTCGGCCCGCGAGCGGCTGCGGGTGCTGCTGGCCCAGGACGTCCGCCGGCAACGCGAGGATGCGGGTGGGGCGCCCTCGGACACCGAAACTCGAGCGGTGGCCCGGTCGGCGGCGGTGCGGGAATTCGTGGACGCCGTCTGGCCGGCCATCGAGCCCCGGACGCTGCTCGTTCGGCTGTACGCCGACCCGGCATTACTGGCGCGCGCGGCCAATTCTTTGCTGGCTGCGGACGAGCAAGCGCTGCTGGCCTGGACTGATCCACCCAGAAACGCCCGGCGGGCGAAGTTCTCCGACGCCGACCGGGTCCTGTTGGACGAGCTGAGCGGGTTGATCGCCGGCCCGGACCAGTACGTGCACGTGGTCGTGGACGAGGCGCAGGATTTGTCGGCCATGCAATGCCGCGCGGTGGCCCGCCGGTGCCCATTGGGTTCGGTCACCGTGCTGGGCGATCTCGCTCAGGCCACCACCGCGTGGGCGCCTGGTTCGTGGCCGGAAACGCTGGCGCACCTGGGCCATCCGGGCGCTTCGATCCGTCCCCTGACCGTGGGCTACCGGGTTCCGGAGGCGGTGTTGGTGGTCGCGAACCGGTTGTTGCCGCACATCGCGCCGGACGTGCCGCCGGCCTCGTCGGTGCGCAGCGCACCGGATTCGCTCACGTCGGCGGATTCCGTCGTGGCCGCGGTGCGCCGGTGCCTGGCTGTGGACGGATCGGTGGCCGTGATCGTGGCGGATGCCACCGCGGCAGTCATTGCCGAGGACTTGCGCGCGGCGGGCGTGCCGGTCGGTTCGTTGCTGGACGAGGAGCCGGCGCGAGTCACGGTCGTGCCGGCCGCCGCGGCCAAGGGACTCGAGTACGACTCGGTGGTGCTGGTGGAACCGGCCGAGATCGTCGCCGCCGAGGCCTCGCCGCTTGCCGGGCTGCGCCGCCTCTATGTCTGCTGGACCCGGGCGGTATCGCGACTCGTGCTGGTGCACACCAAACCGCTACCGACGGAGCTGACAACCTGACCCGCGCCCAATTCCCCCGGATTGTCCTATCCACACGCGGTTATGACCCCGTGTGGATAGGACAATCGAGGGCGGACGAGGGGTCAACGCACCCGAGCGCGGGCGTCGCGGCGATCGGCCCGGGCGAACATCTTCGCCTGGCGCGCCGCCGTGGCTGCCGCGCGACCTTGGGACGAGTGCTGGTCGCGCACTCGTTCACCCGTCCCCACTGGGTAATCTGCCTTGACCAGGCGGTGTTCGGTCGTCTCGACCATGTAGCCGAGGGAGAAGATCAACGCCATAATCACGCCGCCGAACGCGCTCATGCCGCGGATCCAGAATGGCCCCGGCACCAGGAACAACACCGCCGCGATCACTGGCACGAGCTGCAATACGGTGCGGCTCACATGTCGGAGGACCCAGGTCGAGCAGGTCGTGTCGTGCAATATCCACTCGCGGTAACGCTCGGGCAATCGCCCGCCGAAGGCATAACGCAGCCAGCGCAGTGGACCGGGGCGCGGACTGATACGCGAACTAACTAGTGCCATAATGATTAGTGTACTAACTACATGACGTAGAGGAAAGCTTCGATGCCCGCACCGGACGTACTCACCCTGGAGCGCCAGGTCTGCTTCGCCCTGGCCGTGACGAACCGTAGCGTTCTCGCGGTTTATCGCCCGTTGCTCGAACCACTCGGCCTAACCCACCCGCAATATCTGGTGATGCTGGCGCTGTGGCAGCCGCCCAGCAGCGCGCTGTCGGTGAAACGGCTGGGCGAACTGCTGCAACTCGACCCGGCCACCGTGTCGCCCTTGCTCAAGCGCCTGGAAACGACCGGCCTGATCAAGCGGACCCGCAGCACGTCCGACGAGCGGCATCTCGACATCGAACTCACCACCGCGGGCAAGCGACTTCGTAGGCGAGCCGAGCAGATTCCGGCACGGGTGGTGGCCGAACTGGGTGTGCCGCTGGCCGATCTCGAAGAGCTGCGCAGTGTCCTGCACCGGATCAATGCCGCGGCCCTCAACCGGGAATGTCCTACTGTCGCGGCGTCATGACGCCGCGGCCGTAGGACCGTCGCTCAGCTGTAGCGGAACCCGTCCAGAAACCGGCGGAAAACGCCGCCCTGCCGGGGCAAGGGTGCAGCCGGGGCGGGCACGGTTGCTAGCTGGCGCGCGATCGGCTTGTTGTAGTCGGTGCGGGCAATGGCATCAATGGTCTGCTGCTCGTCGAAATCGTCCGATCCCTCGATCACCGGCACAAAGCCGACAAGCACCCCGTCGCGCATCACGTTGGCCTCGAGCCCGGCCGTCCCGTCGGCGTCCCAGACCGCCTCGCGGCCGTCGCCCAGATCCACCCGAACGCCGAACTGATAGACGCCGGCGTGCGCTATCTGAGCGGGTATGCCCCTATCGCGTAACAGATCTACCACTCGCCGGGCCCGGTTTTCTTCCATACCGTCACGGTACCGACCGAGATCCAAGGGCAAGCTGTGACCAGGTTGAGCAACACCCCGGCGCGATGTTGGCGCGAAGCAGTATTCGGTGCGACCCTTCTCACATGTTGATGGGGATCGTTGCCGGGCTTGTCGTCCTGGGCTTTGCCGCACTCTTGTACACCGACCTAAAGGCAAAGCGGGCCGGACGGGCAGTGCGATCCACCGGCCAGCTACGCCGCGCCGTCCTCGACGGCAAACGTGATGCCCGCACCGCGCAGCACGCGATTGCCGACACGTCCTGGACCGCCAGCCGTCGTGGCGCAACCAGGAGCGGCGACTGAACGTTCAGCGATGCGCGTCGGAACGCCGGCGCTCAAGCGTGAACTTCTCGAACACCGACAGCTCACCATGCGGCTTGTTTACGTTGTAGTACGTGACGTACAGCCGGGTCAGGTCGCCGGCATGACGCCCCGGATCGACGGTGAACGCCGCGAATCCGTAGGGATGCTCGACGTCGCGCACGCCGCTCCAGACGGCCTCTTCCTTGACGTAGGTCGAGACGCGCTTGCCGGTGGCCGGGCTGGCAGTCGCCGACACTGCCGTGATGACCTTGCCGGTGCCGTCCTTGAAGAAGGCCTGGTTCGTCGTCCCGGACACCCCGCCACCGCCGAGGATCATGTGCACGGTGCCCTTGGAGGTGTCGATGACATCGGTCCGTTGCGACACCGGGTTCGGGGTGAGCGTCTCGCTGGCCGCAACCACACCGCGCACCGCGAGCGAACGCTCGTAGTTGTGCTCGTGCCCGCAGACCACCAGGTCCACCGAATACTTGTCGAACAGGGGCCCATAGAGCTGGCGTAGCCCGAGGTCGGCGCCATTGGCGTCCGAGGACGACACCATCACCTGATGCATCGCCACCACGATCCAGTCGATGTCCCGCGACGCGCGCGCCTTCTTCAGCTCTCGCTCCAGGAACGCCAACTGACGCCCACCCGAATACCCGTGCACGTACACGTCGCCGCCGTCCTGCAAGCAGTTGTCGTCGTTCTGCAGGACGATCACCCGCACCGATCCGGCGGTGAAGGCGTACCAGAGGTTGGCCAGTTCGGCGTCGGTCTCGGTGGATGGCAGCGCGAAATAGGTCTGGTACGCATCGAGCCCGATGGCACCGTTGGCCCGTTCGATCTCATGGTTGCCGGCGGCCGGCATCCAGGGCCGGAACCGGGCCGAGCGGGTGTTGTTGGTGAAGAAGTTGTTCCAGGTGCGGACCCGGTCGACGTCCAGGTTGGCGTAACAGAGATCGCCGTTGAGCAGGTGGAACAGCGGCGCCACCTGCTCGATGCCGGTCACGATGTCCTTCGTGGCCGGCGTGGAGTTGGCGTCCAACGCCACGGTGCCGTCCTTGGCCCAAGTCACCTGCGGGGCGGATTGGTCACCGAAGCTGGTGAAGGTGAACGCCGATCGGCCACTGGGCGCAGTCTGGAACGAGCCGGCGTCCGGGCCGGCGCCATCGTGCTGCACCGCGTACATGTAATGCGTACCGGGGCGCAGGTTGCGCAGCGCGGCGTGGTGGACCCAGACCGTGCGCTGCGAGGCGCCGTCCACGTAGGTCTTCGTGTGCGCCGTGACTGACGAGCCGAAGCCGTGTTCGAGGGTGCCGTACAGCACGCGGGGATTGCGCACCGCGCTGTCGGTCAGCCAGGACACGGTCATCTGCCGGGCCGGGTCGGCGCCGAAGGTCAGGTGCAACCCCTGCACCGGCGAGACACCGGTTGACCCTGGGCTCGGGTGGAAGGCGGCACCGGCCGAGTTTGCCGGCGCGGCTGAGGCGGTGGCAGTGGCAGTGCCGAGCAGCGGTGTCGCGGCCACGGCGCTGACGGCTCCGATCAGGCCGAGCGCCGAGCGGCGACTGAGTCCGGTACGTTCCTCGCTGCCTTTGGCGTGCTCGGTGTTGGCCTGCGTCGTGTCACTCATTTGGGTCACCGGCGCTTCGCGCGAGCGCTCATCGCGGCCATGAGCTCCGCTCCTCACTCGCTGGCGCTCGCTGCGATGCTCACTCATGATTCCTCCGCTGTTGTTCGTCCTCTACTGAGGAAGAACCTCTCAGCGCCAACGGAAAACGGAGTGAACACGACCTGACGGATATGCGACGTTCACCCGACCAATCTGCCTGCGGCCGCCTGTGGTCGGTTTCAGCTCGTTGGAGCGGACCCGGTCAGCGAGTCGATCGGGCCTTGGGCGTCGGCGTGGGCCTTGGAGTGGGGGTGCTCTTGGTTGTGGGTGTGCTCTTGGTTGTGGGCGTGCTCTTGGTTGTGGGTGTGCTCTTGGTTGTCGGCGAGATCGTGGGCGTTGCCGACGAGCTCGTGGTGGCGGTCGGGTCGGGGCCGGCCGTGCTCGCCACCGCGCCGGGGCCGCCCGCGAACGGCCCTCGGTCGGCCGGGCAGAGCGGGTAGATCCAGGCCGAGGTCCCGTCGCCGGTGGTGTCGTTCAGCCGGGCCTGACCTACGTTGCAGTTCGGATCGCCCAGTTGGACGGGGTTGCCTTGCTGGTCGTACAGCCGCACGCCGGGCAGCAGGTTGCCCTTGTTGTCGTAGGCGTACAGGTCGGTGATGCCCGACGGGTCGGCCCCGCTGTACCCCGTGTACCCGGTTCCGTAACTGGTGTAACTGCCGTTCGAAGCAGCCGAACTGCTGTTGAGGACGTAGTTCCCGGTGAGGTCGGAAGCGATGATCAGGCCGGCCAGGCCCAGCGCCAGGCTGATCAAAGTCGACGGCAGGCGGGTTCGCCGGGTGCCCTGGGACACCACCCGGCCCACGGCGACCGAGCCGATCATCAGCGCCAGCGTCAGGATGAATCCAACGAAGCGGCTGTTGCCGAACATCGGAACCGGCTCGACCCGGCTCCGGGTCAACCGGCAGACAAGCTGGGCCACCACGTAGCCGCGCAGGATCCACCAGCCGGGGCGAAGTGCGGACCAGAGATCGCTCAGGCGCTCGTATCTGACCAGACGACCCAGGCTGGCGTCCGCACGATGCCAGCGGCTGGGTAGTGACTGGAGCAGCCGTGCCATTCTCGGGGTCGCGGCCGATTCACCTGGATCAAGCCCGGCCGCGGCGCGCAGCTCGGCGGCGTACTCGGTCGGGTCACCCAACCGGTCGCGCAAAGTCGGGCCGTTCTCGTCTGGCCGTTCGATCGCCAGCTCGGCGGCAACCTCGGCCAGGTGATCGGGCAAGTCGTCAAGTAGATCGTCGCGAACGTCGTCGGACAGGTCCAGTAGCGCGAGCCGGACGGCTTCGTAGTATTCCTCGATCTCGACTGTGGTCGCCGTCGTCATGCCGCCACCCCGTTCTCCGCAAGCAGGCCGTTCATGGAATCGGCGAATTTTCGCCAGACCTTGCCCGCGAGTTCGAGCTGGGAATGGCCGGCCTTGTTCAGCGCGTAGTACTTGCGATGCGGGCCTTCCTCGCTGGGCAGTACGTAGGTGGTCAGCGAACCGGCCTGGAACAGCCGCCGCAGCGTGCCGTACACCGACGCGTCACCGACCTCGTCCAATCCCGCTTGCCGCAACCGTCGCACGATGTCGTAGCCGTAACCGTCGGCGTCTCGCAGCACGGCGAGAACGGCGAGATCAAGAACGCCTTTAAGCAACTGGGTGCTATCCATGATTGGACGGTACTACGGATAACGCTGTACTGCTAACACCGCAGTACAGCGTTTCGGAAGTTAGTGTGGCGGGGCAACGAATCAACTCGCCCCGCCCAAATCCGCCCGGCACAATCGCAGTCCGCACCGATGTCATGCGAGGATGAAAAGCACCCGCTCGACGGCGCACCGACACCCCTGGTTCACCGTCGATCAGCAGAAACGATCACCAACGTGGTCAGCACCTGACGGTGATCCCGCCACCGGTGCTCGTACGACGAGGAGCGCGCCCGATGTCACTGCACGGTCACGTACCGCCCGAGCCGGACCTGGTCCAGTTGCTGACCCCGGAAGGTGTCCGGGTCTCGCATCCCGACTTTCCGCTGGATATCAGCGACGACGAGATCCAGGCCCTGTATCGCGATCTGGTCCTGGTACGCCGGTTCGATGCCGAAGCCACCGCCCTGCAACGGCAGGGCGAGCTCGGGCTGTGGGCGTCCTGCCTGGGCCAAGAGGCGGCACAAGTCGGCGCCGGTCGGGCGCTGCGAACCCAGGACATGGCCTTTCCGACCTACCGCGAACACGGCGTGGCCTGGTGTCGCGATGTCGACCCCTTGACCCTGCTCGGCATGTTCCGCGGCGTCAGCCTGGGTGGCTGGAACCCGAACGAGAACAATTTCAACCTGTACACGATCGTGATCGGAGCGCAGACCCTGCATGCGGTCGGCTACGCGATGGGCGTGACCCGCGACGGCGCCGTCGGCACCGGCGAGCCGGATCGCGACACCGCCGTACTGACCTTCTTCGGCGACGGGGCGTCCAGCCAGGGCGACGTCAACGAGGCCATGATCTGGGCCGCGGCCGGCAACCTGCCCGTCGTCTTCTATTGCCAGAACAATCAGTGGGCCATCTCCGAGCCGGTTGAACGCCAGAGCAAGGTGCCGCTGTTCCAACGCTCGGCCGGCTTCGGGTTTCCGGGCATCCGGATCGACGGCAACGATGTCCTGGCCTGCCTCGCCGTGACCCGGATGGCGCTGGACGAGGCCCGCTCCGGCCAGGGACCCACCCTGATCGAGGCGTACACCTACCGGATGGGCGCCCACACCACCTCCGACGACCCGACCCGCTACCGGCTGAGCGACGAGCTCGAGACCTGGCGGTTACGCGACCCGATCGAGCGCGTTCGCGCGTACCTGATCCGGCAGGCCGGCGCCGGGCAGGACTTCTTCGACGAGCTGGAAGCCGAGTCTGAGGCGCTGGCCGTACGGGTCCGGGCCGGCTGCCGCGCGCTGCAGGATCCGTCGCCGTTGTCGGTCTTCGACGGGGTGTACGCCGAGATGACCGAGGAACTGGCCGAGCAGAAGGCCGGCTACGCCGAATACCTCGCATCCTTCGAAGACGGTGCGCACCAGATCGACGAGCCGGTGGCTTCCTCATGAGCGGGCTCGAAACCCTGACCATGGCCAAGGCGCTGAACACGGCCATGCGGCACAGCTTGGAACGCGATCCCAAGGTCGTGATCATGGGCGAGGACGTGGGCAAGCTCGGCGGCGTCTTCCGGATCACCGATGCCCTGCAGAAGGACTTCGGCGAGGACCGCATCATCGACACCCCGCTGGCTGAATCGGGCATCATCGGTTCCGCGGTCGGGCTCGCCATCCGGGGCTATCGCCCGGTCTGTGAGATCCAGTTCGACGGCTTCGTCTACCCGGCCTTCGACCAGATCGTCAGCCAGGTGGCCAAGTTCCACAACCGCTCGCTCGGAAACGTGAAGATGCCGATCGTGATCAGGATTCCGTTCGGCGGCGGGATCGGGGCGGTCGAGCACCATTCCGAGTCGCCGGAGGCGTATTTCGCCCATACCGCAGGCCTCAAGGTTGTTTCGTGCGCGAACCCGGCGGACGCCTACTGGATGCTGCGGCAGTCGATCGAGTCCGACGATCCGGTGGTCTTCTTCGAGCCGAAGCGCCGGTACTGGGGCAAGGGCCCGGTGGACCTGTCCGACGCCAGCTCGGTCCCGCCGCTGCACAAGGCGCGGATCGTACGACCAGGCAGCGACGCCACGCTGCTCGCGTACGGCCCGATGGTGGCAACCGCGCTCGATGCCGCCAAGGCCGCGGTCGAGGACGGCCGCGAGCTGGAAGTCATCGATCTGCGATCGCTGTCGCCGATCGACATCGGCACGGTGGTCGAGTCGGTCCGTCGCACCGGACGTCTGATCGTGATCCACGAGGCGGCCGTGAACCTCGGCATGGGGGCCGAGATCGCGGCGCGAGTGCAGGAGCGGGCGTTCTACTCACTCGAGGCGCCGGTGCTGCGGGTAGGCGGGTTCGACACCCCGTACCCACCGAGCCGGATCGAAGAGGACTGGCTGCCGGACGTCGATCGGATTCTCGACGCGGTGGACCGCTCGTTCGGTTTCTGATCGCCATCGGGCCGCGATGTCGGCGCGCAACCCACCCAAACAGCGTGAGAACGAGGAATCGTGGCTGAACTCAAGGATTTCAAGCTGCCCGACGTGGGTGAGGGCCTGACCGAGGCCGACATCCTGCGGTGGGACGTCGCAGTCGGCGACTCGGTCGTCGTGAACCAGGTGCTGGTCGAGGTCGAGACGGCCAAGGCCGCGGTCGAGTTGCCGTCGCCGTTCGCGGGCGTCGTGACCCAACTGCACTACCCGGAGGGCGCCACCGTCGAAGTCGGCCGGCCCATCATCTCCATCCGGGTCGGTGCCGGCGAACTTCCCGCCCAGCCGGACCAACCGGTTCAGCCGGACGTACGACCGGTAGGCGGGCCGACCAGCTCCGGACCCGACGCCTCACCGGCTGGCGGCAGCGCAGCCGGCCGGCCTGGTTCGGCCGAAGAGCTGATCCCCGCGCTGCCGGCGGACGGTTCAGCCGACCAGCCCGCCGGCGACGCGACGTCCCCCAAGCGAGAGGCGGTACTCGTCGGGTACGGCGTGGCCGGTGAGCGGGGCCGACGCCGGCGCCGGACAACGTCAGAGCTGGCGCCCAGCGCGAACGATGCGTTCGGCGTCCACCCGCCCGCGACGGCACTGTCCGCGGCACCGCGCCAAGTCGCCGCCAAGCAGGCCGAGGGACCCGCCGCGTTCGAGAACCCGCTGACGTTCGAGAACCCGGCGTCCATTGATAACCCGGCGTCCTTCGAAAACCTCGATGTGCTGGCCAAGCCGCCGGTGCGCAAACTGGCCAAGACTCTGGGCGTGGACCTGTTCCGGGTCGCACCCACCGGCCCCAACGGAACCATCTCTCGCAACGACATCCAGGAAGCAGCCCAACGCCAGCCGGACGCACGGACCGACGGACGGCCGGGCCGCGCACCCACGGGCGGCGAAACCCGCGTCCCGATCAAGGGCGTTCGCAAGCACACCGCGGCAGCAATGGTCGCCTCTGCGTTCACCGCACCTCACGTGACCGAATTCGTGACGGTGGACGTCACCGCGATGATGGAACTCCGCGACCGGGTGTCGGCGCGGCGAGAATTCCGCGACCTCAAAGTCTCACCGTTGCTGTTCGTGGCTCGGGCCCTGCTGTGGGCGGCCGGCCGCACGCCGATCATCAACTCTCACTGGGACGCCGACTCGGGCGACATTGTGATCAAGCACTACGTCAACCTGGGGATTGCGGCCGCCACCGATCGCGGGCTGATCGTGCCCAACATCAAGAGCGCCCAGTCCATGACCTTGCTCGAGCTCGCGACCGCAATCGGTGCGTTGACCGATACCGCCCGCGCGGGCCGTACCTCGCCCGCCGACATGGCCGGCGGCACGATCACGATCACCAACGTCGGAGTGTTCGGCGTCGACACCGGCACGCCGATCCTGAACCCGGGCGAGGCCGCGATCGTGGCGATGGGCGCGATCCGACGCCAACCGTGGGTGGTCGGCGAAGGAGCGGATGAGCGGATCGAACCACGCTGGGTCACCCAACTGGCGGTGTCGTTTGATCACCGTTCGGTGGATGGGCAGCAGGGCTCGCAGTTCCTGGCCGACCTGGCGGCGTTGCTGCACGACCCCGGCCTGGCTCAGCTCTAACGCTCGATTCTGGGAGCCATCCGGTGATCCAGCGACCAGAACGCTCCCAGAATCGCGAGCGACTCAGCCCAGGGCGGACTCGATCGCCGCGATGACCGGCTCGGCCTCGGGCTGGGTCTGCGGGTCGAAGCGGCTGATCCTGCCGTCCGGGGCAATCAGGAACTTCTCGAAGTTCCACCGGATGTCGCCGGTGTAGCCCTCGGCGTCGGGTACATCGACGAGCTCGGCGTAGAGCGGGTGCCGCCCGGGACCGTTCACCTCGACCTTCTCGGTCAGCGGGAAGGTCACGCCGTAGGTCGCGGAGCAGAATTCCGCGATCTCCTCGCTCGTACCCGGCTCCTGGCCCTTGAACTGGTTGCACGGCACACCGAGCACGGTAAAGCCGCGGTCACCGTACTTCTCTTGGAGTCGCTCGAGACCCTCGTACTGCGGGGTCAAGCCGCACTTGGACGCCACGTTCACCACGAGAGTGGTGATGCCGGGTCGCGGAGCGAGATTGTCTGCGCCGCCGAGAAGCGGGGCGATCTGAACGTCAGCAATGGTCATACCTCGAAGCGTAGGTCCGAGGCGGCACGCATAGCGCAGTGATCCGGCTCTCAAGCTTTGCTGGAATGTCTCCAAACTAGGTGGCGTTAACCACATTGAGTCACCGAGATTCGATATGTACGGCGGATCGACTCAGAATAGATACAGATCGAGATTGACAGCCGGGTACGACCAGCGAGGCAGCGTCCATGCGCTTGGTCTACCGATCTCGATAAATATCAAGGGCGCACGAGATCGCATGATTGCGATCGAAGGGAATGGGCATCATGAGCACGAACAACCTGAAGCAGAAGCTCCGTCAGCGTCGCGCCGTCCGTCAGTTCGAGCGGGTCCTCGAGTCCGCCTCGCCGGCGATGCGCAGTGACCTGCTGGCCGCTGCCGCCCGTCAGGACGTCAGCCGCTAAGCAAGTCGCCGAGCCAGCCGACACCACGCTCGACTGACGACGTCGCTCAGCACCGGGACACCCGTCCCGACCGCTGACCACTACGTAGCAAAGGCCCGTTCCCCCTTGAGGGGGAACGGGCCTTTCGCGTTCTCTGTGGCGGAACCGGCCTTCGCGCTCAGCTATGTCGTTGCCGCCAGCGACCCGTTGGGGCAAACCACCCGGGTTCTCGAGTTCTCCGAAATGCCCGGGCACCCTCGCTCGTTGACCGAACTGTGACGACTTCAGGCAACCCCCGGACCCCACCGAGTGCGGGTGCGTCCGAACGAGTGCGCACGCCCTCGATACGCGCACCCGAATTCCCATCGGGCACCTGGTTCAACACCGATAGCGCACTGTCGCTGCGCGGATTGCGCGGCAAGATCGTGCTGCTCGACTTCTGGACGTTCTGCTGCGGCAACTGCCTGCACGTGCTCGATGAACTGCACGACATCGAATCTCGCTACCGCGACGAGGTGGTGATCGTGGGCGTCCACTCGCCCAAGTTCGAACACGAAAAGTCCGATCATGCCGTGGCGGCCGCCGTCCAGCGCTACGCCGTCGCGCACCCTGTTCTGAACGATCCCGACCTGTACCTGTGGCGCCAGTACGCGGTTCGCGCGTGGCCGACATTGCTGTTGATCGACCCGAACGGATACGTGGTCGCGCAGGCGGCGGGCGAGGGGCAGGTAGGCGCGCTGGCCATCGTGATCGACGAGCTCATTCGCGAACACGACGCGGACGGCACCCTGCGGCGCGGCGCCAGCCCGTACCAACCGCCGGAGCCGGTCGATCATCAGCTGCGCTTTCCGGCCAAAGCGGTCCGGCTCGGCGACTCGCTCTTCGCGGCCGACGCCGGGCACGATTCCATCGCCGAATTGAGCTTGGACGGCCAGCAGCTGCGCCGCCGCCTCGACGCCGGCCATGATCTGCTCGAGCCGAACGGTCTCACCGTCTTGCCGCCCGGCATCGCTTCGCAGGTCGGATTCGATCTGGTCGTCGCCGACACCGGCCACCACCGGCTGGTGTGCCTGCGCTCGTCCGACGGGACGGTGGCGACGACCGTCGACCTGCCGGCCAAGGTGGCCGGCGTGCAGACCGTGACCGGACCAATTCCCTCGGTCCTGTCGCCCTGGGATGTGGCGTGGTGGCCGGCCGCGCACCAGGTAGCCATTGCTGCCGCCGGGGTGCACCTGCTGCTGGGCTGGAATCCCATTACCGACGCCGTGTCCGTATTGGCCGGCACCACGGTCGAGGGTCTGCGCGACGGACCGGCCCAGGACGGGTGGCTGGCCCAACCATCCGGCTTGGCGGTGGCCGGAGATCGGTTGTGGTTCGTGGATTCCGAGACCTCCGCGCTCCGCTATCTCGGGCTGGACGGCATCCTCACCACGGTCGTGGGCGAGGGCTTGTTCGACTTCGGCCACGTTGACGGGCCGGCCGCCGGCGCGCGCTTCCAGCATCCATTGGGCGTCGCCGTCGCCCCGGACGGCACCGTTCTGGTAGCCGACACCTACAACGGGGCGGTTCGTCGCTACGACCCGATCGCCGGCACGGTCAGCACCATTCGTACCGGCCTGGACGAGCCATCCGGACTGGTCTTCGTCGACGAGGTGTTGTTGGCGGTGGAAGCAAACGCGCACCGGCTCGTCCCGGTCGAGGTCGGGGCGACCGAACCGGCCGGCGAAACGCTGCTGAGCACTGACCGCCCTTCCACCGATGTCAGCGCCGGCTCGTTCGCACTGCGGGTGCGTTTCACCGCTCCTGCCGGACGCAAGCTGGACGACCGGTACGGACCGGCGACCCGGCTGGTCATCAGCAGCTCGCCGCCCAGCCTGATCGCCGCGGGTGGCGGCGATGGAACCGAGCTGTCCCGCGAGCTGACCTTGGCCGGCAACCCCGGCGCGCGCGGCATCTTGCACGTCACCGCACAGGCGGCCTCGTGTGATGACGATGTTGAAGATCACCCGGCGTGTTACCTGGCCCGACAGGATTGGGGCGTACCGATTCGGATCGATTCGGCGGGCGAGGGCGAGTTGGAACTGCTGCTGCTCGGCTGAACCCCCGTCGCGCCGACCGGGACCCGGCGCAATGCCTACCAACGCACGATTTAGGGCCTCAACAGCGCGCCGTTCGGCGTCGCGGCGAGCCCTACGTACATCGGCCACTGCTGTGTCGAGCAAAGGTGCTTCAGTCCAGCAGGCTGTCCCGCAGCCGACGGGTGTCGTCGGTGGTCCAGCCCTGGGTCGCCAGCCATTCCTCGATACCGCCGAAGTCCTCTTCGATGGCGTCCAGCACAGCGAGCATGTTGGCTGCGGTCGGGATGGGCATGCCGTCCGGAGACGCGGTCTCTTCCGTGTAGATCGCCGACCGGCTGAGCAGGCCGATAATCGCGTCGAGCTGACTTTCGGTCGCCGCGTAATCGGCGGCGACCAGGTCAGCCGGGACCCCGGCGACGGTCAGCGCGAGCGCCACGATCACCCCGGTTCGGTCCTTGCCCGCCGCACAATGCACCAGGGTGGCGCCGTGCGGTTCGGCGATTGCGCGAAGCGCGGCGACGATCGAGTCGGGCCGGCTTTCCAGATACCGCAGGTACGAGTCGATGACCGGGCCGCGCACCGATTCCTTCTTGCCGTGCCAGGGCATCACCGGGTTCGGCACCTCGGGGGCTGCGGCATCGTCGACGGTCGCGGTCGCCGTCGCGTCGTCAACGGCACCAGTCACGGCGTCGACGGAGTCCGCGGTCTCGTCCAGATCAGCCGGCTCGACCCGGACGCCGGACTCGCTGTCGCGATACAGCGACAGATGATGGATCGAAACGTCGGGTACGGACCGCAACGGCCCCGGGCCTTCGCGGTCCACCTCGATGTTCGTCCGCAGATCGACGATGCGCCGCACGCCGTACTCGCCAACCAGCACGTCGACGTCAGCCGAGGTGAGGTGCTGCAGGTGCGCCGATCGCAGCAGCCGGCGGGCCTGAACTATACGACCGTCCGCGGCGGGTAGTCCGGCGACGTCGCGCGCGTTCACGCCACCTTGAAGCTCAATCCATTGCGGGGCGAACTCACTCATACCTGCGAGCGTAGGCGAGGGTCAGAACGCCGACTCGGCGACATCCATCAACGCTAGGTCGGTCGCCTCGACCACCGCCCGGCGGGCGCTCAGTTCCGGTAGCACGGTAGCGGCGAAGAACCGCGCCACCGCTACCTTGCCCTCATAGAACGCCTCATCGGCTGCGGACAATCCGTTGCCATCCAGCCGTTGCAGCGCGACGGAGGCCTGTCGCAGCAGCATCCAGCCGATGGCCAGGTCCCCGCAGGACATCAGCAACCGGGTGGCGTTCAGCCCGACCTTGTACACGTTGCGCGGGTTGTCCTGGGCCGAGCCGAGTTGGGCCGTCATGGCCGCGACCATGGCACCCACTTCGGCCAGCGCCTGGCTCACCGCGGCCCGCTCAGTCTTGAGCCGGCCCTCACCGCTCAGCGCGTCGAGCAGCCCGGAGATCTCGCCGGACATGGTTTTCAACGCCACGCCCCGGTCCCGAACGATCTTGCGAAAGAAGAAATCCTGAGCCTGGATGGCCGTCGTGCCCTCGTACAGCGAGTCGATCTTGTTGTCGCGGATGTACTGCTCGAGCGGGTAATCCTGCAGGAAGCCCGATCCTCCGAAAACCTGCAGGGCCTGGCCGAGTTGTTCGTACGAGCGTTCAGAACCGACACCCTTGACGACCGGCAGCAACAGGTCGTTGAGCCGTTGGAGCCTGGTGTCAGCGGCCGCGTCCGTGGCCGTGGCCGAAATCCCACCGGCGACGGCGCTGTCCCGCTCGGCCGCATCACGGCGCGCGAACTCGGCTTGCTGGATCTGGTCCTGGACGCTGGCGGTATACAGGCCCACAGCCCGCAGGCCCTCGGCGTACGCCTTCTGCAGCATCAGCTGCCGACGGACGTCGGGGTGATTGATGATCGTCACCCGGGCCGCTGCCTTGTCGGCCGCCTGGGTCAGGTCTGCGCCCTGGACGCGGGTCTTGGCGTATTCCAGGGCGGCCAGGTAGCCCGCCGACAGCTCGGCGTACGCCTTCGTGCCGACCATCATCCGGGCGTGCTCGATGACCTTGAACATCTGGGCGATGCCGTCATGCACCTCGCCGAGCAGCCAACCCTGAGCCGGCACCGTCTCACCGAAGCGCACCTCGCACGTGGTCGAGGCTTTGAGGCCCATCTTGTGCTCGACGTTGGTGACCAGCACGCCATTGCGCTCGCCGAGATCGCCCGACTCGGGATCGAAGTGGAACTTCGGGACGATGAACAGCGACAGTCCCTTGGTGCCCGGCCCGGCGCCTTCCGGTCGCGCCAGTACGAAATGGACGATGTTCTCGCTCAGATCGTGCTCGGCGGAGGTGATGAACCGCTTCACGCCTTCGAGGTGCCAGCTGCCGTCGTCCTGCCGAATGGCTTTGGTCCGGCCGGCGCCGACGTCGGAGCCGGCGTCCGGCTCGGTCAACACCATCGTGGTCCCCCAGCGCCGATCCACGATCAGTTGGCCGAGCCGACGCTGCTCGGCGGTGCCGAGGTCGTACAGGATGTTCGCGAACGCGGGACCGGAGGAATACATCCAGACGGCCGGATTGGCGCCCAGCACCATTTCGGCCATGGCCCAGACGAGCGATCGGGGCGCGGTGGTGCCGCCGTACGCGGGAATCGATTCCAGCCGCCACCATTCGGCGTCCTGCCAGGCCCGGTAGGACTTCTTGAACGACTCGGGCATGGTCACCGAATTCGTCGCCGGGTCGAACACTGGCGGGTTGCGATCAGCGTCGACGTAAGAGTCGGCCAACGGTCCCTCGGCCAGGTTCTTCACCTCGGCCAGGATGCTGCGGACGGTGTCGAGATCCAGGTCGGCGAACGGGCCCTGGCCCAGCCGCTGATCAGTTCCCAACACCTCGAACAGATTGAATTCGATGTCGCGCAGATTCGCCGCGTAGTGGCCCATTGGATGCTCCCGTTGACCTCGCTAGCCCGCCGACTCAGAGCTATGTTACTGGTGAGTAACCAAGTGTATTACTCGCCGGTAACCTCAGCAAGGCGTTCGGCCAGGAAGACCCGTTCGGCCTCGTTGTCGACCAACTCGAGGGCAACGCGGTAGCACTGCGCAGCCTGGTCACGCCGGCCCAGCCGACGCCACAATTCGGCTCGCGCCGACGGCAGGTAGTGATAGGACGACAGGCTCGTCCCGTCCCGCCGGTCAAGTTCGTCGAGCGCGGCCAACCCGGCAAGCGGACCGTCGCGCTCGGCCACCGCCACCGCGCGATTCAGCGCGACGACCGGCGACGGCCAGGCTTGCAACAGCAGGTCGTACAGCCCGACGATCTGGCTCCAGTCGGTGCTGGCCGCGCTGGGCGACTCGGCGTGCAAGGCGGCGATCGCGGCCTGCAGTGCGAACCGTCCCGGCCGACCGCCGCGCAGCGAGCGCACCACCAGCTGCCGTCCTTCATCGATCTTGCCGGCGTCCCAGCGCAGCCGATCCTGCTCGGCCAGCAGCACCAGCCGTCCGGCCGAATCGGTACGGCTCAGCCGGCGTGCGTCGGTCAGCAACATCAGCGCGAGCAGGCCGGCCACCTCACGCTCGTCCGGCATCAGGGCCAGCAGCAGGCGGCCGCAATCGATCGCGCGCTCGGCCAGCTCCGGCCGGTGCAGCTCCGTCCCCGAGGGGGCCAGGTGGCCGGTCGTGAACACCAGGTGCAGCACGGTCAGCACCGCATCCAGCCGCTCGGGCAGCTCCGCCAGGGCTGGGATCCGGTAGGGAATCCGGGCGGCGGCAATCTTCTTCTTCGCCCGGGTGACCCGGGCCGCCATGGTCGCTTCGCTGACCAGGAACGCGCTGGCAATATCGGGCGTGCTCAGCCCGCACACCAGGCGCAGGGTGAGAGCGACCTGAGCTTCCCGAGCCAGGGCGGGGTGGCAGCAGGTGAACACCAGGCGCAGCCGGTCATCGGGGATGCTGCGAGCGCCGCCGAAGGACGGCTCGGGTTCGAAGTGCGACCAGTTCATCGGAGTGTCCTCGGCCGGGTCGAGCAGCCCGGCCGCGGAAGTTCCCTCGTCCGGTTCGAAGAGCAGTGGCAGCTTGCCCCGCAGCGTCGTGTCCCGCCGGTGCGCATCCAGTGCGCGCCGCTTCGCCGTCGTGGTCAACCACGCGGCCGGATTGCGCGGCAGCCCGTCCCGCGGCCAGGTTTCCAATGCCCGTACGAACGCCTCCTGCGCGCATTCCTCGGCAAGATCGAGGGAGCCGGCCACGCGCATCGTCGCGGTGAGCACGGCAGCCCACTCGCGACGATGCACGTCGGCCAGCGCGGCCCGGACCGCGTCCGGTTCGATCACCGGCGCGTTACTCGCCCATCCCTGAGGTGTCCATGACCGGGCGAACCTCGACGCCGCCGAAGCGGGCGGGGCAGAGCTTGCCGATGGTCAGCGCATGGTCGAGATCCTTGGCTTCAATCAGGTAGAAGCCGCCGAGCTGTTCCTTCGTCTCCGCGAAGGGCCCGTCGGTGACGACGTCGGACCGAATGCTGGTCGCGGTGCCGGTCGGCGTGAGGGCCTCGCCGCCCAGGATCTGGGCACCGTTCTCACCGACTTGCTGGGCGAAGCGGGCGTGCGCCTGTCCGATCTCGGCCCACAACTCGGGGCCGCCCTTCTCGTACTGGGTTTCGTCTTCGTAGATCAAAATGAGGTACTGGGCCATGATGTGCTCCTGACGATGTGTTGCCTGCAGATCCCTTTCGGGTTGAACACTTAGTCGACGAACGGCGCTGATCAGAATCGACAACAACCGCGGTCGAGATAGATTCTCGGGTATGAGTCCTGCTGCCGGCACAAGAATCCGCGTATTCACCGAGCCTCAGCAAGGCGCCGATTACGACCAGGTGCTGCGGATGGCCCAAGCCACCGAACAGCTCGGCTTCGACGGCTTCTTCCGATCGGATCACTACCTGCAGATCGGTGACCGCAGCGAGCAAGGCGAACGTGGCGCCTCCGACGCCTGGGTGATGCTGGCCGGCCTGGCCCGCGACACCGAGCGGATCCGACTCGGCACGCTGGTCAGCCCGACTACATTCCGCCATCCGGGTCCGCTGGCCGTCCAGGTCGCGCAGGTCGACCAGATGAGCCGGGGACGGATCGAACTCGGCGTCGGCGCGGGCTGGTACGAAGCCGAGCACGCGGCCTACGCCATCCCGTACCCCGAACTGCCGGAGCGCTTCGACCGGTTCGCCGAGCAGGTCGAGATCGTCGACGGCCTGTGGCGGACGCCGGTGGGTGGCACTTACAACTACGACGGCCGCTACTACCAGCTGACCAACTCGCCGGGCCTGCCCAAGCCGGCGCAGTCACCCCGTCCGCCGATCATCCTGGGCGGCCAGGGCAAAACGAGATCCGCGGCACTGGCCGCGCGCTTCGCCGATGAGTACAACGTGGGCTTCCAGCCGGTGGCGGGTGCCGCCGCAATCTTCGACCGGATTCGGGCCGCGGTGGCCGCCGCAGGTCGGGCGCCCGAGACGATGACGTACTCGTTTGCCCACGCGGTGTGCGTCGGTCGTACTGACGCCGAGATCGAGCAGCGCGCGGCGAACCAGGGTGGCGACGTTGCCGCCTTGCGTGAGAACGCCTTCGGCGGCACGCCCGCCGAGGTGGTCGACAAGATCCGGAGCTACGTCGACATCGGCGCGAGCACCATCTATCTGCAGGTGATGGATTTCGACGACCTGGACCAGCTGGAGCTCATCGCCGACGAAGTCCTGCCGCTGATCTAGCTCTGCTAGCCACCGCCGCCGTTTCTCGTGCGGCAGGCATTCCGACGACGGTATGACCTCGCCCGCCAACAGGCGCAGTGTGACGCCCCGCTCGTAACGGTACGCAGATTCGATGCGCTGCTGGCACAGGTCGTAGCGGCGCCGCACCTAGGCAGGCACGGCAGCGAGATAGCCGCCCAGACCACCGACCCAGACCCCGGCCTGCGTCGGTGTCAGCGAGGTGCCGCGGCCTCTAACGCGAGCCGCGATGCTCAGAAGACGACCCGGAGCTTGATCGTCTCGGGCATGGCCCGGATCTCGTCCACGATCGCCTGGGTTACGCCACCGGCGCTGTCGGTGACCACATAGCCGACCTCGCCGCGGGTGCCGAGCAGCTGGGCCTCGACGTTCACCTCGTGCGATGCCAGCAGGCCGTTGATCCGCGCCAGCACCCCAGGGACGTTGCGGTGCAGATGAACGAGGCGGAGCGTGTCGTCGCGGCGAGGTAGGTCGAGGCCGGGCAGGTTGACACTGAGCGCCGTGGAACCATCGGCCACGAAATCCCGGAACTTGCCGGCCACGAACCGGCCGATGTCTTCTTGGGCCTCTTCGGTGGATCCGCCGATGTGCGGGGTCAGGATCACGTTGGGCAGGCCGCGCAGCTCGGAGACGAACTCGTCGCCGCGGCCCTTGGGCTCGACCGGGAAGACGTCGACCGCGGCGCCCCCGATGTGACCGATCTCGATGTTGCGGCGCAGCGCCGCAGAGTCGACCACGAAACCCCGGGACAGGTTGAGAAAGATTGCGCCGTCCCGCATCGCCGCGAACTCGGCCTCACCGAAGATGTTCATGTTCTCGGGACGGCCGTCGACGTGCAGCGTCACGACGTCTGAATCGTGTAGCAGTTCTTTGAGACTGGACGTGCGGTGTGCGTTGCCCAGCGCCAGCTTGTCCGTCGTGTCGTAGAAGAGCACCCGCATGCCCAGATTCTCGGCGAGCACGGATAGCTGGGTCCCGATGTTGCCGTAACCCACGATGCCCAGCGTGCGGCCGCGCACCTCATGGGCACCGTCGGCCGACTTGTCCCAGACGCCCGCATGCATCGAGGCGTTCTTGCCGGTCAACCCCCGAGTCAGCGCGATCAATTCGGAGATGGCGAGCTCGACCACGCTGCGGGTATTGGAGAACGGGGCGTTGAACACCGTGACGCCGTGCGTGGTCGCCGCCAGCAGATCGATCTGATTCGTGCCGATGCAGAACGCCCCGATCGAGATGAGGTTCGGCGCCGCCGCGATCACCCGTTCGGTGACCTGAGTCTTGGACCTGATGCCCAGCAGCTGAACGTCGGCAATGGCCTCGATCAGCTCGTCCTCGTCCAGGGCGCGGTCCAATGCGGTGACGTCGTAACCGCAGGACTGAAGCCGCGCGATCGCGTCAGGGTGGATCTGCTCGAGCAACAGCACTCGGACCGGGTTGACCTGCACTTGTGACCTCGGGGGTTTCGACGGCGTCGGGCTTGGTCCAGTCTAAGCGGTACGCATCGTCGATAAGCGGGCTGTACACAACCTCGGAAAGGATGGCCTGATGCAAGACCTCGAACACTTCCGCCGGACGAAGAACATGCTGTTGAGCACCCGGCGGCGCGACGGCAGCTGGGTGCCAACGCCGGTGAGCGTCGTTGTCGACGAGCACGGCATGGCCTACTTCCGCACCTGGTCCACCGCCGGCAAAGCGAAGCGGCTGCGCAACTTTCCCGACGTACGCGTGGCGCCGTGCACCGCGTTCGGGCGTCCCACCGGCAGCGACCAGCCCGGCATCGCCCGATTGCTGGACGGCACCGAGTCGACCCGGGCCCGCGACCTGCTCAGCGCGAAGTATCCGGTGATGCATCGCGTCCTCGTCCCGCTGGTGCACCGGCTACGCGGCCAGCAGACGCAGCACTACCAGCTCCGTCCGACCGACGAACCAACGGGTGAGCAGCCGTAAGCCGAGCGATGGCGAGCTGGGCTGAGACAAGCTGCCGGAACGGCAGAGTCCGCCCAGGCTGCAAGCGCACTACATTTGCAATTGGTGGGGCTCCGGGCCGCACCGATTGGCGGGGGTGGGTGTCTGATGGCAGAAACACGATGGCTGACCGACAGCGAGCAGGAATCTTGGCGCGCCTTCATCGACGGCGTCCGGTCGCTGACCGATGTGCTCGATCGCCGGCTGCAGGCCGACAGCGGGTTGTCGCATTCCTACTTCGAGATCCTGGTGCCGTTGTCCGAGGTGCCTGGCCGCGCACTGCGCATGAGCGAGCTGGCCGACCTCACCCATTCCTCGCGCAGCCGACTCTCGCACGCGGTCGCGCGGCTGGAGGAACGCGGCTGGATCCGGCGCACTGATTGCCCTACGGACAAACGCGGTCAGCTGGCCGAGCTGACCGATGAGGGTTTCGCGGTCGTCGAGTCGGCCGCGCCGCCGCATGTGGCGGCGGTCCGGCAGTACCTGATCGACCAGTTGAATTCGGAACAGCTGAAGGCCCTCGGTGAGATCGGCCGCGTGATGCTGTCCACGACGGAGCATGCCGACCTGCCGCCGCGGCGCGGCTAGCACCCCGGTCGGGCGCGACACGCTATCGCCGTATCAGCGAATATACCGATCTCGCTAGAAACCCCGATATTGTCCGATCATGGATCCGGTGCGCAACCCGTATGCCCCCGGCGCGGGGCAACGCCCACCCGAACTGGCTGGTCGCGACGGCGAGTTGGCGTCCTTCGACGTGCTGATCGAGCGGGTGACCAACGGTCGCCCCGAACGCTCGATCGTGCTCACCGGCCTACGGGGCGTGGGCAAGACGGTGCTGCTGAACGCCCTGCGCTCCGCGGCGGTCCGCGCCGGCTGGGGCACCGGAAAGCTGGAGGCCCGGCCGGGTCAGGCGTTGCGCCGGCCGCTGTCCGCAGCCCTGCACCTGGCCATCCGCGAGCTCGGGGCGACGAACGACGAGGCGCGCCAGCACGTGCTCGGTGTCCTCAAGTCGTTCGCGCAGAAGGAGCTGCCCGGTGCGAAACTGCGAGATCGGTGGCAGCCGGGCATCGATGCACCACTCGTTGCCGGCCGGGCCGACTCGGGCGACATCGAGATCGACCTGGTGGAACTTCTGGCCGACGTCGCCGGGCTCGCGGCCGACTCCGGTCGGGGCGTCGCGATCTTCATCGACGAGATGCAGGATCTCGAGCCGGAGGATGTCTCGGCGTTGTGCGCGGCCTGTCATGAACTGAGCCAGCACGCGTTGCCGTTGGTTGTGGTCGGGGCCGGCCTGCCCCACCTGCCCGCGGTGCTGAGTGCGAGCAAGTCGTACAGCGAGCGGCTGTTCCGGTACTCACGAATTGATCGGCTGGATCGCGAGGCGGCCGATCGGGCGCTGCGCAGCCCGGCTCGCGACGAGGGCGGTGACTTCACCGAAGACGCGCTGACCGCCATGTACGAGGTCACTGCCGGCTATCCGTATTTCATCCAGGCCTACGGCAAGGCCGTCTGGGACGTCGCGCCGCACAGCCCGATCGAGGCGGGCGATGTCCGGGTCGCCGCTCCAGAGGCGGAGGCCGAACTGGCGGTGGGTTTCTTCGGTTCCCGGTACGAACGGGCGACGCCGGCCGAGCGCGAATACCTGCGGGGCATGGCGGCGGCCAGCGCGTCCGAACCCGATTCGGTGCTGACGTCGGCCGTCGCCGAGGCGTTGAGCCGCAAGCCGCAGTCGTTGTCGCCTGCTCGCGACGCACTGCTCAAGAAAGGCTTGATCTATTCGGCTGAACGCGGTCGGATCGCGTTCACCGTGCCCCACTTCGGCCGGTATCTGCGCGCACACGGCGATGATGTCGACAGCGGCTGAGCTAGCACAAACTGTGAACGGGTGATTGAGCCTTGGGGCCCAATTACTCGTTCTGATAACCATCAGGTCACCGAAGCATCTCGATGTCCTGATTCCCTCGTTCGCGACGGCCGATGCGGCGTAGACCCGACCGTGTGACAGCGGGGACAACGGACGGACCGACAACTAGAAGTGCGGCCGTGGCTCGATCACGCGCCGGCTCGCTGGCAGCCGCTTCATCGGCCAGAACGTCGTCGGCGTCTGCGTCGTCGGCGATGTCAGGGTCGTCGGCGGCGTTGGTCTCGGCCGCAGCGCCAGCGGCTCGGCGGTCGCCGGAATCACCGCGAAGCAAGAAGGCCGCCCGGATGGATGCCGCCGCCGTGCGTGACGTCTACCTCGATGTGGTGGTGCTGCTGTCGGTGGTGATGTTCATCGCCCTGATGGCCGGCATCGGCATGATCGCCTTGCAGCAGAGCAACCCCAGCTGGCTGCCCTGACCGAACGAGCGGCCACGTTCGTCGCTCCGCTTCCGCGAGCGATCTAGCGAACTAAGCGAGGACTTCGTCGATACGAGCGGTAGCGGTGTCGAAGATGAAGCCCCGGACGTCGTCCCGGTGCGGTATCCACAAACAGCCGCGCACCACCGCGATGGAGGTGCGCATGGTGGCGCGGATATCGCTGAAGCCAGGCACATCCCACGGCGGCTCGTGGCCGCTCTCGGACGCCAACTCGGCGCGGAACGCCACGTCGTCGAAGCCCTGCATGCCGCATTCGGTGTGATGGATGAGCACCACCTCGCGTGTTCCGAGCGAGCGCTGGCTCAGCGCCAAGGACCGCAATACATCGTCGGTCGGCAAACCGCCGGCGTTGCGAATGAGGTGAGCATCGCCGATATCCAGACCAAGGGCGCCGAACAGGTCGAGCCGGGAGTCCATGCAGGCTATGACGGCCAACCTCAGCTTCGGCCGGAGCGGACGCGGGCCGGGGAAGGTCTTGGCGTAGGAGACGTTGGCATGAAGTAGGTGGTCGATCGCGGACATGACATCGAGTCAATCAGAAGCCCGGGCACTAGCGTTGGGCGCAGCGGCCCGGTGCGCATAACCGGCTGACGATCAATCCCGTCGCGAAGGAGCAACCCGAATGTTCGAAGAACTCGGCAAGTACGGCGTCTGGCGCCCCGACCGGACGACCACCCCGCAATTCGCCGCCACCGTCGAGAAACTCGGCTACGGCGCCCTCTGGATCGGCGGCTCGCCCGGTGGCGACCTGCAACTGATCGAAGACCTGCTCGATGCGACCGAGACCCTGCCGGTGGCCACCGGCATCACCAACATCTGGAAGGACGACGCGAAGCCGATCGCGGCCGCCTGGCATCGGATCGAGGCGCGACACCCGGGGCGGTTCCTGCTCGGTATCGGGGTCGGCCACCCCGAGGCCATCGGCAAGGATTACAGCAAGCCCTACCAAGCGCTGGTCGACTACCTCGACGCCCTGGACGCCGAGGGTGTGCCGGCGTCCTCGCGCGTTGTCGCCGCGCTGGGACCGAAGGTTCTGAAGCTGGCGGCTGAACGCTCGCTCGGTGCCCATCCGTACCTGACCACACCCGAACACACCCGCCGCGCGCGGGACATCGTCGGCGCAGGCGTGCTGCTGGCCCCGGAGCAGAAGGCCGTCCTGAAGACAGATCCGGCGGAGGCCCGCTCGATCGGTCGTCCCGTCGTCAAGCATTACCTAGGCCTGGTCAACTACACGAACATGCTGCGCAGCGTCGGGTTCACCGACGAGGATCTGGCCGGTGAGGGCAGTGATCGGCTGATCGATGCCCTCGCGGTACACGGCACCGCTGCCGACGTGGCCGCGGTACTCAACGCCCACCTCGATGCCGGCGCCGACCACGTCTGTGTCCAGGTGCTGACCCCGTCGGGCGTCGACCCGGTTCCCGACCTGACCGCGCTGGCGCAGGTGCTGTTCGCCCAGGCACCATCGACCTGAGGTTCGGACGCCTGTGCCGTAATTGACACGAGCAGGTCGACCGTTCGCAGGTACGGACGTCCGCAATAACAGCACACCGAGCTGCGGTCGGCCGCTCGGACGCGGTCAGCCAACGCGGTCCAGACGCCGGAATCGCTCGTCCCGGCTGCCGATTCCGAGCGATAACGTGGCTAGCGAATCCTTTCAGCTATGGATGTAATCATGCGTCTGTCCACCCGTAACCAGCTGACCGGCACGGTGTCCGGCATCGACATCGGCTCCGTGATGGCCATCGTCAAGGTGGCCCTCGACGGTGGTCAGCAAGTCACCGCGTCCATCACCAAGGACGCGGTGGACGAGCTTGGCCTCACCATCGGCTCGCCGGTGACCGCGCTCATCAAGTCGACCGAGGTCATGCTCGGCGTCGAGTAAGACGCCACCGGCGTCCTCGTTCAACGAGAGCACCGGCGATCGCGCTCCGGCGCCGGCCTCGGCGACGGAGTCCCCGTTCCAAACGGCGACATCGGCCCGGCCAACTACCCTGCTCACCATGGGCGTCCTGCCGCAGCTGTCGCTGGCCGAGTGGATCGTGCTCGCGCTCATCACCGAGCAACCGAGTCACGGATTCGCCATAGCGGCCATCACCAGTGACAGCGGCGAGCTCGGGCGGGTCTGGCAGGTGCCGCGGCCGATCGTCTACCGGGCGGCCGGCCGGCTGATCGACCTCGGTCTGGTCGAAGTGACCGAGACCCGGCCCGGCGAGCGTGGGCCACAGCGCTCGATCATGGCGGCCACCGCAGCGGGTAAAGCAGCGGTGCGGGGCTGGCTCCGCGAACCGGTGGCGCACGTCCGCGAGGTGCGCTCAGCGTTGCTGGTCAAGCTCGCCTTGTTGGATCGTCGCAACGAGACCGCTGATGCGCTGGTCGACTCGCAGCTGGCCGTGTTCCGGCCGATCTATGAGGCGTTGGCCGCGCGCCAGCAGCAGGAACAGGACTTCAGCCGGGTGCTGGCCGCGTTCCGCACCGAGAGCGTCGGTTCGGCATTGCGCTTTCTGGACGAAATCAGCGCGCTTGCGGACGTACCGTCTTCGAAGTCAGCACCGACGCCGCAACGCTCATAACTTGACGGCGGCGGTCGCGGTCAGGATCGCAACGGCATCCTCGAGCAGCGCGCCAGGCAGGTCCGGCCCGAACTTCCGACTGGCAATCTGGCGCCAGGTCGCCCCGGCCTGGGCGCCCGCGGTGGCGCCCGCCGCACCGAGCAGCGCGCCGAGAGCGGTCGGCGCGACCGACCGACCCGCACGATGTACGACAACTCCGCCGCAGAGTGCACCGAATGCGATCCGGGATGCGAAGCCGGCGGGCTCCAGCCGGCTGGGCGTGTTCGGCTGCTTGTCGCCGACGAGTTCGCCCGCCGAAGCCAACACGGCAATCCGGGCTGTCCATGGGCTGTTCGTCCATGACCGTGCGCGCCGGAACCTGCGAGGTGGTGGCGTGCTGAGGGCCAGCGCCGTCAATCCGAGGGTGCTACGGGATCCGGAAACCAGCCCCAGGGCGGCCGCGCGAAGTAAAAGCATCGCTCCACCATAGGCACCCGTTCAGACACTCAGCAGATAGGCCGCCAGCGCAACCGGTTCCGACATGGCCACCAGATGGCCACCGGGCAACACGTCGGCGACGACGCCCAACCGCTGCTGCGCGACGCGCTGCTGGAAGCCGAGTGGGAAAAGCCGATCGGCACGGCCGGCCACGACCCGGATCGGGAGGCCGGTCGGCCAGCCGTCGAATTCACAGATCGAGTCGAAGACCGCCTCGGCTTCCGGCCGCTGATGCGATGCCCCGGCGGCGGCGACCTCGGGCGGCACGTCATGCAAGAAATAGACGACCTCGTCGAACTCGGCGCCGTACCCTCCGGCCTCTGCCGCGGCGATCCGAGCGGTGGCCGCGCCCGTGTTCTGCCCCCAGGCGCCCGGCGTTTCGCCCGGCACCGGGATCATCGCGTTGACGAACACCAGCGCCCGGACGTCCAGGGCATTGGCGACCAGCGGAGCGGTGAACCCACCGAGTGACTGCGCGACGAGCACCACATCGTCGGCTCCGGCAATTGCGGCGGTCACGATTCGGGTGTATTCGGCCAGGCCCGCGGTGTCGTCGTCACCGGGAAGGTCCACCGCGACGGCGGCATGACCGGCCCGTTCCAGAAGTGGGACGACGCGGTGCCAGTACCACGCCGAACCACCCGCACCAGGTATCAAGCCGTATGTGGTCACTGCTCGGTCCCCTCGACGTCAGCCCGGTCGGATGTGGTCGGACTCCCAGGTTAGGCGACGAAAACCAGGCCAACGGCGAAGGCGGCATAGAAGCCGAACGCCCCGGCCAGCCGACCGCCGGTCAACTTGCCGGCCTTCAGCAACCACATGAGGTAGCTGATGGCCGACGCCGTCATTGCTGCGGCCAGGATCAGCGCCGCGTCGAAATGCCAGGCCGTGAACAGGATGCCGATCCCGGACGGGACGGTGGCCTGGATCATCATCGAGCCCGAGATGTTGGCCAGCGCGAGCTGCGTCTTGCCCTGCCTGACCCAGATGACCGCATTCAGGACTTCCGGCAACTCGGTCGCGACAGGTGCGAGCAACAGCGCGACCACCACCGGGGACAGACCCAGCTCAGGGCCGGCCCATTCCAGCTGGCGTACGAACAGCTGCGACGCCAGGAAGATCAGCACCAAGGTGGCCGCCGTCTGGCTCAGCACCGCCCACCGGGCCGGACGAGCAACCCGCGGCTGGAGTTTCAGCGGGGCGAGTTCCTCCTCGCTGGCGTGGGCCCCGTCGGCGCGCAGCTCGCGCCAGAAGTAGACGCCGTAGGCCGCGAAGAACAGCAAGCCGAGCCAGGGTTTGATGGCGAAGGCAAGCAGTCCGAGGGCGACCTTGCCGACGTAAATCGCAAGGAACCAAGCCTGATCCTTTGCCAACCGCCCGGTGTCGACGCCAGTCAGGTCGGGCGCCGGTAACGTGTCGCGATCCTCGGCGGCCGATGAACCGGAGATCGCTGCCCCGGCCGTGGCCCGTTGCCGACGCCAGATCAGCACGGCCCCGGCGACACCGTAGGCGATCGTGCCGACCACGAGGGGACCGCCCATGGCCGCGCCGACCGCAATGTCATCACCTTGTTGCCGACTACCGAACAGCACGGCGACCAGCGTGACCACACTCTCGGGTAGCGCCGTTCCGACGGCGGCGAGAATGGTGCCGACGGCGACGGCGCCGACCTTGAACTCAACGCCCAGCCATTCGACCGCATTGACGAACCATTCGCACGCCAGGTAAATCACCGCGGCGCAGCCGAGCAGCATTACTACGTGAATCACGGGAACCTCTCCCGCTGGCGCGGGAGGCAATCTCGTTGTTATACGAGCGCTTCGACCCACGACAGCAAATGGCTGTCATCTGGATCGAAGGTCTCGCCCACCCGCGACGGTCGCGGGCCCGGGAACCGGGGACAATTTCGTCCCAGCGTGTCGACTCACCGGCGGGAGGGCTACTCCCCTTCAACAGCAGCGAGAATACCCGACGGCAACGGCGCCTCGAACCGGGGTCAGTTGCAGCCGGACCCACGGACGCGCGCCGTCGGCGCGTACCGCGGGCATTTCTGGAGCTGTGTTCCGCGTTGCACTCACAGGAGTCGCGCCGCATTCTGCAGATAGGATTCAGTTATGAAGCCGATCGCGCGGCCCGAAGAATCCGCCGATGGCTGACCGCATCCTGGCGCGCGACGGTGCCGGCACGGTCAAGCCCGAACGCATACCGGCCCGGATGTTGCTCATCGTGGGTTCCCTGTCGGCGTTCGGCCCGCTCTGCATTGACATGTACCTGCCGGCCCTGCCCGATATCGGCGACGACCTACACACCAGCGCGTCCGCCGTCCAAGTCTCACTCACCGCGTGTCTGGTCGGTTTGGCCGTCGGCCAGATGATCGTCGGCCCGTTGAGTGATCGCTGGGGCCGGCGACGGCCGCTCTTCTTCGGGCTGGCCGCATTTGTCATCGCGTCGTTGTGCTGCGCGCTGTCGCCGAACATCATGACCTTGATCGGCCTCCGGTTCGTCCAGGGTTTCGGCGGCGCCGCCGGCATCGTGGTGTCGCGTGCCATTGTCCGCGACCAGTATTCGGGCACCGCCGCGGCGCGGTTCTTCTCGATGCTGATGCTCGTCACCGGCGCCGGTCCGATCCTGGCGCCGCAGATCGGCGCCGGGGTCCTGCAGCTGGGAAGTTGGCGATTCCTGTTTCTGGCGCTGGCCGTGGCCGGATCGGTATTGATCGCCATTGCCGCCGTTCGACTGCCCGAAACCCTGCCGGTGGAAGAACGCAGTGCCGGTGGCGTGGCGGCAACCCTGCGCGCAATGCGGGTCGTTGCCACCGACCGCAACTTCCTCGTCAACGCGCTGGCCTGCAGCCTGGCCTTCGGTGCCATCTTCGCCTACGTGGCCGGGTCCTCCTTCGCCCTCGAGAATGTCTATGGCCTCAGTCCCCAGATGTTCAGCCTGGCGTTCGCGCTCAACGCGGTCGGCATGATTTCAGCCAGCCAGGTGAACGGCTACCTCGTGGCCCGGATCGGCTCGGCGCGGTTACTTACCTACGGCTTGATCGGTCTGTCGTCCGCCGGCGCGGTACTGCTGGTTTTTGTGTCCACGAATCATTTCGGTCTGGCCGGAATCATCAGCTGCATGTTCGTACTGCTGACCTCACTCGGTTTCATCGGGCCGAACGCCACGGCACTGGCCTTGAACGACTTTCCGGATTCGGCCGGCAGCGCATCCGCCCTGCTGGGCATGGTGCAATTCGGTACCGGCGCGGCAGTGGCGCCATTGGTCGGGCTTGGCGGTACTCACGATGTACTGCCAATGGCCATCGTGATGGCGGCCTGTAGCGGCTCGGCCATCAGCGTCCGGCTGTTGTTCAAGCCGAAGAACGAGCCGGCCAAACTCAAGGACTGCAACATCGTCACGGCTACGGTCGTGGCGAACGAGATTCTCTAACTACGTTTCGCCGCATCGCATTACTCTCGAATGATGCGGTCCATGACGTTGCGCGTTTACGGCCGTGCGGACTCGTCCGAAGTGTGGAATCGCTATATGGATACGCGCCGTTGGCACGAGTGGTCGCCGCAGATCCGCTCGGTCGACACGTCCGACGGCCCGATGGTGGTGCCCGGGCTGACCGGTGCGGTGCATTCGTTCGCGGGGCCCGCGGTGCGCTTTCGGGTCATCGACGTGGACGAGTCCACCCGCACCTGGACGTGGCTGGTGCGGATGGGCCCGATTCGGATGATCCTGGAACACGTTGTTGCCGGGCTCGGGGCGGGCAGCGCAACCTCGCTGCGGCTACGCGGCCCGGCCCCGATCATCGCCGGCTACGCGCCGCTCGCCTACTTCGCGCTGCGCCGCCTGGTCCATCCATAGCGCAACCCACAAGTAACGCAACCGCGCGGGTGTCCGCGTAGCCTGCCGATCATGAAGGTACGAATCGGTCTTGGCGTATCCGTGTCGACGCCCGAGTCACTCACCCCGGTCCTGGACGGAATGGCATCGTACGGTTTCGATTCCATCTGGCTTCCGGAATTGCTGACCGGTGATGCCTTCGATCCGATGATCGCGTTGACCTGGGCGGCGGCGAAGTACCCGAAGCTCAAACTGGGTACGACCATGCTGCTGCCCGGCCGGAATGTGGTCCGGTTGGCCAAGCAGCTGGCCACCCTGGACTCCTTGTCGTCCGGCCGGCTCCTGGTCACCTTTGTGCCAGGCATCAACCGCGGGCCGGAAGCGGCCGCGATCGGCCTGCCGTTGGCCCAGCGTCGCGCGGCCATCGAAGAGGCCATGCCGGTACTTCGGGCCCTGCTCAGCGGCGAGACGGTGAGCCACGACGGCCAGGTCGCATCGTTCACCGACGTCCGACTGTCGCCGCTGCCGGTGCAGCAACCGCTCGAGTTCTGGCTCGGCGGCAATGCGCCGCGGTCGTTGGAGTTGTGTGGCCGTCTGGGCGACGGTTGGCTGCCCTCGATGCTCACGCCGGACGAGGCTGCCGCCGGCCGCGTGCGCATCCAGTCGGCTGCGGCCGACGCCGGTCGGGCCGTCGATGTCGAGCATTTCGGGGTCAGCATCGGGTACAGCCGCGAACCGCTGAGCCAGCAGCTCCATGACCGCATTGCCGAACGGGCCGGGAAGCACGAGGTGGCGGAGTTGGTCCCGGTCGGCCTGCCGGCGCTTCGTCAACGCCTGCAGCAGTTCATCGACGTCGGCTTCTCTAAATTCGTCGTCCGCCCGGTTGCGGCGCCAACCTCGTGGCCCGCGGAATTGGCCCCGCTCGCCGACGCCGTGCTCGATCTGCAAACCTGACGCTGACCGCTGCCGAGCCCGCCCGTGAGCGGTCAGCGAATGGTGATGGCCGGCATCCGCAACGCCGCGCCGGCCGGCACGCCGAGCGCGGCCGCGACGTCGGCCAGACCGGGCATCGCGGAGCCGAGTATCGCGCGCGGGTCCTCGGAGTTGCGCGGGCGACCCAGACGGGCCAGCGGCGACAGATGCAGCGCGGGTCGGACCGGGGCGTCCGCGGGTAGCCCACCGCGTACCCGCGCGATGCGTACCGCGTCCCGAAGGCCGCCGAGCTCGTCGACGAGACCGATGCCGACCGCGTCCCGGCCGGTCCAGACCCGACCGCGCGCGATGCTTTCGATCTCAGCGACCGGACGGCCTCGGCCGTGCGCCACCTTGGCCACGAAGTCGCCGTAGATCGCGTCGATGGTGGCAGCGAGCCGCTCCCGCTCATCGTCGGTGAAGCGACGGCGCGAGGAAAACATCTGCGACCTCGCGCCGTGCGGGAGCATTCCGGTGTGCACGCCGGCCCGCTCCAGTAGCTGCTCGATAACGACCTTGCCGCCGAATACCCCGATCGATCCGGTGAGCGTCGAGGGCAAGGCGACGATCACGTCGGCCGGGCAGGCGATGTAGTAGCCGCCCGACGCCGCCGCCTCGCCCATCGACACCACGACCGGCTTTCCCGCGGTACGCACGCGACACACCTCGCGCCAGATGGTCTCCGAGGCGACGGCGGAGCCGCCCGGGGAGTCGACGTGCAGTACCACCGAGCGGACATGCTCATCCTCGGCTGCGGCTCGCAACGCCGCGCCAATCGAATCGCTGCCCACCTGCCGTCCCATCGGACTGCGTCGGGTGCGGCCTGATCCGATGCCGCCACGCACCTCGATCAAAGCCACCTTTCCCTTGCGTCGAAGAGGCAAAGTCGGTCGGTAGGGTGGATGCCAACGATCGGCGAAGAGCAGTTCGGGATCATGATCGACACGGGCCCGGAGGGCGGCGTACGCCTCGTCCCGGTAGCCGAGCTTGTCGACCAAGCCCGCGACCAGCGCTTCCGGAGCCGTTCGCGGACCGGTATCGGCCAGCTCTCGGACCCGGCTCGGGTCGAGGTCACGACCGGCGGAAATGGCCGTCACCGCCTCGGTGAAGATCGACTCGGCGAGCGCATCCAGCGCCAGCCGGTGCGCGGCCGTGTAATCGGACCGGAGCACCTGATCAGGCGCGTTCTTGAACTCGTGCCGTTGTTCCAGTTCCGGCTCGATGCCCAGCCGGTCGAGCGCGCCACGCACGAAGGTTGTCTGCACGCCGACGCCCAGTACGCCCAGTCCGCCGCCCGGTTGTAGCCAGATCTCGTCGAAGCCGGTCGCAAGTACGTAAGCCGCGGTGTCGCCGGAACCCTCGCCGAAGCTCTCGGCCCAGGCGACGGTCGGCTTCCCGCTCGCCGCGAAAGCGCGTACGCCAAGCCGCAGTTCTTGCATCGTGGCCCACGGCAGCGCACCCCCGACTTTGGCGATCAGCGCGCTTACGTGACGATCGGCCGCAGCCTCATGCAGCGCGCGCAGAGTTGGCCGAAGTTGGTGGCGGCTGCGGTTTCGTAACCGCGCCAGTGGATCTTCGGCGTCGGGTGCGGCAGGCGCTTCGGTCAGGTCGAGTTCGAGCAGCAGATGCGGTCGGTGACCGGGCAACGTCGGCATGCCGTCCACCGTAGAGCGACAAGTCCCGCACCGCCGACAGCGGCCGAGCGGGTCAAGCGCCGGACCACCTACGTTCCTCGGCTCGGTCGATCCGCGAGCGTGATCGTGCCGGCGATGGATCCAGGCCCGAGCTGACCGCGTAGTCGTCGTCGTTGCGTCGTCGGCATCGATGGACCCTTTCGGTAGCTGATCAGGTACGTCATGCTTCACCGATGACCACGGACGCGGACTGGATCGAGTCAATGCCCGCGGTATATGACCGATGTTTGGGACCGGCATTGTTCGCTCCCTACGCCAGCGAGGTGGCCGAGCGCGCCAGGCTATTGGCACCGCGACGAGTGCTCGAGCTGGCGGCTGGTACCGGCATTGCGACGGCTCAATTGGTCCGGGCGCTGCCCACAGCAGAGATCACGGCCACCGATCTCAATCCAGCAATGATTTCGTGGGGCGCCGAGCGGGTCAGTGGCGCCCGGTGGGCGCAGGCCGACGCCGAGCACCTGACGTCCTTTGCTGCCGATGTGTTCGACCTGGTGGTATGCCAGTTCGGCGTGATGTTCTTCCCGGACAAGTCAGCGGCATTCGCCGAGATTGCTCGGGTCCTTTCTCCCGGCGGCACTGTCCTACTCACCACCTGGGACATCGTGGACGAGTCTGATTTCCCGGCCGCCATGGTGGCCAGCCTCGCCGCCGTCTTCCCTGATGATCCGCCGGATTTCATCGTCCGGATACCGCATGGCTACGCCGACATCAGCACGATCGAGGCGGACCTAAACGCTGCTGGATTGGTGCCCGATCGCCTGGATCGCGTGGTGCTGCGCGGTTCAGCCGCATCCGCGCGCGACTTGGCCGAAGGCTTCTGCCTCGGGACGCCACTTCGTTTCGCGCTCGAGCAACGCGGGCCGCTTGGGCAGCTGACGCAGAGGTTGGCGGATGAGATGACGACCCGGCTCGGCGAAGGACCGATTAACGGCAGCCTGGCCGCCTTTGTCATTTCGGCGCACCCGTCAGGCTGAATCGGGCGGGTCAGCCCCCGCCGTAGCGAATTGTGAAGTCGCGGTCCGTGTCGCGGCCGCCCTCAGGATCCTCGACGGTGCGCGTGTCTTGAGATTCCACGGTGTCCTCGAGGCGGACGCGCTCAGGCAGCTTCTTGAAGCGGCCCGGCCCGGGCTTCGGTTTCGGCGTCGTATCCCTGTCCGCTTCCTGATCACTCATAACGGAAGTATGCCCCCGACCGGGTGCTAGCGGAACTGGAACGCCGTATTTGCGCCGGGTGCTCTCCGGTGCTGGCTGTGCTGTCTGGCAAACGGCCGGGCAACTCAGCGGCCGGACACATAAGCCTTACTGCGCCGCTGTAGGTACCGTGGAGGCATGGTCATTTTGATCGTGGTTCTCCTCGTACTCGTCGTCGTCCTACCAATCGTCGGATGGGCCTTGTGGCTGCTGATCAGTGCCGCGCTGGTCGGCGCGATCATCGGTGGCCTCGCCCGTCTCGTGCTGCCCGGCCGTCAGGAGATCGGGTTCTTCAGCACCGTCGTCATCGGGTGGATCGGATCGCTGATCGGCAGTCTCATCGGCCGTCACCTGTTCCACGTCGGCACCTTGCTCACCATTCTCTGTGAGATCGCGGTCGCCGCGATCCTGGTTGCCATCACCAGCAGTCGCGCGGGCAACGCGGTTGCGCATCGGAACTCCAGCCTGCGCCGGTAGGCCCGACGAGTGCGGCTGGTAGCCGCGACGAGTGAACCGGCTCCCGATCCGCGTTCTTCGTTCCGGGTGCGGGTGCGGGTGCGGGTGCGGGTGCGGGTGCGGGTGCGGGTGACGCAAATCGAAGTCGCACTGTCGGCTCGGGGGCCGGATGCCGTTCACGGTGCGATTACCTTTCCCCTCGCCGTGCAAGGGATAAGTGATTTTCCGGGTCCGGGCGGAGCCGATCCTCGCCGCGATCAACGCCGTGCACACCTCCGCCCGTGACGCACGCGACACCGGCTGGTCCCAGGCCGTCGCCCTCTACGACCAACTCGTCCGCCTCGATCCCTCGCCGATCATCGCCCTCAACCGAGCTATCGAGGTCGCCGAGCTTGACGCCCCGGAGGTGGCACCGTCGGCCGTCGACCGTGTTGAGGACACGTTGGCCGGGTATCACGCCTACCCCGCAACCCGGGCCGACTGCACCCCCGGCTTTTCGGCGACTTCTCGTTGTATCCAGCCCCTAGCCTGGCGAAGCTTGGTGAGCCGGTTCGGAATCGGCGTCAGGACTGGCCTGTTCATTCCACGCCGGCGATCAGTTCGCGCAGGGCCGCCACGTGCGACCTGAGGGCGGCGCGTCCGACCGGGGTCAGTGAGATCCAGGTGGTTCGGCGGCCGGCGTGCATGCCTTTTCGGCTGCGCACATACTTGTCGGCCGCCAGCGCGCTCACGTGCTTGGACAGCACTGAATCGCTCACCGCGAGGACCTCACGCAGGGTGGCAAACTCGGCCTCAGACACGGCAGTAAGCATTGTCATCAGTTTGAGCCGGGCCGGGGCCTGCAGGATCGGGTCGAGGTTCGGCGTCACCGCAGGGCCACCAGAGCGACCAGGAAGGCCAGAGCAAGGACGCCGGCGGCCACTAGGACGACGGCGTGCTCACCGCGGCTGTGCTCGGCCGGCGCACCCTGGTAGCTGTGCCACCAACGACGCCCGGCCCAGGCGTAAGCGCCACCACCGGCCACCGCGGCAATCGGCGTGAGCCACCCTGCACCGGCGAGGGCCGCCCAGGTCGCCAGCCCGAAGGCCGCGGCATACGTGATGGACGCCAGACCCGCCGTCCCGAGCAGCACCTGGCTGGCCAGGCCGCCGACCCATGCGCCGTTGAGGCGGCGGAATCGCGCCAGCTGGACGGCCGCGACCAGGACAAAGACCAGGAGGCCTCCGGCCAGCACCACCATCCCCCAGATCTCCTGGTTAGCGACACCTGCTGCGCCGGTGCCGATCTGGACGGCGATGGCCGCGCCGATCGAACTGTGGAAGTAGGACGGCAGCCTGAGGCTGCTGGCCAGCCGGGTGCGGCCGGACTCGGCATCCGCGATCGCAGCCTGGGCTTCGGACGGGGCGATGGGGCGCTCTGAACTTTCCATGTTGGAAAGCATGCAGCATGCTTTCCAACATGGCAAGTTTGTCGCGACGACACCCACGTCCGAGCACGACACCGGGCCCCCCGGGGAACTCGGCCGGCAGCTAGCCTCCGCAATCCATTCCCCTTCCCCGCAAGGGAAAACCAGGGTTCATCCTCGACCCCGGATCCCCACCGACGACCCCGGCGCCGACCGCGGCGATAACCCCGATGCGCGTTGGGCAAACCTCGCACGCTTCATAGACACCGGCCTAAACCGAGGACCCGCAATAGCGGCAACGGTCCGACGCGATCCAACGAGCCCAAGCAGCCGGCTACACCGGTCGTGTCGGCGCGAACCGGTCGTGCCCGCTCGAACGGGTCAGCTCGGTACGAACCGGCGTATATAGCCCGTTACTCTTCACTCCGAAGGTGCTCCTCGCTGCTCGTGAATCTGGTCTTCGCAACCCAGATTCTCGTTGGCTTGGAGCACTTTCAGTCGATCACCACGGGGTCATTGAACAATCAAGATCAGGAGACATCATGAACGATCGCTCAAACAAACTGACATTGCAGAATATCGCCGCTAGCGTTGCCGCCACGGTAGCCGTGATGCTAGCCGTGACGACCCTCGCCGCACCCGCCCTAGCCGCACCCGCCCTCGCACGCACTCAGGCCGTGACGACTCTCGCCGCGCCGATGGCGGCCGCCACCGTTCAATCTAAGATCGTCAGTTACGCGAAGGCCATCGAACGCGGCCACCGTGAGCCTGGCTGGCCAGGCGGCCGAGTGCCGTACTCGTGGGGAGGCGGCCACGGTGCTCACCCGCGTCCAAGTCTAGGCACCTGTGCCGGGTATACCGGCTCGATCAAGCCCTGCCCCGCCAACCACACCAAGGGCGTGGACTGCTCGGGATTCACCCGGTGGGTGTACTACTTGGCCTTCGGCCGTGACGTTCTTGGCTCCGGTAGCTCGCGCAGCCAGATTAACCGCCACATGCACCGGGTCAAGAACCCCCAGCCCGGCGACCTGGTGTTCTATGGCGGCAGCGCGCGCTCTATCCATCACGTGGGTATCTACATCGGCCACGGCAAAATGATCGACGCGCTGCGCACCGGCACCTACGTCAAGACCGATTCGGTACATCTGATGTCCGATCTGTTCGGCTATTACCACTACCGCTAAGCGACCCACGATGCGAGCGTTGAACGTCATTTAGCGGCGCTCAATGCTCGCATCGTGGAATCGGCGCAGCCCTCCGCTCTCAGCACGCCACCCGCAACGCCGACCCTTCGTATTGCCGAGGCGCTCGGGGTCGTCATCGCCGAGTCCGCGCCTGCGACGTCCGGATCCGGGTCCGGGTCCGGGTCCGGATCCGGATCCGTTACAGCACGCGAAAAGCGCGCGAGCGTTGGCAACTCCTCCGTGAATTTGGAACAGGATGCTGCGCGTGGGGAGGGGTGCTGAATCCGTTGCTGCTTAAAGAATAAGTGGTCTGACGGGTGACCGCTGATGACTGTTCGCGACCCGGTCTGACCGTGGTTGCGGCACGCAGCGGGCACGCGACGGCTTGCCGAGATTGCGGTCGTTCTCTGCGCCCATTCCTACGAGGGGAAGACGGTCGGGAACCCACGTGCGGTGCTCGCGCGGCCAGGCCGCGGGAAGCAGGCAATAGGCCGGCGCGCCGTCGAGCGGACGCCAACCCTGGCCCGTCAGTCACGATCCCCGTTGTCGACGTGCGGCGGACACACGATCTCCGCCGGCCGCCTCGTCTGCAATCTGACCGAACGCTCATCACCAAACCGCGACGCGAAGCACCCCGGAGACCGAAGCATAGAGCTGGCGCAGCCCGCTGGCCGGCGATCGCTTAGTTGGGTGTCGATTTGGTCGATAAGGGGGGTACATGATCATTTGATCACTGAGCCGGGCGAGGGATGACGATGGGTCGAGCAGGATCTACCGACGAGCTCGTGCTGCGCGATGCGCGCGCAGTGGTCGAACGATCCGTGTCATGCCAACGCGTAATGGCGCGTCCGTGCTCCCCCGATGTGGGAGCACGCTGATGATCAAGGCTCACGGCCCCGCGCTGATAGCCACGCCGCCCGCGGGTGCGCACGTACGGATTAGGTCAGATTCCCGCGCCGGACAGGCGAACGTCAGGGTCGTGGTCGCGACGGCCAATATCCTGCTCCGCGCTGGCATCTGCGCGCTACTCGGTGAGACGCCTGGCTTGCAGTTCGTGAGCGAACATGCCGACGGCTCGGATGTGTCCGCGCTGGCCGCACGTCCTGGTATTGATCTCGTGGTGCTCGACCACGCGGTCCTGGCCGCAGCGCAGGCGCTGCCGATCAGAGGCCAGCGCTTCGCCGCGATCGTGTTGTTGGCCGGCCCTGGCGACTCCGCGCAACCCGCGGGGCCAGACCGGTTGCACGCCGACGCGACCTTGGTCCACGGCCAGTACTCGACCGAAGACTTCATCAGAACTCTGTTGGCGGCGGTGCCTCGATCAGGGGCGCGACCTGTGCCCGTGTCCTCGAATGAGTTTCGGATGCGGAGCCTGTCCCCCCGAGAACGCGAGGTCATGGATCATGTGTCCCGTGGGTGTCGTAACGGTGAGATCGCTGCCGCGCTCTGGCTCAGCGAGAAAACGGTAAAGAACCACATCAACCGCATCTTTTCAAAGCTCGGCGTCGACACCCGAGCCCAAGCCATCGTCCTGTGGCTCACCAGCCCCACGCCGGATGAGCAGCCGACACGACGTGCCAGCTGACCGCGCTGGGAAAAGGGGTCATCCGAGTACCCAAACCCCGCCACACATCCACCGCCATAACCCCAGCGCTTCGCTCACCGCCGACCGGGTGGGACAGTGCTCACGGCGGCGTGGCGGCCGTGTACCGGAATCGTTCCGGTTCCGGCGCGTCGGGATCAGCGCCCATGAGCCCAGCGGACAATCTGGGTCATGACAGCTACCGCCGCCCCATCACCGTCCACCTCCACGAACCCGAGCCACCCGAGCGTGATCGCTGTGGCGGAGCAACGATCAGCCGATGTGCAACTGAAAGTCGCCGACGCGATCACCAAATTCGCCGGGTCGATGGCTTTCGTCTACGCCCACATCCTGGTGTTCGTGGCCTGGATGCTGTTGGTGGAGAAAAGCCCGTGGCCGACACTGACTCTGGTGGTGTCGCTGGAGGCGATTTTCTTGTCGACGTTCGTGATGATCGGGCAGAACCGGCAGGCCGATTTTCAGCAGAAGAAAGCCGATCACGACTTCGTCGCCAACGAGCTGGAGCTGAAGTCCAACACTGAGCTGACGAAAATGATCGCCGATCTGACCCGTGAGATCCACCAGAATGTGTGCCCACAGCCCAACGCCCACCCCTCCGTAGCCGCGACCTCGCCCGGCAACGCACCCGCAACCTGAGTACTCGCACCAGGCGCCCAGGGGGTCAATCAAGCGCCAAATATCGCCGCGAAACCGTGCCAACTATCGCCGCGGGTCACACATGACGGTCATGGTGGCACCTTCCCTACGGTCTCGCGCTCTTGATTCAAGTGCTTGTAGATGGTCGGCCGGCTGACGCCGAGGTTCAGGGCGATCGCCTCGACGGTGTAGCGCTGCGAGTCATACATCTCGCGGGCCAGCTGCACGTCACCGCCGCCTATGAACGCCGAGCCCTGCCTCCACGCACCACCGAATAACACCACATAGGGGGCTCTGAGGCCGGTTGTCCCCGCGACACCAGCGACATGCCTGCCGCTCCGCGACCAAACTGCCCGGTCGCGTCCTGTCAGAGGTCGCAAGCCCTATCTCCCCAGAGCCGCACTAACCGTAACTCGCGGGCCCAATCATTGGAACGGCCAGCTCTGACGATCGCCCAGGTCTTTGAGCTAGCCGACCTAGTGCCGAATCGATGGCGAGCGTTCATCCTGCTGAAGACTTTCGCCTCGCTGCGGTGGGGCGAGATCACCGCCCTCACCAGAGGCGATCTCGAGCTAACTCCAGAACGGTGCGCATCCGCCGCCAGTTCATCGAGCGGTCTCGCGGTGGCCTTCAGTCCGGTCCGACGAAATCACGCGCCGGTCAGCGAAAATCGCCTTGCCGGTCGCGGTCGTCTATGCCCTGGCCGAGCACTTGGCCGCGTTTACGCAACTAGAACCAGACGCCCTCGTGTTCGCCGGCCCGGTCGGCCAGCCGCTGCGCCGCTCCAACTTCAATAAGTCTGTGGCCTGGCACCGGGCCGTCGCGATCGGCGTCCCGCATCGTACCGTGAGTTCCGCGCGGCGTTGCCCTGCGAAAACGCTCTGGGCCGCGGCCACCGCCCCACCGGCCCCCTCGCCGCTAGGGCCGGCCGGAACACACGTGGAAGAGCTGGACGCGATCAGCAGATGAGGAACGCCCAGCTTCCAGCGAGTCCGTACCCAACTATCCAATCTCAAGATCATTTCTAAGGTCGGCCTATGGGCCCATGCTTATTAGGCTACGTGGCATTGGGCTGATCCGTCGCGGTGGAATAGATTCGGCAGCGCGACGAATCGCCCTAAAACTCAAAACTAACCGCGCACTTGCTCAACATCCAGGCAACGTTGACAGCGAGTAATTATTGGCAACTTTCGAACCGGTGTTGATTACTACACATCGCGTATCGCCTCCGACGGCGCCCTGGAGACCCAATGTCAGGTGAAGTCCGTTGCCACGAATGGCGATGCTCTGGGAATCATGATCACCAATAGCCTGGTGAAATGAATTTCCCGTTTGGACTGTACCTCTGCCGCTGGCCAGCTTCTGACACTTAGCGTCCTCACAGGTAGTCATATACAGCGAACTCCCGGAGTCGTTGACGACGGACACGTTGCGAACTCCGTCGGAGGAACTATTGGTCATGCAACCCGCGCACCCTAGGACTGCCGTCACGGTGATGATCAAAAGGCCGCCGGCCCTCACTCGATGCGAGCGGCCATTGCTCGTCAAATCACCACGCCCAATCTAGTAGACGACCGTTATTGCGACTCCTATACAAGCCCGGCGAGTCACACCAGGCACTCTGGCGAGAAAACCTCAACGTAGGAACGCCGTGCCAATGATAAGGGCTATAAAACAACCGGCAGCGAGCGCGGCGACCAGACCAAAGATGACCCGTTGCTGCAAAACGAACGAGGCGAATTCTTCGTCTGGGCTTTGTGATCGCCGCTTCCAAGGCCTACCGGACGGTACGAAGGCATCTACGACTGTTGCGTACCTTTTTGCGGCGCCACGCCAATTGGTTGCTACAGTCAAGCCGATAGCGAGGAGCAGCAGAATTCCGAATAGCACAATCACGGGCACGCTGCCGCCTCCCGAGTGCGCTCGCTGTTCGTGCGGATGTTACAGCTCGCCGTCTTCTCACGCGGCGACCTTGCCTCGACCTAGTTGAACCAGCGGCGAAATGCGCGGTACTGATGTGAGGGGTGCCGGGTGTGATTGCGGCTCGGTCCTCCCCGGATACTGCCGTATGCGCCGAACGTCAGCCCGCCAGCACCACCGACTGACCTGGCAGGGCCCCGTGAAGTGGTCCAGGGTTTGTGAGAGTCGCCTGGTTTTCATTGGTGTGTGCAGGCTGCAGCGTATCGGGCTGGTGCCTGATAGCCCAGGGATGAGTGCCGGCGATGGTG
>JAOPUZ010000069.1 GCA_025966315.1 Frankiales bacterium | reverse complement strand
CGGCCGCGGACAGCGCTCGGGCTGCGGCCTCGTCGTGCAGTTCCCCCAATGGCCGTATGGCATAACCCACGTCCCCGGCGTCGGCCTTGTCCAGTAGGCCGGTGCGGAAGACCTTGGCCGCCAGCGCCAGCGATGCCTGGTCCGGATCCAGGTTGAGCGTGGCCACCGCGACCACGCCCCAAAGCGCTTCCAAGGTGGCGTCGTTCTGGTGATGGCGACGCAGATAACCCCCGAGCGTCTGCTGATCGAGTTCCGGATCTTCCGGGTCGAGGCGTTTCAAGGCCAGCGCACCGGCGATGGCGCGGGCCCGGTTCGCCCGGGACAACAGGGCGTAACGAGCCAGCGTCGCCGACAGATGCAACGGTGCGGGCAGTCCCGGGGTGCGGGCCAGGGTCGCCTGTCGGCCGTCCGGACCGAGTACCGGGATGTGCAGGTGGGACTGCAGGGCGACCCGGTCCGTCACCCCGAGCCGGTCGAGGAACCGCCGGTACTCGGTGCAGCACCGCAGGAAGACATGCTGGCCGGTGTCGACCGTGAGCTCACCGCGGCGAAACGAACCGGCCACTCCGGACAGCCGGGCGCGGCGTTCGACCAGCAGCACGGTTCGGCCCTTGTCGCTCAGCTCCAACGCCGCGGAGATGCCCGCGAGTCCGCCGCCGATGACCAGGATGTCAGCGTCCATGACCACCACTGGCGCCTGTTCCAGCACTCGCGGCCAGCGCGCCGGCCGCGACCCGGAGTTTTTCGCGGGTGGGTAACGAGGCGCGTTGGTCGAAGATCATGCTCGGGTTACGCGCGATCCTGGTGAGCAGCTCCGAATAGATGCCCGCCATCGCGGCACAGCAGGCGCGGGTGCGGCGATCCAATAGCGGCAACAGCTTCAGGCCTTCGTCGTACCAGCCCCACGCGCGGGCGGCTTCGAACCGGATGAGCTCGGCCAGTCGGCCGTCCTGCGGGTCCAGGGCGCCGTTGGCGTCCAGCCGCAGCTCGCAGTCGAACAAGTGGAGATCCTTGGCCGGCAAGTAGACGCGTCCCATCTGAAGATCTTCCCGAACGTCGCGCAGGATGTTGGTCAATTGCAGTGCAACGCCCAGCGAGTCGGCCAGGACGCCGGCCCGGGCCAACTCCTGGTCGCCGAGTTCGGGGTTGAAGACGCCAAGGCTCAGGCGTCCGATCGATCCCGCCACGTAGCGGCAATAGGTGACCAGGTCGTCGAGATCGGACACCGTCTGGCCGGTGACGTCCAGCTCGCAGCCGTCCACCAGCTCACCGAACGCGGGCAACGGGATCGGCAGCCGGTCGGCGGCGTCGGCCAACGCGTAGAGCACCGGGTCGTCCGGGTGACCCGCAGGCAGGGTGACCTGTTCCCGGGCCCGGGACAGGGCGGTGAGCTTCTCGGCCGCTGGCAGGTCGCCGTCGCCGATGTCGTCGATTCGGCGGGCGGCGGCGTAGACGGCCGACAGCGCGCGGCGTTTCGGGCCGGGCAGCAGCCGGATTCCCCAGGCGAAGTTACGGGCCTGTTCGCGGGTTATTCGTTCGCATTCGGCGTAGGCCGCGAGCAGCCGGTCGTCGGGCGTCATCGGCCGCTCCTGACCAGGGTGCGGACCGCGAAGCCGGCGGTACCCAGCCGGGACGGCCGAACCGGGGCGGCGAGCACGTCGAAGTGGGCCCGGCGCAGCGCGCGCGCGGTCGCGTAGCCACCAGCCAGGTAACCGGCCACCGCAACCCGGGCCCAGCCGTGCAACCGGCGTACCAGCGGAGGACCGGCCGACAGTAGCTGCTCGGATCGGGCCACCTGGACCGCGATGGTGGCGCGAAGTCGCGGGTCGGTGTGCTCGGACAGGAACAGCTCGCCCACCGCCGTTACGCTGTCGACTCCGTCGACTTCGGGACCAGCGCCGCTGGCGACGAGGTCGGTGGCGGGCAGATAAATCCGGTCGGCGCGGGCGTCCTCCCCGACGTCCTGGCAGTGTTCCAACACCTGCAGGGCGGCGCACACGGCGTCCGAGTCCCGCACGTTCGGCTCGTCGTCGGCATCGGCCAACGCCAGCACCAGCCGTCCGATCGGCGCCGCGGACAGCGCGCAGTAGTCCATCAGGGCGTCGAAGTCAGCCATTCGCACGCGGCCCTGATCGAACCGGTTCGCCTCGATCAGGGCGACCAACGGCCCGGTGAGCGCGGCCAGGCCGGTACGGGTCGGAGCCAGGGCCGGCCCGAGCGCCCGCACCACCGGCAGCCGTGCGCCGCCGGACGGTAAGGCGCGGACATCTGACGCGACCGCATCCAGCAGGGCCAGCCGGTCGCCCGCGGCCTCGTCGCCCAGGTCGTCGACGAACCTCGCGTAGTCGTAGACCGCAGACAACCCATGTCGCGGACCGGCCGGCAGGAGGCGCAGCGCCACCGGAAAGTTCTCGGACCGGGCTTGGGCAGCAGAGCCTTGGGCGATGGCTGCGAGCGTTCGATCGAACTCGCTCAGCTCCGTCACGGGCTTTGCTCCCTCTAGGTGGAACGAGGTGAAACGAGAGACTTCCGAAGATCCTCTCATGCTGTGCACATTCGTTTCCGACCCTCACTTGTTTAGCTCAATTCCGGTTTTACTGCTTCACTCACTTATGTCGAACTGTGGACTCGCCCAGAGGTTGGTTACGGGCGAAATCTTGGCTTGTGTTATGCAGCGGGCGACCGCATCATCAGCTAGTAGCGACGCTCATCCCAGGGTTGTGATCCGGTGTCGATGCTCACGCTTACCTCCGCATGGCCGATAGGACCTACGAGGACGGTGCCAGCCGTCATTTCGTCAGGTAAGAAGGGACCGATCGAGTTGTCGACCGATCACGTCGTGCACATGCCGAGTGTCCGCGAAATCGCGCGTAAATCCGGTTTCACGCTAATGATGTCGTCCTTCATACCCATGGGCATCTTCTACACGAGCTACTCGCTGTCCGGCATCAAGCTGGCTGTCGGAGTCACGATCGCCTGGTACTACGCCGGCATGATCTTCCGGTTCCTGCGCGGCAAGCCGGTCATCGGTGCGGTGATGCTCGGTGCCGGGCTGCTGACCGTTCGCGCCATCGTCACCTTCTGGACCGGCAGCGCGTTCCTCTACTTCCTGCAGCCCGTGGCCGGCACGATCGCCACCGCGACGGCCATCTCATTGACGGCGATGACCGGTCGTCCGCTGCTCGACCGGCTGGCCCACGACTTCTGCCCGCTGCCCGAGGGGCTGAGTAAACAGCTTCGCGAGAACAGCTTCTTCCGCCACATCTCGCTGGTGTGGACGATGACCTACCTGATCAATGCGGCCGGCACGATCTGGCTGCTGACCAACGCCTCGCTCGGTGGCTTCCTGCTGCTGAAGTCCGTGCTGTCACCCTGCCTCACCGGTTGCACCGTCGTCATCTCGATCTTGATGTTCAAGCGCGTGATGAGACGTGACAACGTCACCATCCGCTGGGGTGCGGCCAAGCGGCTGGTCGAGGTCGACGTCCCGGCCGCCGGCGTCGGTGTCCCGGTCGGGGTGTGACGGTCGGCTCCGTTACGACTCGCGGGTGAGCTTCCAGGCCGCCGGCAATGCCAGTGCCGCGAGCACGATCTTGATCGTGTCGGTGACCAGGAACGGGCGGACGCCCAGCGCGAACGCCTTCGACACGCTCAGCTGCAGGTCGACGCCGAGCCAGGTCGCCCCGAAGGCATACACCACGACGTTGCCCAGCACGATCAGCAGCGCGGTCGACACGATGTGCCGATCGGCGCGACGCTCCGCTAGATAACCCACGACGCCGGCCGCGGCCACGAAGCCGATCACATAGCCGAACGTCGGACCGCCCCAGCCGTGTGAGCCGTTGGAGTACCAGGGCACCCCCGCGGCGCCGGCAGCTAGATAGACCAGCATCGATACCGCCCCGCGGACCGAACCGAGCGACGCGCCCACCAGCAGCACGGTGAGCGTCTGCAAGGTGAACGGCACCGGCGACAGCGGCGTGTGAATCGACACCTGAGCCGCCAGTCCGGTCAAGGCCGCACCACCGGCGACCAGAGACAAGTCGCGAACGCGACCACCAGGAATCAGATCCGCCAGGACGAGACGGCGGGGGTTCGCGACAACGCTGGACATGACTATCCCTTTCTCGAGGCGGCTACGGGTTGAGCCGCCGGACGGCGCGCACACAGCACGGACCTAGGTGCCTCGCATTGTGCCGAGCACCAGCAACACGGCCGCGTTGCCAGAGCTCGGCTGTGGGCGTCGTCTCACACAGCGAACTCACGGCTTCTTCGAACACTCATGACAGCCGCGCCGTCGAGGTTCTACTCAGGCACGTCCGACGAACTCGTCGGCCTCGCCCCTGCGATCGTGACGGTATCGGCGAAAGGGATAGAACTCAGTGGCTGTACGAGGACTGCTGGCGAGGCATCGACGGCTATTGCTGTCCGGCTGTGCAATTGTGTTGATCATCGCCGTCGGGACCGGGGTCCTGGTGTGGCGCGGCGTGGGCGGTGGCTCAGCCGCCGCGGCGGCCGCCACGACTCAGGTGATAACCGTCAGCACCCAGACGCTTCAACAGACCGTGAGCACCAGCGGCACCATGGCGCCGGCCACCGAATCGGACCTCAGCTTCGCGGTGTCCGGAACGGTCACCGCCGTCCGCGCTGTCGTCGGTGCGAAGGTCGCCAAGGGCGCTGTGTTGGCCACGGTGGATCCGGCCGACCTCAGCTCGGCCGTGTCAGCCGCGCAGGCCACGTTGGACGGGGCGAACGCCCAGCTCACCGCCGCGGCCGGCCAATCGGACGTCCAGATCGCGGCGGCTCAGGCGCAGGTCGCCTCGGCGACGAGCAAGCTGGCCGCCGCCAAGCAATCACTTGCCGATGCCACGCTCACGTCTCCTATCGCGGGCACGGTCGCGGAGGTGAACGTCGCCACGGGTGATGTCCTCAGCGGCAGTGCCAGCGGCAGCTCCGGCTCCGGCTCCGGTTCGAGCGCGACCTCCGCAACGTCGGGGACTGGAGCATCCGGATCCGGAGGCGGCGGCACCGGCTCGTCGAGTGCGTCCAGCTCAGCCACCTCGTCCACCGCGCAGATCGTGGTCGTCTCGACCGCGAGCTGGCTCGTCAACGCGACCGTCGGTAGCGCCGATCTCGCGTCGGTGAAGAAGGGCCTGCAGGCCACCATTACCCCGACCGATACGACCAGCCGCATCTTCGGGGTGGTCTCGTCGGTCGGCATCGTCGCCTCGACGTCGAGCGGCGCGGCGGCGTTCCCGGTCGTCATTGCGGTCACCGGTAGTCCCACCGGCTTGTATGTCAACGGGACCGCAACGGTATCGATCGTGGTCAAGCAGGTGGCCAATGCCCTGACCGTGCCGACTGCTGCGGTGAGCACCGCCGGCGGCAAGAGCGTAGTGACGCTGCGTTCGGGCACCAAGGACACCCAGACTCCGGTAACGATCGGCGGCGTCTACGGCGCGAACACTCAGATCCTGTCCGGCCTAAAGGCAGGCGACCAGGTCGTGGAGAAGCTGGTCGCGCGGACCGGTGGCGGGACCGGCACCCAAACCAGGCAACGCACCGGTACGACGGGCGGCGAGGGATTCGGTGGCGGCGGCTTCGGTGGCGGGGCCGGTTTCGGCGGGGCCGGCGGCGGCGCCGGTGGCGGGGCCGGTTTCGGCGGCGGCACGCGCGGGGGCAACTGATGACCGTCCCGATCCTGCAATTGCGTGACGTGCGCAAGACGTACTTCGGTGGCGCCGTCGAGGTGCACGCCGTCCACGACGTCAGCCTGAGCATCGAGGAGGGCGAGTATGTCGCGATCATGGGCCCATCCGGTTCGGGCAAGTCCACCCTCATGAACATCCTCGGTTGCCTGGACTCGCCGACGTCGGGCACCTATGAGCTCGCCGGGGTCGACGTCAGCGGCATGGACGAGGTGGAACTCGCCCAGGTCCGCAATCGCCGAATCGGGTTCGTGTTCCAGCAGTTCAACCTGTTGACCAGCCTGCCCGCGTGGCGCAACGTCGAACTGCCGCTCGGTTACGCCGGGCTGTCCCGGGCCGAGCGCAAGACCCGGGCGCTGCGCGCGCTGGAACGAGTGGGGCTGGCCGACCGGGTCGATCACAAGCCGGGCCAGCTGTCCGGTGGCCAGCAGCAACGCGTCGCCGTGGCGCGGGCGCTGGTCACGGACCCGGCCATGATCCTGGCTGATGAGCCGACCGGCAACCTCGATTCACGCTCGACCGAGGACGTCCTGACCCTGTTCGCAGAGCTGCACCAGGCCGGTCGCACGATCGTCCTGATCACCCACGAGGCCGAGGTTGCCGCGGTCGCCGGCCGGGTGATCCGGATCCGAGACGGTCAGGTCGACCAGCGCGACCCGGCGGGCGCCCGATGAACGGGGGACGGTCATGAGCTACTCCGACACACTGCGGACCGCGCTGGAAGCCATCCGGTCCCACCGGCTGCGTTCGATGCTCACGATGCTGGGCATCCTGATCGGCATTGCCGCCGTAATCGTCACGGTCGGCCTCGGCAAGGGCGCACAGGCGGAGGTTCGCAGCCAGATCGACAAGCTCGGCAGCAACCTGTTGATCATCTCGCCCGGCAGCACGACCACGGCTGGTGTGCGAGGCGGTCGCGGGACGGCATCCACGCTGACGACGGAGGACGCGGTCGCGCTGTCCACCTCCGACATCGCGCCGGACATCGCGCTCGTCGCTCCGGTGTCGACCACGTCGGCGTCCTTGGTCGCCGGCACCACGAACTGGACCAGCAGCGTCGTCGGCACCACTCCCGACTGGCTCACGGTTCGAGCCCGGACGGTGTCGGCGGGACGTTTCCTGACCCAGGACGACCTGAACCAGGCACGGCCGGTAGCCGTCCTCGGTCCGACCACGGCCACCGAATTGTTCGGCGCGCAGAGTGCCGTAGGGCAGACGTTCACCGTGAACAACACGACGGTGACGGTGATCGGCGTCCTCGACTCGGTCGGCTCGTCCTCGTCCAGCACGGATGAGGACGATCAGGCCTTGATCCCACAAACCACCTATGCGAGCCGGATTGCGACCGGCACCAACCGGGATTCCGTATCCACGCTGTACGTCGAGGCGGTCAGCCAGAATTCGCTGTCCGCGGCCTATCAGGAAGCGCAGGCGGCGTTGGCGACCGCGCACGGCGTGACTGTGGCGAACGCGGACTTCACTATCAGCAGCCAGCAATCGCTGGTCGCGACCGCCACGGCAACTGATCGCACGTTGACGGTGCTGCTGGGTGGGGTGGCCGGCATCAGCCTGCTGGTCGGCGGGCTCGGCGTCATGAACATCATGCTGGTGTCGGTCAGTGAACGCGTCCGTGAGATCGGCCTGCGCAAGGCACTGGGTGCGACACCGTCCGCGGTCCGGCGCCAGTTCATCGTCGAGGCTGGCGTGCTCGGTCTCGGCGGCGGGCTACTCGGCCTGCTGCTCGGGATCGGTTGCTCCGTTGGGCTACCGCATTTCATCAATCAGCCCGTACAGATCTCACCCAGCGCTGCCGTGCTCGCGGTGGTGGTGGCCCTGATAATCGGCTTGTTCGCTGGCGTCTACCCAGCGGCGCGGGCAGCCCGGCTGTCCCCGATCGACGCGTTACGCAGCGAATGATCCCGAACTTTCTGCCTCTGATCCGACCCACCGTTCATCCCGAGGAGTATGTCGTGCCCGAACCACGTCCCCGCACCGCAATCGATCGCCTGCGACTTGGCGGTCGCGGGCCTACCGTCATCGTGGGTGCAGCGGTGCTGACAGCCGCTCTGCTGCTCACTGCGTGTGGCGGTAAGAGCACCCCCGCCAGCGCCCCGGCGGCCGACGGCGCGACGTCGGCCCAGGCTGCGAGCGGCAGCGGAGCTGGGGGCGGTGGCGCCGCAGGCGCGAACTTCCCGGGCGCGACGGGCGAACTGGTGTCCCTCAGCGGGGACACGATGCAGGTGCAGAGCACCCAATCCCAGACGGCCGTAACCTATTCGTCCACGACCAAGATCACGGATACGGTGGCCGGGACGCGGAGCGCGGTGACGGTCGGCGTGTGCGTGTCCGCTCGCCCGGCGCGCAGTGCCTCGGCCAGCGGAGCGCCGACAGGATCCGCTGGATCGGCTGCTACCCAGCCGACCGCGGTCACGGCCGCGACGGTCCAGATTTCCCAGCCGGTGAACGGGGCTTGCACGGTCGCTGGCGGCACGGGCTTTGGCGGGGCAGGCGGCGGGGGCGGCTTCGGCAACCGGGCATCCGGCGGGACGAGCGCGTCCGGTGCCAACCCGCAGCCCAGTGGTAGCCGTTCGGGGGGCTTCAACCGAGGCGGCGCCGGTGGCGCGGGCTTTGGCGGGGGCGGCGCGAGCGGCAAGGTGACCTCGGTATCGGGATCGACCTTTGTCGTCGCGGTAGCACCCGGGGCGTTCCGTAACGGATCGTCTGCGTCACCGTCGGCCGCGCCCACGAACGTCACGGTGACCACGACGGGGACGACGACCTATACAAAGGCGGTTGCCGCGACGAAGGCAGCGTTCAAGGTCGGCGTCTGCGTGACTGCCCTCGGGAAGTCCGACGACACCGGGGCTATCGCGGCTACGGCAGTTGCGGTCAGTGCCAAGCAGAACGGAACCTGCACCATCGCCGGCGGCCGCAATGGCTGACCGCCGCAAGCGTAAGTGGTTTCGTCGAGGGTTGCCGGTGCTGGTCGTACTCATCCTCGCCGGCGGCGGCGCCACTGCTTACGCGGTAACCAGATCCGGTGGCGGTGACCAACTGGTCACGGCTTCGGTCACCCGCGCGGACGTGCAGCAACTGCTGACGCTGACCGGGTCGGTTTCGCTGGCCGAACAGAAGTCGGCCACCTTCCCGGTTTCGGGCACTGTTGCCACGGTCGGAGTCACCGTCGGCGAGCAGGTGAGCGCGGGCCAGACATTGGCCACCATGGAAACGACACCATTGACTGATTCCGTCCTGGCCGCCCAGGCGACACTGGCTCAGGCCAAGGCAAATCAGGAGACGGACGCCGCTGCCGTCGCGACGGCAGCCACCACCAGCGCGTCGGAAACCACTGCGAGCGTGACGGCCACCAAGCTAACTTCGGCCACCAGTGTTACCAGCAGCAGCGCTCCGACTCCGACTCCGACTCTGACTGCGACGCCGGCTGCTACGGCTACGAAGTCGGCTGGCACGACTACGAAGTCGGCTGGCACGAAGCCGGTTACGGCGGCACCACCCAACGGCGACAAGGGTGCGGCCGCGATCGCTCAACTGCAGAAGCAACTGGACACGGCGCAGCAGAAGGTAACGGCGGATCTGGCCGCCGCGGCATCGGCTAGTTCGGCCGCCCAAGCTACGTGTGCGGCGGCGGCCACCGCGTCGAGCAGCTCTGTGAGCGCAACGCCGTCCGTGACGGCTACCCCCACCGGGTCAGCAAGCTCCTCCGCGACTGCGTCCACCACGCCGTCGGCGCCGGCCACGTCGGCCAGCGGCGCGGCCACGGCAGATTTGACCGCTTGCTTCGCGGCGATAACCAAGGTGCAAGCTGCGCAGAGCGCGACGTCCACAGATCAAGCGTCCGCCTCCAAGTTGGCGGTCTCGCTGTCGAAAGCATTGGCTGAGCAAGCAAGCGCAGCGACATCGGGCAGCGGTTCATCGGGCAGCGGTTCGTCGGGCAGCGGTTCGTCGGGCAGCGGTTCGCGTGGTGCTTCTGGTAGCTCCTCGACAGGTACCGGTACGTCGTCGAGTTCAAACTCGAGCACCGGCTCCCGCTCAGGCACAACGGGTACATCAGCGGCGACCGGCACCGGATCGGGCTCGTCCGGCGGGACGAATTCCACCCAGAACTCTGCGGGCCAGGCTGATACTGACGAGGCGGCGGTAATTACGGCACAAACGGCGCTGACGACCGCACAGCAAAACCTGACCGCATCAGTGCTCACCGCGCCGATTTCTGGGACGGTGGCCTCGGTCGGCATGATCGCGGGATCCACCGCGAGCTCCAGCACCGCGATCGTGATCGCCGGAGCGGGCTCGGCCAAGATCACGGTCGATGTACCGTTGGCCAGCATTCGTAAGGTAAAAGTGGGTCAGTCGGCGCAAGTGACGGCTGACGGTGCGACGGCGTCCGTGACCGGAAAGGTCACCTCGATCGGCTTGCTGCCGACATCATCGACTACCGGTTCCACCCCGACGTATCCGGTGGTTGTGACGGTGACGAAACCGTCCGCGGCGCTCACCACCGGGGCTCGCGCCCGGGTCAGCATTGTCATCGCGACGGCCAAGAATGTCCTTACCGTGCCGAACAGCGCGGTATCGAGCCTGGCCACCGGCGTCGCGACCGTCTCGGTCCCGCAAGGCAAAACGACCCAACGAACCCTCGTGACCGTTGGTGTCGTCGGCAGTGCACGAACCGAGGTGTCCAAGGGCCTTGCCCTAGGGCAGCAGGTTGTCATCGCCGACCGTTCCGTCCCGTTGCCTACCGCGTCGACCACCACCACGACCGGCCGCGTCGGGGGCGCCGCCGGATTCGGCGGGGGGACCGCCGGATTCGGCGGCGCGGGCGCGACCGGCGGCGGCTTTGCTGGTGGAACTGGTGGAACTGGTGGAACTGGTGGCGCTGGGCGTCCGGGCGGCTAGCCGCGCCTGCCTGATATCCGCGCCTGCCTGATATCCGCGCCTGCCTGGTATCCGCGCCTGCCTGATATCCGCGCCTGCCCATTCGGGCAACGTTCGATCGATTTCAGGGCAGTTTTCTTACTCGGACCCGATCTGGTCATTTATGGGACAAGAACTGTCAGAGGCACCTCGTAGTTTTGCCTTATGGATACGGGGCAAACGAGCACAACCGAGTCGGTCGTGGTGCTGGCGGCGAAATTGGCTGAGCTGACGGAGCTGCTGGGATCGGCGAGCTGGGCTGGGTTGGATGTTGATGCCCAGTTGGCCGTGATCCGATCTTTGGAGGCATCAGCTCGGCGGGTGGCGGCGTTGGACGTAGCCGTGGTGGCACAGGCGGAGCAGCAGAATCTGGCCGGACGACTGGTGGTTAGCAGTACGGCGGCGTTGCTGAGCGGTTTGTGGAATGTCCCGCCTCGGGTCGCGCGGCGTCGAGTGACGCGAGCCACGCAGTTGGGTCCGCGGCTGATGGTCACCGGCCAAGTGCTGGGGCCGCTGCGGCCGGTGTTGGCGCCGGCGCATGTCGCGGGCCTGGTGGATGCAGCCCAGGTGGACGTGATTGTGTCGATGCTGAGCAGGTTGCCGGCGAGTCTGCCGGTAGAGCTGGCCGATTTCGCGGAGCAGGACCTAACCGGCCACGCGCTGCGGATCAATGCTGAACAGTTGGCCGGTTACGCGCGCGGGCTGCGGGACGCTTTGGATCCCGATGGGACGCTGAGTGATGAGCGGGACCAGCAGCGTCGCCGGTTCTTGACGCTGACTCCGCAATACGACGGGATGGTCGCGATCCGGGGTTTGTTGGACGCGGCGACGGGCGCGGCCGCGATGGCCGTCTTTCACTCGTTGGCCGCCCCAAACACCACCGGCACCGCCACCGGCAAAATCGACCCCGCCAAGACCGCCTCGTCACCGGCTGAGGAGTCCGCCGGTGACGACGATTCAGCGGGCGGTCCGTTGGCTCACGATGGCGTTAGCGACGTCGATGTTGGCGAGGTGGACCAATACTCGTTCGCAAGCGATCCGACTACCGAGGACCAGTCGGCCAGCGACCGGCCGCCAATGGTGGCGGTGCCAGAGTTGGTGCTCGTCGATGACCGGTCAGCGGCTCAGCGGCTTCACGATGCGTTGGGACAGGTCTGTCAACGATCTCTGCGGGCCGGGGAGCTACCCGGCTCGGGCGGTATCCCGGCCACGGTATTGATCACGATGACGGCCGAACAGTTCGAGACCAAGACCGGTCTGGCCACCACCGGCTATGGGCAGCGGCTGACCGTCAATCAAGCACTGCGACTGGCGGATGAGTCGGCAATCGCTTGGATCGTGCACAACTCCCACGGTGGTGTGCTGGACTACGGCCGGACCAGGCGCATCGCCAGCCACGGTCAGACTTTGGCCTTGGTCGCGCGGGACAAAGGTTGCAGTTTCCCCGGGTGTACAGCTCCGCCGCACTGGACCCAGCGACATCACGTGCGGGCCTGGCGCCACCATGGCCGAACTGCCGTCTACAACATGGCCCTGCTATGTGCGGTTCACCACCGCCGCATCGACACCGAGGGCTGGACCATGCTCATGGTCAACGACGTTCCGCACTTCGTCCCTCCGGCCTGGCGGGACCCCACGCAGACACCGATCCGCAATCACGCCCATTGATCCGCAATCACGCCCATTGATCCGCGCGACCAAAGCCGCATCGTCTCCCGCTGTAACGGAGGGATTACCGTCGACGGCCTTGACTGCTAGGAGCCGATCATGATCGATCAGCGAGCCTTAACTCCACCTTTGTGGACCTCAGGACTCTCCCTCGATCGGGTCAACAGTTGGCATCGCGCCACGCGTGAGCCCGTTATGTCGTATAGGGCAATTAGCGTGGACTACCCGCATGTTCCACCCGCGGACCTGAAACCATGAACGTAGTTGGGTACGTGACGTGTTCAAGAATCGTGCCTCAGCATTTCCGAGGAGCTTCGCCTTCATGGAGGCGGGATTCTACGAGTGTGCCTTCTAGGTCGGCGCTTGGGATGATGCCAGCGCATCAAGCGCGGCACGCGCAATGGCGGATAGCGCCGTACAACGGATCTCTCGATGATCTCGCGCAGACTGGTGAGTCGCTTCGTAGCTCCGTTGCCAGTCACGGCAGACCAGAATGCGCGCCCGATTAGGCTGTCGCGGGGCCATGAACGGTCCGTGCATCGACGACAGGAGCTCCATGGCGGTCATTCGGGTCCGGCGCGGACCGGACAAAGCAGGGGTCGGCGCAAAAATCGAAGTGACCGTCGACGGTCAAGTTGCGATGGCGTTGAAACCGGGCAAGTCCGGTGAGGTCAAGCTGGCCCCCGGCGAGCACACCGTGCAGGCGACGATGGACTGGTTGAAGAGCCCGGCATTGACGGTCACGGTCGTCAAGGGTCAGGACATCGAGATGATCACGCGGCTGCCCTGGCGGGTGTTCTTCCGGTATCTGATCCGGCGGCCGGTTGCGCTGGTCCTCGAAGTCGAAACCGGCGCCCAGCCGGCCTAGCCGAAGCGGCCGGAGATGTAATCCTCGGTGCGCTGGTCGGTCGGATTGGTGAAGATCTTCTGGGTGTCGTCGATCTCGACCAGCTGACCCGGCTTACCGACGCCAGCCAGGTTGAAGAACGCCGTTCGCTCCGATACCCGCGCCGCTTGTTGCATGTTGTGCGTGACGATGACGATCGTGTATTTCTCTTTCAGCGTCTGAATGAGGTCCTCGATCGCCAGCGTCGAGATCGGGTCCAGCGCCGAACAGGGCTCGTCCATCAACAGCACCTGCGGCTCGACGGCAATGGCGCGGGCAATGCAGAGCCGTTGCTGCTGGCCGCCGGACAGGCCGGCGCCTGGCTTGGCCAGTCGCGACTTGACCTCTTCCCACAGGTTGGCGCCACGCAGTGACCGCTCCACCGTCTCGTCCAGCTCGGACTTCCTCAGCCGGCCCGACTGCAACTTCAAGCCGGCCACCACGTTGTCGTAGATGGACATGGTCGGGAACGGGTTCGGCCGCTGGAACACCATGCCGATGGTCCGGCGCACATCCACCGGGTCGATGCCGGCGCCGTAGATGTTCTCGCCATCCAGCAGCAGGTCACCTTCGACGGTCGCACCGGAGATAACCTCGTGCATCCGGTTGATGGTGCGCAGCACGGTCGATTTGCCGCAGCCGGACGGTCCGATGAAAGCCGTTACCGACCGCGGTGCGATCGTGAAGGTGACCTCGGACACGGCCAGAAACTTGCCGTAGTAGATGTTGAGGTTCTTGGCGTCGATCCGCTTGGCCATATCCGGTCCTTCGAAGTTATCGAGCTGGATGAGTGTCGAGTGCGTGAGCGTCGAGTGTGGTCAGTTGACGGCACTGCGGCGGGCAATGACCCGCGCAGCCAAGTTCAAGATCATCACGAGCAGGATCAGCGTCAGCGCGGCGCCCCACATCCGGTCGGCCGCGTAATGGACGGTGACCCGCTTGCCGCCCTCCAGGATGGTGGTGCTGCCCAGGTTGCTGAACTGGTCTTTGATCAGTCCGGGCAACGATGCCTGCGGACCGGAGAACAGATTGGCGTTCTTGTCCGGAGAGTAGCCGACCAGGATCAGCAGCGGCGCCGTTTCACCGGCGACCCGGGCAATGCCCAGCACGACTCCGGTCACGATGCCGCTCATGGCGGTGGGCAGCACGATGCGCACGATGGTCTTCCACTTGGGCACGCCGAGCGCGTACGAGGCTTCACGCAGCTCGTTCGGCACCAGCTTCAGCATTTCCTCGGTGGTCCGCACGATCACCGGGATCATGAGCATGACCAGCGCCAGGGACACTAGCCAGCCCGATCGCTCGCCGCCGAAGGTCGTGATGAACACGGCGTAGATGAACAGCGCGGCGACGATGGACGGAATGCCGGTCAGGATGTCGACCATGAACGTGGTCATCCGGGCCAGTGGCCCGCGGCCGTACTCGACCAGATAGATCGCCACCAGCAATGCAATCGGCACCGAGATGGCCGTGCACAGTGCGACCTGCTCGAGGGTGCCGAGCACAGCGTGCCAGGCGCCACCGCCCGCGTCGCGGTACGTGATGCCGCGCTCCGTGCCGGTGAACCAGCCGTTGCGGGTCAACATGTAGATGCCCTTGCTGACCACCGTCCAGAGCAGCCAGATCAGCGGTACGAGGGCAATTGCGAACGCCGCGTAAACCAGCGTCGTGGCGGTGCGGTCCTTGACCTTGCGAATACCCGCGCCGGGCGGGCTGGCCAGGCTCGAGCCGGCGGATTCGACCGTGGTCACGAGAACTCCTTCCGGCGGTTGACGATTGCTCGGGCGGCCGCGTTGACGGCGAAGGTCAGCACGAACAGCACCAGACCGGCGGCGATGTACGCCCCGGTCTGCTGCGGGCTGTTGAACTCGGACGCGTTGTTAGCGATCTTGGAGGCGAACGTCTCACCACCGTCGAAGATCGAGAACGAGAACGGTCCGGTGTTGGACACCTTTGACAGGATCAGCGAAATCGCGATCGTCTCGCCGAGGGCCCGACCGAGGCCGAGCATCGCACCACTGATCATGCCCGGCTTGCCGTAGGGCAGGACAGCCAGCCGGATCATCTCCCACCGCGTCGCTCCCAGGGCCCAGGCGGCCTCGATGTTGGCTTGCGGAGTTCGTTCGTAGACGTCGCGGCATACCGCGGTCACGATCGGCAGGATCATCACGGCCAGGATCACCCCGCCGGTGAACACCGTGCCGCCCTTGACGTTCTTGTCGGCGAACAGCGGGAAGGCGCCCAGATGAGTGAGGGCATCGGCCACCGGCTGGATTTTCGGGGCCAGCACCGTGATGCCCCAGATGCCGTAGATGATCGATGGGATGGCGGCCAGCAGGTCGACGACGTAAGCAACCGGGCGAGCCACCCGTTTGTGGGCGTACTGCGAGATGAACAGCGCGATGCCGATAGCGACCGGCACGGCCAGCACCAGGGCGAGCACCGAGATGAGCACCGTCGTCCACAGCAGTGGCAGCACCCCGAAGTCGAGCGCGCCACTGGTGGTGTCCCAGTGCCGCGAGGTCAGGAAGTTCGACTTGTCGTGTGCGATGGCCGGAATGGCCTTGACCAGCAGGAACAAGGCGACCAGGGCGATGAGCAGCACCACGAACAAACCGGCGCCGGCGGTCAGCGAGGCGAAGACCCGGTCGCCGATTCGAGCGCGGCCATTCCCGTCGAGGCTGGTCGATCCGGCGCCGAACACCTCCGGCGTGTCATCCAGCGTGGACACGCCCAGTGGTTCACTGGATCCGACCACCGGGCGCCGGCTGAATGTCGAACCGGCAGGTGAGTTCACACCACCCTCGTCGGGAGCATCGGCTTGCCGCTCGACGTCGGACAGCGCCTCGTTGGCGCGGGCTTCGGCCTTCGCCCGGGCCAGCGCGATTGCCTCTGCGGTGCGCGGCTGGTCACCGTCCGAGGTCCCGGAGTGTCGCGATGTGCGTTCAGTCATGCGCTCTCGATCTGGCATCGGTCCGGCCCCGTCTCACGCGTAACCCCGCTGGGCGAAAGGCTTGTGCACCGCTCGCCCAGCGGGGGTCCGTCGCTGGATGTGATCCTCTACTGCTTGGTCGTGCGCGTCTAGCGTTTGCTTGCTGCCTAACTGGGTAAAACTCGGGGGTCGTTACTAGCTGATCGCGGCGACTGCGGTCTTGACCTGGGTGGCAATGCTGTCGGGAAGCGGGGCGTACCCGAGGTCCTGCAGCGCGGCCTGGCCGTCGCCGGCGGTGTAGGTCAGGAACGACTTGACCAGCGTGCCGATTGCCGGATCCGAATACTTCGAGCAGACGATCTCGTACGTGACCAGGATGATCGGGTAAGCGCCCGCAGCCTTGGTCGCGTAGTCGAGCTTCAGGGTCAGATCCGAGCCGCCGTTGCTGGCAACCGTGGCTGCCGCGACGGCCGCACCGGCCGTGTCGGCCGTGAGATCAACGGCGCCGCCGCCGTTGTCCACCTTGGCCGTAGCCAGGTTTCCACTGACCGCGAAGGACCATTCGACGTAACCGATTGCGCCTTCGGTCGAGCTGATCGCCTGCTGCACACCCTGCGAACCGGTCTTGCCTTGGCCGGCGAAGCCCGCCTTGGACGAGTCCTTGTCCGGGGTACTGGTGAAGTCGGTCGGGTCGTTGGCGGCCAGGTACTTCTCGAAGTTCTGCGTCGTACCCGAGGAGTCACTGCGGTAGAACACCGTGATCTTCGTGGACGGCAGGGTTGCGCCGGAGTTGATGGCCTTGATCGCCGGGTCGTTCCAGGTGGTGATCTTGCCCAGGAAGATCTTGGTGATCACGTCGGGTGTGAGGGTCAGGTCGGTGACCCCGTTGACCTTGTAGGCCACCGCGATCGGGCCGGTCACCATCGGCAGGTCCAGAGCCGGCGAGCCGCAGGCCGCGGTGGCCTTGGCCACCTCGTCCTTGGTCGGGTCCAGCGCCGAGTCGGAGCCGGCGAAGTTGTCCTGCTTGGCGATGAAGTTCGATACGCCCGCGCCCGAACCGGTGCCGTTGTACGTGATGGTCGCGCCGGTGCACTTGGACTGGTAGTCCTTGATCCACTGGGCCATCGCGTTCTGCTGCGCGGTCGAACCTTCTGCTTTGAGTGCGCCGGTTGCGCAGTCGGTGGTGCTTGACGAGCCGGAGGAACTAGGAGTTGTCGAGCCTGCCCCCGCGCCCGTGGTCGTGTCGCCGCCGCCGGCTGATCCACATGCGGACAACGCGAGTGCACCGGCCAGAAGGCCGGCCGCAACGCCGATACGGTTGATCTGCACCTTGTAGGTCCCTTTCGGTTTTATTGATGGTCCTCCGACGCTGCTCAGCGCCGCGTCGGTAAGGACGCTAAGCAGCGCAGGTGGCCTCACGGGGGGTCGAGGATGAACTACGGGTGAACGGAGCCGCCACATTGGTGGGCGCGCACAACGCGGTTGGGTGATCAGAAGGTGAACAAGGCGGCAAGTGTCTGGAATCCACCCGCCGGACGGGGTACAAGCGCCGCCATCGCCGTCAACCGGCCGGAACACGTCGGCAATTTGGCGTCGTGGACGGCAATTCCGTCGGCAATCGCGCTTACGGGGCCTTACCGAGCCTTACGGGTCTTACGGGTCTTAGGGGTCTACGGAGCGGCGTATTGAGTGTCGGTGGAGAAGGTCGTGAAGCCGGCGGATTCGTAGAGGCCGATCGCGCGGGTGTTGTCCGACTCGACGTAGAGCAGCACGGCCGGCACACCGCGTCCGGCCAGGTACTCCAGGCCGGCATTGAGGAGCGGTCGGCCCAGGCGCAGCCCACTGGCCGCGGGATCGACGCCGATCACGTAGACCTCGCCCAGCGGCGGATCCAGCTCGGCGTGCAGCTTGGTCCAGTGGTAGCCGAGGACCTCGCCGGCCCGGTCGGCCAGCAGGAAACCAGCCGGGTCGAACCAGTCGGCGGCGAGGCGCTCGTCGAGCTCGTGCTGGGTCCACTTGCCCTGCTCGGGATGGCTGGCGAACGCGCGCGAGTTCACCCGCAGCCACGCCGCGTCATCCTGTCCCGGGACGAACGACCGGATGACGACCCCGTCGGCCAGCGGCGGTGCGGGCGGCAGCGGTCCCGCGTCCACCGGGCGGCGAAGCTGCAGCAGCGAGCGCATCGGGGTCAGGCCAGCGGTGTCGGCCGCGCGGGCCGCGACGCTCTGCTTTCCGTGCGCCCACAGCCGGAAGAGCTTGCCGTGCGCCGAATCGCGGGCAGCCCGCAGCAGTTCGTCCGCCACGCTCGGTTCGGCGTCCCCGGCGGTCACCAGCTCGGCGCCGATCTCGTCGTCGGACGCAGTGAGCTGCGCGTAGCCGATCAGCCGACCGGCTCGCACGGCGAGCAGGTGCCGGACCCCGTGGGTGGCCTGCAGGTTCAGCAGGCCCTGCTCGTTGAGCGGCGGGTTGGCCGCCGCTGCCGGGGCGGTCGAAACCATCGAGGCGACGGCTGAACGCTGGTCCGCGTCCAAGGCCGTCGCCTCGATGATGTTCGTTGCTGAATCACTGTTCGTCGTTGCAGAGCTGGGCGGCTGGGTCACCGCTCAACCGTACTGATCAGGTCATCCGAATCAGTACGTTGCCGTCAGTCTTCGCTGTCCATGGCCATCGCGATCTCGGCGGCCATGGCTGCTTCCGCCGCCATGCCGGCCTCGACAAGGTCGCTGTCCTCGGATGAGTCGAGGTCGATCGAGTCGACCAACGTGTTGTCGCTCTGGTCGCCGCGGGCACGCAGGCCCGGCTCGGCCGGCTTGACGAACTTGTAGCCGACGTTGCGCACGGTGCCGATCAAGGCTTCGTACTCGGCACCGAGCTTGGCGCGCAGTCGACGCACGTGCACGTCGACCGTCCGGGTGCCACCGAAGTAGTCGTAGCCCCAGACTTCCTGCAGCAGGTGCGAGCGGGAGAAGACCCGGCCCGGGTGCTGGGCCAGGAACTTCAACAGCTCGAATTCCTTGTAGGTCAGATCCAGCGTGGCCGATTTCAACCTTGCCGTATAAGTCGATTCCTCGATGGTGAGGTCGCCGACCTTGACCATGCCGGGCTCGCCGTCCTCGACCGAATTGCGGCGGGCCAGCGCCAGTCGCAGGCGGGCGTCCACCTCGGCCGGGCCGGCCGTGTCGAGCAGCACATCGTCGATCGCCCAGTCGGCCGACAGCGCAACCAGGCCGCCTTCCTTGAGGACGACGAAGACCGGCAGGCTGACGGCGGTGGTAGCGAGGACCTTGCTCAGAGCACGAGCGCCGGCCAGATTGAACCGGGCATCAATGAGCACCGCATCGGCGGTGCTGGTGAGCAGGGGACTGATCTCGAGGCCGGACACGGTCACCTGATGACCGAGCAGACCCAGGGCTGGCAGGACCTCCGTGGTCGGCTGCGCGGCGGTAGTGAGGAGGACGAGTTCCATTGATGCCTCCCGCTGGCGGGATAGGTACTGATGCGACGAGGATCTGTTCACATGGTCGACGCTGAACCCGTGAACATGACCTCTTCGGACGATGTTAGTTTGACGGGCTTGTATTACGCAGGTGTTACTGGTGTTTCGTCCGGTGTCGCCTATCTCGTCGGGCACCGGTTCACCGGCTCCGCGCATCGGCCGACCGTGCGGGCAATGTCAACCGGGTTGGCGAAGTCCGGTGCGGGCGTCCTAGCCCTGGATTTCCGGGGGCACGGAGGCTCTGGCGGGTACTCGACGGTGGGCGACGCGGAGACCGCGGATGTTGCCGCGGGCGTCCGCTGGCTGCGTCACCGAACGCCGGGTGTTGCCGTCGTCACGGTCGGCTTCTCGATGGGTGCGTCGGTGGTCATCCGGCAGGCAGGGTTGCACGGCGGACCGGACGAAACCATCGAAATGGGTCCGCTCGACCAGCCTGACGCCGTCGTGGCGGTCAGCGGGCCGGGGCGCTGGTACGAGCGGGGCACCCGCCCGATGCGCCGGGTGCACCGAGGTCTGGAGACGAGGCTCGGGCGGTTGGGGCTGCGGCTGATCTTCCGGACCAGGGTGGGCGGCCGGTGGGAACGATTGCCGCTGTCGCCGATCGAGCTGGCGCCCCGGCTGAGAGTCCCGCTGCTGGTGGTGCACGGCGATTCCGATCCGTACTTCGGGGTTGAGCACGCACGGATGCTGGCCGCCAGTGCGCCCGAGGCGGACCTCTGGCTGGAGCCGGGGATGGGTCATGCGGAGAATGCGACTTCGCCGGAACTCCTGGCGCGAATCGACCGGTGGGCCCGGGCCGCGGTGTCCGGATCTGCGAACATAGGGCGGTGACATCGCCTGCCGAGACCCCCATGATGGGTGGCGTCCCGGGTTACGGCCCGCGGCTCAGTACCCGCACCGGGCGGTCGGCCCAGCTGCCGATGGCGATCATCTCGGCCTGTGCCACCGGGGTGCTGATCGCGGGCTGCTATCTGGACCGCTCCGGGTTGGTGGTGGCCATCGCGGTGGTGCAGGTCGCCCTGGTGCTCGGCTGGTTACTGTCCGCCGATGCACCCGGACGGGTGGGCTCGATCATGATCGGGCTGGCGGCCGCGGCCGGTTCCGACTACTCCCTCTACCGGTGGTCCGAGCACGGTTACGAACCGGTGCTGCCGGTGCTGGGCCTGGCCGTCGTGGCGATGTTCGCTCATCAGCTCAGCCGGTTCCGCGACCGGACCCGGGTCGTGGAGTCCCTGTCGGACCTGGCGCTGCTGACCGTGGCCGTGGTTGCGATCGGTGGCCTGCTGTTACTACGCCAGCAGGGCAACGGTGATCGGACCACGCTGGCGGTGGTGTCGGCGGTCGGCGCGGGATTGATCGCCGCGCATCTCGTCGATGCCGTGCTGCCCGTTCCGCGTTACGACCCGGCGGTGGATCGCGGCTTCCTGGCCACCGTGATCGGCGCCGTGGTGGGCGGTGTGGTCAGCCTGCTCGTGCTGCGTCAAGTCATCGACTTCAGCAACGCCCGGAGTGCCTTGGTCGGCGCCGTGGCCGCGCTCGTCGCCTGCCTGCTGTCGGTCGGCGCCACCTTTGCCGGCGCGCATTCCAGCGTGACGATCGGGGCGGCCCGGCTGCGTCCACTGGTGGGAGCGCTGATGACGATCTCGTTGAGCGTGCCGGCCGGATATGTGCTGATCAATGCATTATCGGCGTGACCGGCATTAGGTCCGGCCTTCGAGAGTTGGCCGACGTTGCGTCGCTGCATTACCCTGGCGCTGTTATGGGTCTCATGCTGACGTCTCGTCGAACGGTCGATCTGTGCCGTCTCGACAGCTGCCTCTGTCGCACCAGCTGATCACCCCGCCGGCCGCCCAGCCGGCTCCGTGGCCCGATCCCGTTGTCGCTACGGCCAATGGTCCGGATCCCAGCCGCGCCGCATCACAAGTGTCGCTCAGCTTCATTAGTCCCAGCTTGATTTCACACAGCCCAGCTTGATCCCATGCTCGGTTTCATCCTGAAGGAGAAAATTCGAATGAGTCGCTCAGAGGTACTGGTTTCGGCGGACTGGGCCGAACAGAACCTGAATACTCCCGGCATCGTTCTCGTCGAGGTCGACGAAGACACCTCGGCATACGATGGCGGCCACATCGCCGGGGCGGTGAAGCTGGACTGGAAGAAGGACCTGCAGGATCCGGTCATCCGCGACTTCGTCAGCAAGGACCAATTCGAGGCGCTGCTGTCGGCCAAGGGCATCGGCAACGACGACACCGTGGTGCTGTACGGCGGTAACAACAACTGGTTCGCCGCCTACGCCTACTGGTACTTCAAGCTGTACGGCCATGAGAACATCAAGTTGCTTGACGGCGGCCGCAAGAAGTGGGAGCTGGACGGCCGTGAGCTGTCCAAGGACGAGGTGAACCGGCCGACCACGAGTTATCACGCCAAGGAGCAGGACACCTCGATCCGGGCGTTCCGCGACGAGGTTGTGGCCGCGATCGGCAACAAGAACCTGCTCGACATCCGCTCGCCCGACGAATACGCCGGCAAGCTGCTGGCCCCGGCCCACCTGCCGCAGGAGCAGTCCCAGCGGGCCGGCCACATCCCGGGCGCGGTGAACGTGCCCTGGTCCAAGGCGGCCAACGAGGACGGCACCTTCAAGTCCGACGACGAGCTGCGTGAGCTCTACTCCCAGCTGGATCTGTCCAAGGACAGCATCGCCTACTGCCGCATCGGCGAGCGTTCCTCGCACAGCTGGTTCGCCCTGCACGAGCTGCTCGGGGTGGACAACATCAAGAACTACGACGGCTCTTGGACCGAATACGGTTCACTTGTCGGCGTCCCGATCGAAAAGAGCGTCTGAACATGTGCGGAGCACCGACCCAGACCCCGACCCTGCCGGCCCACGTGGACATCGAGAAAGAAACGGTGATCTACGGGACGGTCAGCAAGGACGGCAACCCGGTGCCGGCGGCCTACGTCCGGCTGCTCGACTCGACGGGTGAGTTCACCGCCGAGGTCGTCACGTCGGCCACCGGCGACTACCGGTTCTTCGCCGCGCCGGGCGACTGGACGCTGTCCGTGCTGCACAACTCCGGCAAAGCCCGCCAGGTCGTCAGCGCCACTGGCCCCGGCCTGGTAGAAGCCACGATCCAGCTCTCCTAGCTGCTCCGCTCGCGCACAGTGCGGCCTGACTTCCCGGTTTTCGACATCGAAGCGGGAAGTCGGGCCGCACTATGCGTTCACGGGGCGGGCTAGTAGACCAGGGCTTGGGCGTCGGGGCGCAGGATCTCGTCCAGGAACGACGCCGAGCCGGCAATTCGCACACCGGGGAGTAGATCCGCCGGGCCGATCGAGCGGCGTTCAGCGCACTGGGTGCACACCGTGAGGCTGCCTAGCTCGATGACGGTGTCACGCAATTCAGCCAGCGGGGCGGAGTGGGGCAGCTCAAACTGCTCAGCACGGCCGGGCAATCCGAACCAGGCGGCCTCGCCGGTCAACCACAGCGAGATGGATACCCCGGAGGCTGCCGCGGTTGCCGCAACGGTGAAAGCCTGGGCGCACCGTTCAGGTTCGTCGGCGCCGGCGGTGCACTTCACGATCAGAGGACGGGTCACGCCCACTATCCTGCCTGCATGGAAACCTTCTATACAGTCCTGCTCATCGTGGCTTTCCTGGCCATCGGCGGCATGTCGCTGTTGGTGCTCCGAAAGCTGTTCGCAGGCCAGCAGTGACTGCGGCCGAGGGTTCGTCCGTCCCGCCGATCGCCGACGTCACCGATCTGCGCGCCGGGCCCGAGCTGCATCCGTCCTTGCTGGCCGTGTTGCCCCTGCTCGGGCAGTGGGCCGGTCACGGGCAGGGTCTGCGGCCAGCCGATTCGACCGAGTTCAGCTATGCGCAGCGAATTAGTTTCGCCCACGACGGTCGGCCTTTTCTGAGTTACGAGTCGCACACCTGGCTACTCAATCCCGATGGTTCGGTGTTACGCCCGGCGTTTCGGGAGAACGGCTTTCTGCGCGGTGGTCCGGGTGAGGACGATCTGGAGCTCACGCTGGCGACCGCGGCCGGCATCGTGGAAGTCTTCACCGGCATTGCCGGTGACCTGCGGTGGGAACTGGCCACTGGGCTGGTGGGCATCACCCCGACGGCGAAGCGGGTCGCGGGGGAGCGCCGCCTCTATGCGCTGGTGGACGGGGAGCTGGCGTTCCTGCAGGAGCTGGCCCTCGAACCGGACGAGTACCGGCCGCATCTGAATGCCCGGCTGGAACGGGTGCCCTAGCGGTTTGACGGAAGCTTGTGAGAGCGCGTTTGGGCGAGACCCTCCAGAAATTGTGAGACCCCCGAGCCGGGCGTCCAGGCACACGGTGCACCTGAACGGACCTAAACCGGAGGACAAGCCCGGCGGCTCGGGGGTTCGGAAGGCTGACCGGAACTAGCCGGCCACCTCCTGGGGTGTCCTAGAGCTAATCAAGCTTTGGACCACCTCCCTTCTAATACGCAGACCACGTTACGACGTGCTGCCGCCGTTGCAAAGCAGATTTCGGCTGATGTCGCCCAAACGGTCAGTGGTCGCTGAGCGCGGCAATCCGGTCAGCGGCCGGAGTCAGCGGCAAGGCCAGGCCGTCGAGAGTGTGGACGCGGGTGACTCCGCGCCCGCTGGAGGCCAGCCAGACGCCGTCCGCCGCCTGCAGCTGCTCGACCGTGGCCAGCGCGTAGGCCGTCCGCAGGCCGTTCGCCTCGGCCGCTGCGAACAGTGCGCGCTGGGTGATGGAGGCCAGGATGCCGGTAGCCCCAGTTGGGGTGGTGCTCAGGATGTCGGCGGCCATCCAGAGGACGGCTGAGGTCGGCGCCTCCAGGACGAAGCCGTCGGCGCTGGTAAAGATCACGTCGTCCGCGCCGCGGGCCATCGCGGTGCGCGCAGCCGCCACGTTCACCGCGTACGACAGGGTCTTGACGCCGCCCAGTAACCACGGGGCGTCGGTGAACGCATCGGCTCGGGTACCGCGGCCGAGTGTGATCGCGGAGATGCCTTCTCGGCGTTGCCGCAGCGAGGTCGCCGAGATGGGGGTGATCGTGGCGATGCCGGTGACGTGACCGGTTCCGCCGGCCAGCTCGGACTCGCGACCACGAGTGAGCAGCAACCGCAGGATTGCCTCGCCCGGCTCGGTCCAAGTCGACAACAACTGGTCGATCAGGCTCAACCAGGCCGCCCGGTCGACGGCCGGCATGGCCAGTGCGTCGGCTGAGCGGGCAAGGCGGTCGAGGTGTTGGTCGAGGTGATCCACCGTCGGCGTGCTCGGCAGCCCGGTTGCGTCGGGGGGCCGGACGATCACCCGAGTGGCCTCGAAGCACCCGTCACCCCGGGTCAAACCCAGGTCGTCGGAGGCCATCACCAGCTCGTCGGTCGACACTGGCCCGCGCCCGAGAACGCCCACTGCCCGTTTCGTCACGGTGACCGAGCATAGTCAGGCGCAGCTGGACCGCACCTACACGGCCGAGGCGGACATAGACTGGTTCGGATGGCCCACACCCACGACTTCGACGGCGACGCGCTGGCCAGTCGGCTGCGCGCGCGGGGCATGCGGATGACTCTGCAGCGCGAGCGCGTTATGCACGCCGTGGGACATCTCGTGCACGCCACTCCGGAGCAGATTGCCGCCGCCGTACCCGAGGTCGACCTCACCACGGTGTACCGGACTCTGGAGACTCTGGAGAACATCGGCGTGGTCGCCCACACCCATCTCGGCCACGGCGCGCCGTCCTATCGGCTGGCTGACGACGATCACATCCACGTCGTGTGCCACAACTGCGACGCGGTCATCAACGCGCCCGCCGGCTTGGCTGACGACCTTGCCGCCACTCTGCTGCGTGAGAGCGGCTTCACGCTCGACCGATCACACTTCACCGTCTTCGGCACCTGCCGGGACTGTGCCGCCGCAACCCAGGTCCCGCAGGAGAAACACCGATGAACGAATACCGATCGCCGTTGCTCGACCAGCCCAAGGCGGTCGCCGCCAGTGGCCCGGACGCCGGCATCGCATGGCATTACGGCGATCCGCTGCGTGAACAGCGCGCGGCCGCCGAGACGGTGGCACTCTATGACCGCTCGCATCGGGAGGTGCTGGTCGTGCCCGGCCCGGATCGGCTCGAGTGGTTGCACGCCATCTGCTCCCAGCACGTGAGCCGGCTGGCCGACGGTGACTCGACTGAGGCGCTGGTGCTGTCCCTGACCGGGCACGTCGAGCAGCACTGGCAGCTCACCGAGTTGGCCGGCCAGGTCTGGATCGACGTCGAGCCGGGTGCCGCCGACGAGGCGCTGGCCTACCTGTTGAAGATGCGCTTTCTGAAGCGGGTCGAACCGGCGATCGTCACCAGCGACTATGCCGTGCTCGGATTGGCCGGCCCCCAGGCTGCCGCCGTGCTCGAGGCAATCGCGGTGCCGCACGACCCGAAGGCCGCGGTTGCGTTGCCGGCGGGCGGTTTTGTCCGTCCAGCCGCGGACGGATTCGAGCTGATGATCCCGCGGGATTCGCTGCCGGACTGGTCCGCGCGGCTGATCGAGGCGGGCGCGGCCCCGGCCGGTAGCTGGGCCGCCGCCGCACTGCGCGTGGAACGTCATCAACCGCGGCTGGGTCTGGACACCGACCATCGCACGCTGGCCCACGAGGCCGGCTGGATCGGCACCGCGGTCCATCTGGACAAGGGTTGCTACCGCGGCCAAGAGACGGTCGCCCGGGTTCAGAATATGGGCAAGGCGCCCCGGCGGCTGGTGTTGTTGCACCTGTCGGGGGACTCCGAGCTGCTGCCCGTGCCCGGCAGCGCAGTCGAGAAGGACGGTAAGGCGGTGGGCTTCGTGGGCACGGCGGTGCAGCACTGGGAGCTCGGTCCGATCGCGCTGGCCATCGTCAAGCGCGGCATCGGCCCGGCGGATCAGCTGACCGTGTCCGGCCATACCGCGGCGCTGGATCCCTCCGACGAGGTGGCTGAGAAGCCCGCCGGTTTCGCCGGCACCCGCTTCCTGGAAAGTCCTACGCATGCGTCGTCATAGCGACGCATGAGTAGGACTTTCGGGCGCTGTGATCAGAGCAGCGCGTAGCCCGCAGCCGCAGCACCGATGCCGAGCGCGCAACTGACCGCGACGTAGCCCGCGGCGGCAATCAGGCGACCCTGCCTGGACAGTTCTACGGTCTCAACCGAGAACGTCGAAAACGTGGTCAGCCCGCCACAGAACCCGGTGCCGGCCAGCGCCTGCACGTTGCTTGACCAGCCCCGCTGGGCTACCCCGGCCGCGATCAGGCCGAGGACGAAGCAGCCGACGACGTTGATCAACAGCGTGCCGTACGGGAACCGGCCGCCGGTCCGGGCCTGGACGAAGCGGTCGGTGAGATACCGGCTGGGCGCGCCGATGGCTCCGCCGAGGAAGACCAGCAGCATCGTCATGGCAACTCCGGATCGATCGGGTCCACGGCAGCACGCTCGTCGACCGGCCGGCTGGCGCGACCCAACCCGGCGCCGATGGCCCGCATCGCGAGCATGCCGAGGACCGCGGCCAGCACGCCGCCGACCACGCTCAGCGCCAGGTACGCCCACGCGGTCGCGGCCGCCGATCCGCGTATCTCGACGGCGAAGGTGGAGAACGTCGTGAACCCGCCCAGCACGCCGGTACCAAGGGCCGGTCGGACCAGGCGATTCGCCCGCCATATCTCGGTCACCGCCACGACCAAAGCCCCGAGCAGCAGCGAGCCGACCAGGTTGACGGCCAGGATGGTCCAGTCCACGGAGCCGGGATGAGCGGGAAACGCCCGGGACAACCCGTACCGGGCCAGGCTGCCCAGGCCGCCGCCGAACGCGACCAAGCCAACCGCCGGTAGGTCCAGCGCTGCCGTCGCCGGGGCCGGCGCAGCCGGATATGCCGGCACGCGCTAGGCCAATGCGGTCGGGTCTTCGGCGTAATGCACGCCGAGTTGGGTCAAGGCGTCTTCGAGGATGCGTTGCACTGCGAGAGTGTCGTCCAACGGCATGATCGAGCTCTCGGTACGGCCGGCCAGCATCGACTCCGTGACCTCGATCAACTCGTGGGCGTACCCGGCTCCGATCGGCGGCAGGACCATCGTTTCGGGCTCGTGATCGGGCCGGTGCAACACCACCGAGGTGGGGTGGTGGAAGCGCGGCGGGATGTCGATCCAGCCGGCGTCGCCGAAAATCCGGGCGCCGCCGGGCATCACCGAATGCAACGAGATCATCAGGGTGGCGGTGACCTGCTGCGGGAAGCTCAGCAGCAGGCTGTCGGTGGCGTCCACGCCGTCAACGGTGAGAAAGCCCTTCGCCAGCACGGCATCCGGGGTGCCGAGCACCATCTGGGCGAACGACACCACGTAGACGCCGAGGTCCAGCATCGCGCCGCCACCCAACCCGGGAGCGAACAACCGGTCGGACGGGTCGTAGCGGCGGGGCACGCCCAGGTCGGCCTGCACGCCGCGGACGGTGCCGATCGCGCCGTCGGCCAGCAGCTCCCGGGCGCGCACGATGGCCGGCTGGAATCTCGTCCACATTGCTTCCATCGCGAACACGCCATGGCTGCGGGCCTCGTGGATGAGCTGCTGGGTGCCGGCCACGGTCGCGGTGAACGCCTTCTCGACCAGCACCGCTTTGCCCGCCCGGATGGCGGCGACGGCGATCGCGAGGTGTTGTGGATGCGGGGTGGCGATGTAGAGCGCATCGACATCTGGGTCTTCGATGATCGCCCGATACGAACCGTACGAGCGCTCGATGCTGTGCTTGGCGGCGAAGGCAGCGCCGCGTTCGGCCGACCGTGACGCGACCGCGAGCAGGTACGCATCAGGGACGTGGACGAAATCGAGCACCAGTTTGTCGGCAATCGCACCCGGCCCGACAACGCCCCATCTGATCGGCTGGTCCATCGCGGGTCCCCTTCGCTGGGCTGGTCCATCGGGCCGGTGCCGAACGATACGCGGCCCGTTTGAGACCATCGACGGGATATGACCATCGTTATGGGGATCGAAACGTCCTGCGACGAGACCGGTGTCGGTTTCGTCCAGGACGGCGTACTGCTCGGCGACGCGCTGGCCTCGAGCATGGACGAACACGCTCGTTTCGGCGGTGTGGTCCCCGAGATCGCCGCCCGCGCGCACGTGGCCTCGATGATCCCGACCGTCCACAAAGCCATTTCCAACGCCGGCATCTCGCTGGCGGACGTCGGTGCGATCGCGGTCACGGCCGGTCCGGGGTTGGCCACCGCACTGCACGTCGGGGTGGCCGCGGCCAAGGCGTACGCGCTGGCGCTAGAGGTGCCGCTGTACGCGGTGCATCATCTGGCCGGGCACGCCGCCGCCGACACGTTGGAGCACGGGCCATTGCCCGATCGCAGCGTGGTACTGATCGTGTCCGGCGGGCATACGTCCTTGCTCTTCGTGCGCGACCTGGTTCGCACCCCGATCGTGCACCTGTCCGACACGCTCGACGATGCCGCCGGCGAGGCCTTCGACAAGGTCTCGCGGGTGCTCGACCTGCCGTATCCGGGCGGGCCGTCGATCGACGCCGCGGCTCGGTCGGGGGATCGGACGGCCGTGGCTTTCCCGCGCCCGCTCACCGGACCCGGCGATCCGGAGCTGGGCTTCTCGTTCTCCGGCCTCAAGACCGCGGTCGCGCGCTACGTCGAGCGTGGCATTCCGGCCGGGATCGGCGTGCCCGACGTCGCGGCCAGCTTCCAGGAAGCGGTGGCCGACGTGCTGATCACCAAGGCGTTGCGGGCGTGCCGGCGCCAGCAGGTGCAGACACTCGTCATAGTCGGCGGGGTCGCGGCGAACTCCCGGATCCGGGAGCTGGCCCAAGAGCGCTGCGACCAGGCGGGCATCGGGCTGCGGATACCGCCGATCCGGCTGTGCACGGACAACGGCGCGATGATCGCCGCGATCGGGGATTTGCTCGTCCGGGACGGGGCAAAGCCGTCCCCGGCCGACTTCTCGGCTACGCCGACCGTTGCCTTGAGCAGCGCCCAGCTCTACTGACCGGTCTGCGGCCGTCCGCGCCGCAACGCAACCAGCAAGGCACCGGCGCCGAGCACGATGCCGACAATGCCGAGGATCAGACCGGTGGTGGCTTTGCCGCTGCTGGAATCGGAGCTGCTGGCCGCCGCGGACACGCTCGGCGCGGTGCTGCTCGATGCGGTGCTGCTCGGCGCGGTGCTGTTCGATGCGCTGGGCGTGCTGGACGCGGCGGCCAGGGTCAGCACGGGGGCGGGATGGTCGAGCTCAGCGGTGCTGCCCGGCGCGGCCTCGTCGATCCAGGAGACCACGCTCTTGTCGCTGTAGGTCTGGATGGCTTTGAACGTCAGGCTGGCGGCATCATCGGGTAGCTTGCCGCCGATGATGGTGAACTCGCCGAAGAATCCGGGCGCGATGCCGTCGCCGGCGGCTGCGGTCCAGTCGATCTCGGACACGATCTCGGTGATGTCGCCGTCATCGGTCTTGATCGGCGTGGCCAGCTTGGTCTGGGTGATCTTCGCCGTCCAGCCCGGGACCGGGGCGACGAGGACACCGGCGATCGGCGTAGTGGCGGGCAATTGGACCTTCAGGCCCACGGTGCTGGCCGTGTCACTCTCGTCCGGTACATGGAACGTGATCACCGCGTCACTGGCCCCGGCGGCGACCCCCGGGGCAGCGACGGTCACGTGCGCCGAGGCGCTCGTCGCAGCCAGAAACGCGATCGTCAGCAGGGCGGCGCCGAGCACCGTCAGCTCACCTGAAACGCGGCGAAGCTTCTTCACGTCACTACTCCCATTGGTTCCCATTGGTCACAAAGGTCTGGCCACACGCTGGCTAGGTAGTCGCACCGGGGCCTTGGATGGTTCCGCCGCCGCGGGCGGAGTGCGCTGACTCACAGGATGCGCAGTCGTCGGTCAACGCGGATGGGCCCGCGTTCTCGGCGCAGGGCATAGTTGACAGCCGTGAGCAGCCAGACCAGGTTCGAACTCGGCAACGACGGTCCGAGCGTGATCGTGGCCGGCGTGGACGGTTCGGACAGCTCCTTGCGTGCCGGTGCCTACGCGGCCGGTCTCGCCCGCCGTCAGGGTGCGTCGCTGGTGGTCGTCTTCGCCGTGACCACGCCGGGCACGATCAGTTTCGCGCCGGGCCTGGCCGGCGCGCTCGAAGACAGCCTGACGGAATCAGTCGCGGAGCTGAAGGCGCAGGTCGAGGCCGGTGCCAGCTACATCGGCATGCCGGTCCAGTTCATGTCCGTGCGCGGCGATCCGTACAGCGAACTGTCCCGCATCGCGACCGAGGTCCGGGCGGACGCCGTCGTGGTCGGGGCCTCGGCGCACGCCGGTCATCGTTTCATCGGTTCCCTCGCGGTGCGCCTGGTCAAGGCCGGTAAGTGGCCGGTGACCGTCGTCCCGTAACCGGAGGGGTGGGGCCGAGTGCTAGCAGAGTGCTTGCAATTGCTAGCACCTTGCTGCACTCTGGATCCGTGAGCGTCGAGGACGAGCCAGCCCCCGTCAAGCATCCGGTGACCCGGATCGGCACCATCGGCGAGCTCATCCGCGAACATCGCGAGCAAGCGCAGGTCTCATTACGCCAGCTGTCCAAGTTGGCGGGTGTGTCGAACCCGTACCTGTCCCAGATCGAACGTGGCCTACGCAAGCCCAGTGCCGAGATCCTGCAACAGATCGCCAAGGGTCTGCGGATTTCGGCCGAGCAGTTCTACGTCCGGGCGGGCATCCTCGACGACCGTGAACCGACCGGCGAGCTGGCCGCGGCCATCAGGCAAGACGCCGAACTCACCAACCGCCAGAAGGACGTCCTGATCGAGATCTACCAGTCGTTCCGACGTGAAAATCTAACCAAGCAGAAAGAGGCCCCATCATGATCGCTGACATCCGTAGCTACACCGACGCCGCCCGCAACGCCGGCAAGCGACTTCCGCCCGAGGCGGCCAAGCCGTTGTTCGCGGCCGTGGGTGCCGCTGACCTGGTCGCCAGCAACGTGGCCGACCGGGCGGCACACCTGAAGAGCCGAGCCAGCAAATTCCAGGCCGAGGCGGCCAAGAAACTGGGTCAGGCCCAGCACTCCGTCCGGGTTCTCGAACTCGATGAGATCGGCGCCAAGGCGGCCGAGGCACGAGGCGTCACCGAGGGCTACGTCGGACTGGCCCGCAACCTGCTCGACTCGCTCAGCGACCGCGGTCAGGCCCGGGTCGCCCAGCTGAAGCAGGACGATCGGATCGCCCGGGTTCTCGGCGTCGAGCACCCGAGTGCGGCGGCCCACCAGCCGTCGAGCACCCGGACGAAGCCGGCCGCAGCCACCCCGACCACCGCGGCCACGAAGAAGCCGACGGTGACCAGGACGCCCGCCAAGTCGGCAACCAAAGCAGCGTCCAAAGCTGCCGCCCCGCGTCAGCCGCGTACCCACTGAGGTCACCTGATCGGGGCGACCGGCCGAGCCTGCCGCTCGCTCTTGGCTAGGCTGGACGCGTGTACCTCATCAACCAGATCGAGCACTGGCTCATCGAGGTGCTCTATTACGGCTTGTTGATTTTCCGGGCCTGGGCGCTGATCGACTGCCTCACCCGCAAGGCACCGGCCTTTCCCGCGGCCGGCAAGCTAACCAAGCCGACCTGGCTGTTGTTCACGGCGCTCTCGCTGGCTATCGGTTATTTCGTTCGCGACGTCACGAACCTGATCGCATACATCACGATCATCGTCACGTCGGTCTATCTCGCTGATGTGCGTCCCGCGGTCCGAGAAATCAGCGGACCGAGTCGCTGGTAGGTCGCAATAGTCGTACTGTCAATGATGTCGCTAATCGGAGGACATCCAATGGCATCGACGACCGCTCCACGCACGGGAAACGCGCAGGACGAATCCGGGTACAGCAGCCCGCAGGCACCGCTACTAGCTGGTTCCGGGCCGGCCCTCTTGCGGGCCGCGATTGTTGGCGGGACGGACGCCGACTGCGCCATGATCGGCGAACTCGCCTCGGTCCGGGGCCTGATGCGCTGCGGGCGGGGACAGATCGAACTGTCCGAACTCGGTGTACTGCAGCTGCCGATCGCCCACATCAGTTCCCGGCACGCTCGCCGGCTTTCATGGCAGTTGGTACAGGCCCGGCAGTGGATGGAAGGCGGTGCGGCCGCCGGGATCGGCATTGCCGCCCCGGGCCAGGCCGGCTTGGTGCGGGGGTTCGCCGCCGCCCGCCAGCCCTTGATCCTCACCGACGTGGACGGCTCCTGGATTTCGGCGGAACGGGACGGCCTGCTTGTCTGCGCCGGCGGCCCGCGTCGCGAGCTCCGGCTGGTCCGCGGCTGGCAGGTATCGGGTGACGGCGTGATCGCCCAGTCCGAAGATGGCCGCTGGGATCTGCGCGGTCGGCCGATCGGCGCGCTGCTAATCCGGCTGGCACCGACCCTGTCGGCGGTGGAGACGCGGCAAGTCGCGCTGACCACCATCTTTGCCGGGCTGCTCGCCACCCTCGCGGACCTCAGCGCGACCGCCGCCGCCCGCGACGCTCGGTTGCTCGTCGAGCGGTCCCGGGTCAGCCACTGAGCCGGTCGTTCAAGGGGACGGTCGTTCAAGCGCCGGTCGTTCAAGCGCCGGTCGTTCAAGGCGGGCCAGCAGAGGCTAGAAGAGGGCGAGCTGCGCGCTGTCGGTTTGGCGCTCGGGGTTCCGGTTCAATTTTGGTGGCCGGGACCGGCCGTAGCTGGTCCACCGGCCCGGTTCGCGGGCGGCGTCGGGATCAGCCGACTGATCCGAGCGATCGGCCCAGGACCGCGCAGTGGCGTACACGACGCGCTCGGCGTCATCGAGTTCGTGGTGGGCCAGCACCCGTAGCGCCTTGGGCACGGTGAAGGTCAACTGATGATCTGTGAACGCCTGGCGTACCCGTTCCACGTCCAGTGGCAAGGTGCCTTGCTGGTCGAGGTCGACGCCCATTTCGGTGAGTTCCAGATCGGCGTCGAAGGCCATCACCTGGCAATTCAGTTCCCACGCGGTGCGGGCCTCGGTCGCAGTCAATTTGGTCGCGGCGGCCCGTCCGAGCACCTCGCCGAGCCGGGTGCCACCCGCCCGCAGGTGGTCGAAGGCGGCCCGGGCGGTGCCGAATTCGGCCAGCAGCCGCGCCGCGGTCTTCGGCCCGATGCCGCGTACGCCGGGCAGATTGTCGGACGGGTCCCCGCGCAGCGCGGCGAAGTCGCGGTACTGCTCGGCTCGCACGCCGAGCAACATGACCAGCCGTTCCGGGGTGAGCAACGGCGACGCCTCGACCCCGCCGTTGATGATGCGCAATACGCTGGTGTTGTCGTCGATGAGCGCGAACGAGTCCCGGTCCGAGGTCATGATCACCGTCCGGCATCCGGCGGCCCGTCCGGCTCGGGCGGCCGCGGCCAGTACGTCGTCGGCTTCGAGCCCGCTCGGCATCACCACGGCGATACCCATCTCACGCAGGGCCAGCGCAGCCTGGGTCAACTGATCAACCAAGGTGGCCAGCTTCTCGGTCCGGTTCGCCTTGTACTGGGGCCACCGCTGGCGACGGAGGCTCTGCTCGGGGTCGTCGAACCCCACCACGATCCGATCCGGCCCGATCCGCTCCACAGCGGCAACGAGTTGGGTCAGCAGGCCGCGTACCGCCCACAAGGGGCGCCCGGATTCCGACCGCAAACCGGTGGCGGCCTGGGAGTGGAAGCTGCGATGCACGATCGAGTTGCCGTCGACGGCAAGCAACACCCGTTCGTCGCTCGGATCGTCCGCGGGCGGCATCCCGCTGGCCTCGTGCATGGCCTCAACTGTGCATCACGGCTCTGACAATCCGCACGCCGCCCCGCCGAATCCGGACCGAATCCGCGCTGAATCCGGACCGAATCCGCGCTGAATCGAGACCGAATCCGCACCGAACTCCGGTCGGAATCCCAGTTGCCGGCCGTAGGCACTTGCCCATCGGCAAGTAATCTCGACAGCGTGTCGGAAATGAGCCAGGGCCGCAGGTATCTGGTGCTCTTCATCTGTTGCCTGAGCCTGTTCATCGTCGGGATGGACAACACCATCGTGAACGTGGCGCTGCCGGCCATCCGGACGGATCTGAACGCGTCCGTGTCTGGGTTGCAATGGATCATCGACGCCTACAGCGTGGTGCTGGCCAGCCTGCTGGTACTGGCGGGATCCACCGCGGACCGGGTCGGACGCCGGCGCATCTTCCAGACCGGGCTGGCCCTGTTCACGCTGGGCTCGTTGCTGTGCAGTGTGGCCCCGAGCCTGCGCTGGCTGGTCGCGTTCCGGGTGGTGCAGGCGCTGGGTGGCTGCATGTTGAACCCGGTGGCCATGTCGATCATCACCAACATCTTCACCGAGCCGAAGGAACGCGCCCGGGCGATCGGGATCTGGGCCGGCCTGTTCGGGGTGAGCTTCGGCGTCGGCCCGGTGCTGGGCGGCGCGCTGACCGACGCCATCGGCTGGCGCGCCATCTTCTGGGTCAACGTCCCGATCGGGATCCTGGCCCTGGTGTTGACGGCGCTGTTCGTACCCGAATCGAAAGCGCCGCGGGCGCGCCGGCTGGATCCGGTCGGGCAGCTGCTGGTCGTGACGGCGCTGCTCAGCGTGACCTGGGCCATCATCGAAGGGCCGCACACCGGTTGGGCGTCGCCGGCGACCTGGGGGCTGTTCGTACTGGGCGGCGCGGCCGTGCTGGCGCTGGTGCGCTACGAGTCCCGCCGCGCGGAGCCGTTGATCGAGGTGCGCTTCTTCCGCAGTCCACCGTTTGCCGGCGCGACCGTGATAGCGATCTGCGCGCTGGCGTCCTTCAACGGCTTCCTGTTTCTGAACACGCTCTATCTGCAGGACGTTCGCCACCTGTCCGCCCTGCAGACCGGACTCTGCCTGCTGCCGATGGCGGTGGTGACCGCGGTCTTCGCTCCGCTGTCCGGACGGTTGGTGGCCAGCCGGGGTCCGCGACTGCCCATTTTGACCTGCGGCATCTGCATGGCTGCCGGTGCGCTGGCCCTCACTGACCTCTCGGACGGGCAGAACCTCGCCGTATTGATCGGCTGTTACGTGGTGTTCGCGTTCGGCTTCGCGCTCGTTAACGCGCCGATCACCAATACCGCGGTGTCCGGGATGCCCCGAGCGCAGGCCGGCGTAGCGGCCGCGATCGCCTCGACCAGCCGGCAGGTCGGCGGCGCCCTGGGGGTGGCCGTCGTCGGTTCGGTCGTCAGTACCAGCGTGGCCGGCGCCAACGCGGGACGGCTCGCCCAGGCCAGCCACGCGGCCTGGTGGATCCTGTTCGGCGTGAGCGCCCTGCTGTTCCTGGTCGGCCTTGTCACGACGTCCGCATCGGCGCTGCAACGGGGTCGGGCGGTCACCGCCGCCCTCGGGCATTCCGATGCCGGGCTCGAGCCGGTCGGCGCAATCGGGCCGCGCTGAGCGCGTCGGCCGCTCGGCTCACCTTCGGGGCGTCCCGGCCGATTGACATGACAAAGCACCCGAGCGGCAGAGGGATCGACGAATGACGCATGACAACCAGCGTGGGCTGTCGCACGAAGGACGTGACGGCGATCCGACCGAGGCACGTTGTGACAAGTGTGGCGAGACGTTCACCCTCGCCGACCCGGCCGACCTGATGCATTTTCAGCGTCGTGACGGTGAACTCTGTGGCGGCGACGGAGTGCCGTTCCGCAAGTTCGTGATCCGGCGGACGAACCGCACCTGAGGCCGTCGGATCTTGGCCACTCAGCCCAATCGGGCGCATAATCGCCCAGTGGTGGGCGGTCGGATGGCGGTGCTGCTGCACGGCGTGCAGTCCAGTAAGAACACCTGGTGGCGAATCGCTCAGGACCTCACTGAGCTGGGCTGGGACGTCCGCGCGCTCGACCTGCTCGGACACGGCGACAACCGCTCAAATCAGCGCTTCATCAGCATCGACGACCTGGCCGCGAACTTCCTCGACCAGCTGGATTCCGGCGGGGCTGATCTCGTGATCGGGCACTCTCTCGGCGCCATCGTCGCGGCCACCGCGGTCGGCCGCCGGCCCGGTTCGGTGCGCGGACTGATCATGGAAGACCCGCCGTCACTACCCCCGATGGACGAGCTGCGATACCTGGCCCGCGATATCGAAGAGGCGGCGAACCGCGCCCGGCGCTCGCCCGAACTGGCCCGGTCGGTGCTCCAGAACGAGCACCCGAGTTGGAGCCCGATCGACGTGGCCAACTCCATTGCCAGCCGCGCGATGCTGGACGGAGCGGCGGTCAACGCCTCGTTCAGCCGAATGCGCTGGGACCTGCCAGCGCTGGTCGCCGGCTGTCCGGTACCGGCCTTCCTGCTGGCCGCGTCGCCTGCGTTGAGTGCGTTACACGAACCGGATCGATCGCGGGTGCTGGCGGCGCTGCCCGACAAGCGCAGCCGCGTGATCCACAGCGGGCACAACATCCACCGTGACCGGCCGGCCCTGTTCCTGGTGTCGCTGCTCCAATTCGCCGCCCAACTGGACTGAGCCGGCCGGTGTTCTGCGGCTCTTAAGAAGTTCCACGGCGGCGCGCCGGATCCGCGGGCAGACTGGCTGAGTGCGAATTCGACTGGCCAGTGGTGGCCGCTGGCTGGTGGTGCTGGTCGCGGTCGCCTTGCTGGCCAGCATCCCGGTCGTCCTGCAGCACCGTCCGGCCGCCGACGCCGAGATTCCGGCGGCCGACCTGCTGGCCCGGATCCAGCGATCCGCCTCGGTGCCGTATTCGGGCTACGCCGAGTCCTCGGGCACCCTCGACCTGCCCTCGGTGTCCCAGTTCGGATCGGTCAGCGACCTGCTCAGCAGCCGTACCCAGCTGCGGGTCTTCGTCCGTGGCTCGGACGACTGGCGCGTGGATACCGTTACGCCGGTGGGTGAAACCGATCTGCATGCCACCGCGGCCGGGGTCTGGAGCTGGGACTACGAGTCGTCCACCTCGACCTTCACCGTCGGCGGGGACACCGAGCCCGCCCGGCTGCTACGGGCCGACGACCTGCTCCCGGCCAACCTGGCGCGGCGATTGCTGAGCCAGGCGCTGCCCACCGAGGTGAGCCGGATCGGCGCCGAGCGGATTGCCGGGCACGACGCGGTCGGGCTGCGGCTGCGGCCGGCTGAACCACAATCGACGATTGATCGTGTTGACGTATGGGCGCTTGCTGCGTCCGGCCTGCCGGTGCGGGTGGACGTGTACGCGAAAGGGGCGTCGATCGCGGTGCTGACCACGTCGATGCTCGACCTCTCGACCAGCCGGCCGTCGGCGTCCGATACCGCCTTCAGTCCGCCGGTCGCCAACCGGATCCGCAGCCAGAGCCAACCCGACATCGTGTCGCTGGTGGATCGCCTGGGCCGGGTCCGGCCGCCCTCGGAACTGGCCGGCTTGCCCCGTAACGCTCAATCCATCGGTTCCGTCGGGGCATATGGCCGCGGCGTAACGGCCATGCTCGCCGTACCGGTGCCGCCGCGACTGTCAGGCACGGTGCGTACTCAGTTGGCCGCCACCGTCGGGTCCAGCGGGGTGGCCGACGGTGACAACATCGCGTTGGCGCTGGCCGGGGTCAACCTGTTGATGCTGCCGCGGGACGGGGACGGCTGGGCCTGGTTATTGATCGGCACGGTCACCGCGGATGCGCTGAGCACGGCCGCCGGCCAGTTGCCCGAGGCTGGTGGCCGCGGATGATCGTGACCCATCAGCTGACGAAGAAATTCGGTTCGCTCGTTGCGGTCGATCAGGTGGATCTCGACGTCCAGGCCGGTGACATCTACGGTTTTCTCGGGGCAAACGGGTCCGGTAAGACGACCACGGTGCGGATGCTGCTCGGGCTGGTGCTGGCTACCGCCGGCTCGATCGAGCTGTTCGGGCAGCCGATTCCCGCCCGTCGGCATCAGGTGCTGCCCCGGGTCGGCGCTTTGATCGAAGGCCCGGCTTGGTATGGCCACTTGCCGGGCGCCACCAACCTGTCCCTGTTCGACGCCTCCGGTCCGAACGCGGGGCGACGTAGCCGCCGCACCCGGGTGGACGACGCGTTAGCCCAGGTCGGGCTGTCCGGGGTCGGGCGACGGCCGGTAAAGGCGTACTCGCTGGGGATGCGGCAACGGCTTGGGCTGGCCGGCGCGCTGCTGCGTGAACCCGAGTTGCTGATCCTGGACGAACCTACGAATGGCCTTGATCCGCAAGGCATTCATGAGATCCGGGACTTGCTCCTGGGTTTGAATGCCCGTGGCACAACGGTGTTCCTGTCCAGTCACCTGCTGGCCGAGATCGAGCAGCTGTGCACCCGGGTCGGCGTGCTGGACAAGGGACGGCTCGTACTGCAGGAACCGCTGGCGGCGCTGCGGGCGCCGACCGGCCGAACGATCGTGCGTACCGCGGATCCGGATGCGGCCGTGCGATTGCTGGACGGGCGGGTGCTGGGCCGACAGGGCGACCGGCTGTTGATCGACGGCGAAAACCCCGCGCAGATAAACGCTTTGCTGGTCGCGGCCGGCGTTGCCGTCCACGAGCTCGCCGCCGAACGACTGTCCTTGGAACAGGTGATCCTGCAGCGCACCAGCGCCGGCAGCGACCGGGTGATGGCGCCTACCTCGTGATCGCGGTGGAACTGCGAAAGTTGACGCGCCGGCCGCGGACCTGGGTCACGTTGCTCATGCTGAACCTGCTGCCGGCCGTGGTGGCGGTGTTGCTGGCCATCACCAACGTCGGGCCGCGGCCGGGCCAGGGGCCGGCGTTCCTGTCGGCGGTGCTGTCCAACGGGTCGCTGTTCTCCGTCGCCGCCCTGGCCATCGTGCTGCCGCTCTTCCTGCCCGTCGCGGTCGCGGTAATCGCCGGTGATTCGGTCGCCGGCGAAGCACAGGCCGGCACGTTGCGGTATCTGCTCGTCCGCCCGGTAGGACGCACCCGGTTGCTGGTGGCCAAGCTGGTCTCGGTCCTTGCTTTCGTCCTGCTGGCCGTGGTCTCCGTCTCCGCGGTCGGCTTCGTGCTCGGGACGGCCTTGCTGGGAAACGAACCGGTGACCGCGCAGACCTCGGTGATCAGTATTTCGGGCAGCCTGCTCAGCCCGTCCCAGATCGTCGTCCGGATCCTGCTCGCAATCGGCTACGTCGCGCTGTCGATGCTGGCGGTTGCGGCGATGGCGGTGTTGCTGTCGACGTTCACCGATTCGCCGCTGTCCGCGGCGCTGGGTGCGTTGGCGTTCCTGATCGGGTCGTCGCTGTTGTTGACGCTGGACGCCGCCCGCTCCATCCAACCGTACTTGCCCACCCGTTACTGGCTTTCCTTCATCGACCTGTTCCGCGATCCGATCCTGTGGCGAAACGTCGAACGCGGAGTGGGCATCCAGCTGGTCTACCTCGCGGTGCTGCTCGGCGCCGCCTGGGCGAACTTCAGCACCAAGGACATCACCAGCTAACTCAGCGCGGCGCAATCCGGGGCACCGAGCGGGACCGGTGGGCCAGCCGCCAGCTCGCGGCTGACAATCGCCTCGACCAACGGATCGGTGGGCAGGTTGGCGTGGTTGACCGTCGAGGCGGGGCAGATGTTTTGTACTTCGAGGTTCAACGCCCCGGCCAGTACTGCTGATTCCGGCGGCAGCACCACGTCGTCGTGGGAACTCCAGATTGAGACGAACGTCGGGCCGGCCGGCGTCTCCGCGCCGGCGTTGAGCGCGGCCAGTACGGTGCTGCTGGCCTCTAGTTGCTGGCAGGCCAGCGGGCAGGCGCCGGGCAGCAGGCCGGCAGCCAAGCCGGCGAGTGCAGTGCCGTGTTGCGGCGACCCGAGCGTCACCACCCGGCGGGTCAGCTTCGCGCCGCCCAGGTCGCGCAGCCAGATCCGCGTCACCACGCCGCCGGCGGAGTAGCCGATCACATCGACCGTGCTGGCCCCGGTCCGGCTGAGCAACTTTCGTGCGGCGGCGTCTAGGGTTTTGGCCTGTTGATTGAGATCGCCGGTGCCGCCGCCGGGTAACTGCACCACCTCGGTGACCCGGCCGAGCACCGCCAGCTTGGTTGCCAGCACCGTGAGCGCGCTGGTCGCACCGCCGTAGCCGGGGACGAGCAGGATCGGACCGGGGTGGTCCTGCGCAACCGCGGCGGCCGGCCCGTCGCTCGAGCGCTGGCTGCGCACGACAAGCAGCCCGACCACGACGGCAACCACCAGGACGAGTGCGATGCTGGCGCCCCGCACGAGTCGCCGTCGAGCCGGGGCGAGGCTCGTCAGCATTCCAGCGGTTCGCTGCCTGCGGTCACATTCCGAGCCTACGTCCGGACAACCGGCAATTCCGGGTGGTCATTTGCGGACACATGAGCTTGCTACCCTCGCAGCGCCGTTGCGCCGTTGATCAAGTGCTGATGTTTGTGAACGCGAGCTGGGTCGTCCGTCATCGCCGTCCCCGATCCCGTTACCGCCCGTCCTCGAAGGAGCTTCAGTTGCGGATAGATCCGCGAACCGGCGTCCTCGCGAGCGTGTGACGTGCGGATCCTGCACGTCTGTCAACCAACCGACGGCGGCGCGGCTGTCGTCGTTCGCGACCTGGTCCGAGCCGGGGTGTCCGCCGGCGACGAGGTGACGGTGGCGTGTCCGGGCGGGGAATACCTGGCGAACTGGACCGCCGATGCCGGGGCGCGGTGGGTCGAGGTGCCGATGAGCCGGGCGCCGACGCCTCGTGATGTGGTGCTGTGCCTGAAACTGCGGGCGTTGTTACGTGAGCACGAAGTCGCCCACCTGCATTCGAGCAAGGCCGGCGCGTTGGGCCGGCTCGCGGTCACCACCCTGCGGACGAGGCGGCCGGGCGTGCTGTTCACGCCGCACGGCTGGTCCTGGTACGTCGGCGGTCGCGCGGCTGTGGTTTACCGGCGGTTCGAACGGTGGGCGGCGCGCTTCACGACGGTGGTCACCGTGGTCTCGAACGAGGAACTGCGCGCCGGACGTGCGGTGCTGGGCCCGCGGCCACGCATCGAGCTGGTCGAGAACGGCGTAGACACCGACGCTTTCAGACCGGACGGGCCGGCAGCGCCGCGAACCGCCGCACCGCTGCTGGTCCAGGTCGGGCGGCTGTCGGTGCAGAAGGGGCAGGACCGTTCGGTCGAGGCGTTGGCCCGGCTGGGCGACCCGAGCGTGCGGCTGCGACTGGTCGGCGAGGGGCCGGATCGTGATGCGCTGCTGGCGCAGGCGGCCGAGCTCGGAGTGGCCGAGCAGGTGGAGTTCGTGGGATCGGTCGATCCACGCCCACACCTACGCGCGGCCGATGTGGTGCTGCTGCCCAGCCGTTGGGAGGGCATGTCCCTGGTGCTGCTGGAGGCGATGTCGTGCGGCACCGCGATCATCGCCGCCGACTGCGGTGGCAGCGATGCGCTGGCCGGGGTCGGCGTGCTGGTTCCACACGAGGACGACGAATCGGCCATCCGCGGTATCGCCGCAGCCGTTGTCCGCTTACTCGGTGACCCGGCTGAGCGCGATCGCCTCGGCGCTGCGGCCCGGGCCAAGGCCATTAAAAGGCATTCACTCGGCGGCGTGGTCAAGCATTACGAAGCCTTGTGGCGTGAAGTCATGGTGAGAAGTGGGGGCTTTGCAGGCAGCACGTAGTCGGTATAGTCATTGTCCGAAGCCGTCATAGGCGGCCAGGAATTCGATACGAAGGACACTGCACAACGGAGTGTCATGTCCTCGTAACCTCCAGGAGACCCCCAAGGCAAATAGTCCACATACGGTCTCCTGTGTACGGGGATGACTTAAGGCCCTAACAAAGGGCCACACGTACCACGCAGGGAGCGACATGTCGGTTGTTAGTTGGAATCGCTCGTCAGCGGCAACGCAGCCGAGCGTGGACAGCGAGCCGGCCGTGCTCGACGCATCGGCCATGGTCTGGCCGGAACCGGTCAAAACCCCCGGTGTCAAAGCCTGGATGCTCACCCTGCCCGTCGATTTCGCCACCTTGTGCCTGCCGGGTCTGATCGATCGCTCGCACATTCGCGCCATCTTCAGCATGGCGGCGTTGTGCCTGCTGCTGCTTTACAGCGGGGGCCGTTACCGCGCTCGCCTGCACATCAGCGTGCTCGACGAACTGCCCTCGTTGCTCGGCCGGGTCTTCATCGCGGCTTCGGTCGTCTCGACGATCACTGCGCTGCGGCATCCGACCGAAGCGGTCGCGGACTTCATCCGGCTCGCGGCAGTGTCGATGCTGCTGGTGGTCATCGGTCGCTGCGTCACCAACCTCGTGATTCTCACCGCCCGCAAGCGCCGGCTCGTGCAGCACCCGACCGTCCTGGTCGGGTGTGGCCCGCTCGGCCAGGAGCTCGCCCGGTTATTGCTGCGCTATCCCCAGTACGGCCTGCGTGTAGCCGGCTTCGTCGACGACCGGATGGACGTCGACGGTGACGATCCTGATCTGGCCAATTTGGTGCGATTGGGTCGTACGGATCAATTGGACGAAGTGATTTCGCGAACCAACGCCGACGTCATCCTGGTCGCCGATCCGGCTCGACCGGACGGCACGTTGCTCGACCTGGTGCGCAGCCCGGTCGCCGGCAGTTGCGATCTGCTGGTCGTCCCGCGCCTGCACGACTTCCACACCCAGACCGGGCTGGTCGACCACATCGGTGCCATCCCGATCATGCGGATTCGGACGCCCGCCCTGCGCGGTCCGTCCTGGGCCCTCAAACGCTTGTTCGACATCGTCGTCTGCTTGGCCGGCCTGGTCGTGCTGTCACCGGTGATGGCGGTGATCGCGATCGCGGTTCGGTACGAAGGCGGTCCGGGGATCTTCTACCGGCAGGCCCGGATGACGCGGGACGGCCGGATCTTCGAGGTCATCAAGTTCCGCTCGATGCGACCCTCCAGCGACGAAGAGTCCCGGTCCAATTGGTCGATCGCCAACGATGCCCGGGTTGGCCGCGTCGGCAAGTTCCTGCGCCGGTCCTCGTTGGACGAATTACCCCAGCTGTGGAACATCCTGCGCGGTGAGATGACGCTGGTCGGCCCGCGTCCGGAACGTCCATATTTTGTCGAGCAATTCTCGGCTGTGCATCCGCGTTACGCCAAGCGACACCGGGTTGTCTGTGGCCTCACCGGACTGGCGCAGGTCAGTGGTCTGCGCGGCGACACCCCGATTTCGGACCGCGCCCGCTACGACAACTTCTACATCGAGAACTGGTCGTTGTGGCTGGACGCCAAGGTGCTCATGCGCACCGTCAGCGAAATCCTCGGTGCCCGCGGCAGATAACAGATAACCGATCGTGCCGGTAACGGCTACCCGTACGCATCCCACCCCGTACGTCTAGACGAAGAGAGTGTGAATGACGACCACCGACCGACCGGGTAACGCCGAAGCGTTGCTCGGCGACTTCCAGTTCACCGAGGAGCGCGGCATCCGGCCGGCGAACCGCGTTGCGCCGGATCGCACCGATGTCCCCACCGCTCCGGTTGACCGGATCGGTGCGCTCTGGGCGGGCAAATGGATCATCGTGTTGGCGACACTGGCTGTGATGGCCGCGACCGCCGTCGGCACCCGGTTCGTGCCCAGCGTGTATTCCTCGGACGCGGAGGTGAGCCTGGCCGCTTCGCCAACCTCGGGTGGCGCCGTCTCCGACCTGGTGACCGCCGGCAACAGCCTGGCCGCCCAGTACGCCCAGGTGGTCGTCTCGACTCCGGTTCTGCAGACGGCGGCCGAGTCGTCCGGCGCGAACATCGAAGAACTGCGCAGCCATACGTCGTCGGGCACGGTGGCGAGCCAGAACATCGTGCGCATCACGGTGCAGGCGGCCAGCCCGGAGGCGGCGCAGCGTGACGCGCAGGCGATGGCGAACAGCCTGGTCACCTACATCAAGCAACAGAGTGCGGCGCAGGCCAAGACTTACGGCGCCGCGATCATCGCCCAACTCGCTCCGCTGGCCAAGCAGATCGACTCGGCTCAGCAGGCCGTCGATTCGGCTCGGGACCAGCTGAACTCGGCCGCCTCAGGAACGTCGCAGCTTTCGGTCAGCGCGGCCTCGGCCTCGTTGGCCTCGGCGCAGTCGCTGTTGACGACGCTGACCGACCGGCAGGCCGCGCTGTCGGCCCAGGGTTCGTTGCAGGGCGCGAGCCTGACGCCCAGCGCAGCCGTGCTGGGCTCACCGTCGGCCGCCACCCAGACCCAACCCCGCCCGCTGCTGTACGTGGCCATCGCAATCGTGCTCGGCTTCGCCATCAGCGCCCAGTGTGTCATCGTGGCCGCCGAGCGTCGCCGAAGACTGGCCGCCGCGAGAAGGCGTTAACGGGTAGGCCGGGACCGTGACCGTCGGCAACCGACCTACCGTTGCGCTGGTCACCAGCGCGCGCACACCGGGCGGGTTATGGCGTCACCTCCGAGAGCTTGCGGTGGGCCTGGCCGGTTCGGGGATCGACGTCCGGGTCTGCGTTCCTGGTGATGCGGATGCGCTGCGCGCCGAAGCGGCCCGGCTGCACATCCCGATCGCGGACCTCGGCGACAGTGCGAGCGCCGATGTCGTCCATTTCCATCTGGCCGATACCTACGATCGGGCGGCGCTTGCCGGTGTGCTTGCGGCCCGGCGCCGTAAGCCGAAGATCGTCATCACCGAACACCTGCCTCGGACCAACGCCTCCGACCGCGCGCTGGCCACCAGGACGCCACGGCCGGGCGCCACGGCCGGGAAGTCACTGGCGAAGGCCGCTCAGTTCGCCGCGGCCAGCCGGGTCATCGCGGTCGGTGAGGGCTCGAAATCGTTCCTGCTCGAGCGCTATCGCCTCGCGCCGTCCAAGGTGATCGTCGTCCACAACGGGGTGCGGATGCCCGCTGACGGCGGTACGCAACGGCCCGCGCGCCCGACGAGGGCCGCGGGTCCCCATTTCGTCGCCGCCGGAACCATCAACTATCAAAAGGGTTTCGACGTCCTGATTGCCGCGGCCGAGCTGGCCGGCCAACCATGGACGGTCGACGTCTGGGGCGACGGTGCCCACCGGGAGGGCCTGCAAGCCCGAGCCGGTCGGACCACGGGACCGGACGGCAACCCCCGCATTGTCTTTCGCGGCTGGACCGACGAGCTGAACCGGCACCTGATCGAGTCCGATGGGCTCGTGATGCCGTCGCGCTGGGAAGCGTTTCCCTATACCAGCTTGGAGGCAATGGCGGTGTCGCGCGCCGTGGTCGGCACTCGGGTGGACGGTTTGGACGAAACGATCGTGGACGGGGTGACCGGCTTGCTGGTGGCGCCGCAGGACCCGGCCGCGCTGGCCGTGGCGTTGGACGCCCTGAGCACCGATCCCGAATTGCGCGAGCAGATGGGTGTATCCGGTCGGGTTCGGGTGGCTGCCGAGTATCGCCTCGACCAGATGATCGCCGAGACGCTGGACGTCTACGCGGCGGTGACGCCGGTGCTGCGTACCGCGCTGTCGAGGATTGCCGCGTGATCGCCGTCATCGGTCCGCAGTCCGGTGGCGTCGGGCATGTGAGCGAGCAGGTCGCGCGGCAATGGCAGGACGAGGGCATGGCCGTTGAACTCCTGCTGGTTTCTGAAGCGGGCTGGGTGAGCTCGACCGGTTGCGACTGTCGAGTGCCGACTGCGTCGGCTGGATCGGCTGCGTCGGCTGGAGCGGCTGGAGCGGCTGGATCGGCGGGCGGCGCCCGATCCTCCTGGGTGCCGGTGGCGTTTCGCTCGGCTCGGCAGGCCTGGCTACATCGGCGCTGCCTGCGGCGGGCGGACAGCATCCACCTCGAGTTGGGCCGGACGGCGGTCGGCGCATTCTGGTTCGGACTGGTTGCCCTGTTGCTCGTCCCCGCCGCGCGGGCCGTGACCGTCCTGCATGACGTGCCGTTGGTCGTACTGCATCCGTCGGCCGCGCTCTTCCCACAGGCGCCGGGCTGGCGAGATGCCGTTGCGCACAAGGTGATTGCCCGGTTGTTGGACCGTCCGGTGCTGGACCTGCTCAGGCGGCGGGCGGCCGTCTCGGTGGTGCTCAGCACCGAGGCCGCCGCGGACGCGCGCCGGTTGAATTGGCCCGCTGTCCGGCAGGTTTCGCTTGGGGCCGAGCCGAAGTCGGCGGGGGCGATCCGGCCCGGTGCCGCCAACTACGTGCTGGTGGCCGGGTTCCTGGGGCCGGGCAAAGGGCTCGATGTGGTCGCCGAGGCGTGGGGCGCCATCGATTGGACTGCGCTCGAGACGGATATCAGGCTGGTGGTGGCCGGCGGACACAGCGCGCAACACGCGAGCTGGATTGCCGACGTCCGGGCCGTGCTGGACCGCGGGCCGAGGCCGCCGACCTGGCGCGGCTATGTCAGCGACGACGAGTTCGCCGAGTTGATCAAAGATGCTGCGGTGGTGATCATTCCTTACGTAACATCGAATCCAGCGTCCGAAGTATTGGTGCGGGCGTTGGTCGAGGGACGCGCGGTCATAGCGACGCGCGTCGCTGCAGTTGTTGATGAAGTGTCCGACGGGGTCAACGGAATTCTCGTGCGTCCCGGTGACGCTACCCAACTCGGAGCTGCCCTCATGAAACTCATGTCATCACCCGAATTGCGAGATCAGCTCGGCTCATCCGCAGCCCAACGTGGCGCTGCCGTTCACTCCTGGGCCCAGCACGTCGCGACGTTGACCGAGCTGCACCTGGCGCTGAGCGCTGGGTCGGCGTCTGATGCCGCCGTCGCCGGGCGTGCGGCATGAAGATCGCCGTCGTCCACAACCTCCGTCGCGGCGGCGCCGCCCGCCGGATGCGCGGCACCGTCCAGGCCTGGACGACCATGCCCGGTATCGAGCTCCGCGAGTTCTGTCTGACCGACGGCATTGCCAGCATTGGTGGCTCCGACGCCGATGGGCGGGCGCTGCCGTCCCCGCGCCGGGTGCAGGTGAACTGCGTCGCGTCGGCGGGAAAGCTGCCGCGGTCGATCCGGCCGCTGGTGCGATACGCCGACCACGCGATGGTGCTGGCCGCCTGGCGCCGGCTCGCAGGCAAGATCAACCAGTGGGAGCCGGACGGGGTGTTCGCCAACCCGTGCAGCGTGTTGAACGGGGCCCCACCCACGCTGGGAAAGTTGCACGCGCCGACGCTCTATTACTGCGACGAACCGCGGCGAGCCGACTACGACGAGCGGGCCGCGGACTCGACGAACCCGGCCACCCGCAGGCTTTACCGGCCGCTGCGATCCTGGCAGAAGCACGCCGACCGGGCCGGCGTGGCCGGGGCGTCGGCGTTGGCTACCAACTCCAGCTTCAGCGCCATCGGCATCGGCCGGGCGTACGGGCGAGACGCCAGTGTCATCACGCCGGGCATTGCTAACATCTTCCGTCCGCGACCGAGCGAGCCGGACGAGCTACCGGACCGGGTCGTGAGCGTAGGCAGCATGATCCCGTCCAAAGGGCACGACCTTGCCATCGCCGCGGTGGCTGCGTCCGGAGTGGGCCTTCCGTTGACCGTGGTCTCGCCCCGCAACAGCATCGCCGAGCGGGCGCGGCTGCAGGGACTGGCTCGCGCCGCCGGCGTTGAACTGGACATCCGCATCGGCATCCCGGACGAGGAACTGGTCGAGCTCTACCGCAGCTCGCTGGCCACCCTGTACCTGGCGCTGCAAGAACCACTCGGGCTGGTGAGCCTGGAATCGCAGGCGTGCGGTACGCCGGTCATCGTCTCGGACGAAGGCGGACTGGTCGAGACCGTCGACCACGAGGTCACCGGTTTCCGGGTGCGACGAACGACGGCGGATGCCGCCGAAGCCTTACGCGCATTGGCCGATCCCGCCCGCCGGGCGTCCATGAGCCGCGCCGCCGCCCACCAGCGAGTCCCTCGCGACGAGGACGGCGCCATCGAGATACTCGGAATTTTCGAGGAGCTGTTCGGCCATCAGCCGCGCGACGAGCGGCGATCGGCGTGATCGACGAGGGTGCGCAGGCCAGTCAGATCCTGATGTGCGCCAAGAGCCCGTGGATTCCGGCGATCCGCCGGGAACACGCGCTCGCGATGACCGCGGCCGAAGCCGGCTACCGGGTGAACTTCGTCGAGCGGGCCTTCGATGTGCGGGCGCTCAAATCAGCGACGCGCCGGATGCCGGCGCCGCTGACCCCACCAGATCTGATCGTCACGCGTCGCTTCACCCCGGTCCCGGGGCATCGGAACGCAATTGCCTACGGGCTCGATTCGGCCGGACTGCGACGCACGTTGACCCGCTCGGTGGCCCAACACGGCACGCCGGACAGCGTCGTCGTCAACGCGCCCTGGAACTTCGCCGCCACCGCGGCACTGCCACGCGGGGTGCGTCGGGTCTTCGATATCGCTGACGACTGGCGGACCCTGTTGCCGGGCCGCCGGGAGCTCATCACCCGTTGCTACCGGCAGATCGCGGACGAGGCCGACGAGATCATCGTGGCCGCGCCCGGATTGGCTGATCTCTTCAACCGAGAAGTTCTTCTGGTACCCAACGCCACGGCGCCGGAGTTGCTCGACCGGGCGGTCACGTCCATGCCCGGCGGCCGGCGGATGGTTTATGTAGGCACGCTGTCCGAGCGGTTCGACGCGGAACTTATGAGCGCGGTCCTCGATCTGCTGCCCGACTGGTCACTGGATCTCTACGGTGCCTGTCACTACGCCGGGCACGGTGACGCTCCGGATGACGGCCTTTCCGCTTTGCTGGCACGACATTCCGGCCGGGCGAACTGGCATGGTCTGGTCGCGCGAGTGGGCCTGTCCGAGGTGCTGGATCGAGCGGATGTGCTCGTTCTTCCCAACGATCCGTCGATCAGCGCCGGCCAGGACTCGATGAAGTTGTACGACTACGCCGCGCGGGCTCGGCCGATCGTGGCCACCACGATGCGCCTGCCCGTCGACCGTCCCCGCGGTTTGTTGCAGGCCGCTGGCGCAACGGAATTCGCGGCCGCGGTCGTCGTCGCCGCCGAACTCGACGCGGCGGCCAACCGACGCTGGGCCGAGCGCAACACCTGGGCTGACCGGTTGTCGTTCTGGTTGGACGGCGTGCTGGGCTCGGTTGGTTCTCAATCCCGCCGGGCGTCCTGACCTGCGGTCACTGGGGTATTCGCCAGCGTGGGGCGCAGGTCGTTCATGAGGCGCTGCCAGGAAAAGGTCGCCGCCCACGCCGGGCCTTGCGCGGCCAGGCTTTTGCGCTCGGCCGGATCCCGGGCGAGCCGCAGAATGGCCTCGGCCACCGCGCGTGGATCCGTGGGGTCGACCAGCAGCCCGGTGCGGTTGTCCGCTACGGCATCGACGGCGCCGCCGAGGTTGCCGGCCACGACCGGCAGCCCGTTCGCCGCCGCCTCGAGGTAGACGATGCCGAAGCCTTCACCACCGGGGTGATCCCGCGGCACCCGGCTGGGTAATACGAACAGGTCGGCGGTCGTGAACAGCGCCTGGCGTTGTTCGTCATCGACGAAGCCGAGAAACTCGACGTGATCAGCGAGGCCGGCGTCGTCGACGTCGCGTTCCAAATCCGCGCGGTTGCTACCGTCGCCGGCGACGAGCCACCGGGTGCGCGGGAACTCCGCCAGGATTAGCGGGAGCGCCTTGATGATGACGTCGTGACCCTTGTACGGGTCAGCCATCCGGGACACGGTCAGTAGCAGCGGATCGGCGTCGCGGGTTGCGGATTCTTGCAGCGCGACCGACATTGCCGGTGCGCGGCCAGCCAATCCGGCCACGTCGGCAATGGTCACCGCCGGCGGGATGATCTGCGACCGGAGCTCGGGCCGGCCCGCCGCCTGCAGCAATTGCTTGGTGTAGCTGCTGACGACGATGTTGCGGTCCGCGCCCCGGGCCGACAACCGCGCCGAGCTGGGGAAGGCCGCGATTTCCTTTGCGTGGTAGTACTGAACCCAACGGGCTCTGGTCAACAGCCGGATCGCCCATGCCGACCAACCGCAACGAACGTGCATGCTCAGCACCACGGTCGGGCGAAACGACAATGCCCGGCGCAGTGCCAGGGCGTTGAGTTTCGAGATGGCCCGCCGGCCGCCACGGGGTTCGTTCGACGCACGGTGAATGTCCAGCGAGGACCGCGCATCCCAGGCGGCCGATCCCGGCTCAGCCAAGGTGACGACTTCGACCGGCCATGGCCGCAACCGGTCCACGATGCCCGCGGTCAACGTTTCGATGCCACCGAGCGCCGGCGGAAAGACCGGCGTCACCACCAGCACTCGCGGCGGGCCAAGCTTCGAACGGCGGGCCGTCTTCGGCCAGGCCGACATCAGGCCCGCCACTCGTATTCGACGTCGCTCTGGATGACGCTGGCCGGCACGCCGCCGACCAGCGCATTGGCCGGAACGTCTTTGGTTACCGCGGCATTCGGCGCAATGACCGCGTTGTCGCCCACGCTGATCGGCCCGGTGATCTTCGCGCCCGCGCCGATGTAGACGTTGTCGCCGATGGTCGGCACGCCGTGTTTCGTGGTCCCGATCGTCACGCCCGGATGGATCCGGCAACCACGGCCGATGCGCGCGTTCTCATTGACCACGATGGTGCCGATGTGCGCAATGGCCAGCCCTTGGCCGAACGTGTTCAGCGGGATGGTGAAGCCGAGGACGGCCGCGTCGCGGGCGTGGCGTCGCCACCGAAGGGCCATCGCGACGCGACGAACAGGCGTGCGGGGCTGGCGATTCTCATGTTCCAAGACGCGCATCCGGATGATGAATCGGCTGATCCTGGCCCGGCTGGTCGCGGATACCTGCTCGCGCCAGGTCCAGGACTCGAACCCCATGGCCGACAGGTCTTCGCGTATGGCCGAGGCCAGTGCCGAATCTTTCACGGGTCGTTGTGCTCCTCTTGGTGAACGCGGTTACGCGTTCGAGGATAGGCTGTCTGCGTCACAGCGACCGCGCACGTCTCGGTGAATTAACACCTCGTACATCATTTGGTCTCGGGGCCGCGAGGTACTGGTCGAACGAGCGGCGAGGGCCAGCACGTGGACGGATCGACTCATACCTGGTGGAACGAGGCCGGGTTCGGGGGAGGAGTACTGATGCACACCGTGATGCTCACAAATGCCATCGCGCCGGACAAGCTCGGCGGCTTGGAGCGTTACGTGCGTGAGCTCTCGAGTCACCTCGTGAAGGCGGGTTGCGAAGTGACCGTCATCGCCAAGCGAGTGGACAAGGATCACGCGCCGGATGAGATCGGCGAGGACGGCGTACGCATTCTTCGCCACGATGTGCCGAGTAAGCGCGATCCCAGTTTCGCCTTGCGTTATCCGGTGATGGTGACCAGCGCGGTGCGCAAGGCATTGGAAGGTCGTCAGTCCGAGACGATCCTGCACGGGCACTTTCCGGTGCCGACGCTGGCCCCAGCCTTGCGCCGCGCTCGCTACGTCTACACCCTGCACGCTCCGGTGTATCGCGAATTGCTGAGTGAACACCAGGGCTCCTACGCCCTGCCCGGGCCGGTGCAACGAGCCGCGGTGGGCGCCCTGCGGGCGGCCGAAGCCCTGATCGTGGCCCGCGCCACGCGGGTGATCACGCTGAGCGAATTCATGCGGTCCGAGGTGCGGCAGCTGAGCGCGAAAGCCGGCGAGAACACCCGCCTGATTGCTGGTGGGATCGACACCGCCGAGTTCCACCCCCGGGCGGTCCCGACCGAGCCGTGGGCCGAGGGCGCGTACCCGTTGTTGTTCACCGCCCGCCGGCTGGTGCCGCGCACCGGCGTTCTGCAGCTCGTGCAGGCGATGCCACAGATTCTGGCCAGCCAACCCAACGCGAAGCTGGCTGTTGCCGGCGCCGGCCTACAGCGACCGGCCATCGAAGCCGCCATCGTGTCGCGCGGCTTACAGGATTCGGTGCACCTGCTCGGCCGGATCGACCAATCGTTGCTGGTGGATTGGTATCGACGGGCCGATCTGGTCGTGACCCCGACCCAAGAGTTGGAAGGCTTCGGCCTGGCCACCGCCGAGGCGTTGGCGTGCGGCCGTCCCTGTCTGGTGACGCCGGCCGGCGCCAACCCGGAGGTGGCGTCGTTGCTGTCGGACGACCTGATCGCGGACGGGAGCGCGCCCGCTGACTTGGCCGAAGGGGTCTGTCGGCTCGCGAAGTCACCGGCGTACCTGGCCGATCTCGCCAGCCGAGCGCGCGCCGCGGTGCATCCCGCGATGAGCTGGCCCAGCATCGTCGATCGGCATCTGGAGCTTTACGCCGAGCTCGGCTGAACAGCCGAACAGCCGATCACCCGATCGCGCTACCAGCCCTTGGTCCTCGACTGTACGTACAGGATCGGGGCGAGTTCCGAGCCGAAGGTGTACGAGTACATCTCGTTGGCGTAGGTCGTGGCACCCTGGTAATTCTTGAACAGCACCTTGGTCTGCCCGGCGACGTACTTGGCTAGGTCCTTGCGGCCGGCCCTGGCCGCGAGCACCGAGATCGAGGAGACGTAGAAACCCCAGCGCACGCCGCGTTTCACGTGCCGCGTGCCACCGCTGATGTCGACCGTCCAGTCCGATGTGCGGACTCGGGGGAGCATCTGGTTGGTCAACAGGTTGGCCAACCGGCGGGCGGTGGGGTTGTTGGTGAGCAGGTACCAGAACGAGACGACATTGATCTGGGCCAGGGTGTAGGCCGCGTCGAAGCCGGGCTTGCCGCCACCGGATTCGGTGAAGTATGCGGAGCCGTCCGAGCCATCGGCCTTCTTCGGCACCTTCGTGTAGTGCAGCCCGAAGCCCTTCCACCGTGACTGCGGTGGCGTCATCGCGAACTTGAGAGCGGTCGCGGCGGCGCTGCGGAAGCGGGGCGCCTTGGTGATCCGGTAGGTCAGGTCCATGACCAGCGCGTTGGCCAGCACGATGTTGCCGTTGGTGTACCACCGTAAGTTGCCGTTGCGGATCAGGAAATCAGCCGCACCGGCCAGGGCGGCCGACCAGGATCGCTTGTGGGAGGCGTCCAATTTCGAGCCCAGGATGAGATAGGTCTCGGCTAGTTCGCTGGCGAACAGCGACGTCTGGATGTCCGGGCCGCCTTCGCCTTTCGGCCACGGGCCGAATGCGCCACTGGCCAGCCGGTGACCGCGGATCGCGATATCGAACGACGTGATGGCGACCTTGGTGGCGGCTCGGTCGCCCGCGGTGACACCTTGGACCGCCGATTCGACCGCGGGGCCCAAGGCGCACCGGAAACACGTTGAGCTGCCGGTGTGCCAGACGCCGGCCGAGTAGTACCGGGGATCGGACTTGCTCGACCGAGCCATCAGGCTGGCCAGGTTGGAGTGAGCGAAGCTGCGCGCGGACGTCGACAGGGCCGGTGCCGCACTTGCCGGTGCGATCGCCGTGCCCAGCAATGTCGCCGCGATGCTGCACACCAGTGCCAGCATGCCGGCGGCACGTAGACGGAAACCCATGTCAATCCCCCGCGGAACAAGTATCGGTACGTGTGGTTTGTGTTAAGAGTAGCAGAACTATCGCACTAAGCAACTGTTCAATTACTCAGAGTGATGCAGGCGTGGTTATGACCAGCCGGGTGTCGTCGCGAGCACCAACAGCATCGGGGCGAGTTCGGACCCGAAGTTGTAAGAGATGCCATCGCCGGGCTGGGTGGCGGAGAACTTGTACGCGCTGAAGGCAGCCTGCGACTGGGCCGTGACGTACGGGATCAGATCGGTGCGACCGCCCCGGAGAGCGAGCACCGGCAGCGAGGCGGCGAAGAACCCGTAGCGCGGATAGGTACCGACGTGCCGAGTGCCGTTGCTGATGTCGATCGTCCAGTCGGAGGTTTGCACCGTGGCCATCAACTGGTTGTTCAACAGGTTGGTCAACCGGAGCGCGGTGGAACTGCCGGTGAGCAGGAACCAGAACGCGGCCATGTTGTCCTGGGCGACCGTGTAGGACTGGTCGTAGCCGGTGCCACCAGCACCGGATTCGGCAAAGTAAGCCGCGCCGTCCGAACCGTCGGCCATCGTCGGCTGCTTTGAATACTGCAAGCCGAAACCGTGCCACACCTGCGGGTCCGGGGCGATCGCAAAGTTGAGGGCCAGCGGAGCCGCGTCGACGAAGCGCTGCAGGCCGGTGATGCGAGCGGCGAGATCAATGACAATCGCGTTGTTCAGCGCGATGTTGCCGTTGGTGTACCAGCTCAGGTTGCCGTTCTTCATGAGGAAATCGGCCGCCCCGGTCAACGCACGGGCCCAGGTGATCTTGTGGTTCGCATCCAGGCGGTTGCCCAGGATCAGGTACGCCTCGCCGATCTGGGCGGCGAGCAGGGTGGTCTGGATGTCCGGGCCACCTTCGCCCGGTGCGGGTGGCCCGAAGGCACCGCTGGGTAGCGTGTTGAGGCGGATGGCGGTGTCGATGCTGTTGATCGCGACCCAATTGGCGGTGCTGTCGTCGGCGATGGATGCCTGGACGGCGGCCAACAGCGCCGGCGCGGTCCGGCAGCGCAGACAGGCATTGCTGCCGGCATCACGCCAGATGCCCGAGCCGAAGAAGCGGGGATCGATGGCCGAGGTCTGGTTCTCCAGGCTGAGCGTGGTCGTCCCAGCAAAAGCTCGTGCGGTCGGTGGGACGGGATCAGCGGCCATGGCTGGAACGGCGAGTGCGCAGGACACTACGAACGCGGTGGCCACAGACAGCGCCCCCGCAATGGAACGGAACTTGGTGAACATGTGAGTCTCCCCTGGTAGCGCCGCACTGGCGACGCGGTGACATCGTCACTTAACAAGGAGATTACGCAGAGCTACCGACTTGATCACGAAGAGTCACCAAAGAAAGCCTCAAGATCAGCTCGTGGTGGAGGGCAGAACTACCGATACCTCACCGTTCACGGCATTTGCCCGGCGCGCGGGCAGGCTTGCCGCCAGCCGCCGGCCGAGTCGCTGGGCCGGCAGTTCGACGAGGCGGTGCGCGATCTCGCAACCGAGGTAGGCCAGGGCCAAACCGAGGGCCATTTCGGCCAGGGTAAGTCCGATGCCGTTGCCGGTGGGAAGCACTTTCGCCGCGACCTTGAGGCCGAGCACATGAAAGAGATAGAGCCCGTACGACAGCGCGCCGATTCGCGCGAGCACACGACCGGACAGCAGCCGCGCCCCCACGGTGTCCGGCCGGACCACGACCGCGCCGATCAGGGCGGCGACGAGCAATTCGTGAAAAGCGTTGACGAATACGCCGGGCCGGAACGCGTTGAGAGCAATGCTGCCCATCAGCGCCAACACGCCCAACCAGCGTGGGAAGAAGCGCTGAAAGAAGGTGTAACCCGGCACCGTGTCGAGCATCAGAGCCAGCGCGGAACCGACGGCGATCGGCGCATAGGCGTACAGGTATTTTGCGGCCGTGTAAGTGCCGAACGCCTGGACGAGATAGAAACCCACGGCCATCGCCAGCGCCAGCCAGCCCCGCCCCCGGCGCGCCTTCAAGAGGCCGAACGCCAGCAACGGCCAGATCAGGTAGAACTTTTCTTCGATGCCGATGGACCACACGCCGGAAAACGGCACCGGCCCGTCGGCGTGCGCGAGGACCGGCGGATGCGAGAACAGCGGGTACTCGGGGAAGTAGAAAATGTAATACGGAACGGCGCGCGCGAACGCGACGCCCCGGTTGTCCAGATGCAAGCCGTAGATGGCCACCGCGTAGACCAGGATCCCCAGCCACAACAGCGGCCAGATCCGGAAGACACGCCGGATCATGAACGCGGCGTAGGAGAAGCGTCCGGTCCGGTGTTCTTCCCGGATGGCCAGCGTGGTGATGAGGAAGCCCGACAGGATAAAGAAGATCGACACTCCGAAGTCACCATTGACGCCGGACAGCGCCCCGCTTCGAACGTGCCAGGTCACGACCAGCAGCACGGCCAGCGCGCGCACCCCGTCGAGAGCCTTGAACCGGGATCGTGCTTGGTAGCTTTCGAACGAAGGTGCGGTCATCGTTAGGCCTTCCTGCGTTTACGAACTCCAGCCCAATGCACTGCGAGATACGCCTGGCTGTAAAGGCGTCCGTGATAGATCCGGTAGTAGGCGGCTCGCGAATCGCGTTCCATGCGCCGCTTGCGTTCCGGCGCAGAGCTTGCTCCGCCGATGTGCACGATTGACGCCGAGTCCACGTAGACCGCGGTCGCGCCGGCGTCACTCATCCGCCTCGAGATGTCGACATCGGTGTCGTACATCGGGAACTGGGGGCTGAACGGGAAGCGCAGTGCGGCTTCGCGGCGGATCAGCCAGCCGGTCGACCAGACGAACCCGATCGGGATGGCTCGGCCAGCGACCGGTTTTTCGTCCCGATGACGACGGACCACGTCGCCGGCGTGCCACCACGGTGAGAGCAACTTGGCGACTTTGGTGCCGCGCAGCAACATCGCCAACTCGAAGCCGAGGGTGGGCAGCTTTTGGGTCGACGGCTGGACGATGTGATCGACGTCCAGGATCTGTGGATAAGCCAGCACCGCGTCGGGTTCGGCGGTGAGGGCGGCGAGCAGCGGGGACACCACGTCCTGCTCGATCTCGGTGTCGGGATTGATGACGAGGATGAAGTCCGCGGTCGACGTCTCGACCAGTCGGTTGCTGGCCGGCCCGTACCAGGTGTTGGTGGCCTGCTGGATCAGCCGAACATCCGGGTAGGACTGGGCCACGAATTCGCCGGAGCCGTCGGGTGAGGCATTGTCGAGCAATGCGATCGAGAATTCGATGTCGCGGTCGGTCGGCTTGAACTTGTAGAGCGAATCCAGGCAGGCGCCGATCAAATCGCGCGAGTTGTAGGAGACGATGTGCGCCTCGACGCTAACCACGGTGAAGCCTCCGGGACAGGACGGTCTGGACCTCGTCCGGCCAGCCCCGGGTGAGCGTCATCGCACCCAGGAAGGCGGCCGTAGCCAGCACCAGCCGCAGCACGGTCGGTATCGGCAGCGCGGCCACCACCGCGAAGCCGACCAGGCTCACGAACGGCTTGGCCGATACCCGAAGGATCGGTGTCCACACCAGCGTCTTGCGCACCAGTGGGAACGATGCCGCGCAGATGAAGATCTCAGTGCCCAGGGTTAACCAGGCACAGATCATGATGCCCAGATGCGGGATCAGCAACAGGTTGAGCCCGACGTTGCCGACGAGCGCGACGGCGTTCTGCCAAAAGGTGACCGCGGCTCGACGCTGGGCGATCAACAGCATGCCGAGGACGTTGGTCATCAAGGCGACGGCGCCGGCCGCCATCAGGATTCGGGTCGGCGCGGCCGAGCGGTCGTAGTTGTGCCCGAAGAAGACCTCGATGGCCAGCGGGGCGAAGCAGGCGATCGCGATGCACGGCGGCAGGGCCAGCGACGCCAGCCAATGCCAGACCCGCGCGGCCAGATCACCCAGTGCGCGCCGATCACCGGCCGAGTCCACCGCTGACAACCCCGGCAACGCCGTACTCATGAGCAGCGATGGCAGCACGGTCACCAGCGTGAGCAGCTTGACGCCGGCGGCGTACCGGGCGACCTCCGTATCGCTGACCATGTATCCGGCGATGACCAGGTCGATCGTGAAGTAGGCCGAAGCCAGCAGGGACGCCAGCCCGAACGGCAGGGACATCCGGGTGATCTGCCAGCTGTCCGACCAGGTGCTGTCGCCCTTGCCGGCATCGAGCCGAGCCAGCCGCGCAATCAGCACCGTGTCGAGGACGGCGAAGACGCTGACGACCAGCGCCAGCTCCGGAGCGTCGCCACCGAGCAGGCTGACCACGACCAAACCGATCGCCTGGCTGAGGTTGCACGCTGTGTCCACGGTCGCCATCCGCCGCACGTTGTAAGCGACGACGAAGTACTGCCGGGCTACGGCGGCACCGGTGAGCGTGATCGCCGGAGCCAGGATCAACAGGCACAGCGTCCGGGTGTGGTTGTCCGACAGCAAGGCGAAGCCGGCCAGCCCGAGGGACAGCACGGCCGACCAGATAGTGGCCGGCCGCATCGTGGCTCGCAGCAGTTTTGCCTGTTCGGTCGTCCGGATCGCCATCTCGCGGGCAACGATGGTGCCGAAGCCGAGATCGCAGAGCGACTGGGCCAGGAAGAACGTGGCCATCGCTGCGGAGTAGACACCGAACGACCCCGGCGCCAGCTTGCGGGCGATGACCGCGGTGGCGATCGCGGAGCCGAAGGTGACCACGATCTTGCGGATCAGCAGCAGACCGGAGGTGGAGACGATGCCTTTGGAATGCCGGCTGACTTCGGCGTCGGCGTCGTTGGTTGATGGCGTGCCGTTCGACAACGGCGATCCGGTCGAGGTGGGCGCTTCGGTCACGCGTCGACCAGCTGCCTGTCGGGTAGCACATCGTCACGGTTCAGCGGCAGCGCCTCGAGCTGACCGGGGGTGTCGCGCACCGTGCGCCGCGAGGCGACGAGCAGGATGAACGGCATCGCCATGCACGCCAGCACCGAGGTGTATCGAATCGTGTAGTCGGTCAGCCAGACGATCGACAGCGCGATCAGCGCACCCGCACAAGCGCGCGCGAACAGGTCGGTCTGCCGGTTTTGCCGGAGCCGGCGGGAGATGTCGGACGCGGCGCACAGGTAGATCACCGCGATCGCGGCCCCGCCCAGCAAACCGGATTCGGCCAGGTTCTGGAAGTACGTGGAATGCGCGTGCGAGAAGACGCTGACGCCACCGACCTGCTCGTGCAGGATTGTCTGCAGGTTGCCGTTGCCGACCCCGAAGATCGGATGTTTGCCGAACACCGCCAGTGCGGCGTGCCACAGCTGCTGCCGGGTTTGATCACCCTGCGCGGTCACGACGCCTTCCGCGGTCGGATGCAGGATCGAGTCGAACCGCTGAATCAGCTGTGGGCCGGCCAGACCGATGGCGGTGCTGGAGACGATCGCGCCGCCGACCACGAGGGCGCCCACCTGGCGCCACCGTTCGCGGCCGGGCGACAGCACGATCACGAGCACGATGCCCGCCGTGGCCGCGACCCAGCTCATCCGCGAGAAGGTCAGAATCAACCCGGACACGGCCGACACACAGCACAGTGCCGACCAGGCCCGTACCCACTTCGGGAACGCCTGGAAGCACACGATGGCAAAGCCGATCGGAATGGCCAGCGCCAGCATATTGCCCAGCGAGATCGGGTCGAAGAACGAGCCGGCTGAGCGGAACGAGCCCTCGTAGCCGTAGAAATAGTCGGAACCGTAGGAGGCCACGCCACCGCCGTAGGCGTTGAACACGTGACCGGTACGGAATTCGTTGATGGCCAACAAGCCTTGCGCTCCGGCGCCGGTTACGAACGTGCCCGCGACGATCAGCGGTGCGTGCCGGTCCAGCGCGCAGGCCCGGCAAATGATGTAGGCCAACCCGGCGGTGATCGCCACCTGGGTGAACCAGTCCGGCACTCCAACGCCTCGGACCGCCCCCGGGAAGAGCAGCAACAAAGTGGCCACGCTGCCCGGGGCAAGCAGGTTCGAGCCGCTGATTCTGTCCTCGATCGGGCTGGACGTGCTGGTGTTCGAGCTGAAGAAGGCGACCAGGACGCCGACAATCTCGACGACGACCACCGGCGAGATGTGCACCGAGCCGAGGCCATAGGACAGCGCGGAGAACGGCAACAGCGCGACCGTGGCCGCGGCGAGATAGGTGACCGGGCGCCGGGTGAGCAGTAGGAAGAGCGGAACCACCGGTGCGGCAACGGTGATGATCCACTTCACCGTCGATACCTGGTTGAACAGGTTCTGCGTGAACATGCCGGCGGCGGCCGCGACGGCGACCGCGGTCAGGCCGAGCATCACCAGCACCCGGACGCTGCCTCGCACCGTCGGCGTCGCGGATCGACTTTTGCTGCTGGCCGGCACTGTCTCCCCTGACGTCCATGAGACTGTCTCGTCAACCAACGGATGGTCTTGATTGCTCTGCGGACGACCCTAGGGGAAGTCGCAGGCAACGAGGTGACCACAGAGTTACGCCTGTATGACGCGTCGTTGCGTCTATGACCGTTGGGTGGGCAACAGTTCGGTTTTGCCGAAAGTTTAACCCATCGCCGGCGGAACGATATCTGACCATTCCGGCTTTTCATGGCTGGCCGAAACGGCTGGAGTGGCATCCGCCGCGCAGTATTGTTTGCGGCAAACCCCGGGGCTGGCACGTCTGGCAGGTTGTTCCTAGGAGGCACAGTGCAACGTTCCGCGGTCAAGCAGATGTTGAAACGCACCACCAACATCGTCGATGAATTCCGCAGTGCGGTCGGCGTCGCTAACTTCGAGATGGTGCCCTCAGGCCGGGTCGCCCGCTTTGCCGATCTGCCGTCCGGGCAAGCGAGTTCGCGACCGGCGCCGATCGATGTCGACTACGCCGAGGAGCAGCGCCCCCGAACGGTGCAAGCACAACCGAACCCGACGATGAACGACTATCGCGCGACCAAGTTCGCCGGGTTCGTACCGCGCACCGCAGAAGTCACCGGCGGGCGCGTCGCCACCGAAGGCGTCGGCGTCCTGTCGGCCGATGGCGTCCTGGTCGGCGAGGCGCTGTGGGACGAGGAACATCTGCAGCGCTCGTTCGGCCGGCGGGTACGGGTACCGGCCGCGACCCACGTGGACGGGCAACTCGGATCCTTGATGTCGCTGTGGTGTGACAACTACTACCACTGGCTCATCGATTCGCTGCCACGGCTGCACGTACTGCAGACCGCCGGCTATCTCGAGCTGCCGCTGCTGGTCCCCGCTCGACTTTCCCGTTTCCAGCGCGACTCGTTGACCGCGCTCGGCATTCGTCCTGAGCGGCTGGTGCCGTACACCGGTTCGCACGTCAGCGCCGACGAACTCGTCTGGGCCAGCGGCGCCGCGCCGATCGCTTTCTGCACGACCCAAGCCGCGGGCTGGTTGCGAGATTCCTTCGCCGCGGACGTGGTGAAGTCCGGTCGGCGGCTGTTGATCAGCCGGCGCGAACGCCGCTTGAGCAACGAGGACGAGGTCATGTCCGCCATCGCCGACTTCGGCTTCGAGTTGGTCCGACCGGAGGAGCTGACCTTCGCCCAGCAGGTCGAGTTGTTCGGCGGCGCGGACATCGTGATCGGCCCGCACGGCGCCGGGATGGCGAATATCGTCTTCGGACGCGAGCTGAAAGTGCTCGAGCTCTTTCAGCCGCGCTACATAAACCCTTGCCAATACGCGGTTGCCCGCGCGGCCGGACATCCGTACTGGTATCTGATCGGTGAGCCGGCCGGCGATCTGACCAGCGCCAAGTCGACCGACATTCGGGTCGACCCAGCCCAGGTGGTTGCCTCGGTGGCGGAGATGCTGGCCGGCGGCAGCGCTACTCCGGGACGGCTTGGATGATCGAGACCGTCGCCGATCTCCGCTCCTGGATCGCTGCGGATCTGGCGCGATTCCCGCAACGGCCGGTGGTGACGCTGTTGCGTCAACCGCAGAGTCGCTGGCTCGTCCGGTTACGCATCACGGAGTGGTGCCGGGTGCCGGGGCTGCGCCAGTTCCTCAAGTGGCGGTTGCAAGCCGGGGCGGTCCGGCTCGGCTACACCGTTCAGCCCGGCAACCTCGGCAAGGGGATTCGCCTGCCGCACTGGGGAATGATCGTGATGAACAGCGAGGCCAGGGTGGGCAGCAACTGTCAAATTGGCCCGGGCGTGGTGTTGGGCGAGGCGCGCGGCGGATCGCCGATCATCGGCAATGACGTTTACATAGCGCCGAACGCGACCCTGCTGGGACCGATCAAGGTCGGCGATCGGGCCCTCATCGGCGCGGGCGCGGTGGTGACCAAGGACGTGCCCGCCGGTGAGACCTGGGCGGGCGTTCCCGCTCGCAGCCTCAGTTGATCCAGCCCGCCTCGCGGTCGAACGGGCGTTCGGTTGCTGAGTTTCATGGTTGACACACTCGCGAGATAGCCTTCCGGGGCAGTGCAGCCGTTCGCGGCAACCGCGCGGGACAGGATAGTGAGCGACACCTGATATCGAATGACAAGGATGCAGATGACTCTTGAGAACCTGACGACGATCGCCCAGCGGTTCGGTACCGACAAGGCAGGCCTGCACGACTACACCGGGTTTTACGAGGCGTTGCTGGCGGGTCGGCGCAACGACCCGATCAAGCTGCTCGAGATCGGCGTCGGCGGCGACGCCAACACCACGGTGGGTGGCCACTCGCTGCGCATGTGGCGCGACTACTTCCCGCAAGCCACCATCGTCGGGCTCGACCTGTACGACAAGAAGCGGTTCGAGTCCGACCGGATTCACATCGAGACGGGCGACCAGTCCGATCCCGCGGTACTACGTCGGATCAATGACAAGTTCGGACCGTTCGACGTCATCATCGATGACGGCAGCCACATCAGCGCGCACGTGATCACGACCTTCACCACGCTGTTTCCAATGCTGCTTCCCGGCGGCGTCTATGCGATCGAAGATCTTCAGACGTCGTACTGGCCGACCTGGGGCGGCAGTCTGCTCCGTCGCAGCCGCTGGACGTCGATGGCTTATCTGAAGGACCGGGCCGATCGGCTGAACTATCCCGACTTCCGGTCGCCGAAATTCTCGGCCACGCAGCTCGACATCGACATCGTCGAAGTACGGTTCCGGCACAACATCGCGGCGGTGATCAAGCGGAGCGAGGCCGATGCGTTCACGCCGCCGGCAGACACTGTGGGCTGGTCGGGAGTTCTGCAGAAGAGCCTCGGCTTGCAGGTCCGCAACATGATCGCCGGAACCAGGCAGCAGCTGCGGCGCTCGATCCGCTAGTCGCGGCCAAACCTCAGACGTCAGGCCTCGGGGTTCGGTTCGGTTCGGTCTCGGTTCAGGCGGGCACCGACATGGTAACCGCGTCGGTGGTGCGCAGATAGCTAATCGTTGAATCCAGGCCGACGTCGAGACTGGTGGACGGCGACCACCCGAGCAACTGTTGGGCCAGGCTGATGTCGGGACGGCGCTGGGTCGGATCGTCCTGCGGGAGCGGGCGATATTCAATCGAGCTGTCACCGCCGACCTTTCCGACGATCTTCTCGGCGAGTTCGATCATGTTGAATTCCTCGGGGTTACCAATGTTTATCGGACCGGTAACGTCCTTGGGTGAATTCATCAGCCGGATCAGGCCGTCGACCAGATCATCGACGTAGCAGAACGATCTGGTCTGCCGACCGTCACCGTAGAGCGTGATCGGTTCTTGATTCAGCGCCTGAACAATGAAGTTCGAAACGACGCGGCCATCATCGGGGCGCATGTTGGGCCCGTACGTATTGAAGATCCGAGCGACCTTGATCGGCAGGCTGTGCTGGCGGTAGTAGTCGAAGAAGAGCGTTTCCGCACAGCGCTTGCCCTCGTCGTAGCAGGAACGCGGCCCGATCGGGTTGACGTGGCCCCAGTAGTCCTCGGTCTGCGGATGGACCTGGGGGTCGCCGTACACCTCCGACGTCGAGGCGAGCAGGATTTTCGCCTTTACCCGCTTGGCCAAACCCAACATGTTGATCGAACCGACGACCGAGGTCTTGGTGGTCTGCACGGGATCGCGTTGGTAGAAGATCGGTGACGCCGGGCACGCCAGGTGATAGATCTCGTCCACCTCGACGTACAGCGGGAACGTGACGTCGTGCCGCAGCAGCTCGAAATGCGGGTCGCCCATGAGGTCGACGATGTTCGACCTCATGCCGGAGTAGAAGTTGTCGACGACCAGGACGTCATTGCCCTCCCTGAGCAATCGGCGCACGAGATGCGAGCCGATGAATCCCGCTCCGCCGGTTACCAGAATCCTACGAACCGCCACCTTGCACTCCGATCACCAGACGACAGATACCCCCGTCACCACAGTGCGTTCAGCGTACGGCAAGGACTCAGCCCAACTTGCGGATGAAGTACCGGTAGCTGCGCCAGGTCTTGCCTGCGTACTCATCCTTGATGATGGCCACCACATCGCCGCCCGCTTGCTCGACCAGGTTCAGCACGCGCGCCGGCCGGGCGCCATGCATCGAATGATTCCGGACCCCCGACCGGTTGATCCGGACGCTGCGGATCTGGTCGCCCACCAGGTCCGGCGTCACGCTCAGGGCCCGCTGCTGCAACGAGGCGGCCGGATCGCCGGCTTCGACATGGCTCGGCAACTGGAAGATCACGGTGCCACCCGGTCGGACAACGCGGACTAACTCGCCGATGAACTGTCGGGCAACTTTCGGGGGCAGATGCTGCAGCACGATCAGGGTGAGGGCCAGGTCGAACTGGCCGTCGGCGAACGGCAATCGCGGCTCGACGTTCACCACGAACGTCACGTTGTCCACGCCACGCTCAGCGGCCCGCTGCGTCGCCTCGCTGGCCATACTCGTCGCGACGTCGACGCCCGTCACCGTCGTGTTTCGCGCCGCCAGGGCCTGGCTCAACCGGCCCGCCCCGGAGCCGAAATCGAGGGCGTTCCCGGGTGTCAGGTCGAGGCCCACCGCCTGTGCCTGCTGGTAGATAAGGGCGATGTCCTCCTCGCCGGTACGGAAGAACGCGTCCGGATCCCAGCCGTCCGGCGCCCGATCCGGATCGGTGAGTACGCCCCACATCGCGTCCTTGGCCCCCTCGGATTCCCAGTGGGCACGGACAGCGGCCAGGCTCAGCGGCTTCTTCATGAGGGCAGATGGTATGCCTCATCGGGCACTTCGGGTCAGTTCTGACGGCTCGAGTTCGGCGTCCACGACCGGTGCCTAGGTGCTGCGGCCACGACCTAGACTGCGTGCCAGCGGACCCAAGCCGGGCGTGGCAAGCGGCGGCCGGGCACGTCCGACGGCATCGGGAGGTCTGGTGGCGGAACTCGACGAGGTGGCCGACCAGCTTTATGCCGCCCCACCTGAGGAGTTTGTCGCACTAAGGACCGATGCGATGACGCAGGCCCGGGCGTCCGGCGATCGCTCGTTGGCGGCCAGCATCGGCAAGCTGCGCCGCCCGACCGTGGTCGCGTGGCTGGTCAATTCGCTCAGCCGACAGCAGCCGGATGCGGTCCGCGAGCTGGTGGACTTGGGCCGGCAATTCCGCGCGGCCCAGCGTTCGCTGGACGGCAAGCGGATGCGCGAGTTGTCCAAGCAGCGACAGGGAATGCTCGCTGAGCTGACCAAGCTCGGCCAGTCGCTGGCCGGACGAGAGCTGACGGCTGACGTCATCCGGGGATTCCAGCAGTCCTTGGAAGCCGTGCTGGCGGACGCCGATGCTGCAGAGCAGGTGACCGACGGACGGTTGTCCACCGGGCTGAGCTACTCCGGCTTCGGTGACCTCGAGACGGACGCCGACGATGCCAGCGCCGTGTTCGCGCTGGCGCCGGCCCGCGAACGGCGGGCTGCTCGGACCGCGGAGCGGAAGCGTTCGGGCGCCCGGGCCAAGCCCGAATCCGGTCGCGACGTCGACCCGGCCGACGAAAAGGCCGCTAAGCAGGACGCCGAGAGCGAATGGGAGGCCGCCGCCGCGCGGGAAGCGGCCGAAGCCGCCGAGGCCGCCGAAGCCGCGGCACGCAAGGCCGCCCAGGAAGCAGCGGTCCGGACGCGCGAACTGACCCGATCGCTGGCCCGCGCGCAACGCACATTGGACCAGCGCGATCGCTACGTCCGCCAGCTGAGTACCGAACTCGATGCGGCCACCGCCGACCGCGACAAGAGCGCGGCCGACGTGCAGCGACTGTCGGCCGAGCTGGACGCGGTGGCGACGACCTGACGCCGTGGCCGGTTACCGCGCCATCCCGGCGAGCAGCGCGCGGACGCCGTCCTGGTAGGAATCGATCCGCACCGAACGACCCAGTTCGTCCGCGTACTCCTTGGGAGAAGGAAAACCACAGCTGGAAGCTCGACAAGAACGACAACCCACTCGATGAGCCGGTGAAGGAGATGGACGACGCCTGCGAAATGGAGCGGTACGCCGTCATGACGATCCATCTGAAGGACCAGTTCGTGTTCCGCGTGCGAACCGCCTAGCGTCGCTCCACGTCCTGCTTCTCGTCGGACCAGATCCACGCGACCTTGCAGCGGCCGATTGACCAGGTCACTACCTCGTCCTTGCTGCCCTCGAACTCTTCAAACCCATTGTTGGCGTCGGTAGACCAAACGGCGTGCCATCTGTCCACCGAGTGCGGCGTAGGCATGGCGACGACACTCTGCTCGAAGGTCCCGTCATCGACAACATGGTTGCCGTCGTCCGGTGCCTCATCCCAGTCCATGTACCGCTGCTTGTTCGTCGCCATGCCCCTACTTTGCCACTCAGGCGTTCCATCCTCCAAGAGCCGGAGTGCCAGGGAGTTCGCCAGCCCGAAGCGGTAGATCACCTTGTCAGGGGAGTGTGAGACTGGGCTGCGGACGAAGAAGTACGCCAGCTCCGGAACGAGTTGATAGCCGGTGGACGGCATCGCCTCGGCTACGTCGGTGGGATTGACCCACATCCCGAAAGAGATGGTCCGCATCAGCCTGCTGTCCGAGGACTCCGGCCCCGCGCACTGATCCGCCGGGCGGCCGAGCTGTGAAACCCGGCATGTTCCGGGGGCAGGCTGTGCGGTGTTGGCGATACTCGACGGATGGAATCGCGACATTCGACCCTCTCGTCGCCGGCGGGCGCCGGCATCGACGAAAACTCGACGTCAGACCCGGCTTACGTTCCGGAGTGGTTTGCGGCTGCCGTCGCCACCGAACCGGTGGTGGACGAGATCGTCGTCGCCGGAGTGCCCATGCGTTACCGCGCGTGGGCCGATGTCTCGACCGGCGACGTTCCGGCGCACGATGCTGCCGAACCCGTCGCGGGCAAGGCGCCCGTCATCCTCTTGCATGGCGGCGGTGCGCACGCCCGCTGGTGGGATCACATCGCTCCGCTGCTGACCCACGGCCGCCGGGTCGTTGTCGCCGCTGACCTGACCGGGCACGGCGACAGCGGCCGGCGTGAGCAGTACAGCCTGGATCTGTGGGCTGACGAGGTGATCGCGCTGGCCGGCGAACGGTGCGCGGCGCCGCCGATTGTCATCGGGCACAGCATGGGCGGGTTCGTCGCGTTGCAGGCCGCCTCCCGTGCTGGCAACGGACTGGCCGGGGTCATCACCGTCGATTCGCCGGTGCGGACGCGGCTGCCTGAGGACGAGGCCGCGGCTACGCACAAGGCGTTCGGCCCGCTGAAGCTTTATCGAACCCGCGAGGAGTTGCTCGCCCGGTTCCGTCCGATCCCGGCGCAGCCGATGTTGCCCTACATCGCAAATTACGTTGCCGACAATTCGATCCGACACATCGACGGTGGCTGGACCTGGAAGTTCGATCCGCGAATCTTCAACCGAACGCGGTTGTCGCTGACGTCGCTGGGCGACATCGACATCCGGCTGGCGATGCTGCGAGCCGAACGCGGCATGATCAGCGCCGAGATGCAGGCCGCGATCGATCAGGCGCTGAGCCGTCCCGCTACGGTCATCGAGATGCCCGAGGCCGGTCACGCGATCATGCTCGACCAGCCACTGGCGCTGGTGACCGCGCTGCGTACCCTGCTGGCAGTCTGGGATCAGCCGGGCTAGCAGTGCTAGGAGTAGAGGAGCGCGAGTCATGCAGGTGAACGAATGCGGTGTGTTGGTCACCGGCGGGGCGTCCGGCCTCGGTCGAGCCGCGGTTGATGCGCTGGCCGCGCAAGGCGCCTACGTCACCATCGCGGACTTGCCGTCCTCGGCCGGGGCCGAAGTCGCGGCCACCGCAGCCGGCCGGGTGTCGTTCATCGCCACCGATGTGACCGACGAAGGGCAGGTGGCCACGGCGGTGGAGGCGGCCGGTCAGGCCGCCCCCTTGCGCGTGGTCATCAACTGCGCCGGCATCGCCAACGCGATCAAGACCGTGGGTAGGAACGGGCCATTCCCGCTGGCCGATTTCTCCCGCGTCATCGGCATAAACCTGATCGGCACGTTCAACGTGATCCGGTTGGCCGCGGCCAGCATCGCCGAGAACGAGCTGGTGGGCGAGGAACGCGGCGTCATCGTGAACACGGCGTCGGTGGCGGCGTTCGACGGTCAGATCGGGCAGGCCGCGTACTCGGCGTCCAAGGGTGGCATCGTCGGAATGACCTTGCCGATCGCGCGGGATCTGGCCTCGCTCGCCATCCGGGTGATGACGATCGCGCCGGGCTTGTTCAAGACTCCGTTGCTCGCCGGGCTGCCCGAGGACGCCCAGGAATCACTTGGCCGCCAGGTGCCACATCCGTCCCGGCTCGGTGACCCGAGCGAATATGCCGCCTTGGTCAGCCACATCATCGCCAACCCGATGCTGAACGGCGAAACCATCCGGCTGGACGGCGCGATCCGAATGGCCCCTCGCTAGCTCAGACGTTGCGCCGGTACTGGCCGCCGACCTCGAAGAAGGCCTCGGTGACCTGCTGCAACGAGCAGACCCGGGCCGCGTCCATCAGCACCGCGAAAACATTCTCGTTGGTGGTCGAGGCGACCTGGCGGAGCCGATCCAGGGCCTGCTCGGCCTGCTGGCGGTGATCGTCCTGGAACGCGTGCAGGCGACTGAGCTGTGACTGCTTCTCGCTTTCGGTGCCGCGGGCCAGTTCGAGTTCGGCCGGGGCGGCGTCGCTGTGCGGGGCGAGGAAGGTGTTGACGCCGATGAGGGGCAGGCTGCCGTCATGTTTGCGGTGCTCGTACAGCATCGACTCGTCCTGGATCCGGCCCCGTTGATAGCCGGTTTCCATCGCGCCCAGCACACCGCCGCGTTCGGTGATCCGATCGAATTCGGTCAGTACGGCCGCTTCGACCAGCTCGGTCAGCTCGTCGACGATGTAAGAACCTTGCAGCGGATTCTCGTTCGCCGACAATCCCCATTCCTTGTTGATGACGAGCTGGATGGCCAGCGCGCGGCGTACCGATTCGGCTGACGGGGTCGTCACGGCTTCGTCGTAAGCGTTGGTGTGCAGGCTGTTTGCGTTGTCGTACAAGGCATTCAGCGCTTGCAACGTGGTGCGGATGTCGTTGAACGCCATCTCCTGAGCGTGCAACGACCGGCCCGAGGTTTGGACGTGGTACTTGAGTTTCTGGGAACGCTCGTTGGCCCCGTAACGATCGCGCATGGCGATGGCCCAGATGCGGCGGGCGACCCGGCCCAGCACCGTGTACTCGGCGTCCATACCGTTGGAAAAGAAGAACGACAGGTTCGGCGCGAAGTCGTCGATGTCCATGCCACGACCGAGGTAGCTCTCGACGTAGGTGAATCCGTTGGCCAGCGTAAAGGCGAGCTGGCTGATCGGGTTCGCCCCGGCTTCGGCGATGTGATACCCGGAAATGGAGACCGAATAGAAGTTGCGCACCTTGTTGCTGATGAACCAGTCCTGGATGTCGGCCATCATCCGCAGCGAGAAATCGGTGGAGAAGATGCAGGTGTTCTGACCCTGGTCCTCTTTGAGGATGTCGGCCTGAACCGTCCCGCGCACGGTGGCCAGCGCCCGGGCTCGCAGGTCGGCGGCTTCAGCCTCGGAGGGCGGCCGGCCATTGGCGGTGGTGAAGGCGTCCAACTGCTGATCGATCGCGGTATTGAGGAAGAAAGCCAGGATGGTCGGAGCCGGACCGTTGATCGTCATCGACACCGAGGTGTTCGGCGCGCACAGGTCGAATCCTGAGTAGAGCACCTTCATGTCCTCGAGCGTGGCGATCGATACCCCGGACGTGCCAACCTTGCCGTAGATGTCCGGCCGCTCGCCCGGGTCCTGCCCGTACAACGTCACCGAATCGAACGCCGTCGACAACCGGGTAGCGGGCTGATCCTCGGACAGCAGGTGGAATCGGCGGTTGGTCCGGAACGCATCGCCCTCGCCGGCAAACATCCGGGCCGGGTCTTCGCCGTCCCGCTTGAACGGGAAAACCCCTGCGGTGTAAGGGAAAAAGCCCGGCAGGTTCTCATTACGCAGGAACTTCAGCAGCTCGCCGTCGTCGCCGAACCTCGGGACGGCCACCCGGCGCACCTGGTTGCCGGACAGCGTCGTTCGGGTCAGCGGCGTGTGCACGTCGCGGCCCCGTACGCTAACGACCAGCTCGTCGCCGGCGTATTGCTCGACCACTTTGGGCCACTCGGCCAGCGCCTGGACGGTGGCCGGACTGAGCGCCGTCGATACCCGCTCGGTTGCCGGTTGCAGCGCACCGGCCATCGCCAGGCGCTGGTCCGCACTCAGATCGGCCAGCTCACGTACCGTCTCGATGGCCTGCCGCTGGCGTACCAGGGTGATCTGCTCGGCGGTTTCGGCGTGATAGCCGCGGATGGCTTCGGCGATCTCGGCCAGGTAGCGCACCCGCTGGGCCGGCAGCGGGCTGGCCGAACCGGTCGAGGCGTGCCCGGTCACGGCGGGCAGGATCGGGTCGACCACCGGCAGTCCGTGGGTCTTCAGGGCGTCGCGTACGTGCTGGTAAAGCGCGGTCACCCCGTCATCATTGAAGCTGGCCGCGCTGGTGCCGAAGACCGGCATCTCTTCCCAGCTCTGGCCGAACGCCTCGCGGTTGCGTACCAGCTGGCGGGCCACATCACGGCGGGCGTCCTCCGAGCCGCGGCGCTCGTACTTGTTGATGGCCACCACGTCGGCGAAGTCGAGCATGTCGATCTTCTCCAGCTGCGAGGCGGCGCCGAATTCCGCCGTCATCACGTACAGCGAGCAGTCGACCAGATTGACGATCGCGGAGTCGCCCTGCCCGATGCCCGGCGTCTCGACGATCACCAGGTCGAAGCCGGCGGCCTGGCAGGCCAGGATGGCGTCGGGCAGCGCGGGGGGCACCTCGTTACCGCTGCCGCGGGTGGCCAGCGAGCGGAAGTAGACCCGGTCATCGCCCAGGCTGTTCATCCGGATCCGGTCGCCGAGCAGCGCGCCGCCACCCTTGCGCCGGGTCGGGTCGACGGCCAGTACGGCGATCCGGACTTTGTCCTGCAGGTCGATCCGGAATCGCCGGATGAGCTCGTCGGTGAGCGAGGACTTGCCTGAGCCGCCGGTGCCGGTGACCCCCAGGACCACGCCCGCGCCGCCGGTCGCGCGCAGTTGGGCGCGGGTGACGGGTGCCAGTTCGTCCTGTTCGAGCAGCGAGATCGTCCGGGCCAGGGCGCCGGATTCACCGGTGTGCAGGCGTTCGGCCAACCGTGGATCGGCGGCGGGCAGCGGCCGGTCGCTGTCGGAGATGATCGTGTTGACCATGCGAGCCAGACCGAGCCGCTGGCCGTCCTGGGGGGAGAACAGCCGGCTGACGCCGACCGAGTGCAGGTAGTCGATCTCGGCCGGGACGATCGTGCCGCCGCCACCACCGAAGACCTTGATGTCCGGGGCGCCGCGCTCGGCCAGCAGCCGGACGAGGTACTCGAAGAATTCGACGTGGCCGCCCTGGTACGAGCTGATGGCGACGGCCTGCACGTCCTCCTGGATGGCGGCCGTGACGATCTCGTCGACCGAGCGGTTGTGCCCGAGATGGATGACTTCGGCGCCCTGGGACTGCAAGATCCGGCGCATGATGTTGATCGCGGCATCGTGGCCGTCGAACAATGCGGCCGCGGTCAGAACGCGGAACGGGTGCTGGGGTACGTAGATTTCGTCCATGACAGCTCCTACGACCCGGTTCGCACATTTACTAGGTCTTCCTAGTAAAACCATTAAACACTAGGACGACCTAGTAAGCACAGGTAAGCAAGTGGTGTTGCCCGATGTGACGTCGAGCGTTCACCCGGTCGCCCTCAGCGGTCCAGCAGGCGGTTCAGCTCTGCTCGGGCCGAGACCAGCGACGGCCCGTACCAGGTCAGGTCGCGTCCACTGACGAGCAGGCATTCCCGGCCTGGGAATGCCTCGGGGCCGTCACCGGCATGGAACGTGTACGGCTCGTCGGGCAACACGATGAGGTCCGGATTCCGATCGAGGATCTGCTCGATCGTCACGTGCGGGTAGCGCTCGGCCGCGGAGCCGTACACGTTGTCTGCACCGAGGCGCCCCAACAGATCGGACGTGAAGGTCCGACTGCCCACCACCATCCAGGGATCGCGCCAGATCGGGACGGCGACGCTGCGCCGTGGGCTGATCGACGGTACCGACCACGCGGCTTCGGCGACCGCCAGCCAGGCCGGTCGCGGCCGACCCATCGCGATCGTGAACAGCCTCGTCATTGATTCGAAGGCCTCGTCGAGCGTCTCGATTCGGGTCACCCAGACCGCGACGCCGGCCGCCCGCAGCCGGGTGACGTCGAGTTCGCGGTTTTCTTCCTGGTTGCAGACGACGAGGTCGGGCCGCATGGCGATGATCCGAGCGACGTCCGGATTCTTGGTTCCGCGCACGCGTTCCACCGGCAGATCAGCCGGATGGGTGCACCATTGCGTCGCGGCAACCAGCGCCTCGCCCGCCGAGGTCACGATCGCTTCGGTCAGGGACGGGACCAGCGAAACGATCCGTTCCGCCCGGCCCGGCAAGGCAACGGATGTGCCGAGGTCATCGACGGCACGGCGGTGGCTCATTGCCCCATCGTGCCCGCATTGCGCCAGTCCTACCGGGGTCCCGCTGCCGGGCGAGGCAATAGTGCGCCCGAAAAAGCGTAGTTTCGGACGCGCTCACACGTTTTCGGGCCGCACTACGGAATTTGGCTTCCGGTGTTTAGGATTCGGCTCGGTCCAGCAGCGGCCACCGACATAGTGAAAGAGGTGCCGGACATGACTGCGCCGACCGCTGGTGACAGCGCGCGATTGTTCGCGCGGATTGCCAATGAGCTCGCGGACCAGAAAGACGCCCAGGCCACCACCCTGCGCGTGGTCGAGCTGGCCAAGAGTGTCCTCGACTGTGACTCCACGGCCGTCTGGACGCTCACCGATGCCGGTGCGGCGAAGATGCTGGCGGCCAACGACGATGCGCTGGCCCGCGAGTTCAGCAGCTTGATCAACCGCGTCCGAGAAGGCGTGGCCTGGTCCTGCCTGCACACGCATGTCACCATCCGGGTCGACGACATCCGGACGGACCACCGCTGGCCCGCGTACCGCGCGTTCGTGATCAGCCAGACCGAGAAACTGCTGCTCTCCGCGGTGGGCTACTCGCTCGATCTGGGTGACCGCAACGTCGGTGCGTTAGTACTGTCCTCGACCAAGCCCAACTACTTTACCGACGAGATGGTCGACATCGGAGCAGTCTTCGCCCAGCACGCGGCGATCAGCGTGGATGCCGCCACCACGATGGACAAGGTCGCGAACCTGCAACTGGCGATCCAGACCAATCGGAAGATCGGCGTGGCGATGGGCATTCTGATGGCCGAGTACCGGGTGACCGAGGCACGCGCGTTCGACCTGTTGCGGACGGCCTCCCAGCACCGGCACGACAAACTTCGCAACGTGGCCGACGATGTGGTGCTCACCGGATCGCTACCCGAGTGGCCCACCCGCCGCCCTGCCGTCTGACCGGCGGCGCTTCGCAGACTGGCAACCTTGCGCAGGCGCTGAGCCGGCCGGCGCTGATCAACGCCGCGATGACCATCAGCTCCGCGGACGGCCGAGCAGGCTGCGATCGAAAGACTCGAGCAGCGCGGCGGGATCCCGGTAGGTGGCCACGGCGCCGGCTCGGCTGAGCTCCAGCTCGCTGGTGCCACCGCACTCGAGTCCGATGCAGGGCACGCCGGCGCGGGCGGCAGCCTCGACGTCCCAGACCGCGTCGCCCACGAAGACCGCTTCGTCCGGGGCCAGCCCGGCCTTGGTCAGAGCCACCTCGACGATGTCCGGGTCGGGCTTGCTGCTGTCGGCATCACTGGAGCTGGTCACGTGGTCGATGCTGGACGACTCGTCCAGCACCTCGAGTAGGACCTCGACCTCGCGCTGCGCCGCCGAGGACGCCAGCACGGTGATCAGCCCGGCGGCCTTGCATGCCCGCAACAACGCGCGGGCGCCGGCCGACGGAACCAGCCGGGTCCAGTAGGCGGAATACAGCGCGTCATGGGCCGCCGTCAGTTCGTCGGCGGACGGGTGATCGGCACCGAGGAGGTGTTCGACCAGCCGCGATCCGCCCATGCCGATCGCGCGATGGATTACGGCCATCGGGGCAATCTGGTCGAACTGCCGGAAGGACTGCCACCAGCACAGGGTGTGGATGAATGTGCTGTCCACCAACGTTCCGTCGACGTCGAAAAGGACGCCGCGCACCTTGTTTGCGGAATTGTTCTTGGGAGTGTTCACGGGAATCCTCGTTCGGCTGGAGCTGCCCGCGTCCGGGTGTCTGCGCGCGGCCGCCTGGTTTGGGCCCCCTGAGCATGCGACGCATCACAGCAGTGGTCAAAAGTTCAACACTGTTGTTAATTTCTAAAGCGTTGGCGTCACTTCCTCTGGGGGGATCGCGAACGGGTTTAACGCGCCGCACCCGGTGCCTTGACATAGGGTGCGGCGCGTTCCGTTGTGTGGGTCAGTGTGGGTCGCGCAGCGCACCGATCGCCGCACACGCTTGAAACCATTGCGTTTCACGATAATTTCCGAGCGCCATTCACCGCACGGCTGAAGCGGCGATTTAGCCGACTTCATACCGTCTCAGCGCGGCGATGTTTCCAGCTCGATACCAATTCGTTTCCGCCGAGAGTGTGGCCATGATCACGATTGTTGTGGCATAGTCCCGCGTTACACGGCCGCCCGAGTTCGACGGGCGGCGGATTTTTGTTCTTAGCGTCCATAGTTCGCTTCGTCTCTGCCGAGCAGCTGGAGAGTTTATGAACAATCGCGTATTTTCCCACCGGCGCCGAACACGAGGCGTCATTGCGGCAGCCATCGCCGTAGCCTTGGTCTTGGCCGCCTGTGGCGGCGGGTCGGGTACGAAGACCGGCGACGTCGTAGTGCCCGGCGGCAGCGGTAGCGCTTCGGCCTATACCGGAGCCCCACCTTCGGGCGATCCGATCAACGTTATGACCATCGCGTCGGTCAACTACACCGGCCCGAACTACGCCAATATCCTCACGACCGCGAAGCTTTACGAGTCGTGGATAAACGCCCATGGTGGTGTTGCGCATCGCCCGCTGAAGGTGACTACCTGTGATGAGCAGGGCGACCCGAACAAGATCGCGGCCTGCGGGCGGCAGGCCGTCGCGAACAAGTCCGTTGCGGTGATCGGATCGTTCACGTTCAACGGCGCGTCGATCGTTCCGGAATTGGCGGCCTCGAACATTTCGTGGTTCGGGATTTGCTGTGCTGCCTCCGCCATCGAACTGACCAGCCCGATCGTTCAGCAGATCGGTAGCGGCGGCACTATCGCCGCGTTTGCGGTCAAGGCGGTTCAGGACGGCTGTAAACACATCTCCCTGGTGGTACTCGACGCCGGTGCGGCCACTCAATTCGGCATAACGATCGTCAAGAACGCCCTCAAATCGATGAACGCCAGCGATCGACTGAAATCAACGGTGCTGATACCCCTTACGGCGCAGGACTATTCGGCCCAGGTAGCGCAAGCGACCGACGGCACGGACTGCATCATGGCCAGTATCGGTGAGGCCAACTTCCCGCCTTTCTTGTCGGCTTTCGCTTCCTCCGGTGGCACCCAACGGCTGTACGGCCCGCAGGGCAACCTCGACGGCAAGGTCGTTAAGCCCTTCGCCGAAGCAACCGAGGGTGCCGTCATCATCGGTGCGTATTCGGATCTGTCCCTGCCGGTGTGGAACGACTACCGCGCGGCCATTTCCCAGTACAAGGCGCCCAGCGATCAGGACTACAACAGCCTCGGTGGGCTCGGGACCTGGGCGGCCTACGTCGCATTCCAGCAGATCGTCGAAGGTATGACCGGGCCACTCACCGCCGCGACCTTCTTGGCCACGGCGCAGAAGGCCACCGTGAAGATGAACGGAATGTCGGCCGATGTCGACTTCACCAAGCCATTCACAGGTTTGGGCGCGCCGTTTGCCAATGACTACAACCGGACGGCGACCTTCGATATCGTCCACAACGGCAAGCTGACACCGTTCAAGGATGGTGCCTTCTACGACATGACCAACGCAATGTTGGGTCAGCCATTGGCGCCGGCGGATCTGCCGCCGGGCGGTCAGTAAACGCTCGGGTACTCCCTTGGGCCGCGGCGGTGCTGGATCCGCCGCGGCCAACCCGAGCCGGTTGATCCATAATGCGGGTGTGCCTGCCGACGAACCGACGATTCTCGCCACTTCCGGTGGCTTGGTGCCGGGGGTTCGTACCCGCTGGCAAACTGGGCCCCTGACGTCCTATGCCGTCGATCTGTCCGGGGTGACCGGTCGATCGCCTCGGGTGTGCTTTCTGGCCACGGCAATGGGCGATGACTCGTCACTGATCCGTTCGTTCTATGACGCGGCACAGTTGGCGGGCTGGCACGCCAGCCATCTAGCGCTCTTTCCGATGCCGAATATCGAGGACGTCGATGAACACCTGTTGAGTCAGGACGTCATCTGGGTGTTTGGCGGCAGCGTAGCCGGATTACTGGCAATGTGGCGTTTGCATTCCTTGGAAGTCCCTTTGCGACAGGCGTGGCAGGCGGGCGTCGTGCTGACCGGAGTATCGGCCGGATCGATCTGCTGGCATGCCGGCGGCACGACGGATTCTTTCGGGCCCGAACTGCGAATGGTCAATGACGGGTTGGCATTCCTTCCCTATTCCAACGCGGTGCATTACGACTCCGAGGAACGGCGCCGGCCGCTGTTCCAATCCTTGATTGCCCGCGGTGAACTGCCGGGCGGCTACGCCACGGACGACGGAGCGGGGCTGCTGTACCGCGGTGAAAACATGGTCGGAGCGTTCGCCGAGAAGGACGACGCCCGGGCCTATTTCGTTGAACGCGACGGTGCCGGGCAGGCCGTCGAGACGGTGCTACCGATCACGCTCCTCTGAAGACGCGCACCATGAAGGGATGAGCACAGAGATGCCCGGGTCGCTCGGCGCCCTGGACCTGACGTCACTCGTTGGATTGTCCGAGGATGAAGCTCGGCAGGCGGTGACCGAGGCGGGCGGAACCCTGCGCTGCATCTACAAGGAGGACGCACCGGTCACCGCGGACTATCGTCCCGATCGGGTCACGGCGTGGGTGGACGACCACCGGATACGGCGCGTTTTCGGTCTCGGTTGACCACGCGCACCACGCTTTTCTACCGGACAGTCCTACGCAGGCGTCCCTATAGCGACGCCTGCGCAGGACGGTCCGGATGGGCCTGGTCGGGCGGCTGGTGCGGTCCTTTCGGGGGGACGCGCGGACATTTCCGGCCATTCGGCTGGTCGGGTAACCGGCAATGATTCGCTTTTCGAATTGGAGACCCCGTGATCACTGGGATCGAACTTGGTGGGCCCCGTCGGACTCGAACCGACAACCTACGGATTAAAAGTCCGCAGCTCTGCCATTGAGCTAGAGGCCCGGAGGACGCACAAAAAAATCGGAGTCCCCAAGGAGAACCCGACCCGCGTCCCTCAGACGGACATTCTCTCAGACGGACGGCGGACCCCGCACCACGGGAGCTGCGGCAGCCTCGACGATGTTCGCCGTGACCGATCGCCCGTATTCTGAGGCCGACTCAGCTACCGATTGTCGTCCGCATCAGCAGCGAAGATGCCGAAGTCCGCGATCGTCCTGGTTCACGGCGCTTGGGCCGATGGATCCAGCTGGAACCCGGCCCGGGGTGGGCTGGTGAACTGTGCCCGGTAGTGCAATGTTTCTCAGCAGACTGCCCACAGCACACACCGCCCGTCGGAGGCCCGATGACCGCAGCACAGCTTGCTTGCCCCGATGATGCGCCACTCCCACTGGCCGGACTGCGGGTACTCGACTTAACCGACGGCCTGGGTGAATTGGGAACTCGCTATCTCGCCGACCTCGGCGCGGACGTGATCCGGGTCGAGCCGCCGGGCGGCGGGCCGTCCCGCCGAAGTGAACCCCTGGTCGACGGCACCAGCCTTCGTTACCTCACGCACAACGCCAACAAGCGCGCGATCGAGTTGGACCTGTCCAGCAACGCGGGACAGCAAACGCTGTACCGACTGGCCGACGGCGTGGACATCATCGTGCTGCCCGCTCGCGCAGCCGAACTCGCCAGCGCCGGCGTCACGGCGCAGAGTCTGCGACGCGCCAAGCCCAGCCTGGTGGTCGTCACCATCAGCGATTTCGGCGACTCCGGCCCGTACCGGGACTGGATCGGAACCGAACCGGTACTGCTGGCTATGGCCGGTGTCCTGTCCCGCTCCGGTCTACCGGGGCTGCCGCCGTTACTGCCGCCCGGGTCGCTGGCTACCGAGTCGACCGCGTTGCAGTGCGCGTGGGTCGCACTGGTGGCCTACTTCCATCGGCTGCGCACGGGCGAAGGTGCGCATGCCGACGTCTCCGCGTACGAGGCCACGGCGCAGGTACTGGACCCAGGATTCGGCATCGGCGGCAGCGCCACCAGTGGTGATCCGTCCTTGGCCTGGCCGCGCGGCCGACCGGACGCCAGCCACCTCTATCCGATCGTCGCCTGCGCAGACGGCTGGGTACGACTCTGCGTGCTGTCCGCTCGGCAGTGGGCGGGCATGTACCGCTGGCTAGGCGAACCCGCCGATTTCGCCGACCCGTCGTTCGCCTCGCTGCTGAACCGGCACGCGGCGTCGGAGGCACTTCGCCTCGCCTACGAAAGGCATTTCGCGAATCTCACCAGGGATGCGGCGATTGCTCAGGGCCAGCAGCATGGCGTGCCGACGGCGGCGCTGTTGACGCTGTCCGAGGTGGCCGAAAGTGAACACTTCTCCGACCGCCGATCGTTCGTCGAGCTGCCGTTGGCCGCCGGCAGCGACCGTCGCGTGCGGATACCGAACGGACTGGTCGAGGTGGACGGGCGGCGGGCCGGCATCGTCCGGGCCGCACCCGAGGTCGGCGAGCACACCGCGCAGGTGCTGGCCGAACTGGCCACCTGGCGCACTGCGGAATCGACGAACGAACCCGCAGCACAGCCCGCGCACTCCGAGGCGATCCGCCGACCGCTGTCCGGACTGCGGGTGCTCGACCTCGGCGTCATCGTGGTCGGCGCCGAACTGGGCCGGTTGCTGGCCGACATGGGTGCCGAAGTGATCAAGGTCGAGAACGCCGCGTTTCCCGATGGTAGCCGGCAGGCGTTGAAGCCGGGTGGCATGACGGCCGGTTTCGCCTTTGGCCACCGTAACAAAACGAGCATCGGGCTGAACCTGCGCGATCCGCGGGGCAAGGCATTGTTCGGTCAGCTCGCGGCAACCGCCGATGTCGTGCTGTCCAATTTCAAGCCGGGCACGCTGGAATCGCTCGGCCTGGGCTACCGGGAATTGGTCCAGCGAAACCCGGGCATCGTGATGGCCGACTCCAGCGCGTTCGGCCCGACCGGCCCGTGGAGCAGGCGAATGGGGTATGGGCCCCTGGTGCGGGCATCATGCGGGTTGACCGATCTGTGGCGTTACCCCGATATCGCCGGCAGCTTCAGCGACGCGTCCACGATCTTCCCCGATCACGTCGCCGCTCGGGTCGGCGCTGTTGCCGTCCTGGCCAAGCTAATCGAGCGTCGCCGGACCCGTCGCGGCGGCCAGGTCAGCGTGGCCCAGGCCGAGACCATCCTCACCGAACTAGGCACCGAGATTGCGCTCGAATCCGTCCGACCGGGAAGCGTCACTGCGGTCGGCAACACGATCACCGGCGACGCGCCCCGCGGCATCTTTCCGTGCGCCGGTGACGACGAGTGGGCGGTGGTCACGGTCCGTGGGGACGCCGACTTCGCCGCGCTGGCCACCGCCATCGGACGCCCGGAACTGGTCGACGACAGCCGGTTCGCGACGGGCATCGGACGAGTCGCGAACCGCACGGAACTGGACGCGGCGCTGGCGGCTTGGACCATCCGGCGCGCGCCGCGTCAGCTGGTCGGGCAGCTCCAGGCGGCGGGCGTGCCGGCCGGCATGATGCAGCGCATCCCCGAGTTTCGCGGCGACCCGCAGTTCGGGCATCGGCGCTTCCTGACCGAGCTGAGCCACCCTTTGCTGGCCGGAATGCTCCCCACCGAGCGCGCACCGGCCCGCTTCGACCGGTTGCCCGATCCGGAGCTGCGTCCGGCACCGCTGGCCGGTGAGCAGACCCGCGAAATCGCCGGCCGACTGCTGGGCCTCACCCCCGATGAGATCGAATCGCTGCTGGCCGACGGGGTCCTCGAGGTCGCCGTCACCGACCCGATTCGGGGCGTCTCATCGTCGTCTGACGACCAGGTGGCGCCCCGCATCGCGCCCGGCATCACTAGACAAAGGAGAACTTCATGACGTCCAGCCCAGCGGACTCGCAGCACAGCCCGGTGGTGTTGAGCGAACGCCGCGGACACGTCCTGCTGCTGACCCTCAACCGGCCGGAGGTTCGCAACGCCGTCAACCTGGAGCTGTCCATTGCCCTCGGCGACGCGCTGGAAGCGGCCGAGCACGACCGTGACGTCTGGATCGTCATCGTGACCGGGGCCGGCGACAAAGCGTTCTGCGCCGGAGCCGATCTGAAGGCCGTGTCGCGTGGTGAACAGCGCTACCCGGACGATCCGGTTCGGTCCGGGTGGGGATTTGCCGGCTACGTGTCCCATCACATCAGCAAGCCCACCATCGCGGCGGTGAACGGGTTCGCCCTGGGCGGCGGCACCGAAATCTCGCTGGCCTCGGATCTGGTGGTTGCCGCCGACACGGCTTCCTTCGGTTTGCCCGAGGTCAAACGCGGAATTCTGGCCGCTGCGGGCGGGGTGTTCCGGTTGCCCGCCCAGCTACCGAAGAAGGTCGCGATGGAGATGATCCTGACTGGTGAACCGATCAGCGCCCACCGCGCTCTGGAACTCGGGCTGGTCAATCGGGTCGTGGCGCAGCACGAACTGCTCGACGCCGCGTTCGACCTGGCCGACCGGGTCTGTGCGAACGCGCCGCTTTCGGTGCAGGCGAGCAAGCGCATTGCCAACGGGATAGTCGGTGGGCACGTGCACGCCGAGGACGAATCCTGGCGGCTGTCCAACTCGGAGCGGACCGAGCTGATGAAGTCGGCCGACTCCGTCGAAGGACCGCGGGCTTTCGTCGAAAAGCGCCCCCCGAAATGGCAGGCGCGCTGATCAAGCGTCCGCGATTGGCGTGAGGGCGGCATCTATGAGACGGCACGCGTCCTGAACCCGTACGCCCAGGTATCGCCCGGGCACCTGGCGCCGATTCGACTCAGACCCAAAGGCATTGCCGGCATAGAACACCTGGACGCCCAGCGCGTCGGCGGCGTGGATCGATTCCACCGCCCGCCGCCGTCCGGTCTTGAGGTGCGAAGCGACGACGACCCCGACTGCTCCGGAGGCCTGGATCGCCGTGACCAGCGCGACCACCGAGGCGCGAGCGCCGAGTACCCGGCAGGACCAGCGTTGATGTCGCAGCAGCATGGCCAGCGCCTCGAGGCCGAGGGTATGCAGGTCAGTCGGCCCGCACGCGAGCACGATCGGGCGGCCGTGCGTGCTCGGCGGAGCTGCCGCGGCCACCCGATCCAGCCAGGCTCGGGCCGTCTCGGTCGTCAGCCGTTCCTGCTCGACATCGCACTGGCCGGCTTGCCACCAGGATCCGATCTGCCGCATCGCGGGCAACAACACGTCATCAACGCAGGCGGGCAGGCCGAGTTCGCGATGCGCACGGTCGAGCTGTTCGCGAATGGCCGAGGGGTCCCCGCGCATCGCCGCGTCGAGGAATCCGCTCACCAACTCGGCGGCTCGGCCGGTCAATCCGAGCACGCTTCGGACCGAATGGGCGGCCGCACCGGCACGCATGCCCCGCGCGATCTCGTCACGCATCAGGCGCAGCGCGTGCAGCTCCGCGGCTGCGTAACGCCGATGCCGACCAGGCGCCCGATCGGTGGCGGGTATGCCGTAACGCAACTCCCAGGAACGCAGTGTCGGCATCGGAACGCCGAGCAGGCGGGAGACATCGGACAGCCGAACCTCGCCCAGGGGGACATCCTCGTCCGGCCCCGGCCCGTCTTGGTTGCTGTCCACGTCCTCATCATGGGTTGCGGGCCGAAGCTCTGACAATCTCTGCACAGGGTTGGAACCATTTTGCATAGCTTCGGTCCTGGTGCAGCCGCTTCAGGTGCCGCATCATCAATTTTGGTTGAACACACAAGCCAACGCAATCAGCCGGCGCCCGGGCATCTCGGGCCCGGTTTCGGAGACAGCCATGAGCCTCGCCAGCATTTCCTCGTCCACCTACCCGGGCCACCAACGCGACACCGGCGCCAACGCGTCCGACATCGCCAATGCCCTGACCCAACTCGTCGCCTCGGCCGACCCGGCCATTGTGTTCGCTAGCCTGCAACGCGTCTGCGTGCCCGCCGTATGCGATCAGGTGACCGTCACGCTGACCGGGCCGGACGAAAAGACGACTACTGCGACATGGCCACGGGGCAGCGCACCAAGCCCGGGCGCGTGGCGTTCGGCCGTCGAACTGCCGGCAGTGGGCGAACACCCGGCCTATGCGGTCACGTTCGAGCTCGGCTGGCTCGCGCGCAACGCCACCGAACAGGACGGCGTGGTCGCGCGCCTGCTGGCCCAGCATGCCGCCTCGCTGATCCGCGAGCAGCGCGCCGCCGACGCGCTCGCGATGGCCTGCGCCCGAGCCGACAATCTGGCCCTCGGTCTGATGACCAACCGCGAGATCGGCGTTGCCATCGGCATCATCATGGAGCGGCACAAACTCAGCGCACATCAGGCGTTCGATCTGATGCGACGCGCGAGTCAACATCGGCACGTCAAGCTGCGCGCCATCGCGAGCGAGATCGCCGAAACCGGCGTCATCGAGATCTCGGACAAGGTGCCGCTGATTGCTGATGGCCCGGTGCCGCCGGCCGGGAGCTGACCGTGCGGTCGTCATGCCGACCACTGATCCATCCCGACCACAGCGTGGCCGACTATCACTGCTCCCGGTCCGGCCTCGCTCGTCATCGATCCGCGCCCGCCGTGGGCCGCGAATGCGAGACCGATCACGACGTTTCGCCGCGCGAGGCGACTGACCCGCCACGCCCCGACCCGGAAGCAGCCTGACCGGACTCGTCGGCTCGTGCCGTTCTAGGGTCTACCGGTGCCCGAAATCAAAATCCAGACCGTGCGATACGACCACGATGACGCCCAGCGTCTGACTGCGGACGTGCAGCGCGAATACGTCCGTCGCTACGGTGGCCCAGACGAATCGCCCATGGATCCGGCCGAGTTCGCCGAACCGGCGGGGACTTTTCTGCTCGCCTACGACGGCGCCGAGCCCGTTGGCATGGGCGGCTGGCGGCGGCATGGTGACGAGCGGGTGGACACCGCGTGGGCCGGGCCGGCGGCCGAGATCAAGCGGATGTACGTCGCGCCGCAAGCCCGGGGCCGCGGTGTGGCCCGGGCCTTGCTGGCCGAGCTCGAAACCACCGCCCGTGCGGCCGGTATGGACTGGTTGATACTGGAAACCGGTGACCAGCAGCCCGAGGCGATTCAGCTGTACGAGTCATCCGGTTATCGCGAGATTCCGGCGTTCGGGCACTACGCCAACGAGCCCGGGGCCATCCATCTCGGCAAGCCGTTGAGCGGATCGGCCTCAGGTATCGGACAGCGCCCGGCGCAGTAGCTTGACGGATGCCCGTCGACGTAGCGGAAGCCGTTGCCCTGGCGCCCTCGCGTCCAACCGCGGTCATCGGGCGAGACCGTGCTCAGCCCAATCACCGCAAGCCGTCCCGTTCGGCGATCGATGCACCCGCACCGGCCCACACCTGCAGGCTGAAATCGGCGTCGGTCAACGTTGACTGCACCGGCCGGCCCAACGCGTCGCCGAGTATCTCGTGCAACTCGGCGGTGGCCATCGTGCGCTCGGCGAAATCCGGCCGCCAGTGGCAGGCAAGCACGGTCGCGTCCGCGGTCAGACCGCCCGACAGCAACGAGCAGAACTCGCGCCAGGCCACGGGTGTGAAGAAGTAACCGATCTCGCTGACGACGACCAGATCGAAGGGTCCCGACGGCGCGACCACCGCCGACCAATCGTTGGGCAATACGGCCTGCGCGACCATGACGTGGGTGTCCGGGCCGAGCCGGCGACGCGTAGTTTCCACCGCCGAGACGTGGGCGTCCACCGCCAGCAGCGAACGGCACCGCGGCGCCAGGGCGGCCGTGATCTCGCCCACCGAACAGCCCGGCTCGAAGCCGTTGGCGTAGGACGGCCGGTCGAGCGCGGCCAGCACCAGCCCCCGTTTGCGCGTCTCGTACCAGCTGTCACGGATATGCCACGGATCCTCGTGGTGCTGGTATTGCGCGTCAAAGTACGCGAGATCAACCGGATCGGTCAGCGGCGAACGGTGCGTCAGGGCGGTGGAATCGGCCGCCTGGCCCGCAGGGGTGTCGTCCTGGATCACCGGAAATAGACTTCGCAGTCTGTGACGAGCCGGTCCAGCGCCCAGGTCGGCAGCACGGCGTCGCGACCGGTGGTTTCGTCCGGCGCCAGTTGGCTGCCGAAGCAGTCCACCGCCGCCGCTTTGAGCTTCTGAGTTTCGGCGTCCAACGGGAGCCGGTGGGCGCGATGCCAGGGCAGCACCCGCTGCTCCGGCCGAGCCCAGTGCAGGCCCCAGATCGGCACTTCGAGGTGGGCGGCCGCGGTTATGTCCAGGACGTCCAACACTGCGTGGGCAACGATTTCGTGGTCCGGGTGGCCGTCGTAACGCCATGGGGTCACCACCACGTCCCGCCGGTCGATGTGGCTGACCAGCGCCCGGCTGACCTCGGCTTGACGGCGGACTAGGCCGCCGTCGGGCAGCCCGAGCCGGACGAGTTGGTCGGCCGGAATGCCCAGCACCGCAAGGGCTTTCTCGCTCTCATAGGCCCGCGTCGAACCCAGCTCGCCCGGTGCCCACTGCCGCGAACCGGGATGGCTGCCCTCGCCGTCGGTTACCGCGAGCACCAGTACCTCGCGACCGGCTCGGTGCGCGTCGTGCAGCAACGCCCCGCTGCCGAGAATCTCGTCGTCCGGATGGGGGGAGATGACGACCAACCGGCAGCCTTCGGGTACGAGTACGTCGACATCGATCAACGGTGCCTGACGCCAGGGCGGCCAAGCCTGCCAATCCGCGATCGGTGTGCCCTCACCGGCGACCGTACGGTCGGCGGTCGCGGCCAGATCGGAGTCTTCAGTCATGTGCTTCACCTCGTAGCGACCACGCCTGCCTGGCGGCACTCGGATCGGCAGCCAGTGTTTCGCCCAGCGCGGCAAGATCATGTTCGGCGTGACTCTGCCGGAGGAAAATCGGCAGATCGGCAAAGTGGCGTGCGGTCCGCGGATCCCGGCAGAGCGGTCCGGCACCGAGTACCCGGCCCGCCCGCTCGAGCACTTCGGTCACGGTCGATTCGGTGGACGCCCTTACCCGCAAAGCCCATTGTTGGGCCGAGGCGGTTGGGTTGCGGTCGATCCAGGCCGCTGCTTCGCCCAGTAACGCGCGGGTGCCCAGCATCGCGGTATCGATGGCGCCCAGGTGGGCGAGGGTGTGTGGGTCCGGGCGATCCGCGCAACGCTGAGCGACGGCATCGGCGAAGAGCAGGGCCCCTCCGTACCAGCAGGCCGCTATCCCACAGCCGCCGTGCCAGAAACCCGGCCGCTGCACGTACTGACCCGGGCGGCCGACGGGCACGGCACGGACGTGGTCGAACAGCACGTCCGGGCTCGCCACCGAACCCATGCCGACGGCGTGCCAGCCCTCGCCGGTGACCTCGACCCCGGCTTCGTCCATTCGCACTGCGGCCAAGCATTGCCGGCCCTGCGCGTCCCACGCGGTGACGAGAGCATGACTGACCACGTCCGCACCGGAGCACCATGCTTTTCGGCCGTCCACGAAGAGTTGATCGCCGTCGCCCGATGCACGAAGCCGGGCCGACGGCGGCTCCGCGGCCCAGGTCCCCCACACGTCGCCTTCAGCGCGGGGGAGCGGGTCACTCGTCGACACGCCCAGTTCAGCCAGGATGGCCAGTGCGTCGGTGTGACCTTCGAAGAGTTTGACCAGCCCCAGATCCTCGTCGGCCACCTCGGCCAGGCGTTGCCAACGCGACAGCGTTTCGCCTTGGCCCGGCAGCGGAATCTCGTCCGCGCCCCGCGCTATGAGTTCCCGGATCCGACTGCCGGGAAGGCCGGCGGCCACCGTCTCGGTATCCGACATCAGATAGCCCGTTCGGTGGGCGTCGCCGGGGCGTCTCCTAATGTCATCCGCTCGGCGCACCGATCGCCCGGAACGAGGCTGAGCAGGTGGTCGGCGAATCCGTGCGGCGCGCGGCCAATCCGGCGCGCGCTGGTCAGGACCGGCACATCCGCGGCCCACACCACCGATTGCCCTTCCGCGAGCAGGGATTCGACCAGCGCAACGTCCTCGCTGGTGCGCAGGTCGCGGAAGCCGCCGGCGCGTACGTAGGCGGCTGCTGTCATGGACAGGTTTGCGCCGTGGGTATGGCGGTGACCAGGCGTGAACCGGTATCGACTCAGGTAGGTCCGGCGTACCTCGGTGCTGTGCATCGACCAGTCCTCGACGACGACCGTACCGACCACGGCCTGGGCACCGTCGCCGGCATGAAGGAGTTGCCGCCCGATCCAATTCACGGGAACCTCGGAATCCGCGTCGGTGTTCGCCAGCCACAATCCTGACACGGCGAAGCGCCCGAGCACGAAATCAGCTCCCGCGGCTCGTGACGCGCCCACGCTGCGGTGGGTCACGTCGAGCGCGTCGATCGAGGCCAGCCAACGGGGCGCGAACGCCGCCACAACATCCATCGAACCGTCCGTGCAGCTGTCGAGCACGATGCATACATGCACCGGCACCGGCACTGAAGCCGCGGCACGATCCAACGATTGGAGGCACGCGTCCAGCAGGACTTCCTCGTTGTGGGCGGGCACCACGATGGCAACCCGATCGATCGAACCGTTGGCCGCCAGCGTCATCCGCCGGCGCGCACGGAAGGCGCTGGCGGCACTGGGTCGGGCGCCGGTGCGGGCGGTAGCGGATCCGGTATCGGCGCCGGTGGATCGGGATCCGGGTTCGTCGGCGTCGGCTCCGGTGGCGGCGCGGGCTCGGGCGACGGTGGTTGTGGTGTGGGCGGTTGCGGAACGGGCGGTTGCGGTTCCGTCGGCGGCAGCGGGGGCGGGGCCGGTTCCGGTGCGATCGGCGGGACGGCGGGCCCCGGTTGCACCGGGGGGATCGTCATCGCTTGACTCTGCGCGCTGCCGCCATCTCGGTGTTGGCGCCCTTGTTCGCCAGTGTGCCGCCCAATTGTTCGATGTGCGCACGGACGAACCACTGGAATTGTTCCAGCGCGCCAGACTGTCCGATCAGCAGATCCTGCGTGACCGGGTCCGGCTCTTCGGTGTCCGAAATCGCCTTGCGGTGCGACTCGACGACACCGGCGTAGACGACGTCCAGTGCGCTGAGGTGCTCGATTGCGTCCGCGCGACCGATCGAATAGTCGTCCCAGCTGCGCTGCTTGACCAGGGCGCCGGGCGTACCCACCGGGCTGCCGCCGATGGTGGCAATTCGCTCCGCGACCGCATCGACCATCAGGCGGACCGCGTCGACCTGCGGATCGAGCATGGTGTGCACGGCGATGAAGTTCGGTCCGACGACGTTCCAGTGGACGTGCTTCAGCGTCAGGGCGAGGTCATTGAGTGCATTGAGCCGATCCTGCAGCAGTTCGATCAGCATCGAGGCGTCGCCCTGGGACATGCCTGGAATCGTGAACGGCGGATCGGTGGTGACCGCGCTCTTAGTCGGCGCCTTGGCGGTGGAACGGCGTGCAGTTGCGGCCACGATGGCTCACTCCTTCGTCAGGTTCACCGTGAGATCGACATCGGCCGGGCGCCATTCCATCCGCCACTCGCTGGCGGTTCGATAACGGCAGAGAAACCCGATGATCGGTAACCGCATGCGCGGAAGAGATCCGAGACGATCCTCACGACGGTCGCGCACCAATATGCGCGCCTCGATCAGACGGGCTGCGGGTTGAGCCGTATCTCGAACCTACTCAGCGAAGCGTTATTTGGAAAGCGAACTGTACGCGGCGCTGTACTTCCCCCCACAAATTGCGGTACTTTGACTGACGGCTAGAACGCAGCCGTACCGCTCGAGGGCCCGCTTGGACGCTCCAACGATGCTCCAAGCAGGCCCACGCCGGAGGCTCTCTTGACCGCGCTAGGCCCCTTCCCGAATCCGTCTGATGCTTTCGATGCCGCCGATTTAGACGCGCTCGAGCGGCTGGACGGCGCGCTGGCGTCCGACGTGGAATCCCATGGCTACCAGCTGACTCTCGAAGTCCACGGTTCGCGAGCGAAGCTGGGTCTGTCCGGATCGCTGGATCTTGCCTCCGCCGATGCGGTCGGCGGCATTCTGTCCGGTCCGGGGCAGCTGCCGGGCGCCATCGAACTCGCGTTCGACGGCGTCTCGCGAGTCGACCACCGTGGAATGGAACTGGTCGTCGCGGCGGCCCGGGAACGGGTCCAACACGGTGGAAGGGAGGTGCGTTTGATCGCGCTCAGTGCACCGATCGCGGCCGCCCTCGAAGGGCTCGGCATGAAACCGGTACCACCGCTCGCGCTTCACCACCGTTAGCAGCAGACAACCGAAAGTGGGAGTGATCACTGTGATAATTCTGGGCATCGTGCTGTTGATCGTCGGGTTCGTGTTCAGCGTGCCGATCCTGTGGACGCTGGGCATCATCGTGCTCATCATCGGTGCCGTGCTGGCCATTGCCGGCGGCCTGGGCCGCGAAATCGGCGGCCGCCGCCACTACTGGTAACAGTTTTGTCGGTGGGCGGGGGCATCATCGAGACATGAGCGAATCAACCCCTGATGACACCCCCGCCACCACCGAGCAGCCAGGCAGCTACCGCGCCGAGTTGGACAGCCGCGGTACCACCCGGCCCCTCGACCCACAGGCCCGCGTCGAAGCCACTTTGGTCTTACGCAGACGCGCAGAGCCCACTCCGGCCGACCTCAGCGGCGCACCGTTGTCCGCCGCCGAACTCGAGGAACGGTTCGGCGCTGATCCGGCCGACGTTCAGCGCGTGCAGGACGGGCTGTCCGCCGCGGGAATCGATGTTCTCTCTGTTGATCCGGCCTCACGACGGATGCGGATCTCGGCTCCGGTCGACCGGCTGAACAAGTTCTTCGGCACTCAACTCGATCTGCGGACGGTGCCGGTGGTCGGCCGCGGCGACGTCGAAGTTCGTCATCGCTCGGGGTCGTTGCAGCTGCCGGTGGATCTTGAACCGGTAGTGGTTGCGGTGCTGGGGCTGGACAATCGTCCGCAGGCTCGCTCCCGGTATCTCATCGCGCAGGCCAATGCGGTGACCACGAGCTACACGCCGCTCGACCTGGCCCGCGTTTACGAGATGCCCGAAGGCACCGACGGATCGGGGCAAACGCTGGCAATCATCGAGTTGGGGGGCGGGTTCGGACCAGCCGACCTGGACGCCTACTTCGGGGGGCTCGGTCTGGCGACGCCTTCGGTTCGCGCGGTCGGGGTGGACGGCGCCGAAAATCAGCCCGGCCAGGACCCATCCGGTGCCGACGGTGAGGTACTACTCGACATCGAGGTGGCCGGCGGCATTGCGCCGGCCGCGGATCTGGTCGTCTACTTCGCGCCCAACACCGATGACGGCTTCCTGGACGCGGTGAGCACCGCCGCCCACGCCAGTCCGACGCCGACGGCGATGTCCATCAGCTGGGGGCAGAGCGAAGACCAATGGACGGAGCAGGCGCGGACCGCGATGGATCAGGCCTTCGCCGACGCGTCTCTGCTCGGTGTCACGGTTACCGTCGCGGCTGGCGATGACGGCAGTACGGATCGGGCCACCGACCAGGCGTCGCACGTGGACTTTCCCGCTTCCAGCCCACATGTTCTGGCCTGCGGCGGTACCAGCCTGCACGCTGATCCGAGCTCCGGTTCGGTCAGTTCTGAGACCGTGTGGAACAACAACACCTCGGCCTCGTCCTCGGGCGGCGGTGCCACCGGCGGCGGTGTGAGTACGGCCTTTCCGCTGCCGGATTGGCAACAATCAGCGGGCGTTCCGGCGCCGACGCCCGCCTCGGGCACCGGACGAGGCGTACCTGATGTCGCAGCCGATGCCGATCCACGCACGGGCTACCAGGTGCTGGTCGACGGGCAGGCAACCGTGATCGGCGGCACCAGCGCGGTGGCACCGCTCTGGGCGGGGTTGGTGTGCCGGCTCGCCCAAGGGCTGGGCACAAAGCTTGGCCTGCTTCAGCCGAAGCTGTACGCCGGGTTGTCGAGCACTGGTTCGGTGACCGGTTTCCGCGACATCACCCAAGGCAACAACGGAGCCTTCGAGGCTCGCCCTGGCTGGGACGCGTGCACTGGTCTGGGCGTGCCGATCGGTACGGACCTGCTGGCCGAGCTGCAGCGCTGAACGATGCCGACTCGCGAAGCCGTCGTCATCGGTGGCAATCGTATTCCGTTCGCGCGCGCCAACGGCCGCTACGCGCTGGCCTCGAATCAGGACATGCTCACCGCCACGCTGGACGGGCTGGTTGCCCGTTTCGGATTGCAGGGCGAACGACTGGGTGAGGTGGTGGCCGGCGCCGTGCTCAAACATTCGCAGGACTTCAACCTGACCCGAGAGTCGGTACTGGGCTCCGCGCTGGCGCCGACGACGCCCGCCTACGACATCCAGCAGGCCTGTGGCACCAGCCTGGAATCGGTGATCCTGGTGGCGAACAAGATCGCCGTCGGTCAAGCCGACTCGGGCATTGCCGCAGGTGTCGACACCGTCTCGGACGCGCCGATCGCGGTCAGCGAGGGGCTGCGTACCGCCTTGCTTGCCGCCAACCGGGCTCGGAACCTACCGGCCCGTCTCAAGGCGTTGGCGTCGATCCGACCGTCCTATCTCGCACCGGCCACACCGTCGAACTCCGAGCTTCGCACCGGCTTGTCCATGGGCGAGCACCAAGCCGTCACGACCCGGGAGTGGGCCATCACCCGCCAGCAGCAGGATGAGCTTGCGGCGGCCAGCCACCAGAATCTCGCTGCCGCCTACGAACGAGGATTCTTCGACGATCTGGTGACGCCGTTCCTGGGCCTCACGCGGGACAACAACCTCCGGCCGGATTCCACAGTCGAGAGACTGGCCGAACTCAAGCCGGTCTACGGCCGTGGCGAGAGCGAGCCGACCATGACGGCGGGTAATTCGACGCCCCTGACCGATGGCGCCGCGGCCGTGTTGCTCGGTACGCGAGAGTGGGCGGCCGAGCGCCGGCTGCCGATACTGGCCCGTTTCGTCGATGCCGAGACGGCGGCGGTTGACTACGTGCATGGCGATCGGAAGGCGGATGGCTTACTGATGGCACCGGTCTACGCGGTGCCCAGGTTGCTGGCTCGCAATGGACTGACGCTTCAGGATTTCGACTTCTACGAAATCCACGAAGCGTTCGCGGCCACGGTCCTCGCCACGTTGGCCGCCTGGCAGGACCCTGACTTCAGTCGTGATCGTCTCGGCTTGGCGGCACCACTCGGGGGCATCGATCGGTCCCGTCTCAATGTCACCGGCTCGTCGCTGGCGACCGGGCATCCCTTCGCGGCTACTGGGGCTCGGATCGTCGCCACGCTCGCCAAGCTGCTTCACGACAAGGGGTCCGGCCGCGGACTGATCTCGATCTGTGCGGCCGGCGGCCAGGGCGTCGTGGCGATCATCGAGGCGGCATGAGCAACGGCGAGCGCACCAGCCGCGGCGCGCCGGACAAGTACCGCGACCTGATGAACACCTCGATCGGACGGACCGTTTCCGCTCGGATCGGTCTGCCCCGACCGGCGCTGTTGCGGCGGTTCCGTGCAGGCGATGCCCTCCTTCCCGGCCCGCTGCTGCTCGGCGGCAACGGGTTGACCGGCCTCGCGCAGGCCCTCACCGCGGCCGGTGCCGAGGTGGTCACCGGCGAGGCCGCTGGTGCGCGCGGCGAACACCCGCCATCGGCCGATCGACTGGGCGCGCTCGTCTATGACGCCAGCGAGTTGGACGGCGTGGCCGGGCTGGCCGCGATCCGGGAGTTTCTGGCCGGCTCACTCCGACGGCTGAGCAGCAGCGGGCGGGTACTGATCATCGGACGCGAACCCGACGGGACGGACCATGGGTGGGATGCCGCCCGGCAAGCGCTGGACGGCATCGTCCGATCACTCGGCAAGGAACTACGGGCCGGCGCCACAGCCAACCTGGTGTCGCTCGCGGGGACGCCCAGCTCGGACGCACTGCAATCGCTAGCGCGCTTCCTGTTGTCCGGCCGGGCGGCTTATGTGGACGGTCAGACCCTGCGCGTTGCTGCGGTTGCTGTCGATGCGCCGGCAGACTGGGCCACTCCGTTGATTGGCCGGGTCGCCGTGGTCACCGGCGCGGCCCGCGGCATCGGCGCCGCCATCGCCGAGGTACTGGCCCGGGACGGAGCAAAGGTGATCGCGGCTGATCTGCCGGCGGCCGGCGAAGCCCTGGCGAAGGTAGCGAACCGGATCAACGGCACCGCCCTGCAGCTGGACGTCACCGATGAGTCGGCGGCCGGCACGCTGATCAGATACGCCGGCGAGCGGTTCGGCGGTCTGGACGTCGTCGTGCACAACGCTGGCATCACTCGGGACAAGCTGATGGCCAACATGAAAGCCGAGTCCTGGGATCCGGTGCTGGCGGTGAACCTGCAGTCGCAAGTGCAGTTCAACGCCGAGTTGCTGCGGACGGATGGGCTGCGGCCGGGCGGCCGAATCATCTGCCTGGCGTCGACCACGGGGCTAGCGGGTAACCGCGGTCAAACCAATTACGGCGCCTCGAAGGCGGGCATCATCGGCATGGTCCGATCCATGGCGCCGCCTTTCCACGGACGAGGTATCACGATTAACGCGGTTGCTCCTGGCTTCATCGACACCGCGATGACGCACCGGATGCCGTTGGCCTCCAGGGAAGTCGCTCGCCGGATCAACAGCCTGCAACAGGCTGGGCTGCCGGTCGACGTAGCCGAGACGGTCGGCTGGCTGGCGTGGCCCGGTTCGGCCGGCATCAGCGGCCAGACGGTCCGGGTATGCGGCCAGAACTGGCTGGGCGCATGAGCCAACCGGAACCCGAGTCGGCGCCACGGTCGGTTGCGCTGTCAATGGCCAAGGGTGTCGTGCGAAGCCTGCCGCTGGCCCGCGTTCGATCCGGCCGTGCGGCCCTCTCACCCGACCTGGTGCTACGCACTGGACCCCAGGCCATCGATCAGGCACGACTCGCTGCCTACCAAAGGGTCTGCGGGGCTCGGGTCAGCGATGTGCTGCCGCCGGGTTACCTGCACGTTCTCGGTTTCCCGCTGGCCATGGCCCGCATGACCCAGGCGGACTTCCCGTTTCCGCTGCTGGGTCTGGTGCACGTGGTCAACCGCACCAGTCAGCATCGGCAGCTGACCCTGGCCGATCGGCCAAGGCTGGCCGTCCACGCAGCCAACCTTCGTCCGCACCGGTCGGGCCAGCAGGTCGACATCATCACCGAGGCCCGGCTGGACGACGCTTTGGTCTGGACCGAAACCAGCACCTACCTGTGCCGCGGCCGGCGCGAAGAACGCCGTAACTTTCCGCAGGAGCCGCCTAACTCCCCGCAGGACCCGCCTAACTCGCCGCAGGAGCGCCACGGCGTTGGAATCCGGTTTCAGGTGCCGGCCGACGTCGGCCGCCGGTACGCGGCGGTGTCCGGCGATCGCAATCCCATCCACCTCAGCGCGATGTCGGCGCGGCTGTTCGGATTCCGGCGGGCGATCGCCCACGGAATGTGGCTTCAGGCGCGCCTGCTCAGCTGCTTCGAAGGGCGGCTGCCCGACCAGTTCGTCGTCGAATGCGAATTCCGCAAACCGGTGCCGTTGCCCGGCGATGTGCGGCTGATCGAAACGCGCCCCGCGCTGCGTCCGTCGAGTCGATTCTTCGAACTGCAGGGGTCGCGCGACGGGCGGACCCTGGTGACCGGCCGGCTCGAGGACCGGTCGCTCAGCGCCGAGGCGCCCATCGGGCAGGCGTAAGCGATCGAAGCAAGGTGAGACCCGGGTAGGGTTTAGCTGACGGCAGCGGCATCCGAACTCAGCAGCGAGTCGATGCGAAAACGGACGGTCGGCGTATCGGCGCCTGACGCCTGATGCGAGACCGCGATACTTGTGAGGAGCCACGATGCGAAACGTATGGCGAGGATTGGCTGTAGGGGCTTTCGTCGGTGCGATCATCGGCATTCTGCTGGATCTGGCCAAGGGCACCAAGCAGGCAGTCTCGGGCGGCTACGAATCGACCAAGCATGCGGTTCGCGAACATGGCCCCGAGGCGGTTGCCGCGGTCAAGGAATTTGCCGCCCACACCGCCGATCAGGTGCGCGAGGCTGATCTCGGTGCCAAGGCGAAAGACATCGCTTCGGTGGCAACGGCCAAGGCAGCAGAATTTGCGGAAGAGGTCGGCGATCGGGCCAAGCACGCATCAGAGGTTGTCGCCGAGAAGGCACAGCCGGTGATCGAGTCCGCGGTCGACAAGGCGAAGTCTGCCGGTGACGCGGCTTCGGACAGGGCGAAGTCGTTCAGTGAAGCGGCGACGGAAAAGGCGAAGACGGCCGTGGATGCTGCTGGCGAGGCTGCGTCGAAGGCGTCGAGCGCGGCCAGTGATGCTGCGTCGAAGGCGTCGTCCGCGGCCAGTGATGCTGCGTCCAAGGCGTCGTCCGCGGCCAGTGATGCTGCCTCGAAGGCGTCGAGTGCGGCTAACAGTGCGGCCGGCAGTGCGTCGGACAAGGCCAAGGACCTCCGAAGCAACTGACCTTTTTGATCCGCTCAGCGTCACCAAGCGAACGCGTGTTGTCGTTTACTTCGCCAGGCACCGGTGATAGACAAGAGCGTCGTGCCGCGAGAGCGGTGAGACCCCGCAGGCAGAGCGCGCTCGCCCTGACACCCCCGTTCGGGACGAGCATTGCGTTCTGCCTGTGGCGTTTCCTGGGATTTTCCGCCGCCAGTCGCCGCCCAGTTGTGCCGGTTGAGCCCGCCAGCGCTGCCAGTGCCGGCTGAGCTTCCAGCGCCCGTGCTGCAGTAGTCGGCCGAGCGTCGTGTGGCATGGACCACGCCGCTAGCCGCCCGGGGCGTCAACCGTCGGAGAATGTCGCTCATGACGCGCTTCGGAATTTTCGTACCGCAAGGCTGGCGAATGGACCTGGTCGGAATCGGTGACCCGGTTGAACAGTGGGAGGCGATGACCGCGGTGGCCAAGGCCGCCGATGAAGGTTCGTGGGACTCGATCTGGGTCTATGACCACTTCCATACCGTGCCGGATCCGTCCACCGAGACCACCTTCGAATGCTGGACGACGACCGCCGCCCTGTCCCGCGACACCAAGCGGGTCAACATCGGTCAGATGGTCGGCTGCAACGGTTACCGCAATCCCGCGCTCTACGCCAAGATCGCCTCAACCGTCGACGTGGCCAGTCACGGTCGGCTGTACGCCGGCATCGGAGCGGGCTGGTATGAGCATGAATGGAAGGCCTACGGCTACGAGTGGCCGGAACTCAAGGACCGGATGGGCGCCTTCCGGGAAGCCACCGAGATCATCTACCGGATGTGGACCGAAGATGCGGTTCAGTACACCGGCAAGTACTACTCGGTCGACAAACCCATCAACGAGCCCAAGGGTGTGCGCAAGCCGCATCCGTCGCTGTGGATCGGCGGCGGTGGCGAGAAGGTCACCCTGAAACTTGTCGCCAAGTACGGCGACGCAGCCAACATCGGCGCCGGCAACCCGCAGGTGTTCAAAGAGAAAGCCGCGATCCTCAAAGGCCATTGCGACACCGTTGGGCGTGACTACGACCAGATCATCAAGTCCACCAACCTGAACGTGTTCCCGATCGATGCCGGCGACGATCCCAAGGCCGCCACCGAAAAGGCCCGGGGCGGCGTGGACTGGGAGCGGTTCTCCCAGCAGACCATCATCGCCACCGAGGACGAGATTGCGAATCGGGTCGAGGCCGTGCTCGCGGCCGGCGCCGATTACGTGATCTTCTACGTGCCCGGCGTGGCCCACGACCTCGATCTGGTCGCCCGCGCAGAGCAGGTCACGAAGCGCTTCGCCTAACTCCGGCTGCCGGATTCCGGGTGCCAAATGGTGGCGTGGCGACTATCTGGCGCCCGGAAGCGGCAAGTTAGGGCGCCTTCTGAGCGACGACAAACGTGCGCAGGAACGCAAATACCGTCCCGTAGGGCCGCGCCGGATAAGCCAGCCGTAGCTGGGCGGCGTACTCCGACGTGAAGGCCTGCGCGTCCTCTGTCGACAGCTTTTGCAAAACGGGGCGCAGGCCCGTCCCGCGCACCCATTCGAGCACGGGGTCCGGCCCGCTCAGGACATGCAGATAGCTCGTTTGCCAGGCCGTCGTAGCCAGCCCGGCCGCACTGAGCAGATCGAGGTACTGATCCGGTTCGGCAACAGCGTCGGCGTGCCGCAGGACCGATCCGAGCTGCGGCCGCCACGTGGGACTCTCGGCCAATTCGCGCATCAGCGTGTGCGACGGCGAACCGAAATTGGTCGGTACCTGGAAGGCGAGCCAGCCGCCCGCCGCCAGCTGACCGGCCCAGCGGGTCAGCAGTTCGAGGTGTCCGGGAACCCACTGCAGCAGCGCGTTGCTGACGAGCACGTCAACCCCGGAGGCGTCGAACTGCTCGGCGGCCTGCTGCGCGAACCGCACCCGGTCACCGGCGTAGTGGCAGGCCTGGGTCAGCATGTCCGGCGACGAGTCGAGCCCGGTGATCTCGGCCGACGTCCATCGATCAGCCAGCGTGGCGGTCAATTCGCCGGGACCGCAACCTAGGTCGACAACCGTGCGCGGGGACACGGCTCGGATCTGTCCGACGAGATCGAAGAATGGACGGCTGCGCTCGGTGTCGAACTTGGCGTACTGCCGGGGATCCCACTGGAGGGGTTGGTCGGACATGAGCGACTCCAATGCCGAAAGGAAGACTTCGACCGCGACGAAATCCCTTGATGTCAAGACATAATACCTCGACGTCAAGAGATATCATCGGCGCATGGACGACGAGGTGGACGAGATCGTGGCGGGTTGGCTCGATGCCCGTACGAGCCTGACCCCGCAAGTGCTGATGCCCCTGCATATCCTCAGCCGGATCCATCGGATCGCGCAGCTGGCCGCCGACCGCCGAGCCGCGATCTTCGCCGAATACGAACTCGGCCAGCACGAGTTCGACGTGCTAGCCGCCCTTCGCCGCAGCCCCGGCCCGCACGAGTTGACGCCCGGCCAGCTGATGGAAGCCACTCACGTGACGTCCGGCACGATGACCAACCGGCTGGACCGCCTGGAGCGGCGGCAGTTCGTGACCAGGCGCTCCCATCCGACGGATGGCCGGCAAAGCCTGATCCGGTTGAGTCCGGTCGGCCGGCGCCGGCTAGATGCGGCCATGGACTCGCTGCTGGCTTGGGAGCATGAACTGGTCGCTGCCCTCGGTCAGCGCGAACACGCCAGCCTGATCCGATCCTTGCGCACCCTGCTCGTCGCTGGCGCAGTCCTCCCCGAAAGTCCTACCCCCGCGTCGTCATGACCTCGCCTGGGTAGGACTTTCGGGCAGCTGAGAGCGCGGTGAGCGCGGCACTGATCCGCCCGCCGCCTACCCCGTTAGGCTGTTGAGGCCGTCCAGCCGGCACGAGTACCCGTCCAGTCACCACGAGTACCCGTCCAGCCACCACGGCGTACCCGTCCAGCCCTCCAATTCGTCCCCCGGAGCCGTCATCACCGTCGAGCCTGGTCCCGCCGAAACACCAACCATGGTGTCCGGGATAGGCGCTGTCCGGGGCGTCCTGAAGAACACGCCGTTTCGCCGCCTCTGGTACTGCACCGGCTTGTCGAGCCTGGGGGACTGGCTCGGGCTGCTGGCCACGACAGCGTTGGCAACCCAGCTGGCCACCGGCTATCAGGCTCAGAACTACGCCCTCGGCGCGGTGCTGGTGGTACGCCTCATCCCGTCCGCGGTGCTGGGCCCGCTGGCCGGTGCGTTCGCCGACCGGTTCGATCGCCGGTACACGATGATCATCACCGACCTGCTGCGGTTCTTCCTGTTCATGTGGATTCCGCTGACCCATTCGTTGACCGTGCTTTACGTGGCGACGTTCCTGATCGAGTGCGTGGGGCTGTTCTGGAATCCGGCCAAGGACGCCTCGGTGCCCAACCTGGTGCGCAAGGACCAGATCGAGGCCGCCAACCAGCTGAGCCTGATCACTACGTACGGGCTGACGCCGGTCGCCGCGGCGGCCGTATTCAGCCTGCTGGCCCTGATCTCGAAGGCGCTGGCCACCCAGTTCGGTTTCTTCGGTACGAATCAGGTCGGGCTGGCGCTGTACCTCAACGCCGCCACGTTCCTGGTCGGTGCCATCACGGTCGTCTTCATCCGCGAAATTTCCGGTCCGCACGCCCGGACGGACCCGTCCGAACGACAGCCCGGCCTGTGGACGATGCTGCGCGAGGGTGCGCATTTCATCCGCACCACCGGACTGATTCGCGGCATCATCTTCGGCATCCTCGGCGCCTTCGCGGCCGGCGGCGCCGTGATTGGTGCCGGCAAAACCTACGTCGGCAGCCTCGGCGGCGGCGACGCGGCGTACGGCATGTTGTTCGGCACCGTCTTCGTGGGCCTCGGGCTCGGCATGGCGTTCGGCCCACGGGTCGCGCGCGAGGTGTCGCGGCGCCGGATCTTCGGGCTGGCCATCGTTTTCTCCGGGATCTGCCTGGCCCTGACCGCGGTGATGCCGCATGTGGCGCTGGCCATCATCACGGTGTTCGGGGTCGGCTTCGGCGCTGGCGTGTCCTACCTGTCGGCGGTCACGTTGCTCGGCGCGGAGATCAGCGACGACATGCGCGGCCGGATCTTCGCCTTCATCCAATCCCTCGTCCGGGTCGTGCTGATCCTGGCGCTGGCGGCGGTACCCGTCCTCGTGGGCACCATCGGCCAGCGCAAGCTGCCCGGCATCGGCGGCACCGTGGACGGCACCCGGATCGTGCTCTTCGTGGCCGGGACGTTGGCCGCGCTGGCCGGCGTCTTCGCCTACCGGCAGATGGACGACCGGGGCAAGGTCCCGGTGCTGGCCGACCTGATGACGTCGCTGCGGCGGGACAGCTCCGGACGTCGCCGGCTTAATTCCGGCGGTGTGCTGATCGCCTTCGAGGGCGGCGAAGGGGCCGGCAAGTCGAGCCAGATCCGGCGCCTGGCCGAACAATTGCGGGCCGACGGGGTAGCCGTCGTCGAAACGCACGAACCCGGCGCCACCCCGGTCGGTGCTCAGATCCGCAAGCTGCTCCTGGAGACCGAAACCCCGATCTCGCCCCGCAGCGAAGCCTTGCTGTTTGCCGCCGATCGGGCGCACCACGTCGCCACCATCATCCGGCCGGCGCTGGACAACGGCGAAGTGGTGCTGACCGACCGGTTCGTCGATTCGTCGTTGGCCTACCAGGGAGCCGGCCGCACGTTGTCCACGGACGAGGTCAAACGGCTGTCCCGGTGGGCAACCGAGGACCTGGTCCCGGACCTGACCGTGCTGCTCGACATCCCGCCCGCCGAGGGGCTGGCTCGGGTGGCCAGCCGCGCCAATCACGGCGGCCCGGATCGGCTCGAACGCGAGACCATCCAGTTCCACGATCGCGTCCGGCAGAGTTTCCGGTGGTTGGCCGAGTCCGACCCGAACCGGTACCTGGTGCTGGACGCGACGCTGCCGGTCGAGGAACTGGCCAGCACGGTGCTGATCGCGGTACGCGGGGTGCTGGCGCTGCGACCCAGGCCGCCGTTCGAGCCCCCGGCCGACGCGCCGCTGGCCAACCTGCCCAACGCGCCCAGGCCGGCGAGCGGGCTGACGCCGTAGTGGCCGGTGCGCGATGATGGCCGGGTGAGCGTTTTCGACGACCTGATCGGCCAACGGTCCGCGGTGACCGAGCTGTCCAGGGCGGTCCGTGCGGCCGCCGACGTGGTGGCCGGCGAGCCCGTGGCGCCCGGCGCACTGGCCCACGCCTGGCTGTTCACCGGGCCGCCCGGCTCGGGCCGGTCCGTCGCGGCCAAAGCCCTCGCGGCGGGACTGCAGTGCGAGCGGACGGAGTTGCCGGTGCCGGGCTGTGGCCGCTGCGCCGCGTGCCACATGGTGCGGGCCGGCACGCATCCCGACGTCCGGGCCGTCATCCCGGAGGGCCTGTCCATCGGCGTCAACGAGATGCGTGCCGTTGTCTCGACCTCGGCCCGGCGGCCGTCCGCGGGACGCTGGCAGGTCGTGATCATCGCCGACGCCGACCGGCTCACCGAAGGTGCCTCGAACGCGCTGTTGAAGGCGATCGAGGAGCCGCCCGAACGCAGCATGTTCCTGCTCTGCGCGCCGTCGACGCACCCCGATGACGTGCTGGTGACCATCCGATCCCGGTGCCGGGTGGTTGGACTTCGAATCCCGCCGGCTGACGCCGTCGCCGAGGTACTGACCGCCGAGGGTGTCGAACCGTCGTTGGCTCAGTGGGCCGCGCAGGCCGGGCAGGGCCACGTCGGACGGGCGCGACGACTGGCCCGGGACGACGAGGCCCGGCAGCGACGAGAAGCGGTGTTGGCGATTCCCGCGCAGTTGGTGTCCCTCGATGATTGCTTCGCGGCCGCCGATCATCTGGTCAAGGCAGCCGAGGCGGAAGCGCGCACCTTGACCGATGAACTGGATGACACCGAGACCGAGGAACTGAAGGTCGCCCTGGGTGCCGGCGGCACCGGCAAGGGCGCGGCCGGCGCGGCTCGCGGCAGCGCAGGTGCCTTGAAAGAGCTGGAACGCAAGCAGAAGTCGCGGGCCACCCGCCTGCAACGCGACGCGCTGGATCGGGCGCTGGTCGACCTGGCCAGCTTCTACCGCGACGTGCTGCTCGTCCATGCCGGTGCCGACGCGCCGGCCGCGCATCCGGACTTCGCGCGGGACGTCGCCACGGTAGCGCGGTCGGTCGATCCGGCCGGTGCCTTGCGCCGTCTCGATGCGGTGCTGGCCTGTCGTGAGGCGATCGATCTGAACGTGAAGCCGAAGATCGCGGTCGAGGCGTTGACGGCGAGTTTGCGGCTGCCTGGCCGTGATCGCGGTGATCGCCGTGATCGACAGCCGGATGGATCTATCGCCCACACCAGGCCCAATCGGAGCTGAGCAGGGATTAGAGTCGCGCCATGTTGCGTCCTGAAAGCTGGACCAAGCCCGCGGGTGTGAGTCCCGTCTGGGTAGGCTCCAGAGCGCCCAGTGGCAAGTCCCGGTTCGGGAGCAAGATCGCGGGCCGTAGCTGTAGGCCGCTGCGTCGTGTGGCGGCTGCACCGCTTGATGGTCAAGAAGCGGGGGCGCAACCTACGCGCCGGACAAGCCCAACAGTGGACTCAGGCCTGGTTAAACGGGCACGGCCTGCACCAACTGAGTGGCACGATCCGCCATCCGAAGGCAGCGTAACGATGTCCGGAAGATCATCGGTAAGCCGTATGCGAGAAAACCGCACGGACGGATTGAAAGGGGGATGGGGAAACGGGCTGCACAACAGCGCCGGCGTCCCTGACTACCAATGGGTCTGATTTGCGCGGTCACTTTCACCGACAAGGGCAGGCTTTACTACGCCGATCCGGGTGACTTGACCCTCGTCGTCGGCGACCGTGTCCGCTACCCGACGCCGGACGGACCCGAGGTGGCGCAGGTGATGTGGGCGCCGCAATGGACGTCGGAAGATGTCGGTGGTTTGCCGGCATTGCTAGGTCTGGCCACCGCGGCCGACCTCGAGGCGCTGGAATCGGGACGGACCATGCGGGCCCAAGCCCGGGTGGCCGCCAAGCGATTGATCCGCGAGCATCAGCTGCCGATGAAGCTGGCCGGCGTCGATCACGTGCTGTCCACCAACCAGACGGTCATCTATTTCACTGCCCCGCACCGGGTCGACTTCCGGGCCCTGGTCCGGGACCTCGGTTCGACGTTGCGCGGCCGGGTCGAGCTGCGGCAACTGTCGGCGCGCGATGAGGCCCGCGTGATGGGGGGCATCGGCTCCTGCGGGCGTGAGCTGTGCTGTTCCACCTTCCTGGTCGACTTCGAGCCGGTGTCGGTTCGGATGGCCAAGGACCAGGACCTGCCGTTGAATCCGATGCGAATCTCTGGTGCGTGCGGCCGGCTGATGTGCTGTCTCAAGTACGAACACCCGCTGTACCAGGACTTCCAGGCCAACGCGCCAGCCATCGGCTCGTGCGTCTCGACGCCGGACGGCGAGGCGACCGTGGTTGGTCACTCCGTCCCGTCCGAGTCGGTCGTGCTGCGAATGAACTCCGACGGCCGACGGACCAGCTGCGCGATGGCATCGGTTTGTTCGTCCCGCAAGGCGCACGACAGCTTCTACGGGGACGGCACGGTCGGCTCCGGCCTCAGTGGACCGGCGTAGTTTCCGATACCCCGGCCGGCCGCCGGGCCGCGAACACCCAGTGCCGCAGCAGTACGAAACGCAAAACCGTGGCCAGCAGGTTGGCCGCGACCAGCGTGACCAGCTCCGTAGCCCGGGGCGGTTTCGCGACGACGGCGTTCAGCACCGCCAGTGCGCCGGACGTCAGCACCAATCCCAGACCGAACACCATCAGGCCCTGGAACTGATGGGTTGCGGCTTTGTCCTTTCCGGATATGCCGAAAGTCAGCCGTCGGTTGGCCGCCGTGTTGGCGATCGCAGTGATCAGCAAGGCGAAGAAGTTGGCCCCCTGCGAGCCCAGCGCCCCGTGCATGAGCAGGAACAGCAGCAGGTAGGCGAGCGTGCTGAGGACGCCGATCGCGATGAAGCGGACGAGTTGCCGCAGCAGCCCAGGCGCTCCCGGAGCCGTCGGATCGGACAGCGGCTGCCGACCCAACTGAGCTCGGATCTCGGCCAGCGGGAGCTGTCCGGACGACAGCGCGCGACCGACGCGGACGATGCCGCGCAGATCGGCCAGCGCCGTGGCCATGATGTCCACCCGGCTGTCCGGGTCATCTATCCAATCGACGGGCACCTCGTGGATGCGCAGCCCCGACCGTTCGGCCAGCACCAGCAGCTCGGTGTCGAAGAACCAGCCGGTGTCGCGTACCAGCGGCAGCAGGCGCTTGCCCACGTCGGCCCGGATGGCCTTGAAACCGCACTGCGCGTCGGAGAACCGGGTTCGCAACGTGCTGCGCAGCAACAGGTTGTAGCAGCGCGAGATGAATTCCCGCTTGGTGCCGCGGATGACCCGGCTCTGTCGGGTCAGTCGCGAGCCGATCGCCAGGTCCGAATGCCCGGAGATCAACGGCGCCACCAGGGGCAGCACGGCCGACAGGTCGGTCGAGAGATCGACGTCCATGTAGGCCAGGACCTCGGCGGTGGAGGCAGACCAGGCGGCGGCCAGCGCGCGACCCCGACCCTTCTCGCTCAGGCGGAGCTGACGGACGTTGCTCATCGTGGCCACCAGCTCGGCCGCCACCTCCGGCGTCGCGTCGGTGCTGGCGTTGTCGGCGATGGTGATCAGGAACGGGTACGGGAAATTGCGGGTGAGGTGTTCGTGCAGCCGCCGGACGGCCGGGCCCAGATCGCGTTCCTCGTTGTAGACCGGGATGGTCACGTCCAGAACCGGATGCGCTGCCGCCGGGTCGATGGTCATGGTGTGCGGCTCGGCCAGCGATGTCATGTATCCAGATTCGGCGGTGCGGCTGGCGGGTCGTTGTGCCGTCCCTGTGGGCTCCCTTAATGCCGAAATCGTGCAACTCCTGGCATCGCTGTGATGCCAGGAGTTGCACGATTGGGCGAAACGGGCCGGGTTGGGTCAGCTTTGGGTGAGGTCGTACAGGGTTACCCCGCCGACCGTGGTGCTGCTGAAGTTGCTTTCCACCCAGCTGGCAATCTCCGACGAGCTGTTGCTGCCACCCATCTGACTGCCGAACCCGCCGCCGCCACTGGCGATGAAATAGTGGATGTTGCCGGCTGCGACGTAGGCCTTGAACTGGGCCAGCGTCGGTGACGGATCGCTGCCATTGAAGCCACCGATTGGCATCACCGGCAATTGTGTCGCGAGCTGGTAACCAGCCGCGCTGTTCGAGCCGACGGCCGCAGCAACCCACGTGTAGTTGGACGAGTTGGCCGTCAGGGCCGAGACCACCGCCGCGGAGGGGGTACTGGCGCCTAGCAACCCACCGGCTGCGCCGCCTCGGGCAGTTCCGGTCGTGCCACCCTGGGTCGTGCCGCCCTGGGTCGTGCCGCCCGTGCCACCCTGGGTCGTGCCGCCCGGAGCGGTTCCACCGCCGAAGGCGCGGCCGGTACCGGTTTGGCCCGCTGGCCCACCGCCACCGCCGCCGCCGCCACCGCCACCGCGGCCGCCGATGCCGCCGGTGCTGTAACCGGCCGGCCCGACGCTCGGGATCGCTCCGGTGTGGGGTGTCGCGGCTGTTGCGATCGAATAGGCCCCGGGACCGATCAGACCGACCACGATTGCGGTCGCGGCCAGCCCGGCCCGTACCTTGGGCCTCAATTGGGTGCTGACGACGAGCATCAGAGCGGTGGCCACGCCGAGGGTGAGCACGGCGTACCGCAGCCACGGCTGCCAGCCGGACACCCGGTCCAGCAGTAGGAACTGCCAGGCGACGGTGATCGCGAGCGTCACGCCGAGCACCATCGACGCCGCGAAGGCAGACTTGTGACGCCACAAGGTGACTGCACCGATGCCGATCACACCGCCGACGGCGGGGGCAAGCGCCACCGTGTAGTACGGGTGGATGATGCCGTGGGCGTAGCTGAAGATGACCGCGGTGACGAGCAGCCAGCCGCCCCAGACGATGAGGGCGCCGCGGGTGCGATCAGTACGAATAGCTTTACGTCCGAACCACAAACCGGCAACCAGCAGGATCAGCGACGTAGGTAGCAACCAGCCAATCTCGGAGCCCATCTGGCTGCCGAACAGCCGGCTCCAGCCGGTGCTGCCCCACTGGCCGCCAGCGGTCGCGCCGCCACCTACGCTGCCGGTCTCGTTGCCGGTCAGCCGGCCGAACCCGTTGTAGCCCAGGGTCAATTGCAGGATCGAGTTGTTCTGCGACCCGCCGATGTAAGGACGGGCGCTGGCCGGGACCAGTTCGACGATGGCGATCCACCAGCCTGCCGCTACCACCATGGCCAGACCCGCGGCCAGCAGTTGCAGTATCCGCTTGCGCAACGGATTTGGCGCGACGATCAGGTAGGCGATCGCAAAGGCGGGCACCACCAGCAGGGCCTGCAACATCTTGGTCAGGAAACCGAAACCGACCAGCGCGCCGGCGCCGACGAGCCAGCGAGTCGAACCATGTTCCAGCGCCCGCACCACGCAGTAGGCGGCGATGATGAGCAGCAGTACCAGCAGCGAGTCCGGGTTATTGAAGCGGAACATCAGCGCCGCGACCGGGGTGGCGGCCAGTACCGCGCCGGCAATCAGGCCGGCCTGCGGTCCGGATGTCCGGCGTACGGCGAGGTAGAGCATGGCCACCGCGGCGATGCCCTCCAGAGCCTGCGGAACGAGAATGCTCCAGGAATTCAGGCCGAAAATGCGTACCGACAGTGCCATCGCCCAGAGTGCCGCGGGCGTCTTGTCGACGGTGATCGAGTTCGCCGCGTCGGAGGATCCGAAGAAGAATGCCTTCCAGCTGACCGAGCCGGCCTGGGCCGCGGCGGAGTAGAACGAGTTCGCGTAACCGGAGGCGCTCAGGCCCCATAGGTACAGCACGCCGGTCGCGATCAGCAGGCCGATCAGGGTCGGCCGGATCCAGCCGGCGTCTTCGCTGCGGCCGCGCACGACGGTGCGGAGCCGGGACGATCCGCCAGCTCGCGCCTTGTCAAAGGGTCGGTGTGTCGCGGAAAGGCCCGATGGCGAAAGGGTGTCTGTGCTCATACCGTAAGAGCTTGGGCACCTGAGCTGGCGGGAGTCTGTGCGTCGCCTTGATGATCCCGGTGGATCGGCAGAGTAACTAAGAACGACGTCCGGCCCGGCTGGCTGGTGGCCTGGATGTGCCCACCGTGAGCGGCCACCACGGCGCCGACGATGGCCAGGCCGAGGCCCGTACTGCCGGCGGCCCGGGACCGCGACTGCTCGCCGCGAGAGAATCGTTCGAAAATGTCGGGCATCAGGTGGGGTGGGATGCCCGGGCCGTCGTCGGACACCTCGATGATCGCGGCGGCGGCGGAGGTTGCGGTTCCGGGTTGTTCGCTCAGCCGTACCCAGACGTTAGTGCCGGCCGGTGTGTGGCTACGGGCGTTGGCCAGCAGATTCACCAGGACCTGGTGTAAGCGGGGCGAATCGCCGGTGAGCACTACGGGTTCTTCACCGACATCAAGGTGCCAATGGTGTTGCGGGCCCGCCGCGTGGGCGTCACTGAGGACGTCCACGGTCAGCCGGGTCAGGTCCACCTCCTCGCTCTCCAGCGGCCGGCCGGCGTCCAACCGCGCGAGCAAAAGCAGATCGTCGACCAGCCTGGTCATCCGGCTCGCCTCGGCCTCGACCCGGGTCATGGCGTGCGCGATGTCCGGCGGCGCGGCGTCCCGGCTGCGGCGGGTCAGTTCGGCGTAGCCGCGGATGGAGGCCAACGGCGTGCGCAACTCGTGACTGGCGTCGGCCACGAACTGGCGGACCCGCGTCTCGCTGTGATGCCGCGCGTTCAAGGCCTCGTTGACGTTCTCGATCATCCGGTTCAGCGCGACGCCGACCTGACCCACCTCGGTGTGCGGGTTCGCGTCGGGCACCCGTTCGGCGAGCGCCACTTCGCCTTGATCCAAAGGCATTTCGGCCACCCGGCTGGCGGTCGAGGTGACCCGGCGAAGGGGCCGCAAGGCGAGCCGGACGATGAGGGCCGCGATCAGGCCGGCGATGACCAGCCCCAGCAGCGTGACCGCGGTGATGACGGCGGTCAGGTTCACCAGGGTGTCTCGGACGCTCTTCATCGGCAGCCCGCTGATCGTGACGTCACCGGCGGTGTCCTTGGACGAGATAACGCGGTACTCACCGAGGCCCGGCACGGTCACCGAGTGCGGCCCGCTGTCACTGGGCACGCTCAGCAGCGTGCTGATCGCACCGGTGCTCAACGGGGTTCTCGTCAAAACGAAGCCACTGCCTTGTTGCAGGATCACGCCGGCCGTGCTGCCGTCGGCGCACGCCCTGGCCCCGATCGCGTTCACTTCGGAGCCGGGTGGCAGCACGAAACTCTGGTTCAGCTGCCCGCAGGTGAACGTCTGGGGAGCCGGGCCGAGGTCACCCGAGCCGGTGCCGCGAAAGCCGCGATCGGCGTTTCCCTGCCGGCCACCCTGGGCGGTCAACTGGGCGTCGAGGCGATTCATCAACGAATGCCGCAAGGCGAGTTCGGTGAACGTCCCGATCGCGATACACATGACGATGAGCAGCCCCAGCAGGCTGGTGGTGATCCGGGCCCGGAGCGTCCAATTGCGAAGCGGCTGGGGACGAAGCCGCCGCAGCAGGGTGTTCATGTCAGGCCGAGGCACGCAATACGTAGCCGACGCCGCGCAGGGTGTGAATCATCGGCTCGCGGCCGGCGTCGATCTTCTTGCGCAGGTAGGAAATGTAGATCTCGACCACGTTGGCCTGGCCGCCGAAGTCGTAGTTCCAGACCCGGTCGAGGATTTGGGCCTTGGACAGCACCCGGCGCGGGTTGCGCATCAGGTAACGCAGCAGCTCGAATTCGGTCGCGGTCAGGTTGATCTCATCGTCGGCTCGGAAGACTTCGTGGCTTTCCTCGTCCAGGCTGAGATCTCCGACGGTGAGTACCGAACCGGCCTTAGCCGCGGCAACCGACGTGCGGCGCATCAGCGAGCGGACCCGGGCCACCACTTCTTCTAAACTGAACGGCTTGGTGACGTAGTCGTCGCCGCCGGCGGTGAGCCCGGCGATGCGATCCTCGACCGCGTCCTTGGCCGTGAGAAAAAGGACCGGCAGATCGGGGGAGTCGTCGCGCAGGCGGCGCATCACCTCGAGCCCGTTCATGTCCGGCAGCATCACGTCGAGGACGACCGCGTCCGGCTTGAAATCGCGGGCGGCGCGGACGGCGGACAAGCCGTCGGCGGCGGTGCGAATATCCCAACCCTCGTAGCGGAGCGCCATGCTCAGCAGGTCGGCAAGGTTCGGTTCATCGTCCACGACGAGGACGCGGACGGGAGTTCCGTCGGTGCGCAGCAGGCTGGCCGGACGGGAGGCGCTGGTTGTGGTCACGCTGTACAGAATCGGCTGACTCGCTGGTGGTCCACTGTGGGCATCCTGTGCCGAAACTGTGCGTTTGATTGCCGCGTGCCTGCCGTCGGTGGGCCTTGAGGTCCTGACTGTTGGCCAGCCCTGGCACAGCTTCATGCCAGCATGGCGGCCGATTCTGGGAGCGTATGCCCGGAGCGTCGGGCCATGGCGGCGCCATTGTCGCGCCGGAACGAGGGAGCGCGAATTGCCAGACCAGACACCGAACACCGGACCGGACGCGGTCGAGCACGGCGCCGAGCCGTACTCGGTGGACGAGCACGGCGCCGAGCCGTACTCGGTGGACCAGCACGGCGTCATCCAGACGCACGGCTTTGCCACGTGGGTCGAGGCGCCAACGCCGAATGCGGTTACTCCCGCCAATCCGTCGGGGCCGGTGTGGGCCGCCCCTCAGCTTCCGATCCAGCCCGGAGTGGAGCCACCTGCTTGGCCGGTCGTGACTTCGAGTGACTTAGGTGCTGCGGCGCCGCGAAGCGGTGATGCGGCGCCGCGAAGCCTGGCCGACCCGCAAGCCGACCGAGGCGCCTTCTGGTCGGTACGGCGCACCGTGATCGCTGCCGTCGTGGCGGTAGTGATCGCATCCGCGGGCACGGTCGCGGTCGCTGCCGTAGCGCCTTCAAATTCGGGGACGAATACCGGCGCTCCGGCCGGCAACCGCGGTGGCTTCGGCAACCGCGGTGGTTTCGGCAACGGCAGTTTCGGCAACGGCAGCTTCGGCAACGGCAGCTTCGGCAACGGCAGCTTCGGCGGTCGGCAGCTCAATCGCGGTGGCGGTACCGGCACCAACTAAAGCTAAATGTTTTGAAGGGTTCTGCACCAGATAGGTGCAGAACCCTTCAAAAGTTCGATCAGGTGAGGGCCTTGACCTCGAGGAACTCCTCGAAGCCGAACGGTCCCCACTCGCGGCCGTTACCGGACTGCTTGTAGCCGCCGAACGGTGCGAGCGGGTTGAACTCGCCACCGTTGATCGCGACCTGGCCGGTACGCATCCGCTTGGCCACCGCGCGAGCATGCTCGGTGTCGCCGGACCAGACGCCGCCGCCGAGACCGTAGACGGTGTCGTTGGCAATGGACACGGCCTCGTCCTCGGTGTCGTAGGCGATGATCGACAGAACCGGGCCGAAGATCTCTTCCCTGGCGATGGTCATGTCGGTGGTCACCTCCGAGAAGACGGTCGGGGCCACGTAGTAGCCAGTCGACAGTTCGTCCGGAACGGTCGCGCCGCCCGTAACGAGCTTGGCGCCTTCGGAGACACCCTTCTCGATGTAGCCGCGAACGCGGTCACGCTGCACACCCGACACCAGCGGGCCGAGCCTGGTGCCCTCGGCGAACGGGTCACCGATCGTGTACGAATCGGCCACGCGCTTGGCGATCTGCTCGGCCTCGGCCAGCTTGGCCCGCGGTACCAGCATGCGGGTGAGTGCGGAGCAAGTCTGGCCCGAGTTGGCGTAGCACGCACCGACACCGGACGTGACGGCCTTCTCCAGGTCGGCGTCATCGAGGATGATGTTGGCCGACTTGCCGCCGAGTTCGAGGGCGACGCGCTTGATCGTCTGCGAGGCGAGCTCGCTGACGCGGCGACCCGCGCGGGTGGAACCGGTGAACGACACCATGTCGACCTCGGGGTGCGAGGCGATGGCTTCACCGACGACCGGTCCGACGCCCTGGACCAGGTTGAAGACACCAGCCGGCAGTCCGGCGGCGTCGATGATCTCGGCCAGGATGACCGTCGAAAGCGGAGCAATTTCGGACGGCTTCACAACCACGGTGCAACCGGCGGCCAGGGCCGGAGCGACCTTGCAGGCAACCTGGTGCAGCGGGTAGTTCCACGGGGTGATGGCCCCGACGACGCCGACCGGCTCGCGCACGATGGTGGAGGTGCCTAGGGTCGACTCGAACTCGTAGCCCTTGAGCAGGTCAGCGGCCACCGTGAAGGACATCAGCGGCAACATGGCCTGAACGTTGGTCGCCATCTTGGAGGGCGAGCCCATCTCGCGAGACACGACGTCGGCGATTTCGGCCGCACGCTCCTTGAGGCCATCGGCGATAGCCGACAGGTATTTGCCACGGACCTCGGCCGACGTCGACGCCCAGGCATCGAATGCCGCGCGGGCCGCCAGAACTGCCGTGTCCACCTCGTCCGTCGTGCCGGCCGGGACGCTGCCGATCACAGTCTCCGTCGCCGGATTGATCACGTCGATCAGCTCACCAGAAACACCCGATACCCAGGCACCGTTGATGTAGTGCTGCCCGTCGTGCACGTTTGCTTCGGACATAGTCACCCCATTCAAGATCGAATCTAAACCGACCGGACGGTCGGGCGTAGTCACATCGAGACTACGTCGCGCACTGAGCGCTAAGCAATAGTCGCGCAATGTGCCGGCAACACACCAGCAGTTGGCTGAGTGATCTTTAAGTCGGCACGTTCTCGAGTGCCGATGCGTTGGCCGACCGGGCGTCGATCAGTCGGGAACGTTGACCCCAGTCGGGTCGACGTCGGCCGGCTCATCGCTGAGGGTGCCGGGAGTCGTGTCGAAGAGCGGTACCACCAGGGCGGCGATGACACCACCGATGAGTGGGGCCACGATGAACAGCCACACGTGTGACATGGCGTGTGTCCCGGCGAAGATTGCCGGGCCGAGCGAGCGCGCTGGGTTCACCGAGGTCCCGTCGAGCGGGATGCCGACCAGGTGGATGACCGTCAGTACCAGGCCGATGGCGAGGCCGGCGAAGCCTGGTGCGGCGGCGCGTCCGGTGACCAGCAGCACCACGAAGACCAGGAGGAAGGTGAGCACGATCTCCAGGACGAACGCCCCACCGCCGCTGATCGACTTGCCCCAATCGTTGGTCCCCAGCGCGCCGGTCTGGTCGGTTACCTTGCCGAAGCTGGAGGTCATCAGCTTCAGGACGGCCGCGCCGATGACCGCGCCGATGACCTGGGCGACCCAGTACGCGACCGCTTCCGGCACGGTGATGCCACGGCGTAACAGGACGCCGAGGGTGACGGCCGGATTCACGTGGCAGCCGGACACCGGGCCGATGGAGTAAGCCAGCGCCAAGAGGACCAGGCCGAAGGCGAGGGCGACGCCGAGGGCGCCGATTTTGTCGATGCCGAACACAGCTGAGCCCACCGCGAAGAACACCAGCAGGAATGTTCCCAGCGCTTCAGCCAAGGCTTTGCGGACGATGTCAGTCACGACTTTCCCCTTTGTTCAGCGGGCTATCACGGCTGCTGCGGACGAATGGGGTCACGATCTGTTGCGGCGTACGATACGCGTATTGTCCGTATTTGCACTGAAGCGTCGCCTGTCGCGAACGTTAAATTGCTATGGCCATTCGGCGAGAGCGGCAGTGGATCAGCTGTTCCAGCTGGTTTCCCGGATGGTCGTAGCGGCTTGCAGGACAATGCAAGCCACAGCGGCGCGGGCGGATTGGTAGTCGATGGAGGAGTACGGATAAACTCGCCGAGCGCGGGTTCGCCGGGCACGCCGCCTTAGCTCAGTCGGCAGAGCATCTCACTCGTAATGAGAAGGTCCAGAGTTCGATTCTCTGAGGCGGCTCACCCTGAAGGCCCCGGAAACGGGGCCTTCAGTCGTTTTCTGCATGTGTACCTCCGTGAGTGGTTGCGCTCGCGTGCCCGCGCTGTGCCCCGCACGGCTTTCAGCACGACGGGCGCTGATCTGGGTTGCGGCAGTCCACAGGTTGCCGTCGATGAGATGGCCCGTAAAGATCCATCGTCATCGTGGCCGATACGTGGACGAGGATCCGTTGGACAACTTTCGGGTCGGCGCCGTCCGAGAGCCAGATGGATGCAGCCGTGTGCCTGAGGTCGTGCACCCGAATGGTCGGGCGACCGATTGCGAGTCGCGCCTCTGACCACTTCACCGAGCGTTTCCAATTGCCCTCTCGCAGTGCAGTTCCCACCTTGGTTGAGAACAGCCAATGCCAGGACGCTTGCCGTCAATGCCCTCGACGCCGTGCTGGAGGAGTTCCGGGCCTCCGGCGTCCCGATCGACACGCTGGACCGCCCTCACCGATCACCTGCGCGGGCTGGGATTCACCGACCAACAACTCGTCGACGCCGGCCGCTCCGCTCGCGCAGCACGGTGAGCGCCACCAGGTGACGCGTTCGCAGGCCCAGCGGCGCCAGCACCGCCTCGGCCCGCAGCCAGCATCCGGCGCGAGGTGATCAAGCAGCGCACCCGAACGGTGCGTCGCCGAGTTGACTACGCACAATGAAACATAAATGACTGTAGCCGCAACAGTGACTCGTATGGTATAGATGATTTGTGTTCTACAAGTCATCTATGAAGGGTCATTGAAATGCCGCACTTGCTGCACATCGATTCCAGCGTCCAGGGTGAGCGTTCGGTCAGCCGCAAACTCACCGCCCGCGCACGGGACGCCTGGGGTGCCGCGCACCCGGATGGCACCGTCACCTACCGGGACCTAGGCACCAACCCTGTCCCACACTTCGACGCGGCCACCGGCATGGCCCGGGCCGTAGCACCGGAGCTGCACACCCCGGCTCAGGCCGCCTCGTGGGCACTGACCGAAGAGCTGATCAACGAGATCAAGGAAGCCGACACCATCCTGCTCGGGCTTCCGCTGTATAACTTCGGCGCGCCCAGCACCGTCAAGGCCTGGGTCGACCACCTCATCGCGCGCGGCCTGTCCCTCGACCCCGACACTCACGCCCCCCTGCTCGGCGGCCGTGATTTCGTCGTACTCGCGAGCCGCGGCGGCGGCTACGCCGAAGGCACCCCCGACACGGATGGGACCACGCCGAACCCTGGCTTCCGCACGCCGTATCGATCATCGGCCTGATACCACGCTTCATCACCACCGAACTCACCCTCGCCCACACCACCCCGGCAATGGCCGACCTGATCCCCCTGGCCGAGCAGAGCCTCGCCGAGGCCGAGCGCGCCATCGACGACCTGTGGACCCCGGCACCGGCCTGGGCCTAGCCCGTCCCGCCGCGGCACCTGAACCCGATAGGAGTGCACCATGGCGATCGACTCTTCCACCACGCCGGCTACCGCCGCGCCCTCTCCCCGACGCCGACTGCTGTTACGCGGACACCCCGGCGTCGTCCTCGCTCTCATCCTGACCTGCCAGCTGATGGTCGTGCTGGACGCGACGATCGTGAACATCGCGCTGCCCGACATCCGCACGGCGCTGCACTTCTCCCCCGCCAGCCTGTCCTGGGTGATCAACGCCTACACGTTGACCTTCGGCGGGCTGCTGCTGCTAGGCGCCCGCGCCGGCGACATCCTCGGCCGGCGGCGTACGTTCCTGGTCGGCATCACCCTGTTCACGCTGGCCTCGCTGCTCGGCGGCTTCGCCGCATCCTCCGCGGAACTGCTCGCCGCACGCGCCGCGCAGGGCATTGGAGCCGCGCTGGCCGCGCCGTCCGCGCTCGCGCTGCTCATGACGATGTTCCCGCAGGGGCGTGAACGTACCCGCGCCATCGGCCTCTACACCGCGGTGTCCGTCGGCGGTAGCGCCGTCGGGCTCATCGCCGGCGGCATGCTCACCCAGTGGGCCTCCTGGCGCTGGGTGTTGTTCGTCAATGTGCCGATCGGGGTGGCCGTCATCGCCCTGTCCCGGCTCGTGCTGCCCGAGACGCCACGCCGCTCGGGTCGCTTCGACCTCCCCGGCGCGCTGACCTCGACTATCGGCATGACCGCGCTCGTCTACGGCCTCGTGCACGCCGCCAGTAACGGCTGGGTGAACACCGCCACGATCGCGTCGTTCACGGTCGGCGTCGTGCTCCTGGCCGCATTCGTGCTCACCGAACTGCGGGCGCCTTCGCCTATCACCCCGCTTCGACTGTTCGCCGACCGCAACCGCAGCACCTCCTACCTCGCGCGCCTGCTGCTCGCCGCCGGCATGTTGGGGATGTTCTTCTTCCTCACCCAGTTCCTGCAGAACCTGCTCGGCTACAGCCCGCTCAAGACCGGCTTCGCCTTCCTCCCGCTCACCGCGATGCTGTTCGCCGCCTCGACGCTCAGCGCCCGCGTGCTCGTCGAGCGGTTCGGCAACCGGGCCCAGATCGCTGGCGGCATCACCCTCTCCACCGGCGGGCTGCTGTGGCTCACCCAGCTGTCCGAGACCAGCAGCTACCTCTCGGTGCTCGGCCCGCTGCTGCTCTTCGGGATGGGCACCGGCATCTCGTTCGTGCCACTGACCACCGCAGCATTAAACGGAGTCGCACCCGAGGACGCAGGCGCCGCATCCGGGCTGGTCAACGTCATGCAGCAGCTCGGCGGCTCGCTCGGGCTGGCCGTGCTCGTGACCGTGTTCGGCACGGCAAGCACCCACGCCGCCCGCCACGTGCGCCCGGGTGAAAGCGCGGCCGAAGTGGCCCGCCACGCGTTCATGGTGGGCGCCGACCGCGCCTTCTTCGTGGCGGCAATCTTGCTCGCCGCGACCGTGCTGCTGACCTTCTTCGCCCTCCGACCCACGGCCTCGCAGACAACCGATGCCTAGGCCAGCAACGACGCGGTCACCGTCGAGGCCTAGGAGCACGTCGATGACCGCGATCGCGCACCAGGGCCGCGACGGTTGCCCGTTGCCCACCGGGCGTCGTTTCACGATCGAACTGTGCCATTTCCTTGACGCCGCACACGACCTGGTCATGACATGACCGACGCCACAGCACTTATCAGAACGAGAACGAACTAGGGAGACCTCCGTGTCCAGCTACCTGTACCGCCTGGCCCTGTTTGCGTTCCACCGCCGGCGACTCGTCCTGGCGGTCTGGCTGGCTGCGGCCATCGCCGCGATCGCGATCGCTCAACTCAGCGGCGGGAAGACGAACGACAACTTTACGATCCCGGGCACGGAGGCGCAGAACGCCGCGAACGTGCTGTCGGCCAAGCTGCCGGCGTTCGGCGGTGGGCAGAGCACGATCGTGTTCGCCACCACCAACGGCGGCGCGAAGGTCACCGATCCGTCCGTCAAGGCGGCGATCCAGACCGCGATGGCCACGCTGAGGTCGGTGCCGCAGGTTTCCGCCGCCGTCGATCCGTTCCAGGGGCAGCTGGTGTCGGCGAGCGGCACGGTGGCGCTCGGGCAGGTGCAGTGGTCGGCGAAGCCGGCCGACGTGAAGGACGCCAACCTCAACGCCGTCAAGGCCGCGCTGAAACCGGTGCAGGCCGACGGCGTGCAGGTTGAGTACAGCGGCAGCGTCTACCCCGGTTGGCGCCCGCCGATCACCGACACGCCCGAGCTGATCGGGCTGCTCGTGGCATTCGTCATCCTCATGATCACCTTCGGGGCCTTCGCGGCCGCCGGCATGCCCATCCTGGGCGCGATCATCGGGGTGGTCACCACATTGATGGGCATCACCGCCGTCGCGTCGGTGCTGACGATCGCGTCGGCCTCGACCACCGTCGCCCTGATGCTCGGGCTGTCCTGCGGCATCGACTACGGGCTCTTCATCCTGTCCCGGCATCGAAGCAACCTGCTCAACGGGATGACTCCGGAGGAGTCCGTGCCGCTGGCCATGGGCACGGCCGGCAGCGCCGTGGTCTTTGCCGCCCTCACCGTAATCATCGCGCTGAGCGGCCTGAGCGTCGTCGGCATCCCGTTCCTCACCATCATGGGGCTGGCCGCCGCAGCCTCGGTCGCCGTCGCGCTGCTGATCGCCCTCACGCTGCTACCGGCCATGCTGGGCTTCGCCGGTATGAAGGTCGCCACGTTCACCCGACTGCCGCTGCTCGGCGCGCGCGCCGAGCGGGTCGCGCGCCGTTCCGCCGCGGACCCCGACCGCACGGCCGGCGCAGGCTGGGCCCGGTCGGTGGTGCGCCACCGGGTGCCGGTACTCATCGGCGGAATCGTCCTGCTCGGCGTGCTCGCAATCCCGGCGACGAAGATCCAGCTCGGCCTGCCCAGCGGCGCCTCGCAGGCCACGAACAACACCCAGCGCAAGGCCTACGACCTCACCACCGAAGGCTTCGGCGCCGGCTTCAACGGCGCGCTGCTGATCGTCACCCAGAACGTCACCAGTCCATCCGCCACCCAGCAGATCGCGGGCGCCTTGGCCACGGTCCCCGACGTCTCGTTGGTCACCCCGCTGGCCGCGCAGAACGGCATCTCGCTGATCCGGGTGATTCCGAAGTCCGGTCCGAACGACTCGGCCACCACCCATCTCGTGCAGACACTGCGCAACGACCGAGCAGCCATCGAGGGCCAGACGGGCGCGCACTTCCTGGTCGGCGGAACGACGGCGTCCAACATCGACATCTCGGCCAAGCTGTCCAGCGCGCTGCCGACGTTCCTGCTCGTCGTGGTCGGACTGGCATTTATCCTGCTCACGTTCGCGTTCCGCACCATCCTGGTGCCACTCAAGTCGATCCTGGGCTTCCTCCTCTCGATGGCCGCCGCAGTCGGCGCGCAGGTCGCGATGTTCCAGTGGGGCTGGGGCGAGCACATCTTCGGCATCACGCCGTCGCAGACGATCAGCTTCCTGCCGATCGTCATGCTCGCGATCATCTTCGGCCTATCCAGCGACTACGAGGTGTTCGTCGTCTCCCGGATCAAGGAGGAGTACACCAAGAACGGCGACGCCCGCCGAGCGGTGCAACGCGGCACCGCGCTGTCCGCCCGGGTCGTCACCGCCGCCGCGCTGATCATGTTCTCCATCTTCGTGGCCTTCATGTTCACCAACGACCCGACCATCAAAGCCATCGGTTTCAGCTTCGCCATCGGCGTGCTCCTGGACGCCTTCGTTGTACGGCTCACCCTGGTGCCGGCAGTCATGGCCATCGTCCAGTCCAAGCTCTGGTACCACCCGGAATGGTTCGCCAGGTACATCCCTGACCCCGACATCGAGGGACAACGGCTCGAGCGCAAGCTCCCCGCGCGGGAACTCGCCGCCGCTGCCACTTCAGCCCGAGAGGGATAGCAGCATCAGCGACTGACTCCTTCCCGGGCAGGACCGGCCGGCGTAATACCGGGCGACAAGCCATTCCTGGGCGACCATTGAAGGACATCCGCATGAATCACGCCGGCACCCCTCACGACCTGCATTTAAGTGGGATCGGTCATGGCTGGGCACCCCAGCGCAGGGCAGCCACCACCACGGGGGGCTCAACCGCTTCGGCGCCGTCCTCGCCGACACCGACGAGGACTGCATCAAGATCGTCGACCCGCCTGCTCAGTCGCCCCGCTGGGGAAGTCATCCGGGCGAGTGGGCGGCCGTTTGCTCTCCTCGGCGCGGATCGCTCCGGCAACCTGTTCGGCGTCCGCGCGCTCGACGGTAAGCCGCCGGGCAGGTCGGGCCGAACCGAGATCGGCAAGATCGTCGACCCGCAAGGCCCGATGCGTTCGTGGGGGCACCGAGGGCCACGTCGGCTGATCACGAAACTCGACCGGACCTGGCTGCTGTCTAGGTCAAGGTGTATCGGCGATTGCTCATGACTGTCTGGCTTGCCCGTTCCGACGGGCTTATCGAGACGGAGGCGGCGGCCGCGTCGCCTCCGTCTCAACCACGCCGGCGCCCGCGTTGGCAGACAGAGGTGCTGCTCGTCGTGTTGCTGTACGGGGTCTACGGCGCCACCCGCGGGTTGCGGCAGGCCACCGTCGTTACGGCCGACCACAACGGCTGGTTACTCCTACACGCGGAAAGGCATCTGCACGTCGCGCCCGAGCACCGGCTCAACCAACTCCTGTGGCAGCTGCCCGGGCTGGCCGTGCCGTCGGCATACTTTTATGCGACGCTGCATTTCATCGTCACACCCGGCGTGCTTGTCTGGCTCTATCGCCGACACCCGAACTCTTACCGGACTGCGCGCCGGGTCCTCGTCATCGCCACTGTTGCTTGTCTTGTCGGCTTCTGGCTGTTCCCCACCGCACCGCCTCGCCTGCTGCCCGGCTCGGGGATCCGCGACACCCTGGCCGACGTCCACCAGTGGGGATCGTGGGCCGGGCCGAGTAGCGCACCTCGCGGCCTGAGTGGCTTGGCTAACGAGTACGCCGCGATGCCCTCGCTGCATGTGGTCTGGGCGCTGTGGGCCGGGTGGCTTGTTACGCGGCACGCCCACCATCGACTGATCCGCATCGCCGGCGTGAGCTACCCGGTGCTCACGGCATTCGTCGTCATGGCCACCGGCAACCATTACCTTCTCGACGTCTTGGCCGGAGCCGCGGTGCTCGCGCTCGCGTCGGTCGCGGTTACGGCCGTGGGCCGACCTAGGCGCACCTGTCAGCAGCCGCGGGCTGCGGGGCGTGCCGCGCATCGGGTTCGTCGTCGGGTTCTCGCCGCGGCGCTCGCCGCCTTGCTGGTGAGCGAATTGGTCGCCGTCGAGCCCTACATCGGCCGGACCGGAAATTGGCTACGGCATCCGAATCTCTGGTGGCTGGCCGCGGCGATCACGGTCGAACTGACCTCCATGGCGACGTTCGGCCAGATGCAGCACCGGATGCTTCGCGCTGCGGGCGGCCAGATCTCAAGGCGCAAGATCGCGGCGATGACCTATGCAGCCAACGCGGTCGGCATGACGCTGCCGGCCGGAACCGCGATCTCATCCGGCTACACCTTCCGTCGGCTCCGCGCATGGGGGGCCAGCGCGCCCTCGGCCAGCTTCACTCTCATCTCCTCCGGAGTCCTCAGCACCTCGTCCTTCGCACTGATTGCCCTTGCCGCTGCGGTGACATTCGGAGCCGCCCAAGCAAGCCCCGCTGTGCTGGTCATCTCAGTCATCGTCATGGCCGGTGTCCTCACGGCGCTGCGCATGTTGAGCCATCGGCCCGAACTATCGGTTCGGATCGGGACGCACCTGTTCTCGGTGGCGAACCGGTTGCGCCGCCGCCCGGCCACCACCGGAATCGAGGGCATCCACAAATACCTCGGCGAGCTTTCTGCGATCAGGCCGCGTACCCGAGACTGGGCACTGGGTCTCGCCCTGGCCACATCCAGCTGGGCCGCCGATCTGCTCTGCCTGTTCGCGTGCGCGAAGGCGATCGGGCTCAACGGCCCGACGCTCACCCTCATCGTCACCAGCTACCTCGCCGGAATGAGCGTGTCCGGACTGTCCCTCGTGCCCGCCGGCCTCGGGATCGTCGACGCCGCGATGGTGCTCACCCTGGGCGACAGCGGCGTACCCGTTGCCACCGCAGCGGCCGTCGTGCTGCTCTATCGCCTCGTCAGCCTCGCCTTCATCGTGACCATCGGCTGGAGCGTATGGCTGCTCACCCGACGGCACGACAGGCACGCATCCGTCGAGGCAAGCGGCACTCCCGCTGTCGCCATCCCAATGGTTTAGCCTCGATCCGTGGAACCGCTGATCGAATGATCTTGACCAGCTGTAGTTGATCATCGGGCGGGTGCTGGCGCGAAGTGGCGCGACGGATCTGCTGGTCTGCCCAGCTGTTCCACGATGTTCCT
>JAOPUZ010000024.1 GCA_025966315.1 Frankiales bacterium | reverse complement strand
GAATTCTGGCCGGTGCCGACCGTGCCGACCGTGCCGACCGTGCCGACGGTGACCGCCGTGCCTCCCGTCATCCAATCCAGCAGCCCGATATCGGCCTTGGCCCGCCGACTACGGGCCGTCCCGCAGCCGGCCGACACGGCCGAAGACCAGCTTCGTGACCAGCTGCGGCAACTTGGCGTGCCCGCGGATCTGACCGTTGATCGGGTCGGGACGACGGCGTTCGCCGTAATCGACGAGCTGCTCGCCGAAGTGCCGGTGCCACCGGCCGCGCCGCGTGGAGCAGGCGAAACGCTGGCGCTCGTCGGCGAGTTGACGCCCACGCTGCGGGCGGCTCAGGCCATTGCCCAGCAGCTGCGAATCCCAACGTCACAGATCTTGATTGCCGGGCTGACCGGCCATCCGGCCGCCGCCCTGTACGAGGCTTCCAGCGGTGGTCCCCGGCTGATTTCCAGCACCCGCGACGCCGCTCGCCTACGAGCCGAACTGCGGGGTGCTGATTTCGCCTCGGTGGTCGTGGTGGCCACCGATTCGGTCGACCCGGACCCCGATGACCCCTGGGCCCGGGAACTCCTCGATGCACTCCGGCCGACCGCAACCTGGCTGATGGTCGACGCGTCAGTCAAGGCCGGCGATATGCGGGATGCCGCCAGCCGCCTCGGTGACGTCGATGCCCTGGCGGTGCACGGTGCGCAAGCCAGCAGCAGCCCGGCGACCGTCTGGGAGCTAGGCGCGCCGATCGCGTTGCTGGACGGTCGCCCGGCGACCCGTACCGCGTGGGCCGGCTTGCTTTACGGCGCAGCTGCAGCCGGTGCCGCCCCGGCTACCTTCGATCAGCCTCGCCGAGTGGTGCGGGGCTGAGACCAATCATGTTCCGGGCTTCCGTCCTGCTCATCGCCGTGCTCATGAGCAGCCCCGCATTCTTCTCAGCCTTCGTCGCCGGCACCATGAGCCCGGTAACGGCGCTGATCCGCTTCCTGATCGCCGTTCCGGTCGCGGCGTCGATGATGATGGTCTATCGCTCGATCACAGCCAGCTATCACAAAGCGGCTCGGCGCAAACGGCTGAACGACGCGATCGCCAGCTCCACGCCACCGAACGTATGACGCCGGTCAACGGAGGTCACAACCCGACGCCGAACACTGGTGGCCGAACGCGTAGTTCAGCCGCCGGCGAGGGCCGAGATCTGAACGCCACGGGCCGCGAGTTCGGCCCGGCCACCGTCCTGGGCCGTCAGCACCCACGGACCGTCCTCGAGTAACGCCACGGTGTGCTCCCAGTGCGCGGCCCACGACCCGTCCGCGGTTACCACGGTCCAGTTGTCGTCCAGCTCGGTCGTATGGGGCGAACCGGCCGTCAGCATCGGCTCGATGGCCACCGTCAGTCCGGACACCAGGTCCGGGCCGCGGCCCGGTTTGCCGTAGTTCAAGATGTGCGGCTCCATGTGCATCTCGGTGCCGATACCGTGGCCGCCGTAGTTCTGCACGATGCCGAAGTCGCCGGCGGCTCGGACGGAGGTCTCGACGGCGTGCGATATGTCGGTGAGCCGGCCGCCGACCTTGACCGCGGCCAGCCCGTCCCAGAGCGAGGCCCGGCAGACTTCGATCAGGTCGGCCGTACGGGCGTTGTCCGGCCCGCTCGGGTTGCCCACCAGCACCGTGACCGCGGCATCGCCGTGCCAGCCGTCCAGGATCGCGCCGTAATCGATCGACACCAGGTCGCCGGGCGCCAACACCTCGCTGTCGCGTGGGATGCCGTGCACCACAGCTTCGTTGCGCGACGAGCAAATGACGGCTGGAAATGGCGGGTAGGAGTAGCCCAGGAACGACGACACCGCCCCATTGCGAGCCAGCACCGCACGGCCGATGCGGTCGAGGTCAGCGGTGCTGGCTCCGGGCACCGCGGCGGCCGTCATTTCGGCCAGCCCCTCGGCAACCACCAAACCCGCCGCGCGCATCTTGCGGATTTGCTCGACCGACTTCAGTTGGATCGCGGACTGCTTACGGCGCATCTCAGGACGCTGAGTCCTGGGCTGCCTCGACGGCCAATGCAGCTTCGGCCGCGTCCGTTGCCTCGACCAGCGCGTTGATCGCCCGCTCCGTGACGTCCTCAACCGGACCGATCGCATCGACGACGACCAGCTGGCCGCGACCGCTGTAGAACTCGATCAGCGGTGAAGTCTGCTCGGCGTAGACGTCCAGCCGGTGACGTACCGTCTCGGCCTTGTCGTCGTCGCGCTGGAACAGCTCACCACCACACTTGTCGCAGATGTTCTGGGCCTTGGTCGGGTCGTATTCGATGTGCCAGATGTGGCCACACTTGCGACAGGTTCGACGGCCAGACAGCCGGCGGACGACCTCTTCGCTGTCGACCTCGAGTTCGAGCACCACGTCGAGAATCGAACCGAGATCGCCGAGGATCGAATCGAGCTCGTACGCCTGGGCGACGTTGCGCGGGAAGCCGTCGAGCAGGAAGCCGGCGGACGCGTCGGGCTCGCCGAGCCGGTCGCGAACCATGGCGATGGTGACCTTGTCCGGGACGAGATCACCGGCGTCCATGTATTGCTTGGCCAGCTTGCCGAGCTCGGTGCCGCCGGAAACGTTCGCGCGGAAGATGTCGCCGGTCGAGATCTTCGGGATCCCGAATCGCTCGGCGATGAATTCCGCTTGGGTGCCTTTGCCCGCCCCCGGCGGGCCCACCAGAACCAGACGCATCTAACCAGCCACCAGTGCGAGTTGGGCAGCAGCCGCTGCCGGACGGATGCAGCCGCCAACGACGCTGCCGCAATCACTCACGAAGCGTCCTACGATGTTGCGTTCGACGATAAAGGTCGTCGCCACCCCGCGGCCGTAGTGCTCATTCAAGGCGCTAGCCATGTGTTCCGCTCCTCGCTCCATTAGCGCAAGAACCCTTCGTAGTTGCGCTGCATGAGCTGGCTTTCGATCTGCTTGACCGTGTCAAGCGCGACACCAACCATGATCAGCACTGCCGTTCCCCCGAAGGGGAAGTTCTGGTTGTTGCCCCCAGTCATAGAAAAGAAGAAGTTCGGCAGTACGGCCACAATGCCTAGGTAAAGCGCTCCTGGCAACGTGATCCGCGACAACACGTATTGCAAGTACTCAGCAGTGGGCCGCCCCGGGCGGATACCCGGGATGAAACCGCCGTATTTCTTCATGTCATCGGCACGTTCCTCGGGATTGAACGTGATGCCGACGTAAAAGTAGGTGAAGAAGATGATCATCAGGAAGTACACGATGATGTGCACCCAGTCCTGCTGGTTGATCAGGTGATTGTTCACCCACAGGATCGGCCCGGACGTGCTGTTGCCGTTCAGCTGCAGGATGAGCTGCGGTATGTACAGCAGTGACGAGGCGAAGATGACAGGGATCACGCCGGCCATGTTGACCTTGAGCGGCAGGTAGGTCGAGGTGCCGCCGTACATGCGGCGCCCGATCATCCGCTTGGCGTATTGGACGGGGATCCGTCGTTGCGCCTGTTCGACGACTACGACGGCGCCGATGATGGCGAAGCCGAGCAGCAGGATCAACGTGAAGACGAAGCCGCCAGAGCTCTTGAGGATGGTGTTGCCCTCGTTAGGAATCCGCGCCGCAATCGAGGTGAACATCAGGATCGACATACCGTTGCCGACACCCCGGTCGGTCACGAGCTCGCCGAGCCACATCACTACGGCCGTACCGGCGGTCATGGTGATGACCATCGTGGCCAGCACGAAGATGTCGTCCTGGCGGTACAGCACGGACGGGCAGTCGGCGCCGGAGAACAGCTGGTTGTTGCGGGCCAGGGCCACGAAACCCGAGGACTGCAAGATGGCCAGCCCGATGGTGAGGTAGCGGCTGTACTGGGTGAGCTTGTTCTGGCCGGACTGGCCTTCCTTCTTCAGCGCCTCGAAACGAGGGATCACGACGACGAGCAGCTGGATGATGATGCTGGCCGTGATGTAGGGCATGATGCCCAGCGCGAAGACGGAGAGCTTGAGCAATGCGCCACCGGAGAACAGGTTGATCAGCGCGTAGGTGTCGGAGTTGGCTCCCCCGCTGGCCAGATCGGCGCAAGCCCGGATGGCCTGACTGTTCGTGTTCGGAGCGGGGATGGAGGCACCCAACCGGTAGAGCACCACGATCGCGAGCGTGAAGAGAAGTTTCTTCCGCAGATCGGGGGTCCGGAACGCGGACGCAAAAGCGGTGAGCACACTTCCTCCTGCGCGGGGGTTACGCCGGTTGTCGCCGGTGGGACCAACGGACTCGGCTGTTCACTGCCAAACACTCTTGATGCTGGTATCGGGACTGAATGACGCTGTGACTGTAGATAGTGCCGTTAAACGTTAAGTCGTGCCTGGCGATGCTGGTCTCATAACGGACAAAAATCGATACATACCGTCCGCATCTGCGTTTACCGCGAGCTTAACAGCCAAACCATGACCCTTCCGCGTGATGAAGCCCGCTGGCCCTGGCCAGCGAACGGGATCCTCACGAGCCCACGTGGGGCCCGACGAGGACTCACGCGAGCCTCACGAGGCCGGAAAGAGGGCACCAGGCCGGGGCCACCGGACCGGTTCCTTCAGCCGCCACCGGGATTGGTCGAGGGCCGGGCAGTATCTGCCCGGCCCTCAATCGAGATTTGGAAACTAAACGGTGCCGTTCGCAGCCTAGAGCGCGGTCGTGCTTCCGCCGGCGGCGGCTATTTTCTCGGCCGCACTGGACGAGAACGCGTTGGCGGTCACGTCCAGCTTGACCCCGCCGAGCTCGCCCGTGCCGAGGACCTTGACCGGCGCACCCTTACGGACGGCACCCGCCTCGACCAGCGCGTCGACGTCGACCGAACCGCCCTGCGGGAACAGCTCAACCAGCTTGGCTACGTTCACGACCTGGAACTCGACCCGGAAGGCGTTGCGGAAGCCCTTGAGCTTCGGCAGCCGCATGTGGATAGGCATCTGCCCACCCTCGAACCCGGCCGGCACCTGATAGCGCGCCTTCGTACCCTTGGTGCCACGACCCGCGGTCTTGCCCCGCCTGCCGCCCTCACCACGACCGACCCGGATCTTGGCGGTCTTCGCGCCATCGGCGGGCTTGAGGTGGTGCACCTTCAGTGGACTGTCACTCATTAGTTACTCAACCTCCTCGACCGCGACCAGGTGGGTCACGGTCCGGACCATGCCGCGGATCTCCGGGCGGTCCTCTTTGACGACGACATCGCGTACTCGCTTGAGCCCGAGCGAACGCAGCGTTTGGCGCTGATTGTCCTTCGAGCCGATCTCGGAACGCAGTTGGGTGATCTTCAGGCGTGCCATGTTGTCAGCCCTTCTCAGGAGCTCTGGCCCGCACGGGCCCGCAGCAAGCCAGCCGGCGCGACGTCCTCGAGCGGCAACCCGCGACGGGCGGCGACCTCTTCCGGACGAACGAGCTGCTTGAGGGCGGCCACCGTCGCGTGCACGATGTTGATCGGGTTGTCCGAGCCGAGGGACTTGCTCAGGACGTCGTGGATACCAGCGCACTCGAGCACCGCCCGCACCGGACCGCCGGCAATGACGCCAGTACCCGGGCTGGCCGGCTTGAGCAGAACAACGCCGGCCGCCTTCTCGCCCTGGACCGGGTGCGGAATGGTCTGCTGGATGCGCGGCACCTTGAAGAAGTTCTTCTTGGCTTCCTCGACGCCCTTGGCGATGGCGGCCGGGACTTCTTTGGCCTTGCCGTAGCCGACGCCCACCGTGCCGTCACCGTCGCCGACGACGACGAGGGCGGTGAAGCTGAAGCGACGCCCACCCTTGACGACCTTGGCGACCCGGTTGATCGTGACGACCCGCTCGAGGTTGGTGTTCTTCTCAGCGGACTGCCCGCGACCACCGTCGCGGCGGTCGCGACGCTCGCCGCGCTCGTTGCCGCCACGTTCGTTACCGCCGGCACCGGTTCCACCGGTACGGGGGCCGCGCTGCGTTCCCTGGGGTGCGGAAGCCATCAGGCGTTCCCCTCATTGGTGTTGAAATGGCATGCGGAGCTTGGCTTCATGGACATCCTCAGAACTCCAGTCCGGCTTCACGGGCGGCGTCGGCGAAAGCCGCGATCCGTCCCGTGTACGTGCTGCCGCCCCGGTCGAAGACAACCTGGGTGACCCCCGCGGCCTTGGCCGACTCGGCCAGCAACGTGCCGACCTGCTTGGCTCGCGCGGTCTTGTCCCCGTCGGCAAGCTTGTAGGTGGAGGCCGAGGCCAGGGTCACACCACGGCTGTCGTCGACGACCTGGACGAACAGGTGCCGCGAGGAGCGGGTGACGACGAGCCGGGGACGGGTGGTCGTACCGACGACCTTCTTGCGCAGCCGGAAGTGCCGGCGCGCACGAGAGGTGCGACGGGTAGCTGATGCGCCGGCCGATCGGCGGGCGCGCTTGACGATGGTTGTGGCACTCATTTACTTACCCGTCTTTCCGGCCTTGCGACGGATGACTTCACCCTGGTAGCGCACGCCCTTGCCCTTGTACGGGTCAGGCTTGCGCAGCTTGCGGATCGTTGCCGCAACTTCGCCGACCTTTTGCTTGTCGATGCCCTCGACCGCGAATCGGGTGGGGTTCTCGACCTTGAACGAGATGCCGTCCGGCGCGGTGACCAGGACGGGGTGACTGAACCCGAGCGCGAACTCGAGGTCATTGCCCTTAGCCGCGACCCGGTAACCGGTACCGACGATCTCGAGGTTCTTGGTGTAACCCGCGGTCACGCCGACAACCATGTTGGCGATCAGGGTGCGGGACAGACCGTGCAGCGACTTGGAGATCCGCTCGTCGTCCGGACGCACGACTGACAGCACGCCGTCGGATTGCGCGACCGTGATCGGCTCGGCTACGACGTGGGACAGGGTGCCCTTCGGGCCCTTGACCGTGACGCTCTGACCGTCGATCGCTACGTCCACGCCGCTCGGGACGGGGATCGGAAGCTTGCCAATTCTGCTCATGAGATAAGCCCCTACCAGACGTAGGCGAGGACTTCCCCGCCTACTCCACGCTTGGCCGCCTGCCGGTCGGTCACGAGACCGCCGGAGGTGGAGAGGATCGCGACCCCGAGGCCGCCGAGGACCCGCGGCAAGCCGGTCGACTTGGCGTACACCCGAAGGCCAGGCTTGGAGACCCGGCGAACACCGGCAATGCTGCGTTCGCGATTCGGGCCGTACTTGAGATCCAGCGTCAGCACTCGGCCGGGCGCGTCGCCCTCGGTCTCAGCAATCGCGAAACCGGCGATGTAACCCTCTTGCTGGAGGATCTCGGCGATGTGGCCCTTCAGCTTGCTGTGGGGCATCGATACCGAGTCGTGGAACGCGGAATTGGCGTTCCGCAATCGCGTCAACATATCCGCGATGGGATCAGTCATGGTCATAGAGGTCTTACCTTTCTCGAAACGGTTCCTCGTGCTTGCCGGGCAAGCCAAGGCCTATTTCGAAGCAGCTGGTCCAACCAGACAGTGTGCCTGATCGGGTACCCGATAACGAAATCGAGCCGAAGAACTGGGTAAGGCGAATTACCAGCTCGATTTGGTCACGCCGGGCAGTTCACCCGCGTGGGCCATCTCGCGCAAGCAGATTCGACATAGGCCGAACTTCTGGTAAACGGAGTGCGAGCGTCCACACCGCTGACAGCGGGTGTAGCCACGCACCTTGAACTTGGGCTTGGCGGCCGCCTTGTTCTTAAGCGCAGTCTTGGCCATGGATCAGTTCTCCTTGAACGGGAAGCCGAGCGCCCGAAGCAGCGCGCGTCCCTCGTCATCAGTCTTAGCCGTGGTGACCAGCGTGATGTCCATACCGCGCTGGCGGTCGATCGAATCGGGATCGATCTCGTGGAACATCGACTGCTCGGTCAACCCGAAGGTGTAGTTGCCGTGACCATCGAACTGCTTGGGCGACAGGCCGCGGAAGTCACGGATACGGGGCAGGGCCAGGCTCAGCAGCCGGTCCAGGAACTCCCACATCCGGTCGCCGCGCAACGTAACCTTCGCGCCGATCGGCATGCCTTCCCGCAGCTTGAACTGGGCGATGGATTTCGTCGCCTTCTGTACCAGCGGCTTCTGTCCGGTGATCAGGGTCAGGTCGCGAACCGCACCGGCCATCAGCTTGGCGTCCTTGGCGGCTTCGCCGACACCCATGTTGACCACGATCTTCACGACGCCGGGAACCTGCATCGGGTTGGCGTAGGTGAACTCCTCGCGCAGCGCGGGGACGATCTCTTCGCGGTAACGCAGCTTGAGCCGCGGCGCCGGCACAGTGGCCGCGCTGTCCGCAGTCTCAGTGGTAACGGACATGACTACAGGTCCTTTCCGGTGCGCTTGGAGATGCGCACGTTCTTGCCGGTCTCGTCGTCACGCCGGTATCCGACCCGGCTCGCCTTGCCGTCTTCGACGATCATCACGTTGCTGACGTCGATCTTGGCTTCCTGCGTGATGATGCCGCCGGTCTTAGCGCCGCGCGCGTTCGAGCCCACAGCGGTGTGCTTGGTGACCCGGTTGATTCCTTCGACGATGACCTTGTTCTCAGTGGGGAACGTCGTCAGAACCTTGCCCGAGTGACCCCGGTCCTTGCCCGCGATGACGACGACCTCGTCGCCCTTTTTGATCTTCATAGGAGTTACAACACCTCCGGTGCGAGCGAGATGATCTTCATGAACCGCTTGTCGCGCAGCTCGCGGCCAACTGGGCCGAAGATGCGGGTGCCGCGCGGCTCGCCATCGGCGCGGATCAGCACGGCAGCATTCTCGTCGAATTTGATGTAAGAACCGTCGGAGCGACGACGTTCCTTCACGGTCCGGACGATGACGGCTTTGACCACGTCACCCTTCTTGACCCCGGCGCCGGGCAGGGCGTCCTTCACCGTGGCAACGATGATGTCGCCAATACCCGCATAACGACGACCAGAGCCGCCGAGCACCCGGATGCACAAAATCTCTTTGGCTCCGGTGTTGTCGGCGACGCGCAGTCGCGACTCCTGCTGAATCACAGCCGTACTCCCAGTTCTTAGTGGCTAACCGGGCCGCAATTTGCGCGGCCCTTACTATGCCGTCTTGCTTTCACCGGGATTGCCCGGCAAAACGGTGAAACGTATTACTTCGCTCGCTCGAGGATTTCCACGACACGCCAGCGCTTGGTGGCCGACAGCGGCCGAGTCTCCATCAGCAGGACTCGGTCACCGACGCCGGCCGTGTTGGCCTCGTCGTGTGCCTTGAGCTTGTTCGTACGGCGGATGACCTTGCCGTACAGCGGGTGCTTGACGCGGTCTTCGACGGCGACCACTACGGTCTTTTCCATCTTGTCGCTGACGACCAGGCCCTCGCGAACCTTGCGGTCCGAGTCGCGAACCGCGCCCGTGCTTTCTGCGGACGTCATGCCGCGCCTCCTTCAGGGGCGACCGACAGGCCGAGCTCACGCTCGCGCAGGATCGTGTAGATCCGGGCGATTTCGTGACGCACGGACCGCAGCCGCCGGTTGTTGTCCAGTTGACCGGTCGCCATCTGGAAGCGCAGGTTGAACAGCTCTTCCTTCGATTCGCGAAGCCGGTTCTGTAGTTCCTCGTCGTGCAACTCGCGCAGCTCGCTCGTGTTCACGGCAGCCATCAGCTCTCGCCGCCTTCCCGCTTGACGATCCGGCATTTCATCGGCAGCTTGTGGATGGCCCGGGTCAGGGCCTCCTTGGCGACCGTTTCGTTCGGGTACGAGAGCTCGAAGAGCACGCGACCCGGCTTGACGTTGGCAATCCACCATTCCGGGGAACCCTTACCGGAACCCATTCGGGTTTCGGCCGGCTTCTTGGTGAGCGGACGGTCTGGGTAGATGTTGATCCAGACCTTGCCGCCACGACGGATGTGCCGGTTGATCGCGATACGCGCTGACTCGATCTGCCGGTTCGTCACGTACGCCGACTCGAGCGCCTGCACGCCGTACTCGCCGAACGTCACGCGGGTACCGCCCTTCGCCGCACCGCTGCGGTTCGGGTGATGCTGCTTTCGGTGCTTTACGCGCCTTGGGATCAACATAGAGATCAGCCCTCGGTGGTTGCTGGGGTATCTGCACCGGACTCGGTGCTGGGTTCGGTGACCGCTTCGGTCGCCTCGGCCACGGTTGCCTCGACCAGCGCAGTGTCGATGATCGGAGCGTCCGACGGGCTCTCGGCAATCGGCGCGTCCGAGGCGTCCGAGATCGGCGCAGACACGGCGGGGGTCTCGTTCGAGACACCCGTACCGGTGGTGCCCTGCGAGCCGGAACGGCGTGGGCGCGTGGTAGCGGGACGGTCACGACGCTGACGCAGCGCTTCGGCGGCAACCGCGGCCTCGCGCTCGGCGCGCGAACCGGTCGGCACCTCACCCTTGTAGATCCAGACCTTCACACCGATGCGGCCGAACGTCGTGCGGGCCTCGTAGAAGCCGTAGTCGATGTTCGCCCGCAGTGTGTGCAGCGGCACGCGGCCTTCGCGGTAGAACTCCGAACGGCTCATCTCAGCACCGCCCAGACGACCTGAGCACTGCACTCGGATGCCTTTAACGCCGGGACTCTTCAACGTCGACTGCATGCTCTTACGCATGGCGCGACGGAAGCTGACGCGGTTGGAAAGCTGTTCGGCGACGCCCTGGGCAACCAGCTGCGCGTCGGCCTCCGGGTTCTTCACCTCGAGGATGTTGAGCTGAACCTGCTTACCGGTGAGCTTTTCGAGCTCGCCCCGGATCCGGTCAGCCTCGGCGCCACGGCGACCGATGACGATGCCCGGACGGGCGGTGTGGATGTCCACCCGGACCCGGTCACGGGTGCGCTCAATCTCGACCTTGGCGATGCCCGCGCGCTCCATACCTTTGGACATCAGGCGACGGATGGCTACGTCTTCCTTGACGTACTCGGCGTAGTTCTTGTCGGCGAACCAACGGCTTTTCCAGTCGGTGGTGATACCGAGGCGGAACCCGTTCGGGTTGACTTTCTGCCCCATTAGCGGGTGCTCCCCTTCTTCGCCGACTGGCCAGTACGCCGGCCGGCAGTCGAGCGCTGCACGCTCTCGACCTCGATGGTGATGTGGCTGGTGCGCTTACGGATCCGGTAGGCCCGGCCCTGAGCGCGTGGCTGGAACCGCTTGAGTGTCGGTCCCTCATCCACGAACGCCCGCGAGACGACGAGGGTGTCCTCGTCCAGCTCGAAGTTGTTCGTGGCGTTGGCGATCGCGGAGGCGAGCACCTTCGCAACCGGCTCGGACGCGGCCTGCGGCGCGAACTTCAGCACCGCGAGAGCGTCTGCGGCCCGCTTGTTGCGAATGAGCTCGATGACCCGACGTGCCTTCATCGGCGTCACGTTGACCTGCGACGCGCGCGCGATTGCGGTACGCACGTCTGGGTCTGGAGCGTTGGCTGCCATCTGCGATTTCCTCTGGATCCCGGTAGCTAGATATCTCTGGCGGTTCTGACAGATCTGTGACGATTACCGGCGGGACCGGCGGTCGTCCTTGATGTGCCCCTTGAAGGTCCGAGTCGGCGCGAACTCACCGAGCTTGTGACCAACCATGCCTTCGGTGACGAAGACCGGGACGTGCTTGCGGCCGTCGTGCACCGCGATGGTGTGACCGAGCATGTCGGGAATGATCGTGGACCGGCGGGACCACGTCCGGATCACGTTCTTGCTCCCCGCGTCGTTCTGCACGTCCACCTTTTTGAGCAGGTGGTCGTCGACGAAGGGGCCCTTCTTCAGGCTGCGTGGCATCTCAGTTCAGTCCTAACGCTTCTTGTTGGCTCGACGACGGCGGACGATCATGGCATCGCTGGCCTTACGACGGCTACGGGTCCGGCCTTCGGGCTTGCCGGCCGGGTTGACCGGGTGACGCCCACCGGACGTCTTGCCCTCGCCGCCACCATGCGGGTGGTCCACCGGGTTCATCGCGACACCACGGACGGTTGGGCGCTTGCCCTTCCACCGCATCCGGCCGGCCTTGCCCCAGTTGATGTTGGACTGCTCGGCGTTGCCGACCTCGCCCACGGTGGCACGGCAGCGGACGTCGACGTTGCGGATCTCACCGGAAGGCATCCGCAACTGGGCGAAGGGGCCTTCCTTGGCGACCAGCTGGACACTCGCGCCGGCCGAACGCGCGATCTTGGCTCCGCCGCCGGGACGCATCTCGATCGCGTGCACGGTGGTGCCGACCGGGATGTTGCGCAGCGGCAAGGCGTTGCCGGGCTTGATGTCGGCGCCCGGACCGTTCTCGATCGCGTCGCCCTGCTTGAGGTTGCGCGGAGCGATGATGTAACGCTTCTCGCCGTCGGCGTAGTGCAGCAGCGCAATGCGCGCGGTGCGGTTCGGGTCGTACTCGATGTGAGCGACCTTGGCCGGCACGCCGTCCTTGTCATTACGACGGAAGTCGATGACGCGATAGGCGCGCTTGTGGCCACCACCCTGGTGCCGGGTCGTGATGCGGCCGGTGTTGTTACGCCCGCCCTTGTTGTGCAGCGGACGGACCAGTGACTTCTCCGGTGTGGTCCGGGTGACCTCGACGAAGTCGGCCACGCTGGACCCACGGCGACCTGGCGTGGTCGGCTTGTATTTGCGAATACCCATTGGAATTCAGTCCCTCAGTCCTCAGTCGCCTACGCGGCCGGTCCGCCGAAGACCTCGATGCGGTCTCCTTCGCGGAGAGTCACGATCGCGCGCTTGATGCTCTTGCGCTGACCGAAGCCGGATCGAGTTCGCTTGCGCTTGCCCTGCCGGTTGAGGGTGTTCACGTCGGTGACCTTGACGTTGAATACCTTCTCCACGGCGATCTTGATCTGCGTCTTGTTCGCATCCGGGTGCACGTCGAACGTGTATTTGTTGTCATCGAGAAGCGAGTAGCTCTTCTCCGAGATAACCGGTGCGAGCAGTACGTCGCGATGGTCGTCGAACATCAGCCCTCATCCTCTTCGTTCGCCACGGTGTCGCCCGCGTCATCGGTGCCCGCGTCGTCCGCTTCCGTCGAGGTGGCGACGGCTTTGGCCGACTTTCCGGTTGCCGGGCCGGCAACGAACGTGCTGAGCGCGGCCTCGGTGAACACGACATCGTCAGAGACGATCACGTCGTAGGTGTTGAGCTGACCCGGCTCGAGCAGGTGCACCGAGGTGTTGTTGCGCAGGCTCATCCAGGTGAGCTCGTCATGGCGTTCGGCCACGACCAGCAGGTTGCGATTCTCGCTCACGGCGGCCAACGCGGCGGTGGCCAGCTTGGCCGACGGCGACTCGCCCCCGACGAAAGCGGTCACGACGTGCACGCGACCGTGCCGAGCCCGATCGGACAGAGCACCACGCAAGGCGGCGGCCTTCATCTTCTTCGGGGTCCGCTGGGTGTACTTACGCGGCTGCGGTCCGTGGACGACGCCACCACCAGCGAACTGCGGCGCCCGAGTCGAACCCTGACGGGCTCGGCCGGTGCCCTTCTGGCGGTACGGCTTCTTGCCACCGCCGCGAACCTCGCCCCGCGTCTTGGTCGAGGCGGTTCCCTGGCGAGCCGCGGCCAGCTGGGCCACGACGACCTGGTGGATCAGCGGGATGTTGGTTTCGACGTCGAAGATCTCCGGCGGCAAGTCCACCGAGGTCGTCTTCGCGGTCGAGTCCGTCGGATTCACGACGTCAATGGTCAACGACATGGCGTCAGGCTCCCTTGTTCGCGGTGCGGATCAGCACCAGGCCACCTTTGGGGCCTGGTACGGCGCCCTCGATCAGGATCAGGCCGCGCTCTGTGTCGATCTTGACGACCCGCAGGCTCTGGGTGGTCTGCTTGTCGACACCCATCCGGCCGGCCATCCGCATGCCCTTGAACACGTGGCCAGGGGTCGAACACCCGCCGATCGAGCCGGGCTTGCGGTGGTTTCGGTGCGAACCGTGGGAGGACGACACACCGTGGAAGCCGTGTCGCTTCATGACACCGGCGGTGCCCTTGCCCTTGGTCGTACCCGTCACGTCGATCGAGGTGACGTCGGCGAAGATCTCGACGCCGAGCTCCTGACCGATTTCGTAGCCTTCGACCGACTCGGTACGCAGCTCGAGCAGGTGGCGTCGCGGCGTGACGCCGGCAGCCTGGAAGTGCCCGGCGACCGGCTTGGTCACCTTGCGCGGGTCGATCTGGCCGTAACCGAGTTGGACGGCGGTGTAGCCGTCCTTCTCCTGGGTGCGGATCTGAGTGACCACACACGGTCCGGCCTTGACCACCGTCACCGGAACGATCCGGTTGTTGTCATCGAAGACCTGGGTCATTCCGAGCTTCTCGCCCAGAATCCCCTTCAATTCCTTAGACATTGGACTCTCTCGCCTATCCGCTACTACTGGATGTTGACGTCGACGCTGGCCGGCAGATCGATGCGCATGAGCGCGTCGACCGTCTTCGGCGTCGGGTCAAGAATGTCGATGAGACGCTTGTGAGTCCGCATCTCGAAGTGTTCGCGACTGTCTTTGTACTTGTGTGGTGAGCGGATCACGCAGTAGATGTTCTTTTCGGTCGGCAGTGGCACCGGGCCGACGACGCGAGCCCCGGTACGGGTCACCGTCTCGACGATCTTGCGCGCGCTCGCGTCAATGGCCTCGTGGTCGTAGGCCTTGAGCCGGATACGGATCTTCTGTCCAGCCATGGGGGCTTTATCGTCCTCACTGTTAAAAGTGCTGCTACTGCTCGGTTCGAGCTCGCGGACCGTGGTACGGGCCGAAGCGATGGTGCTCCGCTCGCCGCTAGGCGACCGGCCGGTGAACGCGTGCGCCCACCGGCCAATCGCCGTCGCGACCTTGGTGCTACTTGAGGATCTTGGTGACCCGGCCGGCGCCGACGGTGCGGCCACCTTCACGGATCGCAAACCGCAGACCCTCTTCCATGGCGATCGGCTGAATCAGCTCGACCGCCATTTCGGTGGTGTCACCGGGCATGACCATCTCGGTTCCCTCAGGGAGGGTCACGACGCCGGTCACGTCCGTGGTGCGGAAGTAGAACTGAGGACGGTAGTTGTTGAAGAACGGCGTGTGACGGCCGCCTTCGTCCTTCGACAAGATGTAGACGTTCGCGTCGAAGTTGGTGTGCGGGGTGGTCGTACCCGGCTTGATGACAACCTGGCCGCGCTCGACGTCCTCACGCTTGATACCACGCAGCAACAGTCCGACGTTCTCGCCGGCCTGACCCTCGTCGAGCAACTTGCGGAACATCTCGATGCCCGTGACGGTGGTGGTCTGCTTGCCTTCCTTGATCCCGATGATGTCCACGGTCTCGTTGACCTTCAGGACACCACGCTCGATCCGACCGGTGACGACGGTGCCACGACCAGTGATCGTGAAGACGTCTTCGACCGGCATCAGGAACGGCTTCTCGATCTCACGTACCGGCTGCGGGATCGACTCGTCGACCGCATCCATGAGCTCGAGCAGCTTGCTGCTCCACTCGGCGTCGCCCTCGAGCGCCTTCAGCGCCGAGACACGAACGATCGGAGCATCGTCGCCCGGGAACTCGTACTGGTTGAGCAGCTCCCGAACCTCGAGCTCGACCAGCTCGAGAATTTCTTCGTCGTCCACCACGTCGGCCTTGTTCAGGGCTACGACGATGTACGGGACGCCGACCTGGCGAGCCAGGAGCACGTGCTCCTTGGTCTGCGGCATCGGGCCGTCGGTGGCCGACACGACCAGGATCGCGCCGTCCATCTGCGCCGCACCGGTGATCATGTTCTTGATGTAGTCAGCGTGACCAGGACAGTCGACGTGCGCGTAGTGACGCGACTCGGTCTGGTACTCGACGTGCGCGATCGAAATCGTGATACCACGCTGGCGCTCTTCGGGCGCCTTGTCGATCTGGTCGAACGCCGACGCCTCGTTCAACGTCGGGTACTTATCGTGCAGCACCTTGGTGATGGCAGCTGTCAGCGTCGTCTTGCCATGGTCGATGTGACCGATGGTGCCGATGTTGACGTGCGGCTTCGTCCGCTCGAACTTCGCCTTCGCCACTGTGGATCCTCTCCCTCAAATTCGGGCTGTTTGGCCTGTGTTGGTGTGTACTTCGGTAATACCGGGGTGCTAGAGCAACTGCCGAGTAAGAACTACTCGCCGGTTGCCTTCGCGATGATTTCCTTCGCCACGTTCGCGGGAACCTCGGCGTAGGAGTCGAACTGCATCGAGTAGCTCGCCCGGCCCTGCGTCTTGGAACGCAGGTCACCGACGTAGCCGAACATCTCCGACAGCGGGACCAGGGCCTTGACGACTCGAGCGCCCCCGCGCTCTTCCATCGCCTGGATCTGGCCACGCCGGGAGTTGAGGTCACCGATGACGTCGCCCATGTTCTCTTCGGGCGTCGTGACCTCGACTGCAAACAGCGGCTCGAGGATGGCCGGGCTGGCCTTCCGCAACGCGGCCTTCATAACCATCGAACCGGCGATCTTGAATGCCATTTCCGATGAGTCGACTTCGTGGTAACCACCATCGAGCAGGATCAGCTTGACTCCCACCATCGGGTAGCCCGCGAGGATGCCGAACTGCAGAGCTTCCTGCGCACCGGCGTCCACCGAAGGAATGAATTCCCGCGGGATTCGGCCACCGCTGACCTTGTTCTCGAACTCGTAGGTCGGGCCGTCGGAGGTGAGTGCCAACGGCTCGACCGAAACCTGCACCTTGGCGAACTGACCCGAACCACCGGTCTGCTTCTTGTACGTCAGGTCCTCGCGGTCCACGATCCGACGAATCGTCTCGCGGTAGGCGACCTGCGGCTTGCCGACGTTGGCCTCGACGTTGAACTCGCGGCGCATCCGATCGACCAGGATCTCGAGGTGGAGCTCGCCCATCCCTTTGATGATGGTCTGGCCCGTCTCCTCGTCGTGCTGGACCTGGAAGGTCGGATCCTCTTCGGCCAGCTTCTGAATCGCGACGCCGAGCTTCTCTTGGTCGCTCTTCGTCTTCGGCTCGATCGCGACGCTGATGACCGGCGCCGGGAACGTCATGGACTCGAGGATCACGGGCTTGCTCGGGTCGGACAGCGTGTCACCGGTCGTCGTCTGCTTCAGACCGGCGACCGCGATGATCTCGCCGGCACCGGCACGGGGCAGTTCTTCGCGCTTGTTCGCGTGCATCTGGTAGATCTTGCCGATTCGCTCTTTGCGGTCCTTGGTGGAGTTCAGGACCTGCGAGCCGTTCTCCAGGATGCCCGAGTACAGGCGAACGAAGGTCAACTTGCCGAGGTGCGGGTCGGTGGCGATCTTGAACGCCAGACCGGACAGCGGCTCGGATTCGTCCGCCTTGCGCTCGACCGGAGTTTCGCCGTCCATCAAGGTGCCGGTGACGTGGTCGACGTCCAGCGGCGAAGGCAGGAAGTCGACGACCGCGTCGAGCATCGGCTGCACGCCTTTGTTCTTGAAGGCGGATCCGGTCAACACCGGGTTGAGCTTGTCGGCCAGCGTGGCGCGACGGATCGCGGCCTTCAGCGTCTCGACCGAAAGCTCTTCGCCGTCGAGGTACGCCTCGGCGATCTCGTCGTCCACGTCGGACAGCGTCTCGAGCAACGTCTCACGCCACTCGTTGGCCGAATCGAGCAGGTCGGCCGGGATCTCTTCGATCGTGTAGTCCTCGCCCTTTTCGGTCTCGCCGCGCCAGACGAGCGCGCGCATGCCGAGGAGGTCGACCACGCCGATGAAGTCGCCTTCGCTGCCGATCGGAATCTGCAGGACGAGCGGCGTCGCATTCAGCCGGTCCTTCATCATCTGCACGCAGCGGAAGAAGTCGGCGCCAGTGCGGTCCAGCTTGTTGACGAAGCACATCCGCGGGACGTTGTACTTGTCCGCCTGCCGCCAGACCGTCTCGGTCTGCGGCTCGACGCCGGCGACACCGTCGTAGACCGCGACCGCGCCGTCGAGGACGCGCAGCGAGCGCTCCACCTCGACGGTGAAGTCGACGTGGCCCGGAGTGTCGATGATCTGGATGGTGTGACCCTTCCAGACGCACTTGGTGGCGGCAGAAGTGATCGTGATGCCGCGTTCTTGCTCCTGCTCCATCCAGTCCATCGTGGCGTTGCCGTCGTGGACTTCACCGATCTTGTAGCTGATACCCGTGTAGAACAGGATCCGCTCGGTAGTGGTGGTTTTGCCCGCGTCGATGTGCGCCATGATCCCGATGTTGCGGGTCTTGGCGAGTTCGGCTTGGTTGGCCATCGTTCCTTCTTCGCGTTGTGTCTGCGGGTATTGCGGGGAGAGCGTAGGTCTCGCTGAGCCGCGGTAGCGGCTGAGCAGGACCCGGACGTTTGCTACCAGCGGTAGTGGGCGAACGCCTTGTTCGATTCGGCCATCTTGTGGGTGTCCTCGCGACGCTTGACGCTCGCGCCCAAGCCATTGCTGGCGTCGAGCAATTCGTTCATCAAGCGCTCGGTCATCGTCTTTTCACGACGCGACCGCGAGTAACCCACCAGCCAACGCAGGGCGAGCGTGGTCGCGCGGCCGGCTTTGACCTCGACCGGGACCTGGTACGTCGCGCCACCGACGCGGCGGCTCTTGACCTCGAGGGCTGGACGGATGTTGTCCAGTGCGCGCTTGAGGGTCACGACCGGGTCGGTGCCGTTCTTTTCGCGGGCACCTTCCAGGGCGCCGTACACGATGCTCTCGGCGGTGGACTTCTTACCGTCGAGCAGGATCTTGTTCACCAACTGGGTGACCAGCGGGGAGCTGTAAACCGGGTCGACCACGAGGGGACGCCGCGGAGCAGGGCCCTTGCGAGGCATTAGCTCTTCTCCTTCTTCGCGCCGTAACGGCTGCGGGACTGCTTACGGCCACGGACACCCTGGGTGTCCAGCGAGCCGCGGATGATCTTGTACCGCACACCCGGCAGGTCCTTCACACGACCGCCACGAACGAGCACGATCGAGTGCTCCTGCAGGTTGTGACCGACACCCGGGATGTAGGCCGTGACTTCGATGCCCGAGGTCAACCGCACGCGGGCGACCTTCCGGAGCGCCGAGTTCGGCTTTTTCGGGGTGGTCGTATAAACCCGAGTGCAGACTCCGCGACGCTGGGGCGAGCCCTTCAGCGCTGGGGTCTTCGTCTTGGTGATCTTGTCCTGTCGGCCCTTACGGACCAACTGCTGGATCGTAGGCATGCGGCCTGCAATCTCCTCATTCGTCTGCGGTACGTCACCGAGTCGGCTGCCTGGTTTCTGGGCCTGACATCAGCCCTCTTACCCTGCGGTCGTTCGGCACGTGTTTGCGTGGTTCTTGCCTGTTGCGCGCCGGTCCGTCGCCCTGCTCTCGCATGGTTTCGTACGCGCTGCGCATCTTGCTCGTGCTCGACTGTTTTGTTGTTTGTGTCCGGCACCCGCGGTCGGGCGTGTCGCGCACGCTGCGCGGTTGTCCGCGGCCAACTGACCGAGGATTGCCGACAGCACCGATCCGTCCGCGAGTGCTTAGAACTCCAGAACAACCGGAGCAGCAACCGCCCATGACGTACACGGGTCATCACCGAACGTGCTCAGGCGCTCTGAGCACAAAGTCAAACGATACCGTCGCGACCGGCGGGCGCAAAATCGGGGCCGATTCAGGCCCGAATCGGCCCGGAATCGGCCCTCATCGATTCGACAACAGGTCTAGGACGCATCACCAATGGTACCGACTTAGCCGCGTCGCCGCTGCCGCGAGCAGGAACGCTCACGGTGCTCAGCAAGCGGCTGCCCGCAGGTCCGCGTGGTGGGCGATCAGCCAGTTGCGGGCGCGTTCGGTGCGGGGTGACACAGCACGCCAGTACTCGCGAAAGCCACTGTGGCCGGCCCTGGCCGCGGTCCGCACAAGTTGATACGTCCAATCGTGGTTGGGCAGCAGTGCCTCCGCCACTTCGGTACGGTCCGCGGCGGGCAAGCCGTACGCATCGAGTATCGCGGTGAACCGGTCCAAACGCGCAGCCTCGGAATGGGGGGCATCCTCGTCGGCTAGCGTCGGTGCCCAGGCGCGGGCGAGCGTGGCCAGATCCCACACAGCGCTGCTCGGTCCGGCCAGATCGAAATCGATCAGCCCAGTCGCCCGTTCGCCGACGAAAATCAGGTTGCCGGGGTGCACGTCGTTGTGTCCGATCAAATGCGTCCGGTACTGCTGGGGTACTCGCGGAACCGGCCACTCCCACTCGTCCGGAGCGAAGCCGGCGCTCGCGTCGTGGAACCGACGCAGCAACCCGGCCGCGCTTAGCAATGCGGTTTCGGTCAGCGCCCAGTCGGGTAGTGGCGCACGCGCGGCGCGGCCCGGCAGCCAGGAGAGTATTTCGAGGTCACCGCACGTGTGTACAACGCGCGGCGAGCCGGTGAACCCCACCCCGGCAAGGTGCCTGAGAAAGGCGTGCGTGGCCGGCCGCGCCGGTGCTGCCGGCCGATAGACCAGTCCGCCGACCCGATACACGCGTCCGGTATTGGCCACCCCGCCCGCTAACTCGACCGCCCTCGGTTCCACCGTCGATTCCGAGGGCGTCGGCTCGTCACATGGTCGCGCGAGCGGGCCGTGCCGGTGGTTGGGATCGAGGCATGGCAAGGACCTGGCGGGCCAGGCTGCTGTGCGTAATGAGCCCATTGACCACACCTCCGTTGAGGGCTGACCAGACCGCACCGCTTTTTGCCGTCCCGTAGGCCACGGCCAACACGATCGGGATCCGCGCCAGCGTCTGCGCCGATGTGACGATCATCCGGGCATCTAGTGGCGTAGTACAGGGTCGTCCGTCGGAATCGATGAAGACCCCGGACACCTCTGCCTGCACGCCACTGGCGGCGACCGCGTCCCGTTCGGACGGGGTCAGCGCGTCGTGGATGCTCGACAAGCCGGGCGACCAGGCGCCGATGCCGACCATGCCGATGCCGATGGACGGCGCCATCCGGCCCGCGGCCTCGACGTCGGGGTGACGCCGGATCGCGTCGGCGGTCCGGGCGTCATCGACGATCATCGGCGCGTAGTAGCCGTAGGAAGGGCCGCCACCTAGCCGCGTGAGCGAGCGCACCAGGTCGAGCAGATCGTCGCCACCCGGCCGTGCGAGGGCGCCGGTCATCTGCACGATCGGGCACCGCGGGAAGGTCGTCAGGTTGCGCGCCATGCCGGACAGCGAGCGGGACCACGCGATGCCGACCACGTCCGCCGCCGTAGCGATATCAGCGATTGCTTCGCCGGCTGCTTCGCCAAGCCGTTGCCGCAGGGACGAGTCGGCGTCGTCGGAGAACTCGTAGACGAACGCGTGACGCAGCCCGAACGCCGAGGCGAGTTCCGCGGAGAGCGCGGCGTCAAGGGTGCCGGGCATACCGATCTCGATGCGGACCATCCCCATCGCTCGTGCGGTGCTCAGCAGCCGCGCGACCCGGAATCGGCTGATGTGCAGGTCCTGGGCGATCTCGACCTTGCTGTAGTCCTCGAGGAAATACAGCCGTGCTACGCGCGCGGCGAGCACTACCTCCGCCGGTCCGGGAACACCCGCCTTGCTGTTCTGCGCCATCACGCCGCTCCTCACCCACCACGCTCATTTGAGCATATCCGGCTCAAATTTGCAGCAAACCTTGACGGGGTCACCGTGCGGCGCTCATCGTTAGCCATCGAGCGGCTGCTGCTCAAATGAGCAAGTTCGCGTGGTCGCGTCCTTTGAACCGCGGGGCGGTGGCATGAGGAGCAAATCTCGTAAGGACGAAAAACTTCGTCGACATCGCACGCGGTCCAGACGGGGCGTGACCGTCGCCGTCAGCGTGATCGCCGCCTTAGCGCTGTCGAGCTGCGCGGGGTACAAGGGGGCAGGCGGTATCGGCGGTGGTTCGAACTCGATCAACGTGCTCATGGTGAACAACCCGCAGATGGTCGACATCCAGAAACTGACCGCGGACAACTTCACCAAGCAGACCGGAATCAAGGTCAACTACACCGTGCTGCCCGAGAACGACGTGCGGGACAAGATCAGCCAGGAGTTGTCGAGCCAGGCCGGTATCTACGACGTCTCCACCATCAGCAACTACGAGGTGCCCTTCTACGCCAAGGCCGGCTGGTTGGCTCCGCTGAGCTCATACGTCGCGGCCGACACCGCCTTCGATCAGGCCGACATTTTTCCGGGCATGACCAAATCGTTGACGGCAACCGACGGAAAGCTCTACGCCGAACCGTTTTACGGCGAGTCGTCATTCCTGATGTACCGCAAGGACGTGCTCGCGGCCAAGGGGCTGACCATGCCGACGAAGCCAACGTGGCAGCAGATCGCCGACATCGCGGCCAAGGTCGACAACGCCCAGCCCGGCACGCGGGGCATCTGCCTGCGTGGCCAGGTCGGCTGGGGGCAGATCTTCGCGCCGTTGACGACGGTGGTGAATACGTTCGGCGGCACCTGGTTCGACCAGAACTGGAAGGCCCAGGTCAACAGTCCCGAATTCAGCGCTGCGGTCAATTTCTACGTCGACCTGGTCCGAGCCCACGGTGAGGCGGGCGCACCGCAAGCCGGCTTCACCGAATGCCTGAACAACTTGGAGCAGGGCAAGGTCGCCATGTGGTACGACGCCACCTCAGCCGCGGGCTCGCTGGAATCGAAGGACTCGCCGGTGGCCGGCAAGATCGGCTACGCCCCGGCGCCAGTGGTGAAAACCGCCAATTCCGGCTGGCTCTACGCGTGGGCGTGGGCGATCGAGAAGGCCAGCAAGAAGCAGGACGCGGCGTGGAAATTCATCTCGTGGGCGTCCAGCAAGGACTACGAAAACCTGGTCGGGAGCAAGCTCGGCTGGACCAGCGTGCCGGCCGGCAAGCGGTTGTCGACGTACGACAACGCCCAGTACGTCGCGGCCTCCCGGGCGTTCGCGGCGCCGACGAAAACCGCGATCCTGGCCGCCGACCCAGCCGATCCGGGCGTCCAACCGCGTCCCGTGCCAGGCATCCAGTTCATGGACTTCCCAGAGTTCAGCGCGCTGGCGACCACCGTCTCGCAGTACGTGAGCAATGCGATCGCCGGCCAAGTGAGCGTGCAAAAGGCGCTGGCCGAGGGCCAGAAGGTCGCCACCCGGGAAACCAAGACCTACCGGAGCCATTGATGAGTGTCATCGACGCACCCCCGACCGGTCGAGAACGCCCCACCGCTGACCAGCCGAGCAGGACCAACCTGCAACAGGCGTCCGCGTGGGCCCGCCGCGCGCCGTTGCTACCGGCCCTGATCTTCATGTTCATCATCACCCAGTTGCCGTTCGTGGCCACCCTGGTCATCTCGTTCGTGCGCTGGAATGCGTTGCGACCGGACCTGGGCCGGAAGTTCACCGGCTTCGGCAACTACAGAGCGGTGCTGTCAGACCCGGATTTCCGACAGTCCATCTACTTCACGATCATCCTGACTGTCACCGTGGTCTTGGTGAGCCTGGTTCTTGGCCTGTTGTTCGCCTTGCTGCTCGACCGGCCGTTCCGCGGCCGAGGGCTCGTCCGAACCCTGCTGATCGCGCCGTTCCTGATCGTGCCGGTGGCCTCGGCGTTGCTCTGGAAGCAGGCGTTGCTGAACCCGGTGTACGGCGTGTTCAACGGCCTGCTCACCGCCGTCTGGAAGCTCTTCGGATCGAACAACCCACCACAGCCGGACTGGATCACCTCCCACCCCCGGCTCTCGGTGGAAGCATCACTGATCTGGCAGTGGACGCCGTTCATGATGCTCATCCTGCTGGCCGGGCTGCAGAGCCGGCCGGGCGACGCCATCGAGGCGGCGAACATGGACGGTGCCTCGCGGTGGCAGATGTTCCGCTTCATCACCCTCCCGCACCTGCGCCAGTACCTGGAGCTCGGCGGCCTGCTCGGCTCGATCTATGTGGTCCAGAACTTCGACGCGGTATTCACCATCACCTCGGGCGGCCAGGGCACCGCGAACCTGCCGTACAGCATCTACAACATCTTCTTCACCGCCCACGACTACGGGCAGGCGTCCGCCGCTGGCGTGATCGTCGTGATCGGTTCGATTCTCATCGCGACGTTCGCCTTGCGTACGGTGTCGTCACTGTTCCAGGAGGACGGGAAATGAGCTCTGCGACGACCGACGCCGGTACTAGGAACGAGCAGCAGGCCGAGCAGGCATTGGCCAAGCAACCTGGCCGCAACGGCCACGGCGGCAGTCTTTGGGGCCTTCTCGCCTGGGTCGTCGGCCTGTTGTTCGTCTCGCCCGTGCTCTGGATGGTCTGGATCTCGTTCCACTCCGAGCAGGATGCATCCGCTAATCCGCCGAAGTTCACCGCACCGCTCACCGCCGTGGGCTACCGGGACTTCTTCTCGGGCGGCCAGAGCCCGTGGCCGTCGCTGCTCAACTCGGCCACAGCCAGTGTTTGCTCGACCATCCTGGTGCTGCTGCTGGCCGTGCCCGCCGCGTACGCGCTGTCGATCCGTCCGGTGAAGAAGTGGACGGACGTGATGTTCTTCTTCCTGTCGACGAAGATGCTTCCCGCGGTCGCCGGGTTGCTGCCGATTTATCTGATCGCCAAGCACATCGGCGTGCTGGACAACATCTGGCTGCTGGTAATCATCTACGCGACCATGAATCTGCCGATCGCGGTCTGGATGATGCGCTCGTTCCTCGCCGAGGTGCCGGTGGCCATTCTGGAGGCGGCGGCCATCGACGGCGCGCGGTTGCCGACCATCATGACCAAGATCATCGCGCCGGTGGCGATGCCCGGAATCGCGGCCACCTCGCTTATCTGCTTCATCTTCAGCTGGAACGAGCTGCTGTTCTCAAAAGTGCTCACGGCAGTCGTGGCCCAGACCGCCCCCGTCTTCCTCACCGGGTTCATCACCAGCCAGGGACTGTTCCTGGCCAAGGTCTGCGCAGCGGCCACCATCATTTCGTTGCCGGTCCTGGTGGCCGGTTTCGCGGCCCAGGACAAGCTGGTCCAGGGCTTGTCGCTCGGCGCGGTGAAGTAGATGAAAGCGGCCGTCATATCTGGCATCGGGCAGAGCGAGGTCATCGAGGTCCCGGACCCAACGCCTGGCCCGCGAGACGTCATTGTCGACGTCGCCGCGTGCGGGATCTGCGGAACTGACCTGCATATCCTGCAAGGTGAGTTCGCGCCGACTCTGCCGATCGTGCCGGGCCACGAGTTCGCGGGCGAGATCGTCGAGGTCGGAGGCGATGTCACCGCGTTGCGCGTGGGCGATCGGGTGGCGGTCGACCCCTCGCTGTACTGCTTCGAGTGCTACTACTGCCGGCGCGGGCAGAACAATCTCTGCGAGAACTGGAACGCCATCGGGGTATCCAAGCCCGGCGGTGCCGCCGAGTTCGCGGTTGCTCCGTTCGCCAACTGCGTGAAACTCCCGGATCACATCCGGACCGCGGACGCGGCCCTGATCGAGCCGCTGTCCTGCGCGGTGCGCGGATATGACGTACTCCGCTTCCAACTGGCGAATACCGTGCTCATCTACGGCTCCGGGACGATGGGGCTGATGATGCTCGAGCTAGCCAAACGGGTTGGCGCGGCGTCCGTCGACATCGTGGACCTGAATCCCGAACGGCTGGCGACGGCCAAGCGATTGGGCGTCACCGCCGCGGCCCAGTCCGCCGACGAGTTCGACCGACCGCGGGGCTGGGACCTGGTCATCGACGCGACGGGCAACGCCAACGCAATCCAGGACGGGCTCGGCCGTGTCGGCAAGGGCGGCACTTTCTTGCAGTTCGGGGTATCCGACTATGCCGCCCGCGCGACGATCGAGCCTTACAAGATCTACCACGAGGAAATCACCATCACCGGCTCGATGGCGGTCTTGCACTCCTATGAACGGGCGGCCGCATTGTTCGCCGATGGAGTGATCAATCCGGACATCTTCATCTCCGATCGGTTACCACTCGCGGACTACAGCTTGGCGTTGGAGAGGTTCGCGGCCGGCATCGGGCGCAAGATTCAGGTCATCCCGTAGCCGCGAAGTCGAAGTTCGGTAAAGATTTCGGGCGGATTTCCGGCGGATGTGGTGCGCCAGGATCTTCGCGTGCTACCTTCGCCTCGGTTGTAGTGGCAGTTTTCCAAAAGGTGATGACGCCCGCGGTCTCAACAAGCGGGCGTTTTGTCTACCCGGACCCGGGAAGCACGCGAGACGCAACCCGGGTTCCGCACGGTGCGGCATCCGAACCGCATTGAGCAGGGAGAAGTACATGGCACAGGGAACCGTGAAGTGGTTCAACAGCGAAAAGGGCTTCGGCTTCATCGCACCGGACGGCGACGGGCCGGACGTGTTCGTCCACTACTCGGCTATCGCCACCCAGGGCTACCGCTCGTTGGACGAGAACCAGCGCGTGGAGTTCGACACCACTCAGGGCCAGAAGGGCCCGCAGGCGGAGAACGTCCGCCCGCTCTAGGCATTGCAAAGCAAGTAAACAAAGGGCCGGTTTCGAAAGAAACCGGCCCTTTGTGCGTTCGGGCGCTCGGTTCTGTGCGCTCGGTTCTGTGGCTCGGCGTCGTCAGAGGTGGTTCCAGTCGGTGATGTGCAGCGGAGGCACCTGCAGTGGCGGCGTCTGCAGTGGCGGCGTCTGCAGTGGCTTGCTGGCGAACAATCTCGGCTCTCGTGGGGTTCTTAGCTCAGGGGGTAGCTCAGGGCCCGCCGACCACCGCCGTGTCGCCGCCACAGACCACCGTGTCGACACCGGCCAAGCTCCGAGCATCAGGTACACGACGCCGTGGAGCAGCCGGCAATTCCGCTGAATGTCAGTTAGACGACGACGGCGGGCCGGCCACCCCGAAGGATGACCGGCCCGCCGTCGAACTCTCGGCTGCTACCGGCGATCGTGCTACCGGTAGTCGTTGTACCCGAAGTCGTCCAGGGCGACAGCCTGGCCGCCCGCCGGGCCGAAACCGTAGTAGTCGCTCTCGTCGTATCCGGCCATGGAGAACGCCGCCGCGCGGGCCTCCTCGGTCGGGTTGACCTCGACATTGCGGTACCGGGCGATGCCGGTACCCGCCGGTATCAGCTTTCCGATGATCACGTTTTCCTTCAGGCCCACCAACGAGTCCGACTTCGCCGAGATGGCGGCGTCGGTGAGAACGCGGGTGGTCTCCTGGAAGGACGCGGCCGACAGCCACGACTCGGTGGCCAGCGAGGCCTTGGTGATACCCATGAGTACCGGACGACCCGAAGCCGGTTCGCCGCCTTCAGCGACAACCCGACGGTTCTCCGACTCGAACAACGCGCGCTCGACCAGCGAACCGGGCAGGAACTCCGTCGCACCCGACTCGATCACCGTGATGCGCTTGAGCATCTGCCGGATGATCACTTCGATGTGCTTGTCGTGGATGGCCACACCTTGGGACCGGTAGACCTCCTGGACCTCACGGACCAGGTGGAGCTGAACTTCACGGGGACCCATGATGCGCAGCACGTCGTGCGGGTTCACCGCACCGGCCACCAACTGCTGACCGACCTCGACCGAGTCGCCGCTGCTGACCAGCAGCCGGGCACGCCGCGAGATCGGGTATTCGATCTCTTCGGAACCATCGTCCGGTGTCACGATGAGGCGACGTCCAGAGCCCTTACCGGTGCCCTCGACCTCTTCCATCCGGATCCGTCCGGACGCCTCGCTGATCGGCGCGACGCCCTTCGGAACCCGAGCTTCGAAGAGCTCGGCCACCCGGGGCAGACCGTGCGTGATGTCGTCACCGGCGATACCACCGGTGTGGAACGTACGCATGGTCAGCTGGGTACCGGGCTCACCGATGGACTGCGCGGCGATGATGCCGACCGCTTCACCCACATCGACCAGCTTGCCGGTGGCCAGCGATCGGCCGTAGCAAGTGGCGCACGTGCCGAGCGCGGACTCGCAGGTGAGGACGGAACGAACCCGCACCTCAGAAACCCCACGCGTCACCAGCTCGTCGATGAGGACGTCACCGAGGTCCGAGCCGGCAGTAGCCACCACGGCACCATCGGCCTCGACGTCCTCGGCCAGCACCCGGGCGTACACGCTCGTTTCGGCGTGGCCGTCCTTGATCAGCTTGCCGTCAGCGCCGGCAGCGGCGATAACCAGCTTCACGCCACGCTCGGTACCGCAATCCTCCTCGCGGATGATCACGTCCTGCGAGACGTCCACCAGACGACGGGTCAGATAGCCCGAGTCAGCGGTACGAAGCGCGGTGTCGGCCAGACCCTTACGGGCACCGTGCGTGGAGATGAAGTACTCCAGCACGGTCAGGCCCTCGCGGAAGTTCGTCTTGATCGGCCGCGGGATGATCTCGCCCTTGGGGTTGGCGACGAGACCACGCATGCCGGCGATCTGACGGACCTGCATCATGTTCCCTCGGGCACCCGAGTGGACCATCATCCAGACCGGGTTGTCCTTCGGGAAGTTCTCCTGCATGGCCTCGGCGACCTCGCTGGTGGCCTTCGTCCAGATCTCGATGAGCTCCTGACGACGCTCCTGCTCGGTGATGACACCGCGGGCGTACTGGGTCTCGACCTTCTCCGCCAGCTTCTCGTGGCGGTCGAGGATCGCGGCCTTGCCGGGAGGCGTGACGACGTCCTCGATCGAGATGGTGACGCCCGAGCGGGTGGCCCAGCGGAAGCCGGGCTCCTTGAGGGCGTCCAGCGTCGCCGCGACCTGGACCTTGGGGTAGCGCTCGGCCAGGTCGTTGACGATGCCGCCCAGCTCGCGCTTGGAGATCTCCCGGTCGACGAACGGGTAGTCCTCCGGCAGCGTCTCGTTGAACA
>JAOPUZ010000032.1 GCA_025966315.1 Frankiales bacterium | reverse complement strand
AGCGACCCGGATCTGTTCGAGCCGTTCGCCGCGTATTGCGCCCGGCGGCTTCATGATGATCCGCATCTGTGGGCCTCGACGTTGTTCGATGAGCTGCTCGAATCGAGGGTGACCAGGTGGCCTGGATGCGCGGAACGATGACCCTCCACCTCGATGCGGTCCGAGTGCCAGAGTTCCTGGCCGACATCGGCACAGCCAACCGCTTCGCCTTCGCGGCCGAGGCCCCCTCCGTGCGAGTGCAGATCGGCGATGTCCCAGTTGACGTAGGACCGATTCGCTACTACGCGGCCGAGGCCGAAATCAGCTCTGAAGCGGCTGCGCTGCGTACGGCCGACCGATCCCGACCCGACGGTGGCGATCCGTCCACACGGCGACGGGTACTTCTACATTCAGCTGCTCGATCGACTGCCGACAGGTGGCAAGACGGCCTACCGAGCAGCACCCGGCACCCCGCTTCCTGAGATGACGCCGCCGACCGACGACGCGGGGTCTCAGTAGTACGGGGGTGAGGAACAATGGAACAGCCGTTCGCGGCGAGAATGATCTTGCTGCTCGATGAGCGGTGACGTCGCGGCGGAATGTGCCCTACACTGGGTCTTGCCCGTGGCAGTAGCTGCGTGGAAGTGAGCCCGAGACCCGGCCGGACGACCGTGGCGCTCGGGCTTCGCGATTTCCTGGGGTCAGACTGCTCTTACCTCTGTGACGACAGGTTCGACCCGTCGCCGCCAGTCGCCGCCCTTGGCCCAACACCACGCGATCGCGTCGGGAAGGGCCAGCAGTTGCTCGACCGATGCTCGCCGGTGCTCGTATCGCAGGTCCGGGCAGCGTTCATCCCGGGCGGCCCGGTAAAGAAGCTTGCGGTCGGCGGCGATCAGCGTGTCGTCCTGCTCGAGGATCAGCATCGTGTCGCCACGCTGGGCGCAGTCGGCCACGAGCGCCCGCAGGCATGCGCTGCGACGTTCCCACTCGGTGCCGTGGCTGCGTCCGGCGTTGTAGATCGTGGCCTGGATGCCGCTGCCCGCGATCAGCGTGGCGATCGACCGCTTACGAGACTCGCTCTCGTCCTTCATGTGCAGCCGTCGCTGGCCGGGCAATACCAACCCGCGCAGCATTCTGCGCATGGGATCAAGGTCTCCAGCTACGACGGCGCTCGCGACGAGCAGGTAGTCCCGGCGCTTGGACTCGTCGACGAAAACGTGGTTGCTCACACGCGACGCGCTGGTTTCGGTTCGCCGGCGCGCTGGACGGCGCGGTAGACAGTTGAGCGGGCAACGCCGAACAGCTCGGCCAGCTCGGCGCTGGTGTGTTTGCCGTCGCGCCACAGCTGGACCAGGTGGGCTTCCTGGGCGGGTTTGAGCTTGGGCGGCTTGCCATGCAGCCGGCCCTTGGCCTTCGCAACCTTCATGCCCTCACGAGTTCGCATCCGGATGAGGTCTGACTCAAACTCGGCGATCATCCCGAGGACGTTGAACAGCAGCCGGCCGACCGGATCGGTCGGGTCGTGGATCGAGCCACCGATGTTCAGCTTGACCCCGGCCTCGGTCAGCTCGGCGACGATGTCACGGGCGTCGGTCAACGACCGGGCGAGCCGGTCCAGCTTCGTCACCACCAGGGAGTCGCCGGATCGACACGCGGCCAGTGCTTCCCGCAGGCCCGGCCGGGCTCGGTTGGTACCGGTCAGGCCGTGGTCGACATAGATCCGGCTCGGCTTCACCCCGAGCGCGGTGAGCGCGTCACGTTGTGCGGTGAGGTCTTGGGCGTCGGTCGAGCAGCGGGCGTATCCGACGAGCATCCTGGCCACCGCAGCACTGTACCGGTTGAGCCTGCTCTGCCGGGCATCATTGCGGGCGGGGTTTCCGGGAATCGTGACTGCCCGGAAACCCTGGCGCCATTCAGCTCGCCTGATCACGCCGCTGGTGTCCCGTAGACCGATCGCTCATTGAACGTCCGCTGTATGCGGCAATTTGAGGATGTTCGCTGGTCTCTTCTAGGCTCTCCGCGTGGTCTCTGTTCGGCTTGGTTCGCCAGATGATGTAGATGCGATGACGTGGGCGACGGGCCGCAGCCAACGCGATCAGTGGTGTTCAGCAGCGTCGGCCCCCGACTCGTTGATGCTCATCGCCGAAGAGTGTGGCCAGGTCCGGGGAAAAGCAGTGTTGGACTTCAAGCAGCGACGCGATGCGGCGTGGTTGTGGCTGGTCTCCGTCGATCCAGCGCATCGCGGCAAGGGCGTAGGTACTGCATTGATATGGGCAGCCGAGACCCAGGCGCTCGCCCGCGAGCACCACATCATCGAGCTCGCCGTAGATGACGTCAACCCACGGGCGCGCGCACTCTACGAACGGCTCGGTTATCGCCCTGTCGGGCCATACGTCGACATGGTGCGATACATCGACGACGAGGGCAATCGAGTATGCCGAGACGAGCCCGGCGTACTCCTACGCCGCCATTTGAAATGACCGTCGGCCCGCAGGGCCCGGCAGGCCGACCGAAGATCGGCAGGGCCACGCGCGGCAGATCGTTAGAGCCGCTCATCGGCCTGACAGTGCATTTACGAGACGCGTTGCCCGGCCGTTCCGATAGTCGACCGGTCAACGCGTCGGTGTTCGTGGAGCGGGTCGGGGCGATGAGTTCGGTGGCTTGGGCGGGTTCGTGTTGTCGGATTGGGGTACACCCCAGCCTGACGTCAGGTACCAATCCCGCAGAGCGTCAGATTAGAGCCGCAACCGTAATTGATTGACACTTGCCGTTCAGGGTCTCAGGTTTCAGCCTGACACTTCGGGTGGGATGCGCATCATCAGCGGTCAACGGGCCGGCTATAGCCGTGTCAGCAGCCTCGACCAAAATGCCGGCCGGCAACTCGACGGCGTCGCACTGGACCGGCTGTTCACCGATCACGCCTCGGGCGAGGAACGCGCATCGGCCGCAGCTGGAGGCTCTGCTCGGCTTCGTCCGCGAGGGTGACGCCGTGATCGTGCACTCGATGGACCGGCCGGCCCGCAACCTCGACGACCTGCGCGCCATCGTGCGGGTGCTCACCGCGAAGGGCGTCCGGGGTCGAATTCGTCAGGTTCACCGGCGAGGACACCGCGATGACGAAAAAGGACGAGACGAACTGGCGTGGCCCGCTTAGTACGTGTCACTATCAGCGCGTGACGGTTACGTGTGCAGTCGGACCTTGCACCGAGCCGCGTGTTGACGGCACCTCGTACTGCCCTCGGCACGGGCCGAAACAGTCTCGACTTGCCAGTCGTGCAGGAAAGATCGTGTCCAAGTCAGGAGATGCGCAGATCCTGTGCCCGCATTGCCAGACTCGGGGGCGCGTGGTTACCAAGCGAGTGAAGGTTAAGCGCGGCATCAGTGGCGGTAAGGCGACGGGGGCCGTGCTCACTGTCGGCCTGTCCGTCCTAGCGACCGGGTTGTCTCGCAAAGAGGCCGCGACTATTGCCACCTGCGGAAACTGTCGCGTGACATGGACGATTTAGCGTCCATACGAAAGTAGATCTCGGTGGCGCTGGCGACACTCGCGTGACACCTGATGCGCCCGTCATTAGAGGCAGTACGGACGCCCGCATGGGACTATTCGGCGTATGAACCGCAGACTGATCGCGGCCTCCGTGCTGGTTGCGTGCTCGCTTGGGCTAGCGGCGTGCTCTCAACGCGGGTTGCATCCACAAGCTCTGCTGTCCATTCGGTGTCGGCGTCTCGCTCCGAGCAGACGCAGCTACCGACCACGAGCCACACACGTAGCAGCGGGCCAGTGCCGACCAAGAGCCAGTTAGCAATGAACTCCGCTCAAGCAGCGATCGCAACCTGCGCGGGGTTCCAGAAGTTCCACAACGACATGCTCATGAACACCCCGCACAGTCCAACTCTTCTTGCCGAGGTCGAGGCAATGAGTCATGACGCGGTGCTGGCTGGATCGGGCGACCCGACCAAATATGGCCATCTGCTCGATGACGCCACGAAGTTAGTCGGCTACGTCGGCAGCTCTGACTGGATGGTAAACGGCAACATCCAGAGTGCGTCCGTTGTTGCGATGCAGACCGACTGCCCGTAGCTCACGCCGCTGCGTCCCAGTCTTGGAGGGCAAAGCTCTCACCTCATGGCTGCTTGTTGAAGACGTAATCCGGCTCATCCGGATCGAGGGTGTAGTCGTGGTCTGAATCCGCCGGTTTCGAGTAGAGATCTGGCGACGTAGTTGGTGAGGTTGCGGAAGCCGAGGGCTGAGCCGCGGAGGTGTTCAAGGCGGCCGTTGATGGCCTCGGTGGGTCCGTTGCTGGTGCCGGGCCGGTCGAAGTAGGCGAGCACGTCGGCGGCGCGGCGTTTCAGGGTGTTGCCGAGGGTGGTCAGCTCGCTCAGTTCGGTCGGCACGTTCTTGCTGATCGTGGTGATGATCTTCGTGAGCGCGGCCTTGGCCGCGCCGCGGTCGGGATCGCGGTAGGCGGCGACGATGCGCTGGTAGATGCCCCAGGTGGCTTCGACCTCGACATGCCGCTCGTCGGCGAACACCGCGACTATGCGGGCGTGTTGTTTGTCGGTGAGCAGCTCGACGCCGGTGCGCAGCACACGGCGGATGCCGTAGAGCGGATCACCGGTCCGGCCGCGATGCCCGCAGGTGTGTTGCTGGACCCGCTGTCGGCATCGATCGACGGCGTCGCCGACCAAGGCGACGACATGGAACGGGTCCATCACCGCGACCGCGTCGGGCAGTTCTTCACTCGCCGCGGTCTTGAAGCCGGTGAACCCGTCCATCGCGACGACTTCGATCCCGTTACGGAACTGGGCTGTCTGGGCTTCGAGCCAGTCCTTGAACACCTGTTTCGAGCGGCCCTCGACCATGTCCAGCAGACGCGCCGGCCCGGTGCCGTCGCGCACCGGCGTGAGATCGATGACCACCGTGACGTACTTGTCGCCGCGACGCGTGTGACGCCACACATGTTCATCGACGCCAATCACGCTGACGCCGTCGAACCGATCCGGATCGTTGATCAGCACCCGCCGTCCTTCGGCCAGCACGGCTGCGTTGGCGGTGTTCCACGAAACGGCGAGCGCCTCGGCGACCCGAGCCACGGTCAGGTGCTGACACACGATCGCCTCTAACGCCCAGCGCAACGCACGCCGCGACAGCTTCGCCCGCGGCTCGGCCGCCCGGCCGGCGTCCTGCCGCCACACGTGTCGACACGAGGCGCACCGGTAGCGGCTAATCGTGACCAGCAGCGTCGTTGGCCGCCACCCGAACGGCTCGTGCGCCAGACGTCGCGTGACGCTGTCACGCGCGACCCCTTCGCCCCCGCAACGCCGACACCACCGGTCGAACTCGCCCGGCTCGACCCTGCGCCAGCACCGCCGCGCCGGGCTCGAGTCGTTGCCCGAGGACCTGCAGACCCAGCTGGTCCAGGCGGCAGAACGTGGTCAAATCAGGGCAGGAGAAAGTAGCGTTAGGCACGTCGAGGTCTTCCGGACGGGTTGTGTGAGAACTCCCATCATCGGAAGACCTCGACCCTCACCCAGTGACCGACGCGCCGAGCGCTACACCCTCAATCCGGAAGAGCCCGTAATCCTCGTGGAATCCAGGACATCACCGTTCTTGTGGTCGATGGTCTGGAGCATGGACAGGTCTATGCCCATGTGGTGGACCACTTCCCGATGGCACGCTGCTGCTGTCGGTGTTGGGTGCCTTCGCCGAGTTCGAACGAGCGCTCATCAAGGAACGCCAACGCGAAGGGATCGCGTTGGCCAAGAACCGCGGCGTCTACCGAGGCCGCCAGAAATCCCTTACCAGCAGCCAGATTCTCGATCTGCGGCACCGCGCTGCGGCCGGTGAGGCGAAGGCGGGAGTGGCGCGCGAGTTCGGGATCAGCCGGGAGACGGTGTACCAGTACCTACGCGAGTAAGTCCGGTGCCATCGGACAACGACCCCCGCGACCCGAGCAACAACCCCAACGCTACTTTAGCTGGACCGTTGATCACTGGTCACCACCACATGGTCCAATGCCCCCCGCAGCCCGCTCAGCAAAACGCGTTGACAGCCCCTACCTGCTCATCCACGAGAAGACGACCGCGATTTTTTCTTGCGCGGGATCCCGAGCGACTTTTTTTGGTGTCTCAATAACCAACGTTTTCTTGTCAGACCGCACGGTCAACCGTCGAGTTGTCACCAGCGCGGGATCCAAAGCACGGGCATCTGCCGAATCCCCTCCGCCAAGGAGATCACCGGAAATACCCGTCCCACAAGCCGATCGCCTACCGAACATGGACGGGCGGTGACAACTTCTCCAGCGTTACCGGTGACAACTTCGCCGAGCGTCACAGCCGAGGTCTGACAAGAAAACGGTCGTTATCGAGACAATAAAAAAGTGGCTCGGGATCATGGCCTTCCCCCAAAGGGCCGGCAGATCCTCAGCGGTAGGTGTCGTCGTTCGTTCCTGCGGCCCGGTCGATCATTGCTGCGATCACCTCAACGACGGCGGGGTCCTGCTCGGCCAGCCAGCGGAGGACCCGCGTGTCGTAGCTGCCCAGTCGCACGCCGGCCCGATCAGCCGCGGTCTGCAGCCGAGCGAGGTTGAGTTGGCGGGGCCGCTCACCCTCGGCCGGCTGCACGATCGCGCCGGTCGCTTCAGCTTCGGCGTCATAAGGCCCCGCCGGCCCATAGAACAACGGTCCGACCGGCTGGTCCGCATCACCCATCGGATGGGCGGGCTCTAGTGCCGACAGCTGAGGCCCGACCGCAGGATCAGCACGGCCCCGGCGAGCGAATCGGCGGCCACCGCCCGGCGGTTCCTGAGGCACATCAGTCACAGAATCCCGCCCTCCCAAAATCAGCCCAATCCGGATCCGGATCCGGATCGTTCTCGCCGGTCGGCCCCCGGTTGCCAACCGGGGCTCTGGCCACGACGCTACCGACGACCTTGGGTGATTCGACGTTCCATCCCGGCCGGGCCGCGTACGTCGGGTGCCGACAGCGCCCCAACCCGGGGGTGGTGTTCAGTCTGATGCGGCGGGCTGGGGGGTTCGGGTGCTTTACGGGCGCGAGGCTGCGTGGGAGCAGGACCAGCAGCGAAGGAACCGATCATTGCCCGGCGGGTGGGGTTCGTGGCCGGAGCGGGATGACGTTCGTGCGATCGTGCAACTCGATGAGTTCCCGTTCAGCTGCGGGGACGCCTTCGGTTCTGAAGGCGGTGGAGCGCTCACGACAGGAGGGCTCGTCTCGACAGATCCACACCTCAACGTCGGCGTAGGAGTCGACGAGGGGCTGGTACACGTCCCACGGGTAGGGCGGGGACTGGAGGATCTGCCGGCCCGCGATGACCTGGCCAATGCGCGCGGCGTCGGAATTCCAGCCGCAGATCCCGCACCCGTCCTCGGCCGTGCTCCAGCCGTGCTCGTTCAGCAGGGCTTGGTCGGCTAGCGCGTTGCCGCCGGCTCTGCCTCGGACTCCGTGCTCGCTGGTGGGGTCGGGGAGATGCGCCAGTAGGTGAAATCGTTGTACTGCACCGCGAGGCTTCGGGCGCGTCGGGCATGTGCCCGGGCGACGACGATGTCGCCGGCGTCAAGGCGCCGCGTGGTTTCTTCGGCGTGGGCTTGTGCTTCCCACCAGCTCTCGATCGCGGCCGCGGTGGCCGCGTCTTGTTCTCGGAAGAGGCCCGCGCCGGCCGAGACGTCGTGGCCCTGCTCGCGGCACCACTCGATCGGGTCGTAGTCCTCGCCCGCGTAAGTGGTGTCGGCCCAGCCTCGGGTGGTGCCGGTCTCGGCCATCGCACACGTGTCGCAGTGCGTCCAGCTTGCCCACAGCCACGTCCGCGGCGGATCGGCAGCTTCTACCGCTGCGGTCAGTATCGTCATTTCATTTCTCTGCGCTGGCTTGAGCTTAGTAGCGTTAGAGCATTACAACGTTGGAACGTTAGAGTCGCTTGCGGCCGAGTGTTTGCTTGCTTTCTGCAACTCGCTTCCGTAATTCCGCTAAGGCTTCTTCTGGAGTCAGCTCGGATGAAAGTCGCGCGAGAGCTAGACGTACGACCGCGCTGCGCGAAGCGTCGACTTTGGGCTTCGACTTCCGGCCGACGCGTCGAACGGCTTCGAGATAGTCATCCGCGGCCGCGTCGAGGTAGATGGACGAGCGTGTCAGCTCGTCAGATGTTTCGGTGGCCATCTCGGCCGCCGGCGCAGCTGGGCCGGCGTCCGCATCGCGCTTCAGGCTGGTCGAGGGCTCCGGCTCTGTGAGGGCCGTATCGGTCTTTCCCGGGATGATGGACGGCCCGTCGGGCTGGCGATCGGTTTTGCGGACACTGCGTGATGGAGGGATCGTCCTGGCCGACGTCCGCGCCCTTTCCCGCTGCTTCGCTAAGGCTTCCAGACCGTCGCTCACGACACGTACTCCTGCACGAATGCTCCCAGATCGCGGTACGCGTCGACCACCTTCAGGATGGCTCGCGGTACCGGATTTTCTGCCGTCATGGCGATGCGCCGCTTGCGGACCTCAACCGCACCCACAAAAGGGATCGGTGGTCCGACCCGGACGGGTGTTCCCTCAACAATCGAGGTGAGTCGCTTAATCTCCGCTGCAGGCGGTACACGCCGAACCATGTTGGGAACGATCACCAGCGGATAGTCCAGCATCTCCTTGACCATCTGCTCCGTGCCATTCAGGTCACCGGTCTTGAGCCCGGTAGGCACGCAGATGACGTCCGCGACCGACATCGCCCCGTGCGCCGACGCGCTCGCTCCAGGATGGGTATCCACCACCAAATCACGGCCCCACTCCTCGGCCCACTTTGCGATGGCATCAGCAAACTCATCCGGGGTCAACGTGGCATCCAAGAGCAGCGGGCTACCCGGAACCAGATCGGGCTTACGAAAGCCTTTCAAGACTCGCGGTGTTCGGCCCTTGTCCAGAGCCGCCATCAGCGGGTCCGTCGCACGCTCCTCGTGTCGATAACCCCAACGGCGGCTGACACTGTCGCCGTCCCACTCGAAATCAACCAGGACGGCTCCCAGCACATAGGCCACCTCGTAGGCCATGGTGCTTTTCCCGACCCCGCCCTTACGTGATCCGACGACGACCTTTTTCGGCATAAAACCACTATAACGTTATAGCGTTTAAACGGCAACACGCTCAAACGTTACAGCGTTAGAATGACACCAATGTCATCGGCCGAGGGCTCGACGGCGCCCAGCAATGAGCTGCAATTGCTGACAACAATGCGATGCTCGGCGCGGCAGAGCGGACAGCGCATACGTCCCGTCTTGTATTGCACCTGTTCGCCGCCATCGACGCCGTGCTGGCAGGGCGTCTCGGACGATATTGCGGTGTTGTGTCGGTCGACTGGACCGTAGAGGTCTGGGTTCTCTTCGGGGTCGAGCTCGCGCAGGACCGCAGCGAGCCAGGCGAACGGGCGCTCAGGCCGGCGATAGGGGAGTGGGCGCTGTTTGCGCGTGTATAGCTCGCGGATCTCTGCTTCAAGGCCGAGGGCGGTCCAGCCGTGCCGGTAGAAGCGGTTGAGACTCCCGGCGAGTCTGCCGGGTCGTTCACCTCGTAGCTGGGCGGGTAGGGCCCGCTGCAGGTCGACGACGACCTGGATGAGCCCGTCTTCCCACTGTCCACGTCTGCGGGCTGTTGTTGATGCTGGCGGCGGAGCCGCCTCCTCCTGTCTTTGGGCCGGTAGGCCGACGGATCGGGATCGTCCACAGTCGTACTTCGACGTGCTTTCTGAAGTACTACCAACATCTAAAGACGAGGAAGAAGAACTATCTACTAACCCTGTGGGAAGGGTGCAAGTGGCTGAAGGTTGCGGCCGCGGCTTGTCCACAACGCGCACTCGCTCGGTCAGCGCCCATATGGCACGGTACGACCGCGCCTGCGAACCGCGGGCCCACAGCTGCAGCCGCTCCGTGCGGCTGAGCCAATTCCGGCCCTGAGCAACCCTGCGGGCACAACCCAATTGCTCCAGTGCGTCCAGGGCGTACTGGACGCTGCGTCGGCACCACCCGGTGATCTTGACGAGTTGGTCGACGCCGGGCATCGCGTTCCGTCCGGTCCGCCAATCCGCACTATCTGCTAACGCGGCCGCGACCGCCTGGCAGCAGCGTGTCGAGACCAGCCGCCGGCGGACCTCATCGCCAGCATCGCTGGCCAGTATTCGATCGATCTCTTCGAGCCAACGACGTCGACCCCACCACGCTGGACAATGCCTATACGCACCAGGGGAAACGTTCCACGCCCAACCACGCTGCGACTGGTGCAGCGCCGCGAATTCTATGCGGGCCGAGGCGTCGGCAAGCCTGTCAAGCTGGTCGACTGAAAGCTCGGACGACTCGCCTAGCAGCGTCGGATGGTCTGCAACAGGCAGCAAGTCAAGGCGGTTCTTCCACCACCCGCTGGTAGACAGTCCAGCTTCCGTCACCGCATTTCCGGCCCGCGTGAAGCTGCCGCGACTTCGCGCGTTTGGGCGTGCCTACGGGCGACGTCAGAGGGCGGGATCTCTGAGCGCGCTACGCAACGCGCGTAGCGATTGAATGGCGCCTGGATCGAGAACGAAGGGGGCAGCACAAAGAGCCTCCGGCTGAGGGAGGTGCCGAGGCCGCACAGACCGTCAAATGGGCGCGCGAAATGACCACGCGACCCGCGTGGGCACTTGCGGCGAGGGAGCGATCAGGTACGCTCGGCACCGAACAAGGTTTTGTATGCGCCACCGGCCGCCCTGCACTCGCCAAAGTTGAGGGGCGGCTTTCGGCATTTCGAGGCACTTCCTGCCTGTGAACTGCCGAGAGTCATACCGGTGCGCAGCAGGGTCGCGACGACCTCTCAGCTGCGGCTCTTGTGGCTTCTGGACTATCGGGCTTGGCGATCACCGCCCGGGGTCTTCACGGGAGGCGCTGGCCACCAGGCGGTCGCCGCGATAAGTGATTGAGCCGACGGGCGGCTGGCGTGCTGTTCGCGTGCTGTAAGCAACGGTAAATAGGGGTAAATCAAGGTGACTCACCGGAGGTGTTCTCATCATCGAGAACGCCGGATTTGGCCACCTCTAGGTGATTCCCAGCCGAAAACGCTAGATTTCCCAAGCTGACAGTGCGAGTTCGATTCTCGTCACCCGCTCCAGGACGAAGGCCCCGTAATACGGGGCGTGCAGCGCTTCGGTAGGGATTCACGGAGGACCTGCCGACGGTCGCGTGCTGTTCGCGTGCTGTAACGGCCCCGGACGGCGCAGGCGCGGACTCGGCGATGACGACCCCGAGCGCCTCGGCAATACGACGGTCGGCCTTCCGGGTGGCGTGCTGATAGATGAGGGCTGCGGTCATCGTTTCGTGGCCCATCCTCTCCATCAGGTCTCGCGTTGACGTGCCGGGTGTTCCGGCGGCAAGCGTATTTCCAGTGTGCCGTAAATCGTGCAGGTGCAGGTGAGGCACACCGATGCTAGCCACAGCAGTAGCCCAATTGACGGCCTTGTTGAAGTTGCTGCGACGAAGCGGCCGGCCGCTCGGGCCGGTGAAGATCAGTGGGTCAGGACCGTCTTCAACGAAGGCGGCAAGGTGCTGTCGCAGCATATCCACAACGGGCAGCGGCAGAGCGATAGCTCTGATGCTGGCGGGAGACTTTGGCGGACCAAGCTCCATAGCGCCGGTGGAACGTTCCACCCATGCGGCGTGGACAAATAGGACCCCAGTGGCGAGGTCGACGTCGCTACACCGAAGGGCAGTGATTTCCCCCCAGCGCAAGCTGCCGAAGGTTTTTAGGGCAATAAAGGTCGCGAACCGCGGCGGTACTGCTTCACAGAGCGCGAAGACCTGTTCGATGCTCAGCGTCGGCCGCTCGCCCGCGCCCTCCTTGCCGCCGCTGCGGATCCGGCACGGGTTCCGATCGATCGTGCCGTCATCAACCGCAGTGTTGAGCACGGCTCGTAACAGTCGGTAAGCCTTTGCTCTCATCGACTGCGAGACTCCATCGACGGAGAGCTGGTGGTACCAATCCCGCACGAGTACTGGGGTCATATCCTCCAGCGCAACCCTTGAGAAGGTGGTCTCCAGATGCCGACCGTATAGCCACTCGTAGAGATCGATTGTTCGTGGCCTCAGACCGGGCCGCTGCGCAATCCACGTCTGTGCGTACTGTCCAAAAAATTGGCGCCCCGCCTCGGGGTCGCGCCAATTTCCCGCAATGATGCTGGCGCGAACTACTGTCAACCAGATATCTGCGTCACCCTTGGTCGCAAACGTCGAGGGCGCAACGCGCCTCGCTCCATTGGGGCCAAGATAAGACGCTTGGAAGCGTCCCGATGGGAGGGCTCTCACCCAGCCGAACATGCGTCGCTTTGCCACCAAAACTACCTTCGCCGGGTTGCTGCTTGAACCGGACTCACGGTAGCGGAATCGATGTACGCGGCTAGGGCGGCCGCAGGGATTCTCACGTGTCGCCCAACCTTGACGTACGCGATCCGCCGTTCGGCGATCAGCCGGCGCGGGAATCGGACGCCGGTATTTAACCTGCTCGCTGCCTCCTCGACGGTGAGCAGTGGCTCGCCGAGCTCTTCCATGTGGTGCCCCCTGTCAGGTAGCCGTCGTTAGCCGTCTATCTAACTACAGTTGACACCGTATCTAACACTAGTCCAGATTGGGAGGTCCAAGCTCTTCGAATTCGTAGCCACCGGGATAGACGCCATCGACCCTTCGTCCCGGCTGGAACCAGCTCTCGTTCCGCGGCGTCCTCCGAGCGTTGCGGCGTCGCCGAATCCGCGCCACCGCGCGCATAAGCGCCTGCCCTGTTCGCGGCGCCGGCTTGAGCCCGATGGCTCGCGCCACATAGTCGTCGAGAATTAGCCGGGTCAGCAATCTGCCCGCCGACTTGAGAGGTCCGGGGAGTTGGCGGGCCATCACGTCCTCGGTCGTTTGCATCAGAGCCTGGCCGGCCGAACTGAATCGGACGTTCTTTAGCTCGTACTCGTCAAAGATCTGCTCGGCGTCTTGGTAGGTCGCGGGCAAGTTGACGATGGCCATTCGCCGGCCGAGCTCGCGGTAGAAGTAGAGAATCGCGTCGGTCTCACGGTCCGAGAGCGGTCGTGGTCCATAGCTGTTGATCCAGCGCGTAGGCACCACGACGAAAGTCAGCAGTACATACCGGTAGTCCTCTGGATCGATGGGCCATCGCTGATGCATCTTGTTCAAGGCGTCGACGACCCGCAGCCCTCGCTCGCTCTCGAAACCGGCTTCGATCAACTCGTACATGAAAAGACCGGTGTCCATCGAGCGCTTGTGCGGCTGCCGCTGCATCTCGCCCGTCCTGACGAGCAGCTCGGCTATCCGAGGCACAGCGAACGTGCGATAGAACGCGAGGTTGAGCCCGACGCGAAAATCGCGAACCAGATCGAACATGGCTGCATACCGGTAGATCTCGTGGGCCCTTGCCAGCGCGACGGGATCCGGAGTATTCGTCATCGTCTTGACTCCAATTGGCGAGCGGGGCGTCGCTCGCGGGCTTCGATCGAATCGCGGTACACGAGTGCTAAATCGATGGCACTCTCGCGGGTCAGTCCGCTGTCGGACAGTGGTAAGGCAGTCATCGCGTGTTGTGGTGGATTACCGGCTGCCTTGATGCTCAAGGCCTCGTGCAACCAGTGCGCAGCGCAGTCCCGCCGGGTCAGGGCCGCTTCGGCCAAACTCGATGGCGGCAGGTAGGCGGTGAGCCGTCGTAGTCCTTCGTGGGTCGTGGCTAACGCGGCAACGAGTCGTTCGGACGACGACAGTCCGACGGGCGTCTGAATGTCAGGGAACTCGACTTGCAGGCGTAGGGCGAGTGGTCGAATCCGTTGCCAGGCCGCGTGATCTCGGTGATGTCCGATGCGCTGCGCGATCCGCGTTGTTGCTGCTTGGTAAGCCGTTCCGACGGCGATCAACGACACCGATGCGGCGAGAATGATCGCTTCTGCAGTCTGATCGAACAGCACGAAGGCCGGCCCGTGGCCACTCGCCCAGGCAACTTCGGTCAAAGTCTTCTCGGCCACGTAGCCAAGTCCAATCGTCGTGCCAGCACCCACCATGGTTACCCCAATGCGACTGTCGCGGTTGCTCTCGATCCGTCGGAACCGCCAGCAGATGCGGCTGGCGATCCAGAGTGTCCAGCCGAGATAGGACAAGAACGCCATCCAGTGGACCAGGCCGCGTGCCGTTGAGTCGTAGTATTCGGCTCGTTGCAGAAGGCTCGGCGGCACAGCCGCAGGCGGTCTGATGAGCCAGGGAACCACACTCAACATAAGAGCGACCGCCATGGCGAGTCGGGCCCTTTGCTGATTCCGCGGTTTCGCGCCGACGAGAGTTGCGACAATCGAGGCTGTGTTTGCAGCAGCGAACAGGGCGGCTGCGTGTTTGACCAGCGCAGCTGCACCAGGCGTTCCAGCGGCGTTGTCGACCGCGCGATAGACGGGCTCGACTTGAAGTGTTTGACCGACCGCAAGTGCAAACAAGGCAAACCAGAGCACTCGGCTACTTGGCTTGCGAATCATTGCGACGCGAGTGACCGTAACGACCCACACCACGATCGCGCCGGTCAGCTGCAGGTTGTCGAGGACGTCCCTCAGCATCAGGCGTCTGCGTTGCCTAGGGCTCGTCTCATCGCTTTCCGCATATGAGCGTTCGTAGGGTCGTCGTCTGCCACCGTTGTCCCTCGCTCGATCATGAGCTTGAGGCGATAGGCCGTGAACTCAGCCTCGCGCTCCTCGTCCGAGTCGAATCGAGAGCTTCGCGAAAAGATGATCGAGGCCGCACCAGGTGCCGACGTAAGGGCCTCCATGTCCTGCTCCGAAAAGGGCGTGTAGCGCTTGTCGTGCCCGCACAGCATGTGCCCGACCTCATGAAAGACGTTGAGCTCGAGATAGAAGGTGCTCTGTGTCGGCGCATAAAGGATGACGTCGGCGTCGGATTGCTTCCACCATTGTGCGCTGACGGACTGATCTGCCAGTGCGGGTGCTTCGGCCAGCACGATAGGCCGAGAGCGCTGTTCGCCCAGGTTCTCAAGGAAGTCCCGTAGGTCCCACGGAGTAGGAATGCTGACCTGTCGCAGCAAATCGTCACAGCGTCGTCGAAGCCGGTGCTGTTCTGTCGTCTTCACGGGACTGCGTCACTCCTTTGCGTCACGGTCTGGTTTCTCAGGCACACGGGGACCGGTCACCATGCCATCGGTAAGTTGTCGAACTTGATCTAGGAGCGCATGGATGACGTCCAACGTGTTGTCGCCAACGGAGCCTCCTCGCATTGCTACGTGCTGCAGTCCGCTGTCCGCGATGGTGCTGAGTTTGTCGAGCTGTTCTCGCACCCGCCCCGCTTCCTCGGCATCGCTGAGAAAGGCCGGGCTGACTCCGAAGAACCACGCAAGTCCTTCCATGTGACGCAGCGTTGGGTTGTCTCGACGTCCCGAGCGAAGCATCCAGATGTAGTTCGCAGATATGTCGATGCCCCGTTCCTTAGTAATCGACTCCGCGACGTGGTCGTAGCTGAAGGGACGCTGCCCCCTCGGATGCACGGTTTGGAACAAGTAGTTGAGTCGTCCAGCGAACGTGTCGAGCGTTAGCGCCGACGCGTCCACCTCCTCGGCCTTGTCGTCTGCCATCACTTACCCCTAACCATTCGCCGCCGTCAGCTTCCCCAAGGCCGAAAGTAGCAGCGACGCTCCAAAGGGTTTGACACAGACGTGATCCTTATGGCTATAGTTCGGACTGACGTTAGACACATGCGTCAATCGGCCTCGTGTGAGTCCAAGCGAACCGGAAGTATGTCATGAAATACCTGCCAACAGCGAGTGCTGCTGACTCATGTGAGCTGTACGTAGGCGGCCGACCGGACTCCGTCCAGACGCCTGACGAACGTGGGCGTTGTCGCTGGACAAGTCCCTCTCGCGTCGACCGTTGGCGAACCGTCCCTCCCGTCCTGCCCTGCTGTCGGCGGTCACAGCGCTCTGTGGCGCTCCCGCCGAACTGTTCGGTCGCGGGTTCTCGACGACGACATTGATCAAGTTGCTCGGTCCGTTCAACGGGGGCGGATCGCGCGACCACTTCGTTCGGAAGGAAGTGCTGACGTGAGGTTGCTGCTCGCCGATCAGATCGTGCAGGCGGCGGGATGAGCACCGACAGCGCGAGTGCATCCACAGCTAACGGCATGTGGCTGGGCTCGGCGGTGGTGGCGTTCGTTGGTGCCCAGGCTGGGGTCGGGACGTCAACGGTCGTGATGGCCGTCGCTGATGCTGCTGCGCTGGTGAAGCTGGCTGGCGGAGTGCAGGTCATCGATCTGTGTCTGCCGATTCTTTCTGGGTTGACGTGCGCTGCTGACGCGCAACTCGGGCTCGACGCCACCCGTCGTTGGCGTTACGGGCGGCGAGGCCGCGTCCTGGTGCAGCGCCGGTACGGCACGGCGGCGCCTGCGCCGGTGCGTCCGGCCGCTGCGTTGGTGCTGCTCGACGGTGACGCTTGGGCGGCTCCGGGCGTGGTGCCGGTCGACGTTGATCCGCTGCTGGTGCTCGTGGCCCGGGCGACGGTTGCTGGGTTACGTGCGGCCGAGACCGCCCTGTCCAGGCTGCCTCGGGTGCCGGCAGCGGTGGCGCTGGTCGGAGGACCGCGCCGACGCCTCGGCCTCACGGCCGGCGTCGGACCGCGGGTGGCGTGCCTTCGAGATCAGGGCCTCGTTGTCCGTGTCCCGGTCAGTCGGCGTCTGGAACGTCACGGCATTACCCCCGAACCTGTTCCTTGCGAGCTGATCGGGGCCGGGACGAAATTGCTAACGCTGATCGGTCCGTCTACGGGGGCGGACCCCCAGCGGGCACCCCGATCCCTGAACCAGCACGTGGTGATAGGCGATCGGTGCCGGTGTCCAGCATCAGCCCCATGTCTCGGTTCCCCTCAACTGTAAGGAGTTTCGATGGTGGTGTCGTTTTTGGAGCTGCCGATGACCGGTCCGCGCCCGACTGAAGAATGGGAGCAGGCCGCATCAGCTCGATGCGCGCTGGTCATCGCTGGCCGATGCGCCGATGCGGCGGACTGGCACCTGTTGGCGGGGATGCTTGATCTGGATGTCGGGGCTGCACGACGTGGCCGCGAGTCCTTGCCGGAGCGGGTGGCGTGATGCGCCGGGCGGTGCGGAACGGCCGACGCGGCGGCGCCGCAACGCCGGCGGAGGAAGAACGCGCACTGGATGGGGCGATTCTTGATCCGACCCTGCTCAGCGGGTCTTGGCGGATCGTGGTCGCCGGCGGCCCGAAGGGCGGTGTGGGTAAGACGCCGGCGGCGGCGTTGTGCGGATCGTTGTTGTCGGCGCGCGGTGAGATCGTCGCGGTGGCGGATGCCGATCCGCATGGTGGCAGTTTGCGGGACCGTTTGACCCGCGTTTCCGGGGCGCCGTTGCCGTGGCTGGACCTGGCCGATGTGGCGTTGAGGGACGCGTTGCGTCCGGAATGGCCGGTGCTGAGTCGGTACAGCGATTTGGTTGGGCGGATGCGGGTCTTCAGCAACGCCGATGCGAACCCGGCCCGGGTCGAGGCGATGTCGGGTGCGCAGTACACGGCGATGGCCTCGTCGGTGACGCGGGCGGCCGAGGTCCTGGTGAGCGACATGGGGACCTCGGTGACCGGCGAGGTGAGCCGGGCCGCGCTGGACTCGGCCGATCAACTGCTGGTCTGCACACAACTGCAGCGCGATGCGGTGACGCGAACCGTGGAGTGGCTGACGGCCCTAGCCGGTGAACCGATGCCGAGCTGGGGCGGGTCGGCGTCGCTGGCCGACGGGCGTTACCGGGACCTTGTAAGCCGCGCCGTGATCGTGATCAGTCCCGGGGGCGGTGACGTGGACGGTCTGAGCCCGATGCTGAGCTGGCTCGGTCAGCTCACACACGATGCCCGCACCGGGTCAGGCCCGACGCAGGGTCGGCACAACCGGCTCGTGACGGTGCCTTTCGACCCACATATCGCCGCCGGCGACGTTCTGGACGTGGCAGCGTTGCTGCCGGCGACTCGGCTGGCGTTCAAACGAGTCACCGCCCAGCTGACCGCGAACTTCTCCCTGGCCCCGCTGGCGTGGCCACGCAACCCGGGCCAGCCCGGCGTCGCTGTGCCGGTGACGGGACCGCGCCCAGGACTCGGGCCGTCACCGGCGCGGACGCAACCGGTGCGACCGGGGCGAGCTGCAGATCCAGCCACCGGTCGCACCGCCCCGGCCGGCGCCGATGCCATATCAACGCCGTTTGAGCGGCTGCCCGCGACGTTCTCTCTTGGGCAGGATCTGCCCACCGCGCTGCGCGTCGGGCACGCCGTCGGCGAGGTGTGTTCGGGGGCGTGCGGGGATGCGGCCTGCCAATGGCCGGTCCATCCGGCGTGGGTGTTGGGCGAGCTCGATGCCGATGCATGAGCCGCAGCCGCAGCCGTTCAAGGCCAGCCGCACCCGGCGCGCGGTGTTTGGCGGGCAGGACTGATGGGCTTGCCCGCGAAGGCTGCCGCTGGGGCGATGGCGGCGGTGATGGGCGTGATGCTCGTGGTGGTCGTCCTGCTGGGTCACGGTGACGACGCCACCGCGGGTACGTGCGGGGTCTCTGTCACAGCCCCAACGGCGGCGGCCAGCACGACACCGGTGGTTGCCTTGTCGTCGCTGGACGCTGAGGCGCAGACGAACGCGCGGGCGGTGGCCGCGGTCGTGCTGGCGCGCAAGCTTCCACAGGTGGCGTTGGTGATCGTGGAGATGACCGCGGTCACCGAATCGGGTTTGCACAACGTGGGTTTCGGAGATCAGGCCGGCCCGGACAGTCGTGGCATCTTCCAGCAGCGCGATTCCTGGGGGCCGTTATCGGTGCGGATGGATCCGGCCGGGGCGGCGGGGTTGTTCCTGGACAGGATGGTCAACGTCGCGGGCTGGCAGACCCAGCCGGCGTGGGTGACCGCGCAGGACGTGCAGGTGTCGTCCTATGACGGTGCTCCGTCGGTGTTGAACAACGGTTCGAGCGTGGTCGGCGGCAACTACAAGGCCAATTACGCCACCGGGGTCGCGCTGGCTGCAGCGTTGTATTCAGCACCCGGTGCGGCGCTGTCCTGCGGGTCACCTACGGCCAGTGATGCGACCGGCCCGGTTCCGGTTGCGATCGCGCAGCTGCCCGTGGCGCCGGCGCCGTATACGGGGCCGGCTGATGGCGGTCCGTGCGATGTGGCCGATGGTGGTGGCTGTCTACGTGAGGTCACCGCGCACGGTCGTGAGGAAGCGTTGACCGCTCTGGGTGATGAGGTCCGGTCGGTGAGCTGCTACGGCAACCGCGACGGCGATCACGGCACTGGCGTGGCGTGTGACTTCATGATCACGACCGGGGCCGCCGCGGCCGGTCAGGACCTGACAAACGGCTGGCTGGTCGCGGCGTGGTTCCGGGCGAACGCGGCGGCGCTGCACGTGGCCTACCTCATCTGGCAGGTCCGGATCTGGGACGCCCGGCACCCGCAGCCCGATGACAGTGCCGGGTGGGGACAGCCATACATGGGTTGTTCCTATTGCCCGCCGCTGGCCGGTGACCCGTCGGCGTCGCACACCAATCATGTGCACGTCTCGTTTCAGAGCCCGGTGACCGAATGAGCCGACGCGCACGGCGGAATCCGGTGCCCGCTGCGGCTGTGACGGGGGCCCTGGCGATCGTCCTCGCGGTGCTGGCCGGCTGTTCCGCGACCCATCAGGATCAGCCGACCGCACCGTCAATGTCGGTGTCGGTGTCGGTGTCGGACGGTTCTACGGCCGCGCCGCTGACGGGAGTGGATGCGGTGAGCGTGGGCCGGGCGTTTGTGGCCGCGGTCTGTCCGTATGGCGGCCGGGGCCCGGCCTACGGGCAGCGTCTCAACCAGGCGCTGGTGCGTTACGCCACTGCGGAGTTCACACGCGCCCACCGGTGGAGCCCGGCGCGGATCACCCAGGCACAGCAAGGGATTTCTCAGCGCGGCGCGCGTCAGACGTGCGGGCCGATCACCGGCGGCGTCGTCCCCGACGCGCCGACCAGCAGCGTCTCCGTGTCGCTGCGGTTCTCGGTGCAGGTGACGACGTCCGCGGCGGGAGTACCGGCCTCGAGCGGGCAGCAGACGTTCTGGCTGACCGTGTGCCGGCAGAACAGCAGCTGGCTGGTCAGCGCCGGCCAATGGTGAGCGAGCACGGCAGGAATGGAGATTGATGTGATCGATTCAGACCTGACTCCGACCGGGATTCCGCATGGTTTGCAGGGGGTGCGTTTCGTGCCCGAGGGCCTGGTGCCGCGGCCGGCGGAGTCGACCCTGCTCGGTTGGCGCCAGCTTCCGCAGGTGCCGGGTCCGCAACGGCTGTGGCTGCTCGGCGCGCACGGCGGCGCCGGGGTGTCGGCCGCAGTCCGCACGTTCGCCGCCGCGGGCTGCGTGGCCGGCGACGTGGGCCGGGCGTGGCCGGTCCCGAACGGACGCCCGGTGCTGGTCGTGGCCCGCACGCATGGCCGGGGCCGGTCCGCGGCGGTGGCCGCAGCTCGGCAGCACCATTCGGGCTACACCCCGCCAGGCACCGAACTAGCGGGCTGCCTGCTCATTCCCGATGGCCCGGGTCGGCTCCCCAAAGCCATGGTGTCCGAGATCGTCGGGCAAGTTTCCGGGGTCTTCCCACGCACCTGGGTGTTGCCCTGGGTCGAGGCCTACCGGCTGGCCGACCCCGTCACCGACGAGCACTGGGCGACACCCCCCGGTGACGCGGTGGATCTGATCACCCGCATCGAGCACGACACGTCCGGCCCGTCCTATGAAGGAGCGCAATCAGCATGAGCACGTCCTACGCACTGATCCACGCCGCAGGCCGACTCGGATCGGGCTCGGTGAAAATACTGGCCGATAGCGGCCTGAACAGCGACCCCAGCGACCCGAACGCCGTCAAAGGACTGGGGATGATGCAGACGCTGATCGGATACACCGCGTGGATCGGTGACGCGATCGCGATTGCGACCCTGCTCGGGGTCGGGGTTCAGATGGTGCTGAACTTCCAGCAGGGTGGCGGCGCCGAGGATGTCAAAGCGTTGGGACGCTGGTTCGGCGGGGCCGCGCTCGTGGCCAGCGCTTCGGCGCTGGCCGGAAGCATGTTCGGCTTCAGCCTGTTCACCTCTGACGCTGAAACGGTTCCGGGCCTGAGCGGAGTACAGACCGGGATCGGAGTCGCCGCCTATATCGCCGAAGGAATGTGCCTCCTCGGCATCATCTGGACCGGGGTCCTGATGATGCTGCGACACCGACGGGGCGAACCGATGGGCGAACGCCTGGTCTACGTGATGATCGGCTGCGTCCTCATCGGCGGCGCAGGCACCATCGTGAACACGCTGCTGCCATGAGCCGCAGACACCGGAACGAGCAGGAGAACCAGTCGGGTTCCTTCGTCGATGTCGCCAACAGCGACTGGTTCGGCGGCCGGCTGTGGACCGGCGTCGCCGCGATCGCGATCGTTCTCCTGCTGGGTGCGGCGACCCTGACTACCGTCATCACGCATCACCACACTCGACCACCCGGCAGTAGCAACCGAGCAGTTTCATCCACTCCCGTAGAGGAATCGTCCTCGCCATCCTCCGGTTCTTTGCCAGCGCCAGCGCCGCCCGGCCCCCCGGGCGCGGACCAGACAGCGTTGACGAGTGCCCCGACTGGCGTGGGCTGGCAGCTGCAGGACCAGGTCGCGTTGCCCACCTCGGCCACCGCCGGCCCGCGCACCGTCACCGACGGCGTCCCAACGGGCTACACCGACACCGCGACCGGAGCGCTGCTCGCGGCGTGCCAGACCTGGATGCGGATCGGGTCGCTGAACCCGGTCGGTCAGGATGCGGTCCGCCGGGCCCTGGTGACCGGCCCGGGCCGGTCGCTGCTCACGTCGCAGCCGCCGACCCCGGACGCCACTGTCCGCCCGCAGTTGACCGCGTTCCGCTTCGATGACTACACGCCCGGCAAAGCCCTGATCGAGTTGGTGATCACCTACACCGACGCCGTCGACGGCAACCGGGTGATGCGCGCCAATCTCGGAACTTGGCTGTGGCGGAACGGGAGCTGGCTGCTCTACCTCGACAACACCGAGCCAGGCATCCCGCCGGTGCTGAGTGACCTCACCGGCTACGTGCCCTTCGCCGGGATCAGCTGATGGCCGGCAACTGCGTGCTGCACCCGGTGTCGTGCGCGGCGCAAAAGGTCACCGACAGCGGCATGAACGCGCTAGCGAACGGGATGTTCGACCTGTTCGGCAAATCCATCACCTACCTGAGCACGTTCTGGGTCAACCTCGACAGCCCAGACCTCACCACCGCCAACCCGGTAGTCAAGCAACTGTCGCAATGGCTGGTGCCCTTGGAGGCAGCCGCGGTGGTGCTGGCGCTGGTGTTCAGCGGCAGCAAACTGATGTGGAGCGCGCGCTATGACGATGACGCCTCCCGCCGGCAACTGCTGAAAGGGCTGGTCATGGCGACCCTTGTCGTCGGCGCCGGCAGCACTCTGGTCGCGGCGCTGATGGCCGCGTGTGACAGCTGGGCCCAATACGTCCTCGATCATGGTGTGGACAACGTCGCCATCGGCAAGCGGATGGCCGCAGCGGCTGTCGCGAGTTCCCAGGTCCCGGCACTGGGCGCGGGACTGGCCGCGGTCTTGTATCTCGGCGCCGGGGTTGCCTCCCTCGGGCAAGCGGCGCTACAGCTCGTCCGAGCCCCCGTCATGGTGATGCTGGTCGGAGTGTGGGCGATCTCGGCCTTCGCGGCGATGACCAAGACCGGCGGCGACTGGTTCAACCGGCTCACGTCCTGGCTCGGGTCGTGGGCGATCTACAAACTGGCGGCCGCGCTCGTCTACGCCACCGCGTTCACTCAGATAGGTCAATCGACATCGTTCGGCGGCACCGTGGGCGGGTTGCTGCTGCTCATCGTGGCGGTGCTCACCCTGCCGGCGCTGATGCGACTGATCGCGCCGCTGACGTCATCGATCGGAGCGGGCGGCGGCGGGATCGCGATGCTCGCCGCTACCGGCGCGGTCGCCGCGCAGGCCGGCGCGCTGTCACTGGACGGCGGATCAGGCGCAGTCCCCCAAACCCATGACGTGGGTCAGCCGGAACAGTTCTCGGGCCAAGCCGTCGGCGCGACCGGCGCCACCGGGGCGGGCGGCGGCGAGGAGGTGAGCGGGGCCGATACGGCCGGCCCGGCGATGGGCGCAGCGAATGGCGGTGCGCCCGCGACCGGGTTTGGCGCGCACAGTGACGGCGCTGGTCTTGGAGCCGGCGACGCCGCGGGCGACGCGGCCGCCGCGGGAGCCGGTGCGGCCGGCGCGGGGCCGGCAGGCATGGCGCTGGCCGGTGCCAGTGACGCCATGACGAGTGCGACTAACGCCGCGCAGGGCGCGGCCGGCGAGGACGGGAATTCATCATGAGCAGCAGCGAGAACTACACCGCCCGGACCTACGACTCGCCCCGGACGCTGCTGTCGCCGGGTATCGGTCCGTTCAAGCTCGTGCCGTCTGTGATCGGGATGGGCGGTCTGGGCCTGGCGGTGATCGTGATGATGAAAGCCGGATTCGTCTACGGCCTGGCCCTGGCCGGGGTACTGGTTCTGGGCTCGGTGCCGATGCTGATCCATCGCCGGGGCCGGACGCTGTACGCGGTGTGGAGCAACGCGCTGCGCTTCGCCCGGTCCGAGCGGCGCGGCGCGACCCGCGCCCAGACCGGGATCACCGGGGTCGCCGCGGCCGACGGGCGGCACCTGACCGGGCTGCTGGCGCAGCTGGAATGTTGGAGCGTTCCCTCCGATGGCTGGGGGCGTCCGTTCGCATTGGTGCAGATCCCCCGCGCCCGGCAGTGGGCGGTGATGTTCGAAGTAGTGCCCGAGGGGGGCGCGCTGGTCGACCCGGAGACCAAAGACCTCAAAGTCGCGGCCTGGGGACAGTTGCTGGCCCTGGCCGGCCGGGTCGGTGGGGTGCGCCAGGTCAGCGTGGTCATCGAGTCGGTCCGCGACACCGGCGCTTTGCTCCGCGCGCATGTTGCGGGGCTGATCCATCCCGCCGCGGCGCCGTTCGCCCGCGACGTCCTGCTCGCCGCCGGGCGGGAACTGTCCCAGGGTGTCGCCTCAACCCTGGGCTACGTCACGATCACGTTTTCCGAAGCGGGCCTGGGGATCGCACTGAAACAGTCTCTAGCCGATCGGGCCCGGTCCGCGGCCGAGGAGATCGGGCGGCGGCTGCCGGAGCTGTCGGTCCAGTTGGGCCTGTCCGGTGCCGCGACCGCGATCCCGATGTCGGCTCACGCCGTAACCCGCCGCGTGAAGGAAGCGTTCACCCCGGACAGCCGCCTGGCGCACGCCGAACTCGATATCGCCGGCGACCCGCCGCAGATCCGATGGGCGGACTGCGGCCCGACCGCGGCGCGCGACGGACACAGCGACTACCGCCACGACGGCGCGGTGTCGGTGACGTTCGAGGCGTTGAAGGTCCGCGGCGGCGCGCACAGCGACCAGGTCCTGGACCGGCTGACCCGGCCGATACGGGAGGCACCACTCAAGCGGGTGATGCTGATGTACCGGCCGGTGCCCGAATCCGAGGGCGGCGACATCCTGGACCAGGACGTCAAAGCCGCGGTCAACCGAGTCCAACGCCGCGCCGGGCTGGCCCACGCCCAAGACACCTCAGCCTTGAAAGCCGCCCGGCAAGCCGCGGCCGATGAAGCCGACGGAGCCGGCGTCATCGACGTCTCGCTCATGGTCACCATCACCTCACCGACCGGTGACCCCGACGAGATCGCGAAGGCGAGCACCGCGGTGCTGCGCGCCGGCCGGTCCTCACGGTTCACCCTGGACCGCATCTATGGCGGCCAAGCCGCCGGCTTCGCGATCAACCTTGGACTGGGCCGCGTGCCCGCTGACTTGTCGCTGGTCCCAGAACTGCTGCGAGATCACACATGAGCCGGCACCGCACCCCGACCATCGCCGCGCCCTGCGCCGCATCACCAAACGCCACATCATCAAACGCCGCTGCCGCGGACGCGGAACCGGACGCCCCGCCGGCGGCCCGGCGCCACTGGCCCGTCAATCTGACGTCCCGGATTCAGGTGCGCCGCGACCGGGCCGGGCAACTGAAGGCCACGACCATGACGCAGCAACGGCAAACCCGTTTGCAGCGACGTGACGCCCATGCGGCGGCCCGCGCTGAGTTGACGCGGACGCGGCGCGCGCGGCGAGCCGACGCCCGCCAGAGCGGTGGTGGACGCGGCATGCGCGGACGCGGCGGCGGCCGGGCCCCGTTCATGCCCGTCCCGAAACGGTGGCGAGGCTCGACCCGGCAAGTGTGCGGGCTCTACCCCTGGGGCGCACCCGGCCAGCTGCCCCGGGTCGGCACGCCGATCGGGTTTCACCAGGACAGCGGCGAGACGTTCTACTTCGACCACATCAACTGGTTCGATGCCGGGTTCTTGTCCAACCCGTCCGTGCTCATCCTGGCCCGTCCCGGACTGGGCAAGTCCACGCTGGCCAACAAGATCGTGCTCGGCCTGAACGCCCAGGGCTACATCGTCCTCATCCCCGGTGACACCAAACCCGACTACACCGCCGCGGTCCTCAAGCTCGGCGGTGAGATCCGGGCAGTGAAACGCTCCGGTGGGTGGGCGTTCAACCCGTGCGACCCCGGCGGCATGATCGACGCCGCGCGCCGGATCCGGCTCGCAGCTGACGCCACGCGAGAGGCCGGCCACCACGGCCAGGCCGAGCAGTTCGGCCTGGCCGCTGAAGAATTGTTCGCCGAAGCGATCGCCCGGGCCGTCACCGTCCTGGCCGGGTTGCTCGAACTATCCCGCAAAGCCCCGGTCGCCGACTACGAAGAGTCCGTGCTCGCCGCTGCGCTGCGCCATTTGCACACACCCGCGTTCCACGCCCCCGCCGCTGGCCCCGTCGCCGGCGGCGGGGCGGCGGTGTCGAGTCCGGCGCCCGTCATCGCTGATCTGATCAGCCTCATCCGCGACCGGAACCCGGTGGTGTGGCAGGAACTCGAACTCGAACGGCCCACCGACACCGATGACCCGAGCGCACCGGAGATCGCCGAGTACGAGCAGCTCGTCCGTCCGCTGCGGCGCTCGCTGCGCGGACTGATCGGCGGCCGGTTCGGCGACGTGTTCGCCCGGCCGACAACCCGGCAACCGTTTCCCTGCGCGATGGACATCGACACGTCCTCGATCAAAGCCGGCGACTCACGGTTCCTGGCCGCGGTGCTGCTGGCCGCATGGGGGGACACCTACGCCCAGGTCGAGGCCGATCAGGCGCTGGCCGACGTCGGGCTGGCCGAGCGGCGCCTGTACTGCCTGATCCTGGACGAGCTGTGGCGTGTCATGGGCTTGGGCGGCTCGCTCCCGGAACGGGTCAACGAACTCACCCGCCTCAACCGCACCCAGGGCATCGGGCAGATCATGATCAGCCACTCCGTGCTCGACATCAGCGCCACCAGCAACGCCACCACCGACGGCATCGCCGAACGGGCCGGCGCGATCATCATCGGCGGCACCACCAAGAAAGAGATCCAGCGCCTGGATGACATCGTCACCCTGACCTGGGCCGAACGGCGCCGGTTGCGCCGCTGGTGGTCGATATCCCAAGCGGCGATGAAGACCCCGCAGCGCGACGCCCAGGGCCGCGCGATCCGCACACCCCCGCCGGGTGCTGGGAAGTTCCTGATCAAAGCGTCCAGTGAAGAACCCGGGATCCCGTTCGATGTCGTGCTCACCAGCGTCGAACGCGCCTGGGGCGGACAGCAAACCTCAGCCCGCTTCGACCGAGAACCCCACACCCGTAAGGAGAAAGCCGCATGAGCGAGCACGATTCCGCCGCCGAACACGGCACCCGCGCCGCGGCCTCACTCATCCAGGCCGCCGCCGGCGCCGGCCAGACCGTCCTGCAACAAGCCACCCAACGCCGCCGCGAAGAACAGCTGCGGACACAGCAAGCCGACCGCGACCGTCAGCAGATCGACCGCGACATCCAACGCCAGGCCGAACAAGCCCAACGCGACGCCCAGCGTCACGCTGAACAGGCCGCGCGAGACGCCCAACGCCAAGCCGAGCAGGCTCAACGCCAAGCCGAACAAGCCCAACGCGACGCCCAGCGTCACGCTGAGCAGGGCGCCCGGGAATCGCAACGGCGGTGGGGGCGCTTCGCTGAGCAGGTCGATCCCCGGTTGACGTTGGGCAGTGACTGGCCTGAGCTGGCCGCGGCGTTCGACCGGGCCCACGAGGCCGGCTACGACGTGCTGGACCGTATCGGCCCGCTCGCGCTCGAGGAAGAACTACCCGTCCTGCGCCCGGCCGAAGAGTTGCGGCACCGCCTAGCCGCCGACTGCCCCGCCTCGATCAGTGAACCGGACCCGGCCACCGCGGCCGCGGCCGGCACCGCCGCCAGCCAGAGCGCGGCCGACAGCGTCACCCAGGCCCAGACCCACCAGCAGAACCCGCAGAACCGCGCCGCCGCCCGCCAGCTCACGTCCGATATCAGTCACGCCGGCGGGACGCGGCGATGAGCCGGCGACGCAGTCCCGCACCGCAGGGCCAACTGATCCTGATGCTGGCCGCGATGATGCTGGTGTTCGCGGTGCTGCTGCTCGGAGTCGGTCAGGGCCTGGCCGGCGTGCTGCACGGCCAGGGCTGGCTATGGCCCAGCCGCCCTGTCCCCGGGCTGGTCCGCCTGCTCGCCGGACATCCCGGCGTCGGGCTCGCACCGGGCTTGTCGGCGCCACCGACGGCCCTGGTCTACACCGTGGCCGTCTTTCTGGAACTGCTGCTACTCACGACCGCGGCCGGTCTGGGCTGGCTGGTCCGCAACGCCGGCCAGACCGGCGGTCCCAGCGGCGGGGCCAGCAGCCGCGATGGCATGGCCACCCGGCAGGAAGTGCGGGCCGTCGTCGGCCGGCAACGCCTCTACCGAAACAGGGCACTGACCCGGCCCGATCTCTACCGAACATCGAACCCGGACGCCACGGTGTTCGGCCTACCGAGACGGAAACACCGATGACCGGCACAACGAGATTCGATCCCCACGACTGCGGCTGGCCAGTGGGGACATCACGCCAACCCAAGGGTGAACCGGTGTGGATCCTGGCCTCGCGCACCACCGGCGTGATCGGCGCGCAAGGATCCGGGAAGTCGCTGGACCTGCTGTTCCAGGCGTTGCTCGGCCACCGCGGCGCCGCGCTGTCCACACTGACCAAGCTGCAGGACCTCGCCCTGACCCTGCAACATCGTGCACGCACCGGCCCGGTCGTCGTCCTCGACCCGTTCAACATGGCCCCCGGCGCGCCCGAACTCGTGTGGGACCTGCTTGACGGGTGCGTCAGCGCGACCGTCGCCGAACGCCGCGCCAAGGCGTTCGCCGCCGGCACCGTCAGCGGCGCGGTGGCCACCGGCACCGAAGACGGCGCCGCCCGCTACTACGCCGCAGAAACCGTGAAAGTCCTCAAGGCAATGCTGCACGCCGCGGCCCTCACCGGCCGCGACCTCGACGACGTCCTGGCCTGGATATCCCAACCCCGCAAACACGCCGACAAAATCGAGGAAATCCTCAGCACACACCCGATGGCCGAACCCTACTGGGACGGCCAATTCCACGGCGCACTGTTCAACGAAGACGAACGGACCTCCGGCAACACCATCAGCACCATCCAGCAAGCAATGAGCACCTTCTTCGACTCCAACTACCGCGCCCGCTGCACCCCCAGCGATGCCCGGCCCGCGACCGACATCGCGCAGCTGATCCGCGACAACGGCACCCTCTACCTGCTCGGCCGCGAAGACCCCTACTCGGCCGCATCACCACTCATGACCGCGGTCGCCGAACACGTCCTGGACGTCGCACGCGACCTGGCCACCCGCAGTCCGCACTCGAAACTCTGCCCGCCGTTTCTGGCGCTGCTCGATGAGTTGCCCTCGACCGCGCCGCTGCCCTCGCTGCTGACCAGCATGGCCAACGACCGCGACCTCGGCATCTGCTACATCTGGGCCGCGCAAGACGAACGGCAACTGAAAATGGTCTACGGCACCGACGCCGCCGAATCCCTGCTCGGGCTCACCAACAACCTCATCGGCTTCGGCGGCGGCAAGAACATGGACTTCTACCGGCGCCTGTCTGAACTGCTCGGCGGCCGCACAGTCACCCGCACCACCCGCTCATCCGGGCCCGGCGGATCCGGCACCTCGCACAGCAGCGACTGGGAACCCGTCCTGCGCCCGGAAGAGATCCGCCGGCTCCCGCAACGCCAAGCACTGCTCATCGCCGAAAACGCCCGCGGCATCATCCTCGACCTCGCCCGCTGTGTCGAAGGCCCAGCAGGTAAGAAACTGCTGGCCGAACGAGAAACTGTCCTGTCCGAAATCAGCCAGCGCCGTGGCCAGACAACCAACGCCAAACAGCTGGCTGAACAAGCCCTGGCACACGCCCACGTCCACGGCCTCAGCAAACAGACCGGCGGCACACCATGACCGACGCCCAGCTCTTGGTCCAGCCCTTCCCGCCCGAACCGCCATCCGTACGGGCCGCACTGAACAACCTCACCCAAGCCCAATACGGCAGCGACGAAGACAAAGAACGACTCGGCCCACCCGCAGCGCTCCCCCGACCGTGGGTCCCCGCCAGCTGCGGGCCACGGCTACGGACCGACACCTACCAATGGCTCGACAGCGTCGCCGACTGGCTCAACCACGACTACTGCTGGCAACGCGACCGAATGATCCCAGCCTGCTGGCCCGCACACCCACACATCGTCCACGAACTCGCCATGCTCGCCGTCATGCGCCGCCGCGCAGAACACGCCCTCGAACCACAACCAATGGAAGACTGGCACCGCTACAGCCTCGTCCAATTCCACGACCGCATGACCACCCGACTCGGCAAAGACGCCTGCGACCGCAACCACGACGAATGGCCCGGACGCACAAAACACCTCCAACACCAAAACGAAGAAGCCATCGACCTACGCCAATCACTCATCCACCATGACCACGAATACGCACTGGCTGAGCATCGCCATGGCGAGGCCTAAAAAGGTGGAGCAGGAACGCCGGTACCCGTTCGCTCGCCTCGACCGGGTACCGGGCCGCGGGCGGCAGGCCCTGCGGGCCGACCAGGAAGAGATCAGGCGCGAGCACGTTCCCTAGCCCCTGCATATAACCCGTGGTCATCGCGCGAGGCATCGCTCCATCACCTGCTGCTACCCCTTGAGGTTCACCGCCATCCGTCGGCATCACGCGCCCCGGTGCCCGATGTGCCCAACGGCCGTGGCGGACACGCCGGAGCCCCGGCGATTTCGTCGTCAGTCCTGTCAAACACCTGGCCCAGCCCAAGACGGGGCGCACCCCCAATCCGAGCTCTCGAGCGCGGGGGAGCATGAGGCTCGGCGAGTTCGTCTTCGTCGCTGATGTCGGCCGACGGCCGCGGGTCTCCTGCGCCACGTCCTTTTGTTGGCGAGCATCGGAATCTGTCCAACCGCGGCCTTGAGATGCTGCCCGGAGGCGGCCAGCTTGCTCACTGAACGTGACCGGCGTCCTGGGGGCCAGGCGCGTGATCCGGCGATATCAAGCAGGTCGCGTAAAGGCGGTGGGTCACGCAGATCCGGTCTGGAAACTCGACCCGGTGGGTCGAGATACACCAGGTCGAACGACTCGTTGGCGATGTCCGCTTCAGGACGACGAGGTTGTCGCCGTAGAAGAGTCGGTTTACGCGGATGACCGTAGATGAAGTCATGTCGCCCGTCGATCTCAGCCCGCATCGACGCCCGCTATCCACAGGACGGTGTGATCTGCGTCACCGCTAAAAGCGACGTATTGCGGCTCAACAGGGCTCAGGACGATTCCCTCACCCGCGCAGCGAGTGTTCTCGACATGTCGTCCACAGGTTTGTCCACAGATGAATGACAGGCGTGTAGTTCGGAGCCGATAGAGTTCCCACTGAGGACGAAAACCCGGCACGAGGCCGGTGACCTCGTGTCGGGAATCGTTGGTTGGTAGCCACCGTGAACCTAGCAGGCGAGTGACGGACTTTCGGCACCGACAGTCCGATCGTGAGCCAGCTCGCGTGGTCTCGCACCTCTCGATCGCTCCTGCCCGGAGCACTGGAGGAAACGTGAGTGAACCACCCGATGAACCGACCCCTGTGCCGGTTCCGGAACCAGCAGACGACCCTGACCCTGATCCCGCGTGGAAAGCGCTCGGCCTGGTTAACGACTGGCTGCAGCACGCCGAGACGAAGGGCGCCGGAGCGCTCGCATCGTCCGGCGTCATTGGCGGCGTGCTGTTCAACGTCATCAAGGACAAGCCGCACGTCAACGTCTGGGCCGGGATCGCCGGCGCGGTGACGGTGGTCCTAGTGATCGCCGGAGCGCTGTTCGCCGCCGCTTCGCTCTGGCCGCGGTTGCGCCAGCAGGATGAGCCGACGAGCCCGCTCTACTTCAACCACATCGCTCGGGCTCATCCCGACCCGACGACATACCACGAGACGCTGAGGCTGCTCACTGCGGACAAGAGCCAGATCATCCGCGAGCTGGCGGTTCAGGTCTGGGCCAACGCCCACGTCGCCCATAAGAAGTACAAGTGGGCCGCGCTGGCGATCGCTTCGGTGGTCGGCGCTCTGATGGCCCTCGGCGTCACCGTGATCCTTCTTGAGGCTCAGACAAGGGGCTGGATTCATGGATAGCAACTACCGCACCTACGACTACATCACCTCGTTCGAGCGCATCGACGCGATCCTGGCGCTGCCTCAGGGCAACTATGAAGAGCAGGACTCTCTGCCTCACCGAGACACCCTGACGTACACGAACGGCTTCTATGCCTACTGCTCGGCGCTGTTTATCGACATAAGGGAATCGTCCACGCTCCCGAGCAAATACAACCGGCCTGCGCTGGCCAAGCTCTACCGGGCGTTCATCTCGGAGATGGTGGCCATCTTCAACAGCACCACGTTCGCGCGCGAGATCAACATCGTGGGCGATTGCGTGTGGGGCGTCTACAACACTTCGCTCAAGTCCGAGGTGGATGAGGTGTTTGGTCTGGCCGCCAGGGCCAACTCCCTTATGAAGACGCTGAACTACAAGTTGAAGAAGGCCGGCTACGACACGCCGGTCAAGGCTGGCATCGGTATCTCGTACGGCCGGGCGCTCATGATCAAGGCGGGATCCAACGGCAGCGGCATCAACGATGTTGTCTACATGGGTGACGTCGTGAACGCTGCGGCGAAGTTGGCGGCGGCAGGATCGAATGGGTACGGCGTGCCCGCGCTGATGATCGCTGGCGTCTTCCAGCACAACCTCAACGATCACAACAAGGGTCTGCTAACTCGCCGGGCTGATGGAACCTATCAGGGCAACGTCATCAATACGGCGATGGACGAATGGCACACTGAGAACTGCACATGATGGCTTGCAATCCTCGAGCATCTGGCGCATAAATAGAGCCGATGCAGCTTCTACAACTACACAAACGGCATCCAATGGCATCCATCGGCATCGGATTCGTAGAAGCGTCCGGTGCCGCTGGCCCCTTTGAACTGTGGCGGAAAACCCACTGCATCACCGGAGATCACTCACACTTCGTAACCACCACGGTCCCGACATGCCGGGCGCCAGCGGGTAGATTCCGATACACGTCGACCGCCGGGACTGTCCGGAAACGGCACCTCTATACGTCAAGGGGGCGGATGTCAGAGAGGTCCGTTAACGCGATAGACCCCTTTCGTCCACGTGCCCCCCGGCGACGGTCAACAAGGTGGCGAGTTTGGGAGTCTGAACGACCTTAGGAGCGCATCTGCTTTGCTCATCTCTCGTCTAGTCGCCGCTGAACGAGTTCGAAGATTCGTATTCGCAGCTGCGTGACCTCTGTGACCCAAATTGCGCGTGCGCCTGTGCGGGAAATATCGTTTGCGCTGGCGCTAGCGTAGGTGTCGCATGTTGCCGTGATCAGCTTCATCTGATCGATCAGGTCGCCAACGACGTTACTGTCGTACAACGCCGCTGTTTGGTTCAAGGTGGTTGTGAGCTCGCGCAGGCCGACGATGGGCATGGGGTCGCCGTCGGCTGCAGCTGTTGCGCTGGGCGCCCAGTCGTCGAACGCGAGTCGCCAGGCAGCCAGGGTCTGCGTCTTCGTGGCCGCAGTCGGGTGAAACAGTGGGAGCACGAGGTCGAGCATGCCGTTTGCAGCGTCAATACGGCTATCGAGCGCCGGGATCGCGACACGTGGGACGCCGCCACCTGACACCGGCTGATTAGTGATCGTCGTGACTGAGCCGGGTTTAAGGGTTCGGCCGGATATCCGGGCGATCACCTCACTCTGGAGGTGGCCGAGTTCCGCGACGTTGATGGGCCACCAATGTGGCATCTCCTGCTTGCGGAAGTATCCGGTTACGTTGAGACGGTCGGTTTCGATCGCGAACTGCACGAGTACAAAGGCCGGGAACTCGCTTTCGTCGTTGGCTAGGTCGGTGTCAGGGTCGACGAGCACGGCAATCGCTCGCGACGAGGATTGTTTTCGTTCCAGGGCGTGCGCCGCTCGACTGATCTGGTTGAAGCCGTCCTTACCGTACGAGGTTGTTCCGGCGCCGAAGGCAAGTAGCCGCTCGCCGTGGTTGAAGTCGGCTGCCCGGCTCGCCCGCTGGTTCTGCCACCATGCGACGGTCTGCGCGAACCAAAGTTGCGGTTCAGGGACGCCGTCTGGCACATCAGGATATTCAGTGGGAATGAGCGATGCGGAGGCCCCGTCGTCGATTCGGCACACCAGTGTCAACGGCAAGCGAAAGCTGACCAGTTTCCGGCAATCGAACTCTGACCATCTTCGGTTCTATTTGTCGTCGGACGCGGCGGTGGGGACGCGTCCGAGGTCTCGGTCTTTGAGTCGGTAGCTGTC
>JAOPUZ010000012.1 GCA_025966315.1 Frankiales bacterium | reverse complement strand
AAGGCGGGTCAAGTCGAATGGATAGGCTGCCAGGACGGACGTTTCGACGTCATTCCTTCACTCATCGGAGGCGGCAGATGGGCACGATCACCACAACCGACGGCACCGAGATCTTCTACAAGGACTGGGGCTCCGGCCAACCTATTGTCTTCAGTCACGGCTGGCCTCTTTCTGCCGACGACTGGGACACCCAGCTGCTGTTCTTCCTGCAGCACGGCTACCGCGTTATAGCCCATGATCGGCGCGGGCACGGGCGTTCCACGCAAACCAGCGACGGTCACGACATGGACCATTACGCCGACGATCTGGCGGCGTTGACGGCTCACCTAGATCTGCAGAACGCCGTCCACGTCGGGCACTCCACCGGCGGCGGCGAGGTCGTGCACTACATCGCCCGGCACGGCGAGGGCCGGGTAGCGAAGGCGGTACTGATCAGTTCGGTCCCGCCGCTCATGGTGCAGACGGACGCGAACCCGGGCGGCCTGCCGAAGAGCGTGTTCGACGGCCTGCAGGCCCAGCTGGCGGCCAACCGGTCCGAGTTCTACCGCGCCCTGCCGTCAGGACCGTTCTACGGCTTCAATCGTCCGGGCGTCGAATCGTCGGAAGCGATCATCGAGAACTGGTGGCGCCAGGGAATGATGGGCGGGGCAAAGGCGCACTACGACGGCATCGTTGCCTTCTCGCAGACCGATTTCACCGAGGATCTCAAGAAGATCAGTGTGCCGGTGCTGGTGATGCATGGCGACGACGACCAGATCGTCCCGTACGCGGACTCCGGGCCGCTGTCCGCCAAGCTCGTGCAGAACGGGACGCTGAAGACCTACGCAGGCTTCCCGCACGGCATGCCAACCACCGAGGCCGAAACGATCAACGCGGACTTGCTCGCTTTCCTGCAGTCCTGAGCGGCTGACCAAGCAGCTACCAGGCCGCCACCAACGTCGACGTCGACGTCGACGTCGACGTCGAACAAGCGTGGGCGAATGCGGCGGGCACCAAGCAGCGCATCGTCATCACACGGCACCCGTAGCTCCAGATCCCCTCAGGTCTACATGAGCGAATCTGGCGTGGTGAGTAGCTCCCGTTTCGAGCCACGTCTTCAAGCCGGACAGGATCATGGGCCAGCCGCCGTAGAGTTGCGAATTCGCCGCATCCCGCAATTGATCGTGAGTAACCGTGAGACGACAGGAATCGCCGACCTGCTCGATGTCCCATGTGACGCGAGAGGTCGCTGAGCCCGGCCACCCAGGGCTCGGCGTATTTGCTCACCCACTTCCGCCAGCAGCTTCAGGTGTTTCCTCACCCCGAACCGGGTCATGGCAAGATCAATGCTGCACAGGCTTCTCCGCGCCCGCACCGGTCAGGCTACGAACCTCCATCTCGGCGAACTTGGCGTCGTCAGAACGCTCGCGAGAGCTGAGAGTTCCAACAATGCCGAGGACGAACGACAATGGAATGGTGACCAGCCCCGGGTTGTCCAATGGGAACCAATGAAAGTCGATCGAGGGGTCGGTGAACATCGACGGGCTCTTTCCAGCCACGGGGGCCTTGCCCGATACCACCGGTGAGAACGCGATCAGCACCAAACACGAACCCAGTCCACCGTAGATGCTCCACAGCGCCCCACGCGTATTGAAGCGGCGCCAGAACAACGAATAAATGATGGTTGGCAAATTCGCACTGGCAGCAATGGCAAACGCCAGCGCCACCAGGAACGCGACGTTCTGGCCATTGGCTAGAATGCCGCCGAGGATTGCGATCACCCCGATGACCACTACCGTGATCCGGGCGACGCGGACCTCCTCCTCGCCGCTCACCTTTCCCTTCTTGATGACGGTGTTGTAGACATCGTGGGCGAACGATGCGCTGGCAGTGATGGCCAATCCCGCGACCACCGCGAGAATAGTTGCAAATGCCACCGCGGCGATGATGCCGAGCAGGATGGTGCCACCGAGCTCATAGGCCAGCAATGGCGCCGCCGAATTGACCTTTCCCGGCGCCCCCAAAATTTTCGTCGGCCCGACGAGGGCTGCCGCCCCGAAGCCGAGAATCAGCGTGAACAGGTAAAAGATGCCGATCAACCAGATCGCCCACACCACGCTCCGTCGAGCTTCGCGCGCCGATGGGACGGTGTAGAAGCGCATGAGCACGTGCGGCAATCCAGCCGTTCCCAGCACGAGAGCAAGACCGAGGGAAAGGAAATCTAGCTTGGTGACGCTGGTTTTGCCGTACTGCTTTCCTGGATCGAGTAGGGCAGCGCCGCCTTTGCCCCCCTTGTCTACGGCGTCTCCGAGCAAGCTCGACAAGTTGAAACCGTACTTGCTCAGAACCCAGAAGGTCATCACGCCGGCGCCGATCACCAACAACGTGGCCTTGATTATCTGAACCCACGTGGTGCCTTTCATCCCGCCGATCAGCACGTAGGCAATCATGATCAGACCGACCACCGCAATGACCAGGCCTTGTCCAGACTTCGACTCGATGCCCAGCAGCAATGCCACCAGTCCGCCCGCACCAGCCATCTGCGCAAGCAAGTAGAAGAACGTGACGATCAACGTCGAAATACCCGCTGCCGTTCGTACCGGGCGTTGCCGAAGTCGAAAAGAAAGCACATCGGCCATCGTGAATCGGCCGGTGTTCCGCAGCAATTCCGCGACCAATAACAGGGCCACCAACCACGCCACCAAAAAACCGATCGAGAAGAGGAAACCGTCGTAGCCGTACACCGCGATAGCCCCGGCGATACCGAGGAAACTCGCGGCGGACAGGTAGTCACCGGCCAGCGCGACGCCGTTCTGCGCTCCCGTGAAGTTTCGGCCGCCCGCGTAGAAATCGGTCGCGCTGGCGTTGCGTCGCGACACCTTGAGGACGATTGCCAGGGTCACCACGACGAAACCCGCGAAGATGGCGATGTTGACGCCGGGACGGCCGACCGCGGCCGCGGCGCTGATCTGCATGCTCATGATTGCTCCCGCTCGCTGATCCCGTGTGCCAGCACCCGTTCGGAGAGCTCGGCCGCGGCAGGATCGAACGTGTGGTCAGCCCAACGCGCGTACAGGATGGTGATGGCAAAGGTGGACACGAACTGCAAGAGGCTGAGCACCAGACCAAGGTGGATGTTGCCCGCGACCTTGGTGCTCATGAAACCGTGCGCGTAGTTCGACAGCAGCACATAGAGCGCATACCAGAGCAGGAACAACGCTGTCATCGGAAAGACGAATCGTCGAAAGGTACGCCGGAGCGCAGCGAAGTCGTCGCTGTTCGACACGAGCACGTAGCCGTCGCCAAGCGGCGGCGGCGCGCCGGTGGGTGGGCGGTCCGAAGTCGATGACATGGAAACCTCCTCAGTGGAGCGACCGATGAGGTCACCCAGAAGCCCTACGTGTTACCTAGGTCACAGGAAGGTAGACCTACGGCGCTCATCGAACAAGTGCTCAAGGGGCCTAATCCGAATTCGTGAGTTCGAAGTGCGACGCACACGCGCACCGTCGAGCGGCCGGCCAGTGGACCACTATGGTGATCAACTGCTGCTGTGCTCAATATGGTTCTGCGGAGGATATTTCGGTGATCGCGCAAGACCACCCCCAGGTCGTGGTCGTCGTTCCGACCTACAACGAGAAAGAGAGTTTGCCGGTTCTCATCGAGGACCTGCTGGCCTTGCCGCAGCCAAATCTGCAGGTACTCGTTGTAGATGACAACTCCCCCGACGGCACCGGCGATGTCGCCGATCGCTTCGCTGCCGAGTCCGGCGGCCAGATCAGCGTCCTGCACCGAAACGCCAAGGACGGCCTCGGTCGTGCCTACGTCGCCGGGTTCAGTCGAGCGGTCGATGAAGGCGCCGACGTCGTCATCCAGATGGATGCTGACCTGTCCCATCCGGTGACCGCAATCCCGGCCATGCTCGAAGTGTTGCGGACGACCGATGCGGGCGTGGTGATCGGGTCGCGGTACGTGCCGGGCGGCTCGACCGCCGCGGACTGGCCGTGGACCCGAAAAGTGCTGTCCAGCTGGGCGAATTTGTACGTCAACGCGATCCTCCGGCTACACATCAAGGACGCCACGGCCGGCTTCAAGGCCTGGCGTGCCAGCACCTTGCGCGATATCGATCTGGCCTCGATCCACAGCAACGGGTACTCCTTCCAGGTCGAGATGAACTACCGCGCGACCCGTCAGGGTCACCGCATCGCCGAGGTGCCGATCCGGTTTGTCGAGCGCGTGAAGGGGGCATCCAAGATGAACGCACGAGTCCAGCTCGAATCGGCGATCGCTCCCTGGCAATTGCTGTGGCAGCACCGGTCGAAGTAGCGCCCACCTCAAGGCACCCGGGCTATCCACTCCTTGGTGGCGAATTTCGTATCGATGAGTTCCTGGGTGCGCTGCCGTTCCGCTGCGGTGACTGAAGTATCCGATAACCCGTAACGGCCCCCGAAGCTGCCGATCATCGCGTCCACAATGGCTTCGCGCGGTAGCCCGGTCTGAGAGCGCAGCGGGTCGACCCGCTTGTTGGCGCTGGCCGTCCCTTTCATGGACAGCTTCTCGCGGCCGATGCGCAGCACTTGCAACATCTTCGCCGCATCGATGTCGTACGACATGGTCACGTGATGCAGGACGGCACCGCCGACCAGACGTTTCTGCGCCGCGCCGGCGATCTTGCCGCCTGGCGACGTGATGTCGTTGAGGGGCTGACAGCTCGCCTTGATCCCCAAATCGCCGAGCGCACCCAGCACCCAATCGTCGAGAAATGCGTAGGAGTCCTGAAAAGATAGACCTTCAACGAGCGAGGCGGGTGCGTACACCGAGTAGGTGATCGTGTTGCCCGGCTCTATGAACATCGCTCCACCGCCGCTGATCCGGCGCACCACCTCGATGCCGTACCGCTCGGCCTGCTCGAGGTCCACCTCGTTGCCCAATGATTGGAATGAGCCGATGACCACGCATGGAGCGGCCCATTCCCAGACCCGCAGGATCGGTGCGCGGCGGCCGGCGTCTACCTCCTCGATCAGCACTTGGTCCAACGCCATGTGCCACTGTGGCGCTTGAGCTGGCTCGTGCAGCAGGAGCCACTCGTGATCGGTCCAACTGGTCGCCTTGGACAACGCGCGCCGAACCGCGGTTGCCACCGCGCTGGACGAGATCCCGTACATCATCGTGCCGTCCGGCAACGCGTGCTCGATACGATCCTTGAGTTCGGTAGCAGTGGCGTTGCCGGAGGCGCCTTCGAGCGCGGCGTTCATGGCAAACAAGGCCTCGTCCGGTTCGAGGAAGAAATCGCCCGACACGGCGACATGGGTGAGCCGTCCTTCGTGCAGGTCTAGGTCAACCACGACCAATTTGCCGGCTGGCATCTTGAACTCACCGTGCATCGGTTGGTGCTCCTCCGTCGGGCTAGCGGGCGTCCCGGTCTTTTCGCCACGCGGCGACGACCTGGTCGACATCACGCGCCATCACGCGCATCGGAGGCCCCGCCTGCGGAAGCCGGTGGGCCTGCATGATGCGATGGTTCAGATCCTCCACTACCTTCCGGACGGCCGACTCGGAGGTCAGCCGGCGAAGCGTTTCCGGCAGGTCCTCCACCTCTTTGGCCAACGCCAGCGACGGTGGCAGCAGCGCACTGACGGGCAGATTTTCGCGCCGGACCAGTCCGGCGACCCAGGCCAGCTCATGCTGTGGTTCGTTGATGCCCGGGATCGGCTTGCCTTGACCCGGCAGGTTGTCGAAGCCGCCCCGCTGCTGCGCCTGCCGGATCTGGCGCTCGACCCAATCGCCGAAGGAAACCCTCGCTGGCTTGCGCTCGGTCATGCTCATCTCTCCTGCGCCGACGTCGGTATCGACACGGTACCCGAGGATCGGTTTTACCTCTTGGTACAAAGGCTTCGCGACCGATGCTCCGCGTATTCCTCGACTTGCTGGTCAGGCCACGGGCGGCCGCCTCGGCCCGACTCGGCCCGACTCGGCCCGACTCGGACGGGCCGGCAAACACGACACCGGCAGATCGGAACAGCTCGCGGCGCTCATCGACACCGAAGGCCGGCTAATCGGCGGCGCCGCGGTGACGATCGGCAACGATGACCTGACCCGAGCCATCCAGGACCGGCTCGATCAGGTCCTCAGCCGGTGGCGCGCCGTTCCGATCGGGGGCACGTTGACCCTGACCTGGCCGACGACTCGTGCCCAGCGGGTGGGCCACGCCGACCAGAAGGTGGATCGTGGACGTTCTCGGCCGTCGAGGCGGGGCCGCGGCGCGGGCACCCTTGGCGTCGGTGCTCGAGCTGGTCAAGGCCGAAACCCCCGCGTTGCACGGTGATTCCCGCCGTATCGGCACGCGGGTATTCCCCGCCCATCCGCAGCGGCTGCCGACCCGCGGCTCAAGCGGGCAGATCGGGCAACCAGCCGTGGCGGCTGGCATAGACACCCAGCTGGAATCGGGTGTCAACGCCGGCGCGGGCCTGCAGCCGCTCCAAGTGCCGGAAGAACGTCCGCCGCGATATCCGCAGCGTCCGGATGACGTCCTCGTCATTCATCCCCGCCGCTAGCAGGCTGAGCATTCGCTGCTCCGACGGCTCAATGCTCGAACCGAGCGCCCCCGTCGGCATGATCGGGGTGGCTGCCTGCCAGCAGAGCTCGAACAGTCCGATCAGCGCGGTGAAAAGTGTGCTGGGCCGCACAATCAGCAGCGTGCGGTTCACGTCGGCTTCGGTAATGGACAGCGACACGCACGCGACCGAGTCGTCGATGATGCTCAGCTTCACGGGCACTTGTTGCAGTACCCGGGCCTGCTCCCCCGCCTTGATACTCGGGACGATATTGCCGTCCAGATAATTCTCGGTCGCCAGCGAGGCCTGGGCGTACACCACCCGGTATGCGACGCCGTGGCGTAGGTGATCCAGTTCGGTCGTGTTGGTTGAGCGGACCCGGTAATAGGGCGGTGAGTCGAGTCTGCGTATCTGGGTGCGGGCATGGTCTTCGGCCTGCTTGAGTCGTTGCAGGATTGCCGGGCCGGTCACCACCTCGACCAGCTCGCCGGCGGGTTGCTGAAGTTGCTGCTGCCGACGGAAATCGCGATACGCGTTCTGCACCGCGACCATCGCCTGGCTGATCTGACTTTCCCGCCGGCTCGTGAGCGCCCGCAGGCCGGTTTCCGGCGGTACCGGTACATAACGGGTTTCGCAGGCTCCGTCTCGGGCAACGAGGCCGACGTCGATCAGCACTGCCAGCGACTTGACGGTGAGCGCGTTAGCCGGATCGGGTTCATCGATGTAGCCGTTGCGCAGTAACTCCAGATATACCGTGACTGCATCGGTGTCTACGCCGAGCAGGACGAAATGCGAGCTAAGGTCGGTTTCCACAACGAAACCTCCTGGCGCTTGAGTGCCAATGACACAGCCGTATCACTGTGGTATCCAGATCTGGGATACAAATTAACCCGGCGGGCGGTGTATCCCGTTGCTACCGCCCGCCACAGTATTCTTTGTCACCCTGCGAGGCTTTCTCGCCAGTTTAGGACAACCGGCTCGTCAGCCCGGTAGCCGTGTTTCAGGCGGATTTCTCGGCCGGTTTCTTGGCCGCCTTCGCCGTAGTCGCTTTCTTTGCCGCAGTCTTGGTCGCCGTCTTTTTCGACGCGGCTTTCTTGGCCGGCGCCTTGCGGGGCGCTACTTTCCCCGCCATAGCTTTTTCCGCCGGTGGCGCGGATTCCGCTTCGTCAGCACTGGTATCGACAGTCCCGCCGCGCGCGCGATCAACGCTGCGCTGCAAGGCCGTCAGCAGGTCGATCACCTCGCCGCCCTTACGAGCCGTTGGCTTTTCTTCGGTGGTCTCCAGTTGGGCTGATTCACCACGCTCGAGCTTGGCGTCGATAAGCTCGCGGACCGCTGCTTGGTAGTCATCGGTGAATTGTTCCGGAGCAAAGTCGGCGGCCATGCTTTCGATCAACGAGGCCGCCATCCGCAATTCCTGTGGACGCAACTCCACGTCGGCGTCCAGCGATGCGAAGTCCGGGGCCCTGACCTCGTCGGGCCATAGCATCGTCTGCAGCAGAATCGCCTTGTCCCGGACTCGTAATACGGCCAGCGTCTCCTTCTGGCGCAGAGCAATCTTGACGATCGCCATTCGGTCCGTCTCCACCAACGCCTCGCGCAACAGCGCGTAGGGCTTGGCTGCCCGGGTGTCCGGCTCCAGGTAGTAGCTCTTGGCGAACAGGATCGGGTCAACCTGCTCACTCGGGACGAACTCGACTACGTCGATTTCATGTCCGGTGGCCACCGGCAGCTTGTCGAGATCCTCATCGGTCAGGATGACCAGCTGTCCGTCGCTCGTCTCATAGCCCTTGGCGATGTCGTCGTAGCCGACCTCATTACCGCAGATGCTGCAGGTGCGCTTATAGCGGATCCGGCCGCCGTCCTCTCGGTGCACCTGATGAAATCGGATATCGTGCTCCTCCGTGGCGGCGAAAAGCCGGACGGGGACGTTGACCAGCCCGAAGGACACGGCCCCTTTCCAGATGGCCCGCATGACGTATCTCCTTCGCATCCCGATCGCCACCACGCGGAGCGACCCTCATCGCCAGATTTTCAGCAGCACCCGAAGACGTCCTTGCCTAGCGACGCCTTCGCCTATCAAGGCAGCATGACCCTATGCGCCCCATGCTCGCCAGTACCGGAACCCAACCGGCGGGTCTCGACTGGGCACATGAGGTCAAATGGGACGGCATGCGAATCATCGCCGACATCACCGACGCCCAGGTCCGGCTGTTTTCGCGCTCGGGCCGCGACGTCACGGTCGGCTTTCCGGAACTGCGCCCCATTGCCACGATGCTGCCCGACGTGGTGTTGGACGGCGAAGTGATCGTCCTGCGCGCGGGGGTTCCGTCCTTCGAGGCGCTGGCGGAACGGATGCACGTCACTGACTCCCGGCAGGCGGCCGAACTCGCCGAAGCTCAGCCGGTGAGCGTGATGGCTTTCGATGTGCTCCGGCTGTACGGCGTGGAGCTGCTCGACCGGCCGTGGCACGCTCGTCGCGCCAGCCTGGACAAACTCGAGCTCCCGGTCGACCGCTGGCGACTGTCACCCGAGTACGACGACGGTGCGGCCTTGTTGTCGGCCACCCTCGAACAGGGTCTGGAAGGCGTGGTGTCGAAGCGACGCGAGTCCAGCTACCAACCGGGTCGGCGTAGCCGCGACTGGATCAAAACCGCGCACCGGCGGGTGCAGTCTTGTCTAGTCATCGGCTGGCGTCCGGAGATCGGGTCCGCCGATCGGATCGGGGCCTTGCTACTCGGCGTCTTCGACGAGACGCGGCAGCTGCGTTTCGCCGGTCGCGTCGGTAGTGGAATCGGTGGACGCGTCGCCGCGGAGCTGCAGCGCAGCCTCGCGGATGCCGGCCGACGGGATCCACCGGTCATGGACACGCTGTCCCGCGTCGACCTCGCGGGAAGCAATTGGTGCGAACCGATCGTCGTCGTCGATGTCCGCCATGTCGGATGGACCGAAGCCGGGCGGCTGCGACAACCCGTGTTCCGCACCGTCCGGTCGGATCTGGATCCAGAGGAGATACGACGTGAGCCCTGATCGCGACGACGTGCAGACGGTCGACGTGGACGGTAGGCAGCTGACCATTCGCCGGCTGTCCAAGGTGCTCTACCCGGACGGCACCACCAAAGCCGAAGTGCTCGACTATTACGCGCGGATCGCCCCGGTCCTGTTGCCCCAGCTCGCCGCGCGGCCGGTGACCCGGATCAGATGGCCGGACGGGGTGGGCTCAGCCCAGTTCTTCGAGAAGAACGTGCCCGCCCACGCGCCGGACTGGTTGCCGACGGTCGTGTTACCCACCCCAGGCTCGTCGCGGAATCGCGAGACGCTCGAGTTCCCGTTGCTCACCGACATCGCGGCGCTGATCTGGGTGGCGAACCTGGCCGCGCTGGAGCTGCACGTTCCGCAATGGACCGTGGGACCGCGCGGGGGCGTGCACAATCCGGACCGTCTCGTCATCGATCTCGACCCGGGCGCGCCGGCTGATCTGGCCACCTGCGCGGCGGTCGCGTTGCTGGTGCGCGAACGTCTGGTCGACCATGGCCTCGATGCGATTCCGGTCAGCAGCGGCAGCAAAGGCCTGCAGCTCTACGTCCCGCTGGAAGGAACACAGTCGGCGACGGTGGTCAGCGGGTACGCGAAAGCGCTGGCCGAATCGCTCGCTCGCGATGTGCCCGGTCAGGTCGTCGCCAAGATGGCGAAGAATCTACGTCCGGGCAAGGTGCTGCTGGACTGGAGCCAGAACAACCCGGCCAAGACGACGATCTGCCCGTATTCGCTGCGCGGGCGCGCGCAGCCGTGGGTGGCCGCGCCGCGTAGTTGGGACGAGCTGGGCCAGGACGGCCTCACTCAGCTCACCTATCGCGAGGTGCTGAGCCGGGTCGCTGCGGACGGCGATCTGGCCGCCTCACTGGCCGCAGGGGCGCAACCGCGCTACCGGCTGCCCTCCTGAGAAGCTTTTCTTACCTAACTATCGCGCTATGCTCAAGGCGTGTCACCAGCCGAAACGGAGCCGAAATCCTGGCTCCGCAGGTTGGCCGGCTACTGCCTCCGCCACCGTCTGGACGTCAGCATCGCCTTCACGGCTGCGCTGCTAGGTGCGGTCGTCTCGGTCCTTGTCCCGCTGGTCATCAAGCACGTCATCGATTCGGTCACCAGTTCCGGCCCGGCACCGCATCCCTCGGTCACGCCGTGGATCGTGCTGCTCATCATCGCCGCGGTGGCGCAGTACGGCCTCACCTTTGCTCGGCGCTTCACTGCTGGGCGGCTGTCCCTCGACGTCCAGTTCGACCTTCGGGCCGATATCTTCGCCGCCTTGCAGCGGATGGACGGCTCCCGACAGGACGAATTGAACACCGGGCAAGTGGTCAGTCGTTCGATCACCGACGTCGGTCTGGTTCAGGGGCTGCTCGCGTTCCTGCCGGCACTGACCGGCAACGCGCTGCTGTTCGGCATCTCGCTCATCGCGATGTTCTGGCTCTCGCCGTTGCTGACGGTGGTGGCGCTGCTGATCGCGCCGGCGTTGTGGTTTGTTGCGCTGTCCTCGCGCCGGGATCTGTTTCCCGCCAACTGGGACGCCCAGCAGCAGTCGGCCGAGGTCGTGGGCCAGGTCGAGGCCGCCGTCACCGGGGTGCGCGTGGTCAAGGGCTTCGGGCAGGAAGACCGTGAGGTGTCCGACCTGTCCCGTCGCGCGCGGGTGCTGTACGCCTCCCGCATGCGAGTGGTCCGCCTGCAGGCCAAGTACGCGCCCGCGCTGTCGGCGATTCCGGCGCTCGGGCAGGTCGGCGTGCTGTTGCTCGGTGGTTGGCTCGCGCTGCACGGCCAGATCACCATCGGTACGTTCCTGGCCTTCTCCACCTATCTGGGCCAGCTGGTCAGCCCGGTCCGACAGCTGACCGCGCTGCTCACGATCGGGCAGCAGGCTCGGGCCGGCGTCGAACGGGTGCTCGAAGTGATCGACTCCTCCCCCGCCGTCGAGGATCCGTCAACACCGCGCCATCTGCCGGACGGAGCGCTGTCGGTCGAATTCGATGACGTCCGGTTCGGCTACACCCGCTCCGATCCGGTACTCCGCGGGCTCAGTGTGTCGGTGAAGCCGGGCGAAACCCTGGCCATCGTCGGTGGCGCCGGCTCGGGCAAATCCACGATCGCGATGCTGCTGCCGCGGTTCTATGACGTGCACAGCGGGGCGATCTCGGTCGGTGGCGTGAACGTCGCCGACCTGACGCTGGCCGAGCTGCGCGGGGTCATCGGGTTGGTGTTCGAGGACAGCTTCCTGTTCTCCGACACACTGGCCGCCAACATCGCCTACGGGCGACCGGACGCCGACCACGGGCAGATAGTCGCGGCGGCGCGGGCCGCGGAGGCGGACGAGTTCATCCGCCAGCTGCCGCAGGGCTACGACACCCTGGTCGGTGAGCGAGGACTGACCCTGTCCGGCGGCCAGCGACAGCGCATCGCGCTGGCCCGGGCGTTGATCACCGATCCACGGATCTTGCTACTGGATGACGCCACCAGCGCGGTTGACCCGCGGGTCGAAGCCGACATCCTGGCCACGCTCAGCCGGCTGATCAGCGGCCGAACCACGATTCTGGTCGCGCACCGTCGATCGACCCTGGCGCTGGCCGACCGCATCGTGGTTTTGGACGAGGGTGTTGTGGCTGATGTCGGGACCTTCGCCGAACTGGAACAACGCAGTGCGCTGTTCCGGCTGTTGCTAGCCGGCCCGGGCGAGGACGTGGAGGGCATCGACGCCGGCGAGTTGACCCTCGCCGTCCCGGTTGCCGCGGCGTCGGACCGGGCCGGTTTCACTCCCGAACTCTGGGTCGATCCGGTCGAGGATGCCCTGGTCGGTGCCGCGCGCGAGCCGGCCGCGGCCACGACGATCAGAATGCCGAGCGGGGGCGGCGGCCAAGCCGTGGGCGGGGCATCCGCGATGACCGCGGTGCCGCCTACCGAGCAGCTACTGGCTCAGGTGGCGAAGCTGCCGCCGGCCACTGGAACTCCCGATATCGACGAGCAACAGGCCCGTGCCGCCGATCCGGAATTCACCCTGCGCCGCTTGGTCAGGCCGTTGCGCTGGGCCTTCCTGCTCGGCCTGCTGCTCATCGGCGCGGACGCGATCCTGCAACTGCTGTTGCCGGCCCTGATCCGAACCGGGATCGATGACGGGGTGAATCAGCATCGCGCTGGCCTGCTGCTCGCCATCTCGGCCGTCGGACTGGGCGTACTCAGCTTCGACTGGGTGGTGAGTTCGATCGGGCAGCGGCTCACCGGCCGCACCGGTGAGCGACTGTTGTATGTGCTGCGCATCAAGACCTTCGCCCACCTGCAGCGGCTCGGCCTGGACTACTACGAGCGGGAGCTGGGCGGGCGCATCATCACCCGGATGACGACGGACGTCGACGCGTTGTCCAACTTCCTGCAGACCGGCCTGGTGACCGCCATCGTGAGCTTGCTGACGCTGGTGGGCGTGCTGGTCGCGCTCCTACTGGTCGACCTGCAGCTCTCGTTGATCCTGATCGTCATCCTGCCGGTGCTGCTGCTCGCCACCGCGCTGTTCCGCCGGCTGGCCGTCCCGGCCTACGTCGAGTCCCGCGAACGGGTCAGCACGGTCAACGCGCAGCTTCAAGAGAATGTTGCCGGCGTACGGGTGGCGCAGGCGTTCTCCCGCGAAGGACGTAACGAGAGCTCGTTCCTGGGCGTGGCCGATGACTACCGTCGGTCCCGGATGCGGGCGCAGACGTTCATCTCGGCGTACTTCCCGTTCGTGCAGTTGCTGGCCGATCTGGGCGGCGCCGCGGTGCTCGCCTTCGGTGCTCACAGGCTGTCACACGGCACTTTGACCGCAGGCTCATTGGTGGCGTTCTTCCTCTATCTGGACGCGTTTTTCGGTCCGGTCCAGCAGCTGTCGCAGGTATTCGACGGCTACCAGCAGGCCACCGTCGGGTTGTCCCGACTGCGCGATCTGCTTCGCACACCGACCAGCACGCCCGAGCCGGCTCGGCCGGCCTCGCTCGGCACGGTGCGCGGCGACCTCGATTTCGCCGGGGTCGGCTTCAGTTATGCCGGCGCGGATCGCCCAGCGGTACGTGACTTCGATCTGCATGTCCCGGCCGGGCAGACCGTGGCGTTGGTCGGTCAGACCGGCGCGGGCAAGTCCACGATCGTCAAGCTGTTGGCCCGGTTCTACGATCCGACCGTCGGCAGCGTCCGGGTGGACGGGCGGGACCTGCGTGAGTTGTCCATGACCGGCTACCGCCAGCACCTGGGTTTCGTTCCGCAGGAGGCCTACCTGTCGCCCGGCTCGATCGCGCAGGCGATCGCGTACGGCCGGCCTGACGCAGGGCCGGCCGAAATCGAATCGGCGGCGAGGTCGGTCGGCGCCCACGAGATGATCGCCCGACTTCGTGGCGGTTACCGGCACGATGTCGGCGAACGCGGCCGGAACTTGTCGGCCGGCCAGCGGCAACTCGTGGCTTTGGCCCGGGCCGAGTTGGTGAACCCGGACATCCTGCTGCTCGACGAGGCGACGGCCGCGCTCGACCTGGCCAGTGAGGCCGCGGTCACCGAGGCCACCAACCGGCTCGCCCGGCACCGGACCACCGTGGTCGTGGCCCACCGGTTGACGACGGCCTCGCGGGCCGACCGGATCGTGGTGATGGCCGACGGAGCGATCGTCGAGGACGGCACTCACGCGGAGCTAGTGGCGGCTGGCCGGGTCTATGCCGCGTTGTGGCGGTCCTACGTCGACGGCACCATCGACGATATCGATGCTGTTGAGATAACCGGGGCCATGGCTGAGAACACAATCGTCGCCGACTGAGGCCTGCCCCTGCCGCTGATGGTCGACCTGCAGGGTGGCGTGCGTTATCAGATGCTGGTCGGTGAGCATCGTCCGAACGTCCGCCGCCACCTCGTGGCAATCGCGTTCGGCCGACACGACGACGTGAGCCGACAGCGCCGGCTCGCCCGAACCCAGATCCCACACGTGCAGATCGTGTATCTCCCGCACGCCCGGTATCTCGGCCATCTCGGAACCGATATCTCGCGGATCGACGCCGGTCGGGGCTGCCTCGAGAAAGACGCGCCCGGCTGCCGTGACCAGTCCGACGCCGGCCCTGATCATCAACCCGGCGACGATCAGGGTGGCAATCGCATCCGCTCGGTACCACCCGAACAACAGCATCAACAAGCCGGCGACGGCGGTCGCGACGAACGCCCAGAGGTCGTTGACGATATGGGCCAACGCACCTTGCACGTTCAGACTCGCGCGGCTGGCCCGACCGGCTAGCACGGCGGCGAGCAGGTTCATCCCGATCCCGATCACGGCCACGATCAGCACCGACGCCCCCGGGACGTCAGGCGGATCGATCAACCGCCGGACGCCTTCGACGACGAACCAGACCGACAGGGCGAGCAATGTGATGCCGTTGGCCTGGGCGGACAACGCGTCGACCCGGGTGAAGCCGAATGTGAACGCGCCGCGGGCCGGTCGTTCGGAGACCCGCGAGGTGATCACCGCCAACGCCAGCGCCGCGGCGTCGGTCAGCATGTGCCCCGCGTCGGCAAGCAGAGCCAGCGAGCCTACGGCCAGACCGACGGTGACCTCGCCGATCATGAAGCAGAGAATCACCGCCAGCGAGGCCAGCAACCAGCGACGATCCGCCCGGGCGCCTTCGCCGCGAACCAGCGCGTGATCGTGCCCGTGTGAATGACCCGCGCTCATGCCGACGCTGCTTCCCGCTCGGGGTGATTCAGTTCGCTGTGCTCGGCGTGTGCGAGCGCGGTCTGCAGCAGCAACTCCACGTGGGCGTCGGCCAGGCTGTAGAACGCCATCCGGCCCTGCCGGCGCACCCGCACCACTTGATGGGCCCGCAAGAGGCGCAATGCGTGCGAGGTCCCGGATTCACTCGCGCCCGTGCCCGCGGCGAGTTCGCCGACGTTCGCCTCACCGTGTCGAAGCATGGCCAGCAGCCGTAGCCGGCCAGGATCGGCGAGCAACCCGAAGACCTCGGCGGCGTCGACCAACCCACGGTCGCTCACGGCCAGCGGGACGCCTGAATGGCTGTTCACATGTTCAGATTACCTCGTCGGCGGCCGCGCCGACTACCAGGCGGCGACCCGCTACCAGCCGGTGTGCAGCGGTCGCCCTTCGGCGTAACCAGCCGCGCTCTGCAGACCGACGACCGCGCGCTCGGCGAACTCGGAGATGGTGCTGGCTCCGGCATAGGTGAAAGACGACCGGACGCCGGCCACGACTGCGTCGATCAGATCCTCCACCCCGGGGCGCGCCGGGTCGAGATACATTCGCCCGCTGGAAATACCTTCCTCGAACAAGCCCTTGCGGGCCCGGTCGAACGGCGTTTCGTTGCTGGTGCGATTCGCTACCGCACGCGCGGATGCCATTCCGAAGCTGTCCTTGTACGCGCGCCCGTCCGCGTCGAGCTGCAAATCGCCCGGGGACTCGTAGGTGCCCGCGAACCATGAGCCGATCATGACGGCCGAGGCGCCCGCGGCCAGAGCCAGCGCGACGTCGCGCGGGTAGCGCACGCCGCCGTCAGCCCACACGTGCCGACCCAGCTCTCGTGCCGCGGCCGCGCATTCCAGCACGGCGGAGAACTGCGGTCGGCCGACGCCGGTCATCATCCTGGTGGTGCACATCGCGCCCGGTCCGACCCCGACCTTGACGATGTCGGCACCGGCCTCGATGAGCTCTCGCGTGCCGTCCGCGGACACCACGTTGCCAGCCGCCACCGGTACGGTCGGCGCCAGCTCGCGTACGGCCTTCAATGCATCGAGCATCCGCCGCTGATGACCGTGCGCGGTGTCCACGACGAGCAGGTCGATCCCGGCGGCGAACAGTTGCGCAGCCTTGCCGGCCACGTCGCCGTTGACGCCGACCGCGGCCGCGATCCGCAATCGGCCCCGGCCGTCCACGGCCGGCTGGTACAGCGTGTTGCGCAGCGCACCGATGCGGGTGAGGACGCCGACCAGCAGACCGTCCGGTGCCACTACCGGCGCCAACCGATGGCGCTCGTCGAGCAGGTCGAAGGCGTCTCGCGCGGCCATGCCGGCCGGCAAGGTGAGCAACCGGGTGGACATCACCGTGCTCAGCGCCGCAAACCGGTCAGCGCCGGCACAGTCGCGGTCCGTGACCACGCCGATGGGACGGCCGTGCTGAACGACGATCACGGCCCCGTACGCCCGCTTGGGCAACAGCGACAGGGCGTCACCGACGGTGCGATCGGGGCCGAGCGTGATGGGCGTTTCGTAACGTAGGTCGCGAGCCTTGACCCAGTTGACGACATCGGCGACCACATCGGTGGGGATGTCTTGGGGCAAGACGGTCAGCCCACCTCGGCGGGCTACCGTCTCGGCCATCCGACGACCGGCGACGGCCGTCATGTTGGCCACGATCAACGGGATCGTGGTTCCACTGCCGTCATCGGTGTCGAGTTGGACGTCGAAGCGGGAACTCACGTCAGACGCCCGCGGCACCATGAAGACGTCGTCGTAGGTGAGATCGTGCGATGGTCGCAGCCCGTTGAGAAACTCCACGATTACCGCACTCTACCGGCCGAAAGCCGGCGGTGGAGCGCCTCGACCGGCCGGCCGGGCGAGGCCGCCCGTATCGTCATCTGCGTGAGCAGTGCCGGCCTCGCGGTCTTCGACATCGATGGGGTCGTGGCCGACGTCCGTCATCGCCTGCACTACCTACGACGCCGGCCCAAGGCCTGGACCGCCTTCCTGGCCGCGGCCGATCAGGATCCGCCGCTGGCGGACGGCATCGCGCTCGTCAACAAGATGCGGGCCGATTACGAGATCGCGTGGCTGACCGGACGACCCGAGTGGTTGCGAGATATCACCTCGACCTGGCTCGCTCAGCACGGCCTGCCGACCGCGAATCTGGTGATGCGCGGCGACTACGACTACCGGCCCGCCCGCGAAATGAAGCTGCAGGCGATGCGCACCCTGCCCCTGACCGGAGTCGTGCTGTTCGTCGATGACGATCCAGAAGTGATCGATGCGGTCAGTGCCGACGGCTATCCGGCGAGGCTCGCGACCTGGGTTCGGCGCAGTCGAATCCTGGAAACCGCACAGGAACAGGACGGGCGCACATGATCATTACCTTGCGCCGCCGCTCAACCACGGCAAGTGATTGCACGCGCAACCTAAATGTCCGGATAAGTAGCTTGTCATGTTTCAATCCGGTGACGAGCTTGAAGTTTGTGTCCGTGGCACCTGTAAAGGCTCTCAGATCTGACGAATAGTATGTGCGGTAGAGCACATAACGGGGCGCTGCCAGTCCAGCGCAAACGACGCACTAGGAAGCGACATGAGCACCCAGTCCGAGCAAGTTCCGCAGGAGTCCGAGCCGACCAACGTCAAGTCGATCAGCCGGGCGATCTGCTCTCATCAGCCCCACTGCCCCGACGCAGCGGGTTCGGATCGCGACGCCGCCCACGTCATCGCCTTCCATCCGGAGCAGGGTTGGAGCCTGCTGTGCAACGGCGTCGTGCTGTTCGAGGACTCGGGCGAAATCTTGCCGGACGGTCATTGCGTGCACGCCCGCCGTGCCGAGCTCACGGCCGCCGCTCTGCACCGCGTCGCCTGAGCGGAAGAACCGCCCAGGCTGTGCCATCCCAGGCTGTGCCATCCCAGGCTGTGCCATTCAGCGTCAGACGTAATCCGCCACCGGCGGACATGAACACATGAGGTTCCGGTCGCCGTAAGCGCCATCGATGCGCCGCACCGGAGTCCAGTATTTGGACGACGGATCGACCCCGGCGGGGTAGACCGCCTCGGCCCGGCTGTACGGATGCTGCCACTGCTCAACCAATGACTGCGCGGTATGCGGGGCATTACGAAGCGGGTTGTCGTCCGCCGGCCAGCGTCCGGCGACCATGTCCTCGATCTCGCCCCGGATAGCGATCATCGCGTCGATGAACCGGTCGATCTCAGCCAGGTCCTCGCTCTCGGTCGGCTCCACCATGAGCGTTCCCGCCACTGGGAACGACATCGTCGGCGCGTGGAATCCGTAGTCGATGAGACGCTTGGCCACATCATCGACCGTCACGCCACTACGCCGCGTCAACTCCCGCAGATCCAATATGCACTCGTGCGCGACCAGCCCGCGAGCACCGGTGTACAGCACCGGGAAGTGCTCAGATAGCCGAGCCGCGATGTAGTTCGCGGACAGGATCGCCGCTGAGGTCGCCGCCACCAGACCGTCCGGGCCCATCAGCCGGATGTACGCCCAGGTAATCGGCAGGATCGAGGCCGAGCCCCACGGCGCTGCCGCGATGGCTCCAGAGCCGGTGGCCGGACCAGCAGTCGGCTGCATCGGGTGGTTCGGTAGGAACGGCGCCAAGTGCGCACGCACGGCTACCGGTCCGACACCGGGGCCGCCCCCGCCATGCGGGATGCAGAAGGTCTTGTGCAGGTTCAGATGCGACACATCAGCGCCGAACTGGCCGGGCCGGGCCAGCCCGACCATCGCGTTCAGGTTGGCGCCATCCACGTAGACCTGTCCGCCCGCGGCGTGCACCAGTTCGCAGACCTCGCCGATGTGGTCCTCGAAAACTCCGTGGGTGGACGGGTAGGTGATCATGATGGCCGCGAGCCGGTCGGCGTGTTCGCCGATCTTGGCCTTGAGGTCAGCCAGATCGACCTCGCCTTCGGTGCCGCTGGTGGCGACCACGACGACCCGCATACCGGCGAGCACCGCCGAGGCAGCGTTCGTACCGTGGGCGCTGGCCGGGATCAAGCAGACATCGCGATGATCTTCCCCGCGGCTGCGGTGGTAGTTCGTGATAGCCAGTAGTCCCGCGAATTCACCCTGCGCGCCGGCGTTCGGCTGCAGGGAAACGGAATCGTAGCCGGTGATCCCGGTCAGCCATTTCTGCAGATCGGCCACGAGCTCGGCGTAGCCGTCGAACTGGCCGACCGGCGCGAACGGGTGGATTTGGGCGAACCCGGGATTGGTCACCGGTTCCATCTCGGTGGTCGCGTTGAGCTTCATGGTGCAGGAACCGAGCGGGATCATGCCGCGATCCAAGGCGTAATCCTTGTCCGACAGCGAGCGCAGGTAGCGCAGCATCGACGTCTCGGAATGGTGGGTGTTGAAGACCGGATGGGTCAGAAAGTCGGAGGTCCGGCGCAGGGCCAGCGGGATCTGGTCAGACCCAGCCGCCACCACGGCGCCCGTCCCACCGAAGGCAGCGAGCACTTCGGTCAGGTCGGACGGGGCGGTGGCTTCATCACAGGAGAGCGAGATGCGATCCTCGTCGAGCAAGAGCAGATTCACGCCGCGCCGCTCGGCATCGGCCACGATCTGAGCGGCTCGACCCGGCACCCGGACCGTCACCGTGTCGAAGAAAGCTTTGGTGAGCACCTCGACGCCGGCTGCGGTCAGCGCCTGCGCGAGTCCCGCCGCCTTCCGATGCACCGAGCCCGCGATCCCACGAAGCCCGGTCGGGCCGTGATAGACCGCGTACATCGAGGCCATCACGGCAAGCAGTACCTGGGCGGTACAGATGTTCGAGGTCGCCTTTTCGCGGCGGATGTGTTGCTCACGGGTCTGCAGCGCGAGCCGGTACGCAGGATGCCCGGCCGCATCGACCGAGACGCCCACGAGGCGTCCCGGCAACTGCCGTTCCAGACCCGCGCGGATGGACAGATAACCGGCATGCGGGCCACCGAAACCCATCGGGACGCCGAAACGCTGCGAGGTGCCGACCGCGATGTCGGCGCCGAACTCTCCAGGCGTCGTCAGCATCGTCAGCGCCAGCAGGTCAGCGGCAACCGCGACTATCGCGCCACGTTCGTGCAGCGCGTCAACCAGCGGGGCCAGATCCCGCACCGCCCCGGAGGCTCCCGGATATTGCAGAAGGGCACCGAAAACGGCGACATCGGCCGGCACGCCGCCAGCGAGATCGGCGACCAGCACCGACAAGCCCAGTGCCTCGGCGCGGGTGCGGACAACATCGATCGTCTGCGGGAAGGCGTCGGCGTCGATCAGGAACACCGACGCGCCCTGCTTCGTCGCCGACGCCGTACGGTGCGCCAGCGCCATCGCCTCAGCAGCAGCGGTGCCCTCGTCCAACAGGGAAGCGCCGGCGGTCGGCAGCCCGGTCAGGTCTCCGACCATCGTCTGGAAGTTGAGCAGTGCTTCCAATCGACCTTGGCTGATCTCGGGCTGATAAGGCGTGTAGGCGGTGTACCAGGCGGGGCTCTCGAGCACATTCCGGCGGATCACGGCCGGGGTGATCGTGTCGTAATAACCTAGCCCGATCATTGACGTGCGGACGACGTTCTTGTCCGCAAGCGCGCGAAGTAGCGCGGCAACTTCGGCTTCCGTACTCGCGGCAGGCACGTCCAGGGCATCGGCGATCCGGATCGCGGAAGGCACCGCGGCGGCGAGCAGGTCTGCCATCGACTCGTACCCGACGGCCTTGAGCATCGCGTGCTGATCGATCGTTTCCGAGATTCCGATATGCCGGGCCGCGAACGGACGAATGCCGGTCGTCGGCGCGTCCGTAACGGAGAAATCAGGTGCCACGTTGGACGAGGACATCGCTAGCTCCTGCGGGGGACGAATGGGCACACCCGTAACGGTCGACCCACTCCCCCTCTGTCGGAGGAATCCTCCAGAGCTACCTACACGCGCGGTCCTGATGCCTGAGAGGTTGACGGGGATGTTGCCCCTTCGGCGCCACGAGACCGGTCAGCTTCGACGGCCGTGAACTCTCCCGCGCGTGCGTTGCGGTAGCTAAACCTTACCAGCGAGACATTGCCGTCGTGTTGCAGCGCGCTCGCCCGATGGCTGCTCACGCAGCGGCCGCGCGGTGCTCACTCGATGGTTACGCGGTTGCCGAACGACGTTGCCGCCGTTGGGCCAACTCGTCCGGCTCGAGCTCGACCGGCGAGCCGTCCGTACGTTCGGAGGGCAGGCTGGCCAACGATCCGGTGAGCTCGCGAAGCGCGCCGCTGACCGCGATACCGAAGACACCCTGACCGCCACCGAGCAGGTCGACCACCTCTTCCGATGAGGTGCATTCATAGACCGTGGTCCCGTCGGACAGCAAAGTGATGCGGGCCAGGTCGTCGACGCCACGAAGTCGCAGATGATCGACGGCGATGCGGATGTTCTGCAGCGACACACCCGTGTTCAGCAATCGCTTGACGACCTTGAGCACCAGGATGTCCTTGAACGAGTACAGCCGCTGGCTGCCCGAGCCGGCCGCCGAGCGGACGGTCGGGACCACGAGGCCGGTCCTGGCCCAGTAATCGAGCTGGCGGTACGTGATTCCGGCGGCTGAACACGCGGTCGGACCCCGGTAACCAACCGAGTCATCGGTTCCTACCGTCGGAGTGGCGAACAGCATGCCCTGGTCCGGGTTGCTCCTGTCGTCGACCACGTGGTGTCTCCTGCCCTTCGGCAATCACATCGATCCATCGCCGAGACGGTGGATACTCGAAGTCGAACGGCGCGATTGACCGGCCAGCCGACACCTGCCGCGAAATACACGGTGGGGATTCGTTGACGGTATGCCGCCGGTCCCGGCACGGTCAACGCAACGCGCGGCGTGTCGCCGAGAAAGTAACCCTCAACCAGAGATTGAGTCTCGGCATGACAGGTACTTCACGCCGGACCTGATCATGATTCCGGCGGATCGCCTTCCGAGCCGGCAAAGTCGTCCGCAGAGATGGTGTCCAGGAATTCCCGGAACCGCTCGACCTCGTCCTCGTCCTCTTCTTCGTCCGGAATCGAGATACCAGCCGTCGCGAGCACGCTCTCGTCACCGACGATGGCAGTTCCGGTTCGTAGCGCCAGCGCAATCGCGTCCGACGGTCGGGCGCTGACCGCCGTGCCGTCGGCGAACTGCAGCTCGGCGTAGAAGATGTCATCACGCAGCTCGGTGATCGATACCTGTTTGAGCTCACCGCCGAGGGCGCCGATCACATCCTTGAGCAGATCGTGCGTCATCGGTCGCGGGGTTTGTACACCCTGTTGCTCGAAGGCGATGGCCGATGCCTCGACCGCCCCGATCCAGATCGGCAGGTACCGGACGCCGTCGGATTCCTTGAGGAGCACGACCGGCTGGTTGGCTGGCAGCTCGACCCGAACTCCCACCACTTGTAGCGGGTGCGATGTCATGAGCACTCCCTGCCTAGAGCTGTGTCGAATCGCGTCTGCCGAGCTGCAGCCAGTCGAGCAGAAGGGCGATCCACCTGTCCCGCCGTAGCGAGGGGCTGACGGACTCCCGTAGGTCGAGCGTAGCGGTTCCGGGCTCAACCGACGATGCCGCGCAGGCCTATCTGAACCAGGGCCGCATGCAGCCGGACGGAAAGCGCGGCCAGTTCACGAACCGTTTCCTCAGCTCGGGCGCGACCGTCGCTGTTTCGCTGCTTGGCCATCGGCCCGGCCACCTGCGCGAACAAGCCGACTTCCCGGTCGGCTGCGGTCTTGAAGACCCGCAGATGACGACCTTCCAGCCCGTACCGGGAGAGCTCGGCAACGACCTGCGCCACGGCGAGTGCGTCGTCGTCGTACACCCCGCCCGAACGCGAGGCGATCAAACCGAACTGTTCCAGTTCCCGCAGCTGCTCCGCCCGCAGCCCCGCCGTGTTCAGCAGTTCGTCGCGGGTTAGTCGAAGCGTCGCCGGTGCGCTGCTGAAGTCCCCGGACTGCGGTATGCGATCGAGGATGCCGTCGGTCACCGCAAGCTGGACCTGGCGTGGCACGCTTCCCGCGCCGCCGGGCGTGTGGCCGTTGTCGATTGCGGCCAACTGTTCCTTGATCACCCGGAGCGGCAGGTAGTTGTCGCGCTGCTGGCTGAGTACGTACTTCAGCCGGGCAACGTCGGACGCTGAGAACTTCCGATAGCCGGACGGCGTCCGGTCCGGCTGCACGAGGCCCTGGTCCTCGAGGAACCGGATCTTCGAGATGGTCACGTCGGGAAAGTCGTGGCGCAATTGCGACAGCACTTCACCGATTGACAAGGTGCCGCGACCCGGCAGGCTCGCGCTGCTCATGAATCGTTGCCAGCGGGCACGGCCGACGTCAGATACACCAGCCGGAACTTGCCGATCTGAACTTCGTCACCGCCCGAGAGCACAGCCGAGTCGATCCGTTCGCGGTTGACGTAAGTACCATTCAGGCTGCCAACGTCATAGACCGCGAATTCCTCGCCGTCCCGACGAAACTCGACATGACGTCGCGACACGGTCACGTCGTCGAGGAAGATGTCGCTGTCAGGATGCCGGCCAGCCGTCGTCACTGGCTGGTCCAGCAGAAATCGACTGCCTGCGTTCGGACCGCGCTTGACGACCAGCAGGGCCGAACCGGGAGACAATGCGTCCACAGCTCGCTGGTGGGCTTCGGCCGAGAACTCCGCGTCCGCGTCGACCGATGGCGGAAGTCCGGCCGAGAAGATCGAGGTCGAGTCCGGCCCGGACGGCCGACCCGGCGACTGACCGGGGGCACTCGACGGAGCAGCCGAACCGAGTGGCCCGGACTGGCCCAACACCGCGCCGCATTGTGCGCAGTATTTGCTGCCAGCCGAGTTCTCGGTGCCACACGCAGTGCAGAACACGCGGCGAACGCCCTTTCTTCAGATGCGAAACGGCTTTAGGCCCAACCGATGCTCGACCGATTCCGTACGACTTCAATTCAAATCCGTGCCACCGCGTGGTCCCGGCGCGGTGGCATGCAGTGCGGCGAGCCTAGTTCGACTCCGCGCACAGGGTCAACGCGAGGTCGAGGTTCAGTCGGCGATGGTGGATCGGTACGCCACCGGGTCGAGCAACTCGCTCAGAACGGCGGTGTCAGTGACAGAGATCTCGGCAATCCACCCTGCGCCGTAAGGGTCACTGTTCACCAGATCCGGATTCAAATCGAGCGCCTCGTTGCGAGCAACCACGGCACCGCTGACGGGCGCGTAAAGATCGGACACGCTCTTGGTGCTCTCGACCTCACCGAACGTGTCACCGCTGGCGACCTGCGATGCCACCTCGTGTACCGACACGAACACAATGTCGCCGAGGCTGGCCTGGGCGTAGTCGGTGATGCCTACTCGGATGGTGTTTCCCTCGGTGACGCGGGCCCATTCATGTTCGGCGGTATAGCGAAGGTCGTCGGGTACATCGGCCATCTGATTCACCTCGGTGGTCGGTTCGTCGAAAATTGGCGTGAGAAGCGAAGCGTCGGCAACGATCTCCCACCGCGCGAGACGATACCGCCCCGCCGCGGTCAGCGCGGCGCAGGCGAGGCGAACTTGCCCGGACGCACCGTGCGCAAGGCCGTGATGCTGATCGAATCCTGCTCCGTAACGCTGGCCTGACCGCCGGCATTGCGAAGCACGCTGACCACGCCGGTAGGAATGTTCAGTGCGGTGTCCATGGTTTTCGGATCGCCGATCGCCAGGACCTCATACGGCGCTTGCAGCGTCTGCCCGTCCAGCACGATCCCTGAGCTGCCGTCCGTGAAGGCGCTCGAGGTGCCGATGCGCACCGGACCAAACTGGATCACCTCGGCTCCCGCTCCACGCAATTCCTCGACCACGTCGAGCAGATCCTCCGCGCGTAACGTTCCGCCCGGATCAGCAATAGCGACCCGGACGCCCGGCCCGTGGGCGGCCGCGGTGCCGGTCAGCACCGCCAACGCATCGGATTGACGCTGTGCCTCTTGGCGGGCCGCCTCATCGCTGCTGCCGCTGTCGGACAGCCGCGCCTTAGCCGCCTGCAGATCGGTGATCTGCGATTGGAGCCGATCGATACGGCTGTTCTGATCGTCCAGAATGCGCACGAGGTCATCCTCACGAGCACTGCTCAGCGAGTCCGTGGCGGCATTGGACCGCAGTTGAACCGCCAGCGCGAAGCCGAGAATCGCCAGCAACGCTCCGATGAGCACGGTAGCCAGCGGGTTACCCGAACGGGGCCAGAACGGCTTCGCCGGCCGGCGCTCCGGCTTTTCCGGGCTCTGCGGGCTCGGCGGGCTCGGCGGGGTCTGCGGGCTCTCTGGGCTCTGGTCGGTCATCGCGGTCACGCCCGAAATACATGGCGGCGGATGGCGGCCGCGTTACCGAAGATGCGGATTCCCAGTACTACCACCACCGCCGTGGACAGCTGCCCACCGACACCGAGCTTGTCGCCCAGGAACACGATCAGCGCCGCGACAAGCACATTGGACACGAACGACACGACGAAGACCTTGGCGTTGAAGATGCCGTCAAGCCGCGCGCGGATGCCGCCGAAGACCGCGTCGAGGGCCGCGACCACAGCGATCGGCAGGTACGGCTCGAGCCAGATGGGAACCGTCGGGCGAAAGATCAAACCCAGCACAACCCCGACAACGAGGGCGAGAGCGGCGATCATCGCGGAGATCTCGACGCCGACGGCGCGACGCCGATCAACGCATAGCCCGGCTGGCTGACCGCCGCCGCGGCCAGCGACATGCTCGAGCGTCCTTCAAACGAGAACGAGATATCGTCCACCGCCTCCATGGTTTTGAGTCGCCTGGCAATTGCCGAATCGACGAATGCAAGCTGCATCTTGTCGCGATCGCCCACCGCACGGACCGTGTACGGCGAACTGATCGTCTGGAAATCGACCAGCACCGAGTCGCCGGCAAACCGGATCGCCGACGTCGAGGTGAGCCGGATGCCGTTGACCTCGACGGCCTCGGCGCCGGACAACCACAGCTGGTTGGCCACGGCGCGCACGTCGACGTCGTGGATGAAGGGCTGCTGGCTCAACCCGGGACGCTCACCGACCGTGGCCGAGGGTGTGCTCGACGGTTCACCGAAATCCACCTGCATCCCAGGGCCTTTGATCGCGGTCGACCCGGCGGCCAGCTCCGCGGCCCGCAAGCTGGTCCGGTCCGTTCCCGACAGCTGCTGATCTCTGAGCGCGGCGACTTGGGCGCCGAGTAGCTTCGCCCGATCGTCGAGCGTGCCGCCAGCCTTCTGCAGGTCGTGGATGCGGCTGATCAGATCGCTACGCGCGGCCTCGCGCGCGGGCGCGGACCGGTGCGTCTGCTGATAGGCCAACACCAATACCAAACCGATCAGCAAAGCGCCCGCCGCGGCCAGCGGACCGTCCCACCAATGCCGTGGCAGCCCGCGATCATGGGCCGAGCGGTAACCCGGGTCCAACGTGTTGGTGAGCAGATCATCCAGCAACGCCGTTGATACCAGCGAGATGCTCCGGTCTCGCCCGGGACGCCGGGCCGGACGGGACTCGGGCGGGCGCGTCATGACGTACCGCGGGGCTGGGCGACGACGATCCGGCGGACCTGCCGCAGGTACATCGCCCCGGACCACAGGTAAAGCCCGGTCCCCCAGATCGTGAATGCCCAAGCGATCGGCTTGGCGACATCGCTGAGCGTGCCCGAGTGCGAGCCCAGCAGCAGGAACGGGAACGCGTAAAGCAGATTGAACGTGGCCGCTTTGCCCAGATAGTGCACTGGGAGCGCGGTCATGCCGCGTTTGCGCAGCGCCGGCAGGGTGGCCAGCAGGACGAGATCCCGAGCGACGATGAGCGCGGCCAGCCACCACGGGATGATGTGCCGCAACACCAAGCCGCCGAGGGTCGCCAAGATGTAGAGGCGGTCGACCAAGGGATCCAGGATGGCGCCCAGCTCGGACATCTGGTTCAGCTTTCGCGCCAACACACCGTCGGCCCAGTCCGTGAAACCGCTGAAGGCCAGCAACAGCAACGCCCAGCCATCGGCATGCGGGCCAAGCAGCAGCCACAAGAAGAGCGGAACTCCCAACAACCGCAGCATGCTGAGGGCGTTGGGGATCGTCCACACTTTCAGCGTCGGCTGGGTGATCGCACTGCCCGTATCAGCCGTCGGCGACTGCACGCGATCACCCGCTTCCTGCCTCGGTCTCGGTTGCCCAGTCTGAACCATCCACCTGACAACAATGGCCCCGGCTCGCGCAGAAACTCCGTAGCGCCGCTGCGGATATGGTCTGCGTGTGGATCAGACCCAGGCGGCCGCTGCCCATCGGGCGACGGCCCAGCGACGCGGTGCCGTCGCCCGGTCCGTCCGGTTCCTGGTGAGCCTGATCTGGCTGGGTCTGATCCTCACCGCCGCCGCAGCCTTCGCAAGCCGCTACCTCACGGTGCTTCCCAAACCACGTTATGCGATCGCGCTGACCGCGTTCTCGCCGTACGTCATGCTCTGCGCCCCGGTCGCCGTGCTCGTCACCCTGCTCACCCGCCGCTGGCGACTGGCCCTGGTCGCGGGCCTGCTCACCCTGCTTGTAGTTGTCGTGGAACTGCCGATGTTTCTACCGAACCATTCGGGTGTGCGAGGGCCGGTAATACACGTGCTCTCAGCCAACTTGAAGCTCGGCGAGGCAGATCCCACCCGTGTCGTCGCCGCCGTACGCTCCGGCGACGTCTCGGTCCTGATGACGCAGGAGTTGAGCTATCGGGAATCGGACGCGCTGATCGCTGCCGGCATCAAGTCGCTGTTGCCCTACAGCCAACTCGCCGTCGCCAACGGAGCGTCCGGAACCGGCCTGTGGAGCCGCTATCCGATGACCGACCAACGAACATATGCCAACTTTCGATTCGGCACCGTCTCCGCGCGGCTTCGGATTCCCGGCGTTGCCATTCAGCCGCTGGCGATCGCGGGCCACATGCCCGGCCCATGGAATGAGAAGCCAACCGCGTGGGCAGAGGACATTGCCGCGCTGCCCGGCTTGCTCGCAAGATCGGCGACCACGGTGGGCCAGCGGGGCAGCGTCATCCTCGGCGCGGATCTCAACGCAACATATGACAGCAGGCAGTTCCGGCGTTGTCTTGCCGGCGGTTACCACGATGCCGCCGAACAATCCGGCGCCGGTATCACCGCTACATTCCCGGCCCAGGGCCGGTATCCGCCGCTGATCGCCATCGACCACGTGCTGACCCGCAACGCGCAGGCGACGTCGGTCCACACTGTGTTCATTCCAGGCTCTGATCATCGCGCCCTGATCGCCGCGGTACGGTTGCCTGCGGCGTGACCGCTACGCGCCGCACCAGGTCCTCGGGCCCCTAGTTTTCGTTCTCGTCGGTCGTAGCATCACTTTGGGCGCAGCTCGAGACCGGTCGCCCGATATCGATGGGGACGCCGATGACCGCTGGCTTCGCTGGAGCAACGTCGTCGACTGCGCTGCCACCGCTGGTACCCGGGCTGCCAGTTCTCGGGTGCGCGTTGGACATGCGGATCAATCCCCTAGAATTCCTCACCCGCATGTACCAGCAGTACGGACCGGTTTTCCGGGTGAGGATCCTCAACCGAACCCATTGGGTGATAGCCGGCTCTGAAGGCAATCGATTCATGAGTTCCGACGGCGGGGAGCACCTGGGCAGTACGCACGTTTACGGCGAGTTCGGTCGCGAATTCGGTGCCGACCTCTTGATCGCTATGGATGGGCCGCAACACCGCCAGCTCCGGAAGGTGCAACGGCCCGGCTACTCCCGCGAGGCCATAGTTCGGCACTTGCCCGCCATCGAGCACGTCGCGCGAGAATCGATCGCCGGCTGGCGACCCGGCGAGTCGCGACGACTCCTGCCCCTGATCAGAGAAGTCGTATTCAGTCAACTCGGCGCACTGATCGCCGGCCCCGCTCCCTGTGGTCTGCTGGGTGACATGGAGGTGGTTTTCGACACGAACCTGATGGTCAACGTCTCCAAGATTCTGCCGAAGGTTGCCCTGCGCCTTCCCCACTATCGACGGGCGAGAATGAGAGTGGACGCGTTCATCGAGCGCGTCGTCAACTGGCACCGACACCATCCTCCGCTCGACCGCGAGCCCGATCTTGTCGACCGACTCCTTGCCGCGGAGGATCTCGAAGGCCAACCGTACGACGAACAGTCAGTTAAGACGTCCGTCCTCGGCTTCTACGTCTCCGGCCTGCACACCCTCGCGGCCTCGGCCACCTTCCTGATCGGGGCAGTCCTGGGCGTCCCGGGACTGCAGGCGCAGATCGCCGCCGAAGCCGACCAGGCTTTCGACGAGGGTGAGTTGACGCTTGCGTCACTGCAGGGGATGACGACACTGCACAAGGCGGCCCTCGAGACGATGCGCCGGTACACGGTGTCCGCCTTCCTCCCGCGTTCGGTTATCACCGCGTTCGAGTTTGAGGGCTTCCGGTTCGAAGCAGGCACCCAGGTCTTGGTCGCCGAAGGGGTGACTCACCTGCTGCCGGAAAACTTCCCGAACCCGTTGGCGTTCGCACCCGACAGAGAATCCTGGAATGGCGCCGCCCCGCCCTCGGATGTCTACACGCCCTACAGCCTGGGCGCCCATTCCTGTCTGGGCGCGCGCGTCGCCGACGTGCAACTGAGGGCGGTTGCTGGCGTCATGTTCCACGAACTCGAGTTGGCATTTAAGAATCCGAACACGCCCCTTTCGGTGCACATTCATCCGGTGTCAGGCCCGAGTCGCAGGCTCCAGGTGACAGCCGTACGTCGGCGAGTCCATTAGGACAACGGACAGGCGCCTGAACCTATCCAATCGACCATTCGATGTCCTGAGACACCACACTGTCGGGACGGCGGGATTCGAACCCACGACCCCCTGACCCCCAGACCGGTCGACCAGTTGGCCCACGCGTGCGTTCGTGTGGTCTTGTCCGGTTCTGTGGGCATCCCAACCGTCCCGAGTTGGCCCCCGTTGGTGCAACATTGCATCGCTTGGTCGCAGTTGAGTTGCCTACATAGTTGCCAACCGTTCGAAGGAGCTACGTCATGACCGGCGTCATTCATCTCGACTTCTCGACGGGCCTCATCGACCGCTCAGCCGCCTACGTCCCGGACACACTGCCGCCGCCCTGTCCGGCGTGGTGCACCAAGCCGGATCACAGCGCCCGTTGGGACGACGTCGATTTCAACGACGGCGATATTTTGCTCGAGCACATCTGCACGCACTCCGTTCCGTTCGATGCGCACCCCTCCATCGATCCGTGCATCGAGGTCAGCCGGATAGTTCGGCTGACGGCCGAACACGGCCTGGCCATCGGACCGGCCGAGGTCAACGTCTGCGGTGACCTCACTACTTCACGAGACCCTCGGGACATGCTGATGATCGCCGCTGAACTGATCGCTGCCTCGCGACTCGCGCAGTCCGGGGCGTGAATGCTTACATACGCGCATGAATGCCGTTAGGTTGACGTAATGACAAATGCTGGGAGGGGCGCGCTATGGGCTTAAGTTATCGGCGGCGGGTCCGGACGGGCCGCTCGAGCTGGCTGTCCGTCGGCAAGTCCGGCGTTACCGAATCGGCCCGGATCGGGCGGGTCACGGTCAACTCCCGCGGCCGTGGCTCGATCCGGATCGCGAAAGGTCTCTCGTTCCGGTTCGGCAAACGCCGCTAGTCGGATCTGGGCTGGGATAGTGCGTCCACACACATGCGAAAGGCGACCGCCATGCCCGTACAGGCAGCATCGACCCCCGGAAACGGCCGCGTTGCGTTGGTGGTCCTCGGGTTCGTCGTGCTCCTCGTGCTGCGGCTCGCCCACGTCATCGCGTGGTCGTGGTGGTGGATCACCGCGCCACTGTGGGGCATGGCCCTCCTCGGTGTCGCGGCCTTCCTAGTGACGCTCGGAAAGCGCCGATGACCCGGACTGACCGCCGATCTGTACCCGACGCATGCGTCCCAATCCTGGAACGTATGGGACGTCGCGCCGCCTACCTATACCTCGAGACTGGATTGACGGCCGTCAATCACTTCCAAGACAAACCGGGCCTAGACGAGTTCGCGGCGGTCTACCGGCATGCATGGAGCCGGGTCATCGCAGAGGCCGGCATGTCAATGCGACACCAGCCCGTCATCCCTTGGGTCTGATCGATACGCGATGAGCAATATCCACTGGGCCAACATCTTCACGAGCGTCGGTACCGTCGGCGCGGTCGTCACGGCGGTCGGCTTAACCGTGATCGACCGTCGCAGGCGCGAATCCGACATGAAACGGACTCGTCGACAAGACGCTACGAGCGTGTCCGCCGTCCTCGTCGAAAACGAACAACCCGGTAGTCTCCGGGCATTGTCATTCGGAAGGGCCGATCCTCCGTCGATTGAGGTGACAAACGGTGGTTCCCAGCCAATCCTCGAGGTACAGGTAATCGTGGCGCTGGATTCGACACACGACGTCACCTTGACTTCCTACGGATGGAGTTGGAACGCCGATCAAGGTGGTCGGATATTGCTCCTGCAGTCGGGAGAATCGCAGCGACTCGAGGGTCGGATTGTGTTCGTTGGAGATAACCCTGGGCCGGAGCCGAAACCGCATGTGCCCAACTTTGCCAAGGATCGGCTGATAATCACCACCACTTGGACGGACACCGCGGATCACAAGTGGAAAAAAGTCGGAGCTCACCCGCCGGCAATGAATTACGACCGCTGACTATCGCTGCAACCCGCCGCAATCGTGGCAGTTGAGTGCCGTGCCGACCCACTGGTCCGGGTCACTGCCATCGCCTGCGTCAGCCCAGTATGAGACATAGGTGCGCGCGCTGCCGCAATTCGGACACGGGCCAGGTTGGACCTGTGTGCGCTCTGACTTCCGGTAGGACCGGCCTTCTTCGAATGGGATCATCTGCTGAAGGTTTCATGCGAATCAGAACCGACGTATCAGGCACGCCGGGAGATAGCCCAGTCGCGGGTCGGTCAGTAAGCCCAGCGCCACACGGGCGCGAGGCTGATCGGCGCGTTGCTGAGATGAATCGCCGGGGTGGTGCCGTTGACGCCGCGGATGATGCCGGCGAACGCCTGCGGCGATGTGGTGCCAGACGGCGGCGCGGTGAGCGTTATCTGCTCGTCGTCGACCTCGATAGTCAGCGGGTACGAGCCGGGCAGGATCGTGAACGGCGGCGACCCCGCGGCCCGGGCCGCGCCGATCGTGGCCTGTACCGCGGTCATGGTGCCGTTGACGACCATCTGACCCGCCACGGGCGACCAGCGGGACGTGTCCCATTTCCAGAACGTCTCTTTCAGTGCGCCGTTCGTGACCTGCAGGTCACATTCCGCGTTGCCCTGATCGTCGAGATTCCACTGAATCTGCTCGACGAATCCGTTGATGTTCATCGCGGGCGCATTTGACGGCCGACGGTTCCAACCGACACACGTCCCGAGCTCAAGGCCCAGGACCACGCCCCACGCCCACGGGTTCGCGGCCAAGTCGATCGGGAGCGACTCGAGGCGCGTCTGCGGATCCTTGTTCTGATACAGCAGCGAGTCCGCGGCGTTAGCCAACTCGAGCGGATCAACCGAGTTCACCGTGAGCGGCAATGCGACTGTGCCGTACTTGTCCTGCGAGGCCACGTCCGCCGCCCGGTAGCTGGTGCCGGTGTACTGCGCAGTGACCGCGACGTCGTTACCGATCCGGGTCGGGTCGTAGTCCGTCGCGGCGCCGAGGTAAGGGATCTCGCCGCCTGCGACGTCCTCGCCGAACGTCGCGACCGGTGTCTTGGTGTAGCGGTCTGCGCGGGATTGGAACACGACTGCGCCGTCCGCGCCGATGAAATGCTGACCACTTTCGCTGCTCACTACGTTCTGTAGCGCCTGCAGGACGTTCGCGCCGTCGACGTCCGTCGCGGGCCCGTAGGACGTCGACGAGCCGGGCGAGATGCGCGCCGGGCCCAGCCACGATATCCAATTCAGGATCCGTTGATACCGGTCACTGGATCGTTCAGAACGGCTGCTGGTCGACGACCATGCGTTGCGCCACGACTGCGCGAGCCCTGCCCATTGGGTGCCTGTGATGACGCCGGCGAGCTCGATGACGAACGCGACCTGACCGGGCCACGGCACGGACCACACGTCACCCGGCCGGCCGCCGGCGACAATGTCGACGGCGACGCCGGGTGTCGACTGGGCCGGGTGCGTCGCGGTGATGAAGTTGAGCGCCGGCGATGGCCAGGAGTCGAGCCACGTCGAGAATTGGTTGCCGCTCGAGTCGAGACTAATCCCGTAGAGATGCCAATCGCCGTCGACCATTGCGCCGCTCGTGAGGTTGGTCAGGTTGCCGGCGAACGGGAATCCCGAGGCGGCGCTGTTGCCCGCGGCGTCGGAGACGAATCCTCGCATCGCGTTCGGGCCGAGACCGAGGTTGAACCCTGCGCCGTTCGGTGTCGCCGTGAAGGGCGACGGGTCGGAGAGGTACATCCACGGGCCAGACGCGCCCACCCCTGGCGCAACATCGGAATTGATGCGCGCTGCGATGATCCGAGTCCAACCGCCGGCCGCCGGCGGACCGACACGGCCCGTAGCGGGATCCGGTGGAACCACGAGGACACCGGTGCCCTCCGGTGCCTGCGTCACGACGGGTCCGGGCGCCCCGATGAACGCTCCGGTGAGCGCGCTTCCCGCGTCTGGACCTGGCGGGTTGCTGGTCGTCGCTTCGACGGTGCCGCCGGGCACCGGAGGTGCGGCGCCCCACGAGAGGAGGTACATCGGTCCGCGGTTGCCCGCGATGTCGAGGAATTGTGTCGCCGTCTCGCCTTCGCTCAGCGGGTAGAAGAACCTCGGATTGAGCGCCAGAACGTCAGCAATGAATGAGGGCAACAGTGTGTGTCCGGCAAGGTTTGAGAAGTAGTCGACCGCGTCGAGCGCCGACCGCCCGTAGTTGCCGCCCGACGTCCATGTCTGCGGGAATCGTTCGATGTAGCCGGTGTAAATCGGGTACCACGTCGACGGCTGAACGTAGCCGGTCGGCGAGGCTGCCTTCTCCAGTTGCACGTTCCAGCACGACAAGCCACTCGTCGCGACGGGCGAGTTCGCGAGGAACAGATAGAACGTGCCGATCGCGGCGCCAGCCGGGGCGGTGCTGGTCGCTGTGAGCGTCTGCGCCGCAGCGGTGGCCGTCAGGACGGCGCCCGATGACTGCCCGATAAATACCGCGTTGACGTCGTACCACAGGATCGCCATGTAAGCCTGAGCGTTCGTCGACCCGTTCATCTGGCAACTGACGGAGTAGGTGACGCCGGCCGCGCATGACCAGCCGTTGAACCCGACGAGCGCTGAACCTGCGACGGGTGCGGCTGGTATCGCGGCGTTGTAGAAGTTGAATCCGCCGCCGTGCTGCAACGTCACCGGATACGCGGATCCCTGGAACACGCCGTAAGGCAACGTCGACCCGGCGGGGAAGCTCGACGGCAAACCGGCCGCTGCCTGGTCGGCGTAGAGGAGGTTCTGCGTCGGCGGCCACTGCGCCCGAGCACGGAACAACCGGTACGGCACAACCCAGCCGGCGTAAGGCGACGCGGTGTTGTCCGGGTCGAGCGCGCCGTCGTCGTTACGGGCGGTGAACGAGAACTCGCCGGGCTGCACTTGGTCGAGCTCGTACTGCTTACCGCGGCTCGAGGAGACCTGACCCTCGATCCGCTCGAGGATCGACGTCCAGTTTGTTTGGATCGGCGACTGTTGCGGGCCGGCCTGCCAGCACACCGCGTAGTCCATGACCGGCCAGTTCGGGTTTTGCGTCACGCGGGTCGGGTCCTTTCGTCAGTGCCGAATTCGAGGTGGTGGAGAGGCGGAGCGGGCGCAGGCAACTTCAATGCGAGGGATACGGCTACTCGCTCGGCGGCCTTGGATCGCAGCGCGCCAGGAGAGACGCGCGTGCGTGACTTTGACGTCCGCTCCGCGAGCGTTAGCGCCGTTGGGCGCGGTGGCGGGTCATCTCCTGCGCGAACCGGGCGTGCGCCTGCATTTTCGTGAACTCCGCGCTGGCGGGGCTGACCTTGCCGGCTTTCGCTTGGGCCGCAGATACCGAGATCGTGGTGAGCGCCTTCGTGAGCAGCTCCGCCTCGGTCGCGTCGAGCACCTGACCACGCCGCCGAGCCTTGGCCACCTCGCCAGCGACCGCGGCCGTCGCGGCCGGTTCAGCGACCGGGCCGGCGTCGACCGGCGGGGGCGTCTGCTGGACGGGAGCCGCCGGCGCGGCAGCAGGGGCCGCGGCCGGTGCCGGTGTCTTGACCGGCAGCAAGTCCGCCTGCTCAATAAGACCAACCAGGCGCCCCCGCTCGTCGTAGCAAGGCACGAGCGGCTCCGACTTCGCTTTGGCTTTGCTGACACCGCGGCGGCCCTGCGCCGATCGAACGGGGCGACGAGGTGCTGCGCTCGCTTTCATCAGGATGAAATCGACGCCGTTCGCGGACTTGGGGACGAGGTCGACGCGGTCGAACGTGGCATCGTGAACCTCGGTGAAATCGTCATCGGAATCTTCCGCCCAGTCGATGGCGTTCACGAGGCGCCGACCAGCGCGTTGACGAAGCCGTAGTTGCGGGCATCCTTGCCGGTCCAGGCATCGGGACCGAACGGCACCGGTCGCAGAAGGAACCGCCTCCCGCCGTTCTGGAGCGGGCAACGATGGACGTTGGGGCCTGCCCACCGGTCAGTGTTGGCCCGGTCCACGACCCGTCGCATCGTGGCGAACGTTGCGTCCAACTGCGGCAGGTCATCGGTACTGAGCGCGTGCCACGCCCGGACACGGTTTTCCACCGCCTCACCCGGCGTCAACGGTAGGCGCATCGCGGCGAATCCGAGGAACTGCTTGGCGCTTTCCTTTGAGACCGTTTCGAACATGTCCATCACTTCGTGTTCGTACTCAGTGATTGGAGGCAAATGCTCGCCGGCGTGATACTGCGCGAAGTGCGCTCGCTCCGCGAACGGCGCCGGTGGCGGCCCGAGCGTCAAAGACTCGACGTTCAGTGATCGGTACAAGTTGTCGACGAGCTGCTGATGGATCGCCAACGGAATCAATACGGGCGGCGGCAGATGCTCGACCAACAGGCGTAACCCCGCGAGCTTCATCGCGGTATCGGATGCCCGCAAAGGATCCGCGTCCTCGTCGGCCAGGTCCTCAATCAGCCGCGCAGACACCTCGGCCATATGGCCATGCACTGTCGAGCGCCGAGCCTTCGACACAGCCTCCGCCTTTACGACGTCGACGTAGTTCGGCGGCAAACAATCCTCGGGCACAAGCTCGAGCCAGCTCAAGTCCGTCCCGGTGTTCTGTGATTCGGGTGACTCCGTGACCCGAACCGTGCTGGCTTCGCTTAGCGCCGAGGCGGTGCGGCTATTGATCGCTCTCGTCATGCGTTTCCCCTTTCAATATGAGTGATTTCGTTTCTCTCGGCTCCGGTGGCCCGTCTTTCGCGGGCCGCCGCGTACTCGGCTACGGACTCTTGAGTGACCTGCCACGCGCCCCGTCCGCCGCCACGCTTTCGACCGGCAAGCCGGCCGCTCTCCGCAGCATCACGAACCGCACGCGACGAAATACCCAACTCCACCGCAGCCTCCGACGCCGAAAGCCACACACAGTCCAACGCCACGGAAGCCATTTCGTCCAACAGCGGAAGGGAATCGGAAGCGACAACGGAAGCTGTCCGTGTCGCGTGGTACAACACCGCCGCTTCCGTGAGGTGACGCAGCGCCACCTCCACGCTCGCCGGCACGCCCGCACCATTCGCACGCCACGCCGCCCGGATCTGACGCGCACAGGCCGCGAACAACGCCGAATCCTCAGCATCAAGAATGACGACACCACTAACGAGCGCACTCAAAACCGGCTCCGATGCTGATCCTGAAACGCCGCCGTCCGCGCCGATGACAGCCGATCAACCGAACGCGACGACACAGCCGCGGCCTCATCAGCAGCAGCGCGCGCCGCGTCTGCCGCCGCCTTCCCGGCGTCAACCTTCCTACCCAAATACGCGATCCACGCCGCAGCGCCGTTATCGTGCGCGCTCTCCCATACCGCCTGCATCACCGCATCCCCGCTATCCGGCGACCGGCCGATCCGCTTACGGATGTCGTCCTTACCCTCGATCTGAATCTTGCCGCCCGACATCACCCGCCAATGCGGAGCCGTCAAATCACCCGTCAACAAATCGTCCGGCGGCAAAGCCAACATCGCCCCGTAAGCAGGATCAAGCAACTCCCGCAGCCGCCACCACGCCGCCGAACGAGCATTGATGAAACCAAGCTCACCCGACCGATCCGTAAGCGACGTGCCCTCCGACGCGTTGAAGGCCGTCACCGAAATGCCCAGCTCCCGCAGTCGGTCAACCACGCCACCACCGACACCAATCACATCAACGATCGGAGTCCGGCCAGGCGTCGCCGCCACAATCCCCTGCACACGACCCGTCGTCTGCATCGTGTCCTCACGCGACGTCCGACGCAGCTCCGTAACCACCACCCCATCCAGCAACGCCATAACCGTGCTGTCCGAACCCGACCGCGCAACATCAACACCAACCGTCCGAACCCCCGGAACCGTCGGCCGACCCGCCGCATCCCAAAGATTCCACCGCTCATTAGCCGCCTCAATCCACTCCAGCGGCACAACACCATCCTCATCAGACGAATGGAACTCACCAAGCACCCGATTAGCGAACACCGCCGACGCCGCACCCCACTGCTTACGGCGCTGCTCCACCCAATCCGAACTAATCCGGCCAGCATCAATCGCCTCATCCACCGTCACATGCCGCGTATGCCAATCCTCCAAACCCGGACGCCGCGAATGAATGTCAAAAAACCGGCCGTTCGGCTCCCCCGGCGTAGACATCGCCAACGCGAACGCCTCAAGACCATTCGAACCAGCACCAGAAAACGCGCCCTCAGCCGCATCAAACGTCGCCGGCACAATCGCCTTCGACTCATCGAAGATGTACAACACCGCATCCGCATGCACACCCTCAATCAACGCCGGATTATCCGACGCCGCAGCGAACGCCTGCCCATGACCAAGCTTCAAATTCAACGCCAGCAACTCAGACCGCTCAGACAACGGATCGCAACCAACCGCGGCCCAATCCAACAGACGCGACCACTTCTTGATCTCAGGCCACAAATAGAACTCGAGCTGCCGCCACGCACCCGCCGTCGTCGCGATCTTCCAATCCACACCCGACAAGTCCCGGGTCAACGCGAACCACAACACCGTCACCGCCGCCGTCGTCGTCTTACCCAATCCGTGCGGACCGCGAACAGCGACCTTCCGATGCACCGGGACAGCACCGATGATCTCCCGCTGATACGCCGTCAACCCGCGGCGCTTAGGCCAACGGATGCAGGCGTCAGCGAAGCCGACCGGGTCGTCATAGAACCGATGCCGTTCGATAGCCGGCCGGTCGAAGGAGTCCGCCAATTTGCCGAGGTCAACCATCAGCGCTCAACCCCTCGTAGGTGGCGGGCGATGACCGGACGGATCCGTGGGTCGTCACCGTCGAACTCGAGCATCGGCGCGAGTTCGGTGAGCGCGGACTCGACCGCTCGACCGACCGCGGTCACCTGACGTTCCGCAAGCTTGACCATGCGGTCTTCGATGCCGAGACGGACGAGGTCGGCGAGGATCTTCGCCGCACGGTCCAGTGACCGTTCGTAAACGGCGATCTCGCTTCTCAGTTGCTCGCCGGAACTGGCGCGGTAGCGCAGTTCCTCGAGATGGCCGACCAGGGCGCGGCACGCTTCTTTCCACGACCACACCTCGTCCGCGAGCTCGTGCAGCGACTGCAGCGGGTCGATCAGGTCCGCGGCGCCGTACTGCCGCGCGGTGGCCTGCTGCTGCCGTAGTAGCTCGAGGGCTTGCTGCTCGGCGCGATGTTCCGCGATTAACAGCGCCGGCCGCCGGCCGAGGTGGTGACGGCACCGAGGACGTTCCCCCGTCCCGAGCATCACCGACCCGCCACACGGGCCGCCGTGACGGCGCGAATGCGCAATACAGCCCGTGTGCATCTGACCGCACGGATCACCCACCCGCGGGCACGGATACGGCTCCATCATGACGCCTCAATAGTTGCCGCACAGTTGCCGACTCGCACCGAGCCCAACAAAATCGGGCCTCGCGTACCGGCCTCCTGATCGTCTGTCAGGTGGTACGGCTTCGCGTATGCACCGCACGACAAGAGGTTCCGCACTCTGGCCGCCAAATAAGAGCCAAGAAGCGAACTGCGGGGTGGGTTGGGGGCTGGTTTGGCCTTGTTTTCCGGGGCGTTCCCGGTCATATGGGTGGTACGGCTTTCCGTACTGGTACGCCGTACTGGTACCGGTACGGTGGTACGGCCCGTTAGGGCAGTACCACCCGTACCACCTGGCTTCGTACTGGTGGTCATTGGTTTTCCTTCCAGATTCGGTATGCGGTGAGGACTTGGGCTCGGGTTCCGCCGAGCGCTTCGCAGGCTTTGTTTGCGGAGGTGGGTGGGGGGCGCATTTCGTCGATTCGGTTGACGAGTGCGGTGATGGGGTTGCCGGCGGCGAGTCGGTGTGTGCTTCCGGTGCTCTGGGTGATCTCGAGGTGGAGCGCGCCGGAGCCGAGTGGGTGGAAGAGCGCTTCGCGGTCTTGGCGGTCGCCGAGGAGACCGTGGCGGTCTTTTTCGACGCTGATGGTTGAGGTCCAGTCGTTGGTTTTTCCGGGGACTGAGCCGTCGGTGAGTCGGACGCCGTAGGAGACGTCGAGGGCGTTGAATTTTGCGGTGGCGCCGCGGCTGATGAGGGTGCCGGATCCGCGGGTGGTGTGGTCGACGATGAGGCCGCCGGCGGAGTTGCGGACGATTTCGCGGAGGTCGTCGTAGACCCTGGACACTTCGGCGTTGTCGTTTTCGGATCGTGCGGTGCGGCTGATGAGTGAGAGTGCGGAGTCCCAGACGACGAGTTTCGCGTCGAGGTGGGTGACGGTGGCTCGGACGAGGGCGACGTCTTTCGCGTGGCCGTCCATTTCGACGTAGTGGGCTCGTCCTAGGGCTTGTTCTGAGGCGCCGAGCTGCCGGAATCGTCGCAGCCAAGCGGCGGCGCTCATTTCGCCGTCACAGATGATGACGTGGTGGCCGGCTTCTGCCAGGTCGAGGACGGCGTGGCAGGCGAGCCACGTTTTACCGGATTCGCCTTCGCCGACGAGGGCGACGAGCTGCCCGAGCCAGAGCGGGATCGCTTTCTCGCTGCTGACGCGGACGGCGTCGACGGGGACGACGTCGGATAGTGGAGTGGTTTTGAGGGTCGGTGGTTTCAGTGGTGTTGGTGAGGTTGGGTCAGGTTCCGCGGGTGTCATGGGCACCCCGCTTCGCGTCCTTCACGGCGTTACCTCATATTTGCGGCCGGCGTGGTCGAGGTAGGCGGTGAGGTCGGGTAGCCGGGCGATCGGGAATGCCCAGGCGTGGCGGTGGTGGTCGCGGGTGAATGGGATCTCGAGCCGGTCGAGGATTGTCACGATGTCGTTGGGTTGGGCGTAGGCGGTGTATTTCTCGCCGCGGACGATGCGGACGAGGTTGCCTGTGGCGGTAGTGATCTTGAGGGCGGTTTGTTTGCCGCGGATCGGTTCAGCGGGGGTCGTGGTTTGCGTGAGGTGATGGTCGAGCGCTTGGCAGACGGCGCTCTGTCCTCGCCGCCACTGGCGCCACTCGCGGGACCGGGCAGGGCCTGGCCGATGTTTCGTGACGCTCACCCGGCACCGCCAGGGAGGGCCGCGGCCGGGGCCGGCCCCAAGCCGAGGAGCTGGCGCAGGTCGGAGGCGCGCCATGAGATTCGGCGGCCTACGCGGATCGGCTCGATCGGGAAGGTCCCGGCCTTGACCGCGTCATAGATCGACCAGGTCGACCGCTCGAACAGCGCAGCGACGACGGTCGTGTCGACGAGTACCGCGGTGTCGAGCTTGGCGCGTGCTGCGGCGACAAGGTTGGACACGTCGCGGTCTGGGGTATTCACCAGCCGCAGGACGCCTGAGTGCACGGTTGGCGCGTCGTGCCCGCTCGGCTTCACTTGATGCCGCCTGTGCGATCAAGTTTGGCGAGGTCGCGCAGCAACGTCGAGTACCGCAGGAGAAGTTCGCCCCGGGGTTCCCGTGTTCCGTTTTCCCAACGACCGATGGTGGCGCCCGAGACGCCGAGCTGTTCGCCGATTGCCCCTTGCGGGAGTCCAAGGCTCTCGCGTATCGCACGCCGAGCTTCCGGAGGCGGAAGATTGAGTTTTGCCTTCGCCAGATCGATCAATTTCGTCATGATTCAATGGTGGTCAACCGGTGCATTAAAGAGCAAGCCATGGGCGGGTATCGGCGCGTAAATCGCCGACATATCGAAATACCACGGTTGACTACCGGTGCATTACGGGTTAAGGTTTGGTCATGGCTATGGCGAAGGACCAGCGCGCGACAGGGCGGCCCGAATTTGAGTCTCTAACAGCGGACGGTTTGGTCGAGCGGACGTTCGAGTCCTCCGCCCTTGCCGACATTCGCGTGTCTCAGAAGCTCACCGAGCACTGGTCGGCCGTGGGCTACTTCTTCTATGACCCGGAGACTCGCACGCTCCGTCTCGGAGAGGTGCGAGTCGTCCCTCGCGGCGACTTGGGCAATCTTCACCCGACGCGCATTACAGAAGCACGAGACCGTTTCGATTGGAGCCACACAGCCGACGCGTTACGGGACATTCCGGCCCCACACTCGGTGTACAAACGCCTACTCCAACTTGTGTCAATCGACCGACTCGTCAGCGACGCGCATCGGTATCTTCCTGAGTTCGAACACGTGCCCGAGGTCGATGCTGTGCCATCCGATGCCGAACTGCGGTATCTGGACGTCGCGGTGCGTTACGTCGACGCCTCGAAACGTTTCGCCAATCCCCGCTACGACGTCGGCAAGGCCTTGACTCTCTCGGACGATCAGGTCCGTGATCGGCTGAGGCTGGCCCGCGCAAAGGGCTATCTAAGCCGGCCGGGGCCTGGTCGGACCGGTGGCGAGCTCACCGAGCTCGGCCAGAGGCTCGCGCAGACCTATCTGAGGAAGTCCACCAAACAGGAAGCGGGCACAAAATGACGGAGCAGGCCAAGAAGCGCCGCGCGAAGGGTACGGGCACGGTACGACAGAAGGGCGCCAGTTGGGCCGCGAGCTGGTTCGTGATCGACGGGGCGACCGGCAAGCGCGCGCAGCGAAGCAAGTCATTCGCGACCGAGGCCCAGGCTGAGAAGTTTCTCCGCAAGGTCATGGTCAGCAAGGACGACGGGTCGCACGTCGACGTGGACCGCAAAGTGACCGTCGGCGGAATGCTCGACGCGTGGATCACAGCGAAGAAACTCGAGGGGATCCGGCCGAGCACCGCATCGAGCTACCAGCAGGTCGTCGACTCATGGATCCGGCCACGAGTCGGCGGCATCAAACTCGCCGCTCTCACGACCGAGCAGATCGACGCCATGCTCTCCGACCTGCTGGCGCGGGGCGCGAGAGGCGGTAAGCCGCTGTCGAAGCGCAGCGTGCAGCTGACGGGCTCCGTGATGCGTATGAGCCTGGGATGGGCCGTCAAGCGAGGCATGGTCGCCCGCAACCCGGCTACGAACGCTGCCGTGCCGGCAGCAGACTCGAAGAAGATGACGACTTGGACGGCCCCGCAGGCTGGCCAGTACCTCGCCAAAGCCCGGGGCGACCGCAACTACCCAATGTTCGCTCTCGCGCTGCTCAGGGGCATGCGGCGGGGCGAGGTCTGCGGCCTGCACTGGGAGAACATCGACCTCGAGGCCGGTGAGCTGCGAATAGTCGAGACGTGGATCCTCGTCGATGGCGTCGCGGTCGCGTCGGTGCCAAAGACGGAGGCTGGCGTGCGCCGGGTACCGCTCGATGCTCACCTGGTGCAGCTCCTCCGCGAGCACCGCAGTAAGCAACTGCAGGAGCGTCTCGCCGCCGGCGAGGCATGGTCAGGATCGGACTACGTGTTCTGCGACGAGCTCGGTCGGCCCGTCAAGCCAGACGCGGTCACCGACCGGCACGCCGTCTTGTGTAAGAACGCTGGTCTCCCCCACGCTCGGCTGCATGACCTGCGGCACTCTGCCGCGTCCCTCATGCTCGGCAACGGCGCTCCCGTCAGGGTCGTCGCCGACCTCCTCGGGCACAGCGACGTCGCAGTGACGCTCCGGACATACGCCCATTCGCTTCCCGGTGCGACGGACACTGTCGGCGAGGCGTTGACGGCCGCGATAGTTGGCTTGTGATGCCGATTCTCGGGTCGTTGTTGCCTCTTAGTTGCCAAACGCCGCAAACCCAGGCGATCAGCCGGGCAGCGGCGCTCCTGCAAGGCCCGGAATACGGGCCGTTCATCTGTCGGGACGGCGGGATTCGAACCCACGACCCCCTGACCCCCAGTCAGGTGCGCTACCAAGCTGCGCCACGTCCCGGTCGGGCACTTCGAGCCGCGAACCGGTCGCAACTTTAGCGCACGAACCAACTAGCGTTCCGGTCGCTGGCCCCGCTCGCGCACCCGTACCGATATCTCGATCGGCGTTCCGGTGAAGTCGAAGTCCTCACGCAATCGCCGTTCGATGAATCGCCGGTAGCCCGCTTCCAAGAACGCGGTTGTGAACAGGACGAATCTCGGCGGCCGAGTATCGGCCTGAGTGGCGAACAGCACCCGTGGATGACGGCCGCCGCGGCCGGGGGGTGGGGTCGCCGCCACCACCTCGGTCAGCCAGCTGTTGAGCCGGCCGGTGGGGATCCGGCGGTCCCAAGAGTCCAGTGCGGTGTGCAGGGCGGTCGGCAACCGGTCCATCGCCCGACCGGTCTTGGCCGAGACGTTGACCCGTGGCGCCCAGGTGACGCGCTGCAGCTCCCAGTCGATCTCGCGTTCCAATTGCTCGCGCCGGTCCTCGTCGATCAGGTCCCATTTGTTGAACGCCAGTACGAGCGAGCGACCCGCTTCGATAACCATGCTGATGACCCGTTGATCCTGCTCGGACAGCACTTCGGAGGCATCCAGCAACACCACCGCAACCTCGGCCGCCTCGATCGCGCTGGCGGTCCGCAGGCTGGCGTAGTACTCCATCCCGGAGGCGTTGTTCACACGCCGACGAAGGCCGGCGGTGTCGACGAAACGCCACACCTCGCCGCCCAGTTCGACGAGGCTGTCGACCGGGTCGACGGTGGTACCGGCGACCGAATCGACGACGGAACGCTGCTCGCCGGTCAACCGGTTGAGCAAGCTGGACTTGCCGACGTTAGGGCGTCCAATCAACGCAACCCGCCGCGGCCCACCGACCACGTCGGTTTCGGCCGGGGCATCAGGGAGCTTGGCCAGCACCGCGTCGAGCAGGTCGCCTGATCCACGCCCGTGCAAGCCGCTGACTGCGTACGGCTCGCCGAGCCCGAGGGACCACAGGGCGGCGGAGTCCGATTCGCCTCGTTCGTCATCCACCTTGGTCACCGCGACCACGACGGGACGACCGGCCCGGCGCAACGTGCGGGCCACGACGAGGTCGGTCTCGGTGGCGCCGGTGCGTGAGTCGATGACGAACAGGACCAGATCCGCGGTCGCCACGGCCCGCTCGGCCTGCTGGGACACCATCGCCTGCAGACCGGTCGCGTCCGGTTCCCACCCACCGGTGTCGACGAGCGTGAATTGGCGCCCGTTCCAGACCGCGTCGTAGGCGATGCGGTCCCGGGTCACGCCGGGAACATCCTGAACGACGGCTTCCCGACGTCCGAGGATCCGGTTCACCAGGGTCGATTTACCGACATTGGGCCGGCCGACGACGGCGACGACTGGCGCCACCGCAGCGCCCTGCTCCTCATCCAGCTCGCTCATTACGTGCCCTTTCGCTGCTCTGCATTCACGCACCGCCGAAGGCGGATACTCGCCGCAGCGCCAGATCGGTCAACACATCGACCACCTGGTCCACCGAGAGAAACGTGGTGTCGACTTCAACGGCGTCATCGCTGCGCCGCAGCGGGCTGACCGCCCGGCTGGAGTCGAACTTGTCCCGTCGAGCCAGATCGGCCGTAACGGTACCGACGTCGGAACCGAGCTCGCCAGCTCGGCGGGCCGCCCGGACCTGCTCGTCGGCGGTCAGGTACACCTTCAGCTGCGCCTGCGGCCAGACCACAGAGCCGATGTCACGGCCCTCGGCCACGGTCGGTGCGGCCGCGATAATCCGGCGCTGCTGCGCCACGAGCTGCGTCCGTACCGCCGGGATCGCGGACACCGCGGACACCGCGGCGGTCACGGCTGCGCTCCGAATTTCGGCGTCGATACGCCGCCCGCTCAGGATGGTCGCCGGATCGTCGGGGTCGGTTGAGACTTCCAGTTGCATCTTGGCGACGACTTCGACGACCGCCTCGCTATCAGCCGGATCGATACCCGCGTCCAGCACCGAAACGGTGGCCGCCCGGTACATCGCCCCGGTGTCGAGGTACCGGGTGGCGAGTCGATTGGCCAGGGCCCGGGCGACGGTGGACTTGCCCGTGCCGGACGGTCCATCAAGCGCTACGACACCTCGAAAACCGATTCCGGCAAGTTCAGCCACCTCAGCAGGATACGGGGTCGAGCGGCCCGCTCCGGCGACTTACTGGGGCAGGTCGGTCCTCAACGCGGCCGCGCCACGAAGATATACGTGGCGAATCTCGGACCGCGGTCGGTCGTATTCGACGTGGGCCAGCAACCGCAATATCCGCGGCATCGCGCCGGGGACGGCGATCTCGCACGCGCACATCAGCGGAACGTCGGTCAGCCCCAGTTGCCGGGCGGCATAGGCCGGGAAGTCGGCGGTCAGGTCCGGGGTCGCCGTGAACAAGATCGAGATCAGATCGTCGGCCACGACGCCGTTGCGGCGCATTACCTCGGTCACCAGCTCGCTGGCCCCGTCCAACACTTCGTCCTTGGTGTTCTCCGCGACCTGGATCGCTCCACGAATGGCCCGTACCCCCACGCTGAAATCATCCTCTCGGTTGCTTGCCGTTGCCCGACGCCGCACCAGCAGACGTCGCTGACGTCGCTCAGGTTTCTAGTTGACGGTAAAGCTCGCCCAGCTCGGTGCCCGTGAGCTCCCTCAGTGTGCCGGGTCGTTGATCGCCCAGCCGCACCGGTCCGATTGCCGTCCGCACGAGCCGCTGGACCGGATGACCGACTGCGGCAAGCGTGCGCCGCACTACGCGGTTTCGTCCGGAATGCAACGTCAACTCAACCAGCGAACGCGTCTGGCCGGTATCGAGAATGCGCCCCGAGTCGATGCTGCTGAGCCCGTCCTCCAACTCGACGCCCGCCTTGAGCGATCGCAAGACGGCGCTGTCGAGAATCCCGTCCACCTCGGCGACGTAGGTCTTGCTGACCTCGTGGGACGGATGAGCAAGGTGCTGGGCAAAGTCACCATCGTTGGTGAGCAGCAGCAGGCCCTCGGTGTCGATGTCCAACCGGCCGACGTGGAACAGCCGAACCTCGTCGTCGGCCAGGTAGTCGGTCAATGTCGGGCGGCCGTGCGGATCCGTCATTGCGCTGACGACCCCGATCGGCTTGTTGAAGGCGACATAGCGAAGCTCGGACCGTAGGTTGATTCGTTTGCCGTCGACCCGCACGGTTGCGGTGGCCGGATCGACCCGTTGCCCGAGCTCAGCCACCACTTGCTGGCCATCGGGCTGTTCGACGGTGACCCGGCGTTGCTCGATCAGCTGCTCGCACGCTCGCCTTGAGCCGACGCCCGCCGCGGCCAGTACCTTCTGCAGCCGCGCCGGTTCGGCAGCGGATTCAGATTTCATCGGTATCCAGTGTGTCCAGTTCCGGCAGGAACGGCGCCAGCGACGGCAGCTCCTCGACCGAGGAGATACCCATCTTCTCCAGGAAGGTAGGCGTGGTGCGGTACAGGCCGCCGCCCGTCTCCGGATCGGTCCCGACCTCGGTAATCAGGGCCCGGGCGAGCAGAGTGCGCACGACACCGTCGACGTTGACACCGCGAATCGCCGAGATACGCGCCCGGGTCACCGGCTGCCGGTAGGCCACCACGGCGAGGGTCTCCAACGCGGCCTGACTCAACTTGCTGCGCTGGCCCTCGAGCAGGAAGGACTCGATGATCGGGGCGTACTGGTCCCTGGTGTAAAGGCGAAAGCCGGTTGCGGCCGGACGGAGCTGCCAGCCGGTCGCGCGCTCGTCCAGATCAGCGGTGATCACGGCCAGTGCTTCGGCAACCTCATCCGCCGGGCATTGCACCGCGGCCGCGAGCTGGCTCAGCTCCAGCGGACCGTCGGCCACGAACAACAACGCCTCGAGGGCGCCACGCAGCACCTGCGGATCGCTGAGGTCCATGGACGGCGTGCCGGATGCGATGTCGATCGCTGTCGGCACCGCGTCGAGGGCGGACTCGTTCATCGGTACTCCTCATCGGGATCGGACGCGCGGGGTTCACCCGCGCCGCTGGCGCCGTCGTCATCTTCGGCGGCCGGGTCTGGGCTTGCGGCCCCGGCTACGTCTGGATCGCGGCCGGTCCAGCGCACCCGCAACTCGCCGAGCGCCTCGGCCTGGTCGAAGGCGATGTCGCCATCGCGGTACAACTCGAGCAAGCCGAGGAATCGGGCGACGACCTCCAGGGTCGATTGGCAGTCGGCGACCAGCGCACGGAAGGTCGAGCCGCCGGTTCGGGCCAGCTGTCGTCGCATGGCCACCATGTGTTCGCGCACACTGACCCGCGGGGCGTGGATATGTTCGATCCCCACCACGGGCACCGGACGCGGCCGCAGGGCCATCGCCGCCACCGCGGCAAACTGGGGTAGGTCGACACCGAGCTGCAGATCTGGGCTCAGCCCGGCAAAGCGCGGCTCAAGTTCGGCCTGCCGCCCGAATCGCCGTCCGGCCCGTTGCTCCAGACGGGAAAGGTGCGCCGCGGCCAGCTTGTAGGCGCGGTACTGCAGCAGGCGCGCGAACAGCAGATCCCGCGCTTCGAGCAAAGCCAGATCCTCGTCATCCTCGACTTCGGTCGCCGGCAGCAGCCGAGCCGCCTTCAGATCGAGCAGGGTGGCGGCGACGACCAGAAACTCGGTGGCCTGGCCCAGATCGAAGCCGTCGCCGGCGGCACGCAGGTAGGCGATGAAATCGTCGGTCACCTGCGAAAGCGCAACTTCGGTGACGTCCATCTGGCGTCGGCCGATCAGCGTCAGGAGCAGGTCGAAAGGACCCTCGAAATTATCCAACCGGACGAGAAACACGCCGTCGGTCACCAGCGGCGGCACGGGTGCCGGCAGCTCCCAGTCTTCTGGCAGGTCGGCCAACTCGGAGAGCGGCGGGTCGTAGTTCGGTCCGCCGTCCGAGTTCGAGCCGGAGCTGGATCCGCCGAGAATACCGGTCACGACCGCGACAAGACCTCCATCGCCAATTCGCGGTAGGCGATGGCACCGTTCGAACTCGGCGCCCAGGTAGTTATCGGTTCGCCGGCCACGGTCGTCTCCGGAAAACGAACGGTGCGCGCAATCACCGTGTCGAACACCTTGTCGCCGAACGCCTCGAGCACGCGGCCATAGACCTCACGGCCGTGCAAAGTACGGCCGTCGTACATTGTGGCCAGAATGCCTTCCAGGCGAAGATCGGGATTGAGCCGCTGACGGACCTTCTCGATCGTGTCGATCAACAGCGCCACACCTCGCAAAGAGAAGAACTCGCATTCCAGCGGGATGATCACCCCGTGCGAGGCCGTCAGGGCGTTGACCGTGAGTAACCCCAGCGACGGCTGGCAGTCGATGAGAACGAAGTCGTAGTCGCCGAGCACCGGCGCCAACAGCCGCGCGAGGCTCTGCTCCCGGGCGACCTCGTTCACCAGCTGGACTTCGGCGGCGGACAGATCGATGTTCGACGGCAACAGGTCCATGCCCGGCACGCTGGTTTTCAGCAGTACCTCGTCGATGCTCACCGAGCGTTCCATGAGCAGGTTGTAGGTCGTCTGTTCGAGCTGATGTGGCTGCATGCCCAGACCCACGCTGAGCGCGCCCTGGGGATCGAAATCGACCAGCAGGACGCGACGGCCGAATTCGGCCAGCGCCGCTCCGAGATTGATCGTGGAGGTGGTCTTGCCGACGCCGCCCTTCTGGTTGCACAAGCTGATCACGCGCGCCGGGCCATGCGTTTCCAGTGGTGCCGGCTGGATCAGCGGCCGCTTTTGCCGCGCCCGGGCCGGATCGACGGATCGACTCGATCCCTCACCGGCAGCAGTGTCGACGCTGCCAGCAGCCGCGATGTCACCGGAGTCGGGTGCCCCCGAGCCGGCGGTGCTGGACGTCGTCATGGGCTTCAGTGCACTCCTCGCTAAACCGTGCCGGACACGACCGGAGATTACCTCACCGACCCCCGCTGTCCGCAGCTTCGCCGCACTCGGCCAGCGGTCAGTGGGCCACCAATCTGACCCTGAGGAGCGTACTGCCGTCCGTCGTCGAAACGCTCAGACCGACGGCCTTGAACGCGTGGAGTGCCTTGAGGTCATCGCTGCTCGCGCCCGCCTTTTGCGCGGCCGCGCTGAGCACGTCAAGGTTGACGTAGCCGATGGCCGTCGCGCCGGCCTGGTCCGGGACCGCGGTACGGAAGGCCGCGGAGTCGCCGAGCCGCTTACCCGAAGTCGAGGCCATCGCGGCTGCGTACGAATCGGAATTCGCCACAACCACACCGTCCGGCGTTTTCAGCATCCTCAGTCCTGGAGACATCTGCTGTGCGGCCAACGCCTGTTCGAGTGAGTCGATGGCTTTGGCCGCCGCGGCGGGATCGGTTTTGGAACGAACACCGACGCTCGGGGTGTCGAGTCCCCGGCTCAGGTCCAGGCCGGCCACCAGGTCGGTACCCAGGAAAGTGTCGATATCGTCCGGCAGCCGCAGACCGAGTTCGTCACCAAGCGACTCCACCTCGGCCCGCTGGCCGCTGGTCGCCGACTTGAGCGCTTGATTCCAGCCCTGTCCGAACGCACCTCGAGCCCCGCGGAACTCGACGGCTGCAGCCGTGTCTTCCGGGAGCCCCGCGATCAACTGCGGGCCACCCGGCGGAGCCGGCGAGACCGCCTGACCGGTGTTGACTCGTACCACCAACTCAGCGGCCGAAGCGGTGAACCGCACCGTGAAACTCGTCCGCAGCGCGTTCTTGCCCGGCGCGCCGCCGCGGGAAAGGGCACCGAGGAACGGCGATCCGGGTGTCCCGTTTCCGACGTTGGTGGCATCTAGTGCCGCCTTCACATCGATCCAGCCGGAGGCCACGCCGAGCTGGCCCAGCGCAGACATATCCGACTTGTACTCGCGGCGGTCGGCAAGACTGCCGTTTTTCGCATCGGCCACCGCCCGATCAGCTACGGCTTGGGTGTCAGCGATAAGCACGTAACCGTTACCGTCGGCCACGCCAACAGGTTGGTCGGTCGTAGCGGCGATGCGCCGCACCGCCGATTCGGCCTGCTTGGCATCCTTGGTCTGAACGGCGATCAGCAGGTCGGCATCGCTGCCCTCGATCACGGCCGGCCTGCTGGCCAGCGCGATCCGGTCGCCGACCCACGGCTTGATGTCGCGGTCGTAGGACAAACCCGACGGGAGTTGGCCGGCACGCGCGAACGCGTTGAAGATCGATAATTTCGGATCGGTCTTCTCGCCGAACGAGGCGCCGACATCCGGTATTCGACGAGCGAATCGGACGGCATCGATCTTCTGGGAGGCGGCCGGGTCCAGATCAACCGTGATCAGCGCAAAGCTGTCCGCGGGTAGCGCCTGCGCCGCCTTGGGTCCGCTGCTTCGAAGAGCTCGGTAGGCAAACACGCTGCCACCGCCGACGACCAGCAGCAGCACGGTGAGCACGGTGGCAAGCACGATCGGCCAGCGACGACGAGGCGTCGGTGGCGCGGCTAGCGTGGCCGGCCCGGCGATCGACCAAGCGGCATGTGCCTCGGGCGGTGCCCACGCTGCCTCAGGCGTCAGTGACGAGTACGGCGGTGGCCCATAAGGCGCTTGACCGAATGCCGGCTGAGCATAAGGCGGCTGACCGTGCAGCGCGGGTAGATCCTCAGGTGGCAGTTCGTAGACCCGCGGCTGATCCCATTCCGGTCCGGACCCGTCGTGCGCATCAAGCCCATCGCGCCGATCACCATTCGCAGGCGGCTTCGCATCATCATCGTGATATGTCATGTAACTTCCCCCGTAAGCGAAAAACGCAACTTGCGAGAGATTAGTTCTGTGTGTAGCGATGCGCAAACGCTCGCTAGCGAAGCGAGGCCGGCGCCAGTCCGCTATCGGCGGGCTCGAGGGTGCGCGACGGCGTACACCTCACGTAGTTGGTCGACCGTGACCAGCGTGTAGATCTGAGTGGTCGTCACCGAGGCGTGACCGAGTAATTCCTGCACGACGCGCACGTCGGCGCCGCCTTCCATCAGATGGGTGGCAAAGGAATGCCGCAGCGTGTGCGGAGAGATGTCACCGGTCAGCCCGGCCTTGTCAGCCGCGCCACGAAGCACGGTCCACGCGCTCTGGCGGGACAACGGGCCACCACGCGAGTTCAGGAATACCCGAGGCGTGGCGCGCCCCAGTCGGGACAGCTCGGGCCGAACCCGCACCAGATAGTCAGACACCGCCGCGGCCGCATAGCTGCCGAGCGGCACCAGACGCTGTTTGCCACCCTTACCGCGCAACAACACGCTTCGTTGCTCCAGATCGAGGTCGTCGACGTCCAGCCCGACCGCTTCGGAGATACGCGCTCCCGTGCCGTAGAGCAGTTCCAGCAGGGCCCGGTCGCGGATGGCCAGCGGTGTCTGGTCGAAGCCGGCCGCCTCCAACAGGCGCTCGATGTCTTCAACCGCGATCGCCTTGGGCAGCCGGCGTGGCGGGGCCGGTGGGCGAACAGCGCGTGCGACGTCAGCAGCGACCTGCCCGTCGGAGTAGGCGAAACGATGGAGACCACGTACAGCGACAACAGCCCGGGCAGCTGATGCGGCCGACAGTGGCTGGTGGCTCTCGTCACCGGCTCGCAACGACACCAGGAAGGCGGATACGAGGGCGGAATCCACCGCGGCCAGGTCATGCAGACCCCGGCTTTGCAGGAACTCCAGATACCGACCAAGATCGCGACGGTAGGAGCTCAGCGTGTTCTGGGCTGAACCGCGCTCGACTGTGAGATGCGCCAGATAGGCGCGAACCGTGTTCTCGGCCGGATCACTGGGCGCCGGTCGCTCACTGCCGTCGCTTTCGCGTTCGGACGCGAGTGTCACGACGGGTTATGGCCGGCGCGGTCCGGTCTCGCCGGCCAGGCCGCGTCCGGAGGACGAAGGTCCTGCCAATCCCGCTGACGCGCCCAGGTCGCCGCCATGATGCCGGCTACGGTCGTGGCGTTGGTCAGCTCGCCGGTCAGGACCTGTGCGGCCAAGTGGTCCAGCGGCCGCCGCTCGACGGTCATCGTAACTTCCTCGTGCTCGGCCGCGAATCGCTCATCGGACCCCACCTCGGTCAGGTCGCGGGCCAGGAAAACCCGAATCGCCTCGTCCGTCATGCCCGGCGAGGTGTGCAGGTCGACCAGCACCGACCACCGCGCCGCTCGTAGGCCGGCTTCTTCGTAGAGCTCGCGCTGGGCGCCGACGAGGGCGGGCTCACCGTCGACGTCAAGCAGACCCGCGGGCAATTCCAGCAGATGCTGATGGATCGGGTGCCGGTACTGGCGCACGAGCACGACCTGGTCATCCGCATCGAGGGCAAGAATGGCCACCGCGCCCGGGTGGACGACCACCTCGCGGGCGGCGACTGAACCGTCCGGCATACGTACCTGATCGGTTCGTACCGAGATGACGTTTCCGGTGAACCGCAACTCCGACGACAGCACCTCGAACGCGGGGTCCTGATCGGCCGGACTCATTAGACCGGTCCCTGACGAGTTGTCACACCGTCGCCACTGCGGCGATCGCCTCGGCCACGTGCGGCTGATGCCCTTGTTCATCGGGGATGTCCACCGGCAGTCGGCCCGCTTCGGAGTACTCCACCGCCGCCGCAACGAACGCCGAGAACAACGGGTGGGGACGGGTGGGACGGGACTTCAATTCAGGATGGGCCTGGGTAGCCACGAAGAACGGGTGCACCGCCCGCGGTAACTCGACGAACTCAACCAGGTGCCCGTCGGGCGACGTGCCGGAGATGACCAGCCCGGCCGCGGTCAGTCGATCGCGGTAGGCGTTGTTCACCTCGTAGCGGTGGCGATGCCGTTCCGACACCTCCGTGGTGCCGTAGGCCTCGGCCACGACCGAACCGGGCACCAGCTTGGCCGGGTACGCGCCCAGGCGCATCGTGCCGCCGAGGTCTGCGTGACCCGCGACCGCATCGAGTTGATCGGCCATAGTCGCGATGACCGGATCGCTGGTCTCCGGGTCGAACTCCGCGGAGTTCGCGTCCGGGATGCCAGCCAGGTTGCGGGCTGCCTCAATGGCCATGCATTGCAGTCCGAGACAGAGCCCCAGCGTCGGCAAGCCGCGCTCGCGCGCGTACCGGATCGCGCCCAGCTTGCCTTCGATGCCCCGGATTCCGAAGCCACCAGGAACCAGCACCGCGTCGGCGCGCGACAACTGCGCCGACGCACCGGCGGGGGTATCGCACAAGTCTGAGGCGACCCAATGGATGTTCACCTTGGTGCGGTGGGCGAATCCGCCCGCCCGCAACGCCTCGGTCACCGAAAGATAGGCATCGGGCAGGTCGATGTACTTGCCCACCAGAGCAACCGTAATTTCACGTTTGGGATGACGGACCCGATCAAGCAGGTCGCCCCAGATCGTCCAGTCCACGTCTCGAAAGGGCAATCCGAGCCGGCGCACCACATAGGCATCCAGACCTTCGGAATGCAGCACCTTCGGTATCTCGTAAATACTGGGCGCATCCGCGGCGGCGACGACGGCCTCGGTGTCTACGTCACACATCAGCGAAATTTTGTTCTTGACGTTGGCGGGGATATCGCGGTCGCTGCGACACACCACCGCGTCCGGCGCGATACCAATGCTGCGCAGGGCCGCTACCGAGTGCTGCGTCGGCTTGGTCTTCAGCTCGCCCGACGGCGCGAGGTACGGCACCAGCGAGACGTGCAGGAAGAAGCAGTTCTCGCGACCCACGTCGTGACGAACCTGGCGAGCCGCCTCTAGGAAGGGCAGCGATTCGATGTCGCCAACCGTGCCACCGATCTCGGTGATGACGACGTCCGGCACCTGCGCGGTACCGGCCGAGCCGGACGGCCCCGGGATTGCCATGGCCCGAATCCGGTCCTTGATCTCGTTGGTGATGTGCGGGATGACCTGGACGGTATCCCCTAGATACTCACCGCGCCGCTCCTTGGCGATCACGCTCGAGTAGATCTGCCCGGTCGTCACGTTGGCCGATCCGACCAGGTCGGTGTCGAGGAAGCGTTCGTAGTGCCCGATGTCGAGATCGGTTTCGGCACCGTCCTCGGTCACGAAGACCTCGCCGTGTTGGAACGGGTTCATCGTGCCGGGGTCGACGTTGAGATAGGGGTCGAGTTTCTGCATCGTGACGGTGAGACCGCGGGCTTTGAGCAAGCTACCCAACGATGATGCGGTCAGACCCTTGCCGAGGGACGAGGCGACGCCGCCAGTGACGAAGACGTGCTTGGTTGTCCGGGCTGAATGAGCCAAGGAGACTCCCGTGGTCGCAGCGAATGCCTGGTGCGGAGCGCTCGTTCATCTCTTCAGATCAACGAGATTGCCACGGGAGTTCACGGTAACACCTTCCAGCGTTGCTCGGTGCACATCGGTGCCGAGCCGGGCCGGTGTTCAGCTGCCGGCGCCGGGCATCAACGCGTCAACGCCCGCGGTCGTACCGTATTGACCCTTGCGGCCGGCCAGTGTCTCCGCACCCGTGAGCGCCACCGTCAGTTGTCCGAGCGACGTCTGCGCGTCGTCAACCGTGCTGAGCACCTGCTTGGCGGTCGGGTCGGCCCGGATGAGCGAGATCAGACCGGCCTGACTGGCCGAAGCGCTGTCGCCGGCAACGACGGTCGGACCGCCGGTAGTGGCGATCTGGGTGGTCATGCTGAGCAAGCTCTTCTCCGCCAGATCGCCGACGGCGGCCGAGCCGGGAGCGACCACGATGACAAGCTTGCCCGAGGTCGGGCTGCCGCCCTCGATCTTGACCATGTTGAGTGTGCCGAATCCACTGAGCACTTGGGTGAGATCGGTGGCCTGTCCTTTGCCGAGCAGCGTGAATCCGAGCAACGAGCCAGCCAGCGCGCCCGCATCACCGGTGGCGGGCAACTGCAGCCCGATGGGATGCACTCCGGAGGTCGCGAGCGATCGGACGTCATTCGCGCGGCTGGGATCGACCAGGCTCGCCGTCAATCGAATGCGAGCAACCAACTTGCCGCCAGAGCGGGCCACCGACGCTGCGATCGAGTCGACCGCGGTGGCAGGCGCGCCCGGGGCGGCAACGAGCACCACCGGAACGTTGGCGAGCACACTGCCGGCAATCTTGGCGCCGTAGGACCGGGCCAGCAGATCGGCATTGCCGGCTTGCAGCTGCAACGCCTTGTTCTGCTGGTCATCCTGCTGATTGGTGCTCTTCAGATCACTTACCTGGCGTCGCAGGTCACCCACGACCGCGCCGTTCAGTGCGCTCGTGCCGATCACGACTCCCAGAGCGATGGCCAGAAAGACGGCGATGACGGAGACAAGATGGTAGCGAAACGAGATCACGAGAAAAGGTCCCTCAGCCAGGCGACGAGCTGCGACAGCCCGTCGGTCAGGATGTGCAGGTAACTGTCGCCGGCGGTACTGGCCACCAGCACCACGGCGATGGCCAGCAGCGCCGCCGCGGCCAGCGCGATGAGCGACAGCGGCGATATCCGAGACTGGTAGAGCTGCGCGGCGGCTTTGGCATCGACGAGTCGGCCACCGACCTTCAATCGGGTCAGCACAGTTGAGGCCATGTCGCCACGCCCGGCGTCGAGAAGCTCCTCGAGCGTGGCGCGGATGCCGACCGTGATGATCAATCTCGCGCCGCCGCCATTGGCCAGCAGCATGGCCGCGTCCTCGCAGGTACCCGCGGTCGGGAAAAGGATCGGATCGATACGCAGGTCCTGAACGCGCGCCAGCCCGACCAGCCGACCGTGCCGATCGGCGTGCGCGACAACCTCGCCGGATTCGCGAAGCGCGGCATCTGACATCGAATCCATGTCGCCGATGACCAAGTCCGCTCGGTAACCGGCCTCACGCAGTACGTCGGCGCCACCGTCGATCCCGACGAGCACGGGACGGAACTCGCGGATGTAGTGCTTCAGCGCCTTGATATCGGCCTTGAAATCGTAATTTCGGGCCACCAGCAACACGTGCCGACCCTGGAACTGAGTTCGGACCGTCGGTAATCCGACGCCGTCGAGCAACAGCTCCTTCTCGTCCTGCATGTGTTGCTGGGTGCTGGCGGCGAAGGCCTGCAGGTGCGATGACAGGCCCGCACGCGCAGCGGCCATGCTTGCGGTCACAGACGCCGAATCCTGGCGGGTGCCCCGGATCAGCAGGGTCTCGCCGTTGTAGAGCGTGTCCTCGTCGAGCCGGATCCGGGTGCCTTCCTTGACCTCGACGAACAGCTCGCGCCCGACGTCGTCGAGCAACGGAATGCCGGCAGCGATGAGAACTTCCGGGCCAAGGTTGGGATAGCGGCCGGAGATGCTGGGCTGGCAGTTCACGACCGCGGCTACCTTGGCCGCGACCAGCGAATCGGCGGTGGCACGATCCAGGTCGCCCACATCGATGATGGCCACATCGCCTTCGTGCAGCCGCGCGATCAACCTGGAGACTCGTCGGTCGAGCCGAGCGGTGCCGCTGATACCTGGCAGCGTCAGGTCGCGAGTACGCCGCATGGTAGCCATCTTCATGGCTACCGATCGTGCCATCGGTGATCTGCATTGCCAGGCTGCGCCACGCGGGGACAGCCTGTGGATCTGCCCGTCCGGCGAATATCCCTGCCTCGGGATCGCTAGGTGTTGCGGAGCGGGGACTGGGTCGAGTCGTTGGCTGCGGTGCCGGCCTTGGCACCGGCTGCTGATTTCCGACGAGATGTCTTCGCGCCGGCTGCCGGGACGTCGGTGGCTTTCCCGTTGCCCGATCCTCGGCGCCCTGTCGCGTCGGGGGCGGACGCACCGGCCAGCAGTTCGGCCGCGTGCTGAAGCGCGGCCTCGGAGTCGTCTCCGGCCAACATCCGCGCCAATTCGGCTATCCGCTCTGGACCGGCGACTTCCCGGATATCGGTGCGGGTCACGCCGGAATCCGATCCCGCGGCGTCGGTTTTGTCGACCACGACGTGCCGGTCCGCGAACGCGGCGACCTGAGCGAGGTGAGTCACCACGATGACCTGATGGCTATGTGACAGGGCAGCCAACCGCCGACCCACCTCGACGCCGGCGCGGCCGCCGACGCCGGCGTCGATTTCATCGAAGATCATGGTCGGCACCGGGTCGGTGCCGGCCAGCACGACCTCGACCGCAAGCATCACCCGGGAAAGCTCACCGCCAGAGGCACCGCGCTGCACGGCCAGCGGCGGGGCGTCCGGGTGCGGTTGCAGGAGCAGCTCGACCTCGTCGATGCCGTCAGCACCGGCGCCAACCGGACGTCCGCCCACTTCGATGGTCAACCCGCTGTCCGAAGCCGTCCGCTGTTCCACCTGGACCATGACGCGAGCGGCGGGCATCGCCAGCCCGGCCAGCTCCGCGGTGATCCTTCTCGACAGCTCTTCTGCGGCACCGGACCGTCCGTGAGACAGCGTGAGCGCGTGGCCTCGATAGGCGTCCTTAAGTTCGTCGCATCGTCGCTGCAGCTCCGCGATCGCCTCGTCGGAGGTGTCTGTCTCCTCGAGCCGGCGGCGGGCGTCCGCTGCCCACTCCAGGACCGCAGTGACGTCCACCCCGTACTTGCGCACCAGCCGGCCGAGCTCGGATCGACGATCCTGGATCACCGACAGCCGGGCCGGGTCGGCGTCCAACTGGGCTTCGTAGGCGGCAAGCTCGTGCCCGAGATCGGTGACGCTGGCCTCCAGTCCGGACAAGCGGGCGGCGAGCTCATCCAACGACGCATCCGTTCCGGCGGCCTGCTGCAGGCCGTATCGCGCCCGGCCGAACAGGGTCTGCGCATCGAGTGCGTCGCCGGTCGGATCCTCCGGATCGCCGACCAGCGCGATATGCGCGTTGCGAGCCGCGACCCGCAAGGCATCGGCGTGCTCCAACCGGGCGGCGGCCACCGACAGTTCGTCGTCTTCGCCGGGCTGCGGAGCCACTGCCTCGATCTCGGCTATGCCGTGTGCCAACAACTCGGATTCTCGGGTGAGTTCGCGACGTCGGCGTTGCCGGTCGGACAACTCGTCGACCGCGCCGCGCCAGCTCTCGAAAGTGCTTCGACAGTCGGACAGGTCGAGCCGGGCGTAGCCGTCCAACGTGGCGCGCTGTTCGGTACCGCGGGTCAGACGCAACTGATCGGTCTGGCCGTGGACCACAACCAGCGACTCGGCGAGCCGGGCTAGCAACGCCGCGGGCACGGCTGCGCCGCCGGCCGCGGCGCGCGATCGCCCGGTGGCGGCGACCGTTCGGCGCACCACGACGCTGCCGTCGCCGTCGAGGTCCCCGCCGGCCGCCGTGATCATTTCGGTGACGGCCGCACCGAGCTCGGTCTCAGCGATCCTGATCCGGCCTTCGACGCTGGCTTCGGCTACGCCCGGACGCAGCCGAGAATGGTCCGCGCGACCACCGAACAGCAGGTTCAACCCGCTGACGATCATGGTCTTGCCGGCGCCTGTTTCGCCGGTCACCACGGTCAGCCCCGGCCCGAACTCCAGCGCCGCATCGGAGATCGTGCCTAGTCCGCGGATGTGAATCTCTTCCAGCACGGCTAGAGCGTAATGGGCCCGACGTCGCGGAAACCGCGAACCGGCAGCTGAAACTTGGCCACCAGCCGTTCGGCGAACGGCGTTGGATGTGGTCGGGCCACCAGAATGTGCGGCTGGTCGCGTTCGATGATCAACCGCGATCCGGCGGGCAACTCGTGTGAGCGGCGACCGTCGCAGCTGAGTACTCCGGGTTGTCCGTCCGGCAGCAACTCGATAAGGATCTTGGAGCCGGGGGCGATGACCAGCGGACGATCGAACAGGGCGTGCGCCGCATTCGGTACGACCAGCAGAGCTTCCACGTCCGGCCAGATGATCGGTCCGCCCACGGAGAATGCGTAAGCGGTCGACCCGGTAGGGGTTGCGCAAATCACCCCGTCGCAGCCGAAACGCAGCAGCGGCCGGTTGTCGACGGAGACGGCCACGTCGAGCATCTTCTCGCGGGTGCCCTTTTCTACCGACGCCTCGTTCAACGCCCAGTCTTCGGCGATCACCTCGCCGGCATGTTCGGCCCGCACCCGCAGGGTCAGACGTCGTTCGACGTCGTAGGAGCCACCGACAATGCAGGCCACCGTTGCCTCGAGAGCGTCGACTTCGGTCTCAGCCAAGAAGCCGACGTGCCCGAGGTTGACGCCGAGCAGCGGCACCGAGGTTCCCCGGGTTACCTCGGCGGCGCGCAGGAAGGTGCCGTCACCACCCAGGACGAGGGCCACTTCGGTGCCATCGGCCGGATGATCGCCGTCCAGGATCGTCACGTCGCCGAATTGGCTGTCGTCTGTCGCGTCCTTGGCCAGATCCGCAGCCTCGCCAGCGCTCATCCGGATCTCGAAATCGGCCGCCACCAGCCGAGCCATGACGTGGCGCGCCAACTCGCGAATGTCCGACCTTCCGGTGTGCACGACGAGCAGAACAGATCTCATGAAGCCTCCGATGTCACCGATGCGACCTGCGCCTCGTCCACCACGCCGGCGTCGCGGCGCAGCCACAAGAAGAATTCCACGTTGCCACTCGGCCCCGGCAGCGGGCTGCGCGCAATGCCCGCCGTGCCCCAGCCGAGGTGTTGTGCGGTGCGGGCGACACTCAGCACGGCGTCGGCTCGAAGCTCGGGTTCGCGCACGACACCGCCAGTACCGAGCCGCTGCCGACCCACCTCGAACTGAGGTTTCACCATCGGGATCAGGTCCTCAGTGGTGCAGTTCGAAAGGGCCGGCAGCACCACGCCGAGCGAGATGAACGACAAATCGGCGACGGTGAGCTCGGCCGCGCCGCCGATCAGTTCCGGATCGAGGAACCTCACGTTTTGGCGATCCAGCACGGTGACGCGCGGATCGGTCTGCAGCGCCCAGACGAGCTGGCCGTATCCGACATCGACGGCGACGACCTCGCGGGCACCGCGACGTAGCAGCACGTCGGTGAAGCCACCGGTTGACGCGCCGGCATCGAGGCAGCGGCGGCCATCGACCGAAATACTGAAGGCGTCCAGGGCTCCGATCAGTTTGTGTGCGCCTCGAGAGGCATAGCCGGGATCCTGTTCCAGGCCGCTGACCCTGATCGGCGTCTCGTGATCTACGCCGGTGGCCGGCTTGGTCGCCGCGGTGCCTCGCACGTGAACGCGACCGCCTTCGATCAGTTCAACCGCGTGCTCACGGGATCGGGCGAGGCGGCGACGGACAAGTTCGGCGTCGAGCCGAAGCCGACGAACCATCGTCGGGATCAGGTCCGGTCGAGATTTGCCAGCGCCGACTTCAGCTCGCGATGCAGCTCGTCGAGTCGGCTCGCGGCCGCCCCCAGTTCCAGCTGCGCGCTCGCTCGAACGCCGCGTAAGGCACGTTGTAGCGAATCAGCGACGTCCGCTGGGACGTCCGCTGGCTGGGAATCTGATGCTCCGGCGGCGTCGGTCGTGGGCGAATCTGAACTCTGCACGTCTTCAAGCTAGTCGATCTCGACGGCGGTTCATGTTCGTCGTCGTCTTGGGACCGCGTTCGGTGCCCCTCGGCTGACCGTCAGCTTCTGGCCGGCGCCAACTGCAGCTCGGCCAGCCGCACGCGAGCGGTGTCATCACCGGCCATGATCGACTCGAACTTTCTGGCGCTGTCCATGGCCCGCCAGGCGCACTCTGCCAGCGCCCGTACCGGATCAAGCTCTGGGGTCGAGGTGGTCGGTGAGGTTTGCCCCGAGTCTGCGTACGTCAATTCGATCCTGTCGTCGACGGCGACCGCGGCCCAGTTGCCACAGCGGGCGGCGGCTCCTTGCCACGTCACGGCGGGATGCGGTTCGAGCAACGCCGCGACGTCATGTCCGATGTAGTCCGGGCGGTGGAGTGGGATGGCGTGCAGGAGTTCCTCGACCGTGGTCACGCCGCTGAATACGAGCAGCGAGTCGCAGCCGACCCGACGTGCCCCTTCGATGTCGGTGTCGAGGCGATCACCGACCACGACCGGCCGCTTCGCGCCGGAACGCAGCACGCTTTCTTTGTGCATCGTCGGGTCGGGCTTGCCGGTGGCTGTCGGCACGACGCCGGTCGCGTGGCGAAGTGCGGCGATGAGGGCTCCGTTGCCGGGTAATGGGCCACGCGCGGACGGAATGGTGGGGTCAAGGTTCGTTGCGACCCAAGGAGTACCGCGCCGAATCGCGACACAACCTTCCGCGAGTTGGCGCCAACCGAGGTCGGGCGAGTAGCCCTGGACCACCGCCCGTGGATCGTCGTCCGCGCTGAAGACGGGGCGCAGGCCGCGTTCGGTAACGGCGTCGATGAGCCCCGTCGTCCCGAGCACCAACACGGCGGAGCCGGACGGCAGCTGATCAGCCAGATAATGTGCCGCTGCATGCGAGGACGTCGTAATGTCCGACGGCTCGGCCGGCACCCCCATTGTTGTCAGGAGTTCGGCCACCTGCTCTGCCGTCCGCGATGCGTTGTTCGTGACGAATGCGAGCCGCATGCCGAGCTGACGCGCTCGGGCCAGAGCTTCGGAAGCGCCGTCGACCACTTGGGCGCCGACGTAAACCACCCCGTCCAGATCAAGTAGTGCTACGTCGTAACGCTCGCACAGCGATTCCTCGGAGCCGATCATTGGCCGCCATTTCTCGGGGAAGCAGATACGCGTCAGCCTGTCACGAGGCCCCGCGGCTGCGTAGCATCGCCCCCCGTGAACTCTGATTTCCGTGGTCTGTCACTGGCGCCGTTCCGCGGCCTTCGTTACCGGGCTGAGGGCGAGCGTCTTGCGATGTTGTTGTCGCCGCCCTACGACGTGATATCGAAGGCGGAGCGCGCCGAGCTCGTGGGGGCCGAGCACAACGTCGTCCGGATCATTCTCCCTGGTCCGGCGGAAGCGGCAATCGGCGACGGTGATCCGTACGCCGGTGCCGCGCAGCTGGTTCAAACCTGGGTTACCGACGGCACACTGGCCAGCGATGACAGCCCGGCCTTGTACGTCTACGAAATGGCCGGGCCGGACGGGTCAGTGACTCGTGGCCTGCTTGGCGCGGTGGAACTCAGGGACCCCGACGATGGAGTAATCCTGCCGCACGAAAACACGATGGCGGGTCCGGTGGCTGACCGCCTGGCGTTGATGACCGCCACTCAGGCGAACCTCGAGCCGATCTACCTCGTCTATGACGGCGGCGGCGCAACGTCGAGCGCGGTGGCCCGTGTGTCGGACCGTCCTCCGAACGTCGAAGCTCGCACACCAGACGGCGTGACTCATCGGCTCTGGATGCTGAACGATCCGGCGGAGCAGCAAGAGATCGCCCGAGACCTCAGCTCGAGACGAGCGCTGATCGCCGACGGTCACCACCGGTACGCGACCTACCTCAGGCTGCAGGCTGAGCACGATGGACAGCCCGGGCCCTGGGATCGTGGGCTGACGCTTCTGGTGGACACGAGTTCTTATGGTCCGCAGGTTCATGCCATCCACCGCGTCGTCGCGGCGTCGTTCGCTGAGCTGGTAACTCTGTCGCAGCGTGCGGGTCGACTATCTGAGGCGATGACGGTCGGCGCCGCGCTGACTGCGCTAGCCGCGGCGGACGAGTTTGCGGTCATCCTGGTCGGACCAGATCACGCGGTGTTGCTGACCGACCTCGACCCGGCAATCCTGCGGCGCGGACTCGGTGTCGACGCGGACACACCGCTCGGCCGATTGGATGTAACCGTGCTGCATCGCGTCCTGGTCGAACAGGTATGGAGCATGGTCGACGACGAGCAGTCAGTTGGTTACGAGCATGACGTGGCCGCGGCGGTCGGCGCGGTGGATGCCGGCCACACCGCAGTGCTGCTGCGCGCCACACCCGTCGAGGCGGTCGCTGCCGTTGCGGCCGCAGGCTCGCGTATGCCACGCAAATCAACGCTGTTCACGCCGAAACCCGCCAGCGGAATGGTGCTGCGTCGCTTCGTTGACCAGCTCGATTTCTGATCGAGCTACAGCAGCGCGGCAGCTCGATCGGCGGCGTCGGTGTCTGAGTCATGATCAGCTGAGGCAGCGTGGCCGAACCACTGAATAGCGTCTTGAACTCGGCCGGCCGATTCGAGAGTGTCTGCATAGGCGTACCACAGGCGTGCGCTGCCGGGCCGCGGATGAGCCGGGTCCATGCCGCCGCGTTCCAGCACACTCAGCGCCGCGTCAGTTTGGCCCTGATCGCGACGCGCACCGGAGACCACGATCAGCAGTTCAAGTCGCGCCGCGGAGTCCAGCTTGCCCACGGCAGGGTCCTCGCCGGTTCGTACGGCACGGTCCGGACGACCAAGCGCACGTTCGCAGTCAGCCATCACCGCGAGGTGACTGGCGTCGCCTGAGATTCGGCGGTAAGCCCGTAACTCCGACAGGGCCTCGGCCCACTCTTTCGCGTGGTAAGCGGCCAGCCCACAGGCTTCACGCACCGCCGCCACACGAGCCCCGCGCCCTCGGGCCGCCCGTGCATGAGCTAGCGCGGCAGTCGGGTTGTCGTCTATGAGCTGGCCCGCAGCGACCAGGTGACCAGCCACAAAATCCGCGGCAAGCTTGCTGAGCGAACGGAGCTCCGACCGCACCCCCGAATCGAGCAGCCGTGGATCTGCGTCTTTCGGTAGCGCCGGATCTTCGGACCTGCTTGGTCGGGATCCACGAGTGGCCTCGTAGTCCTGCTCGGTCGGCTTACCCGAGCGACCGCGTCCAGCTGGACGACCAGACTCGGCTGGTCCACCCCGGGACGGGCGCCCTCGGTCGGCGAAACTCGGACGAGCTGGCCGACCGCGATCTGCGCCAGGCGCTCGACCGTAGCCTCCTGACCTTTCCGATCCAGGCCTGTCGGATCCAGACCGTTCCGAGCCTGCCGAGCGGTCGGATGTGCGGCCGCGCGACTCGTTAGTGCGGCCCCGATCCGACCCACCCGCACGATCCGACGAGCGCGGACGATCCGACCCACCCGCACGATCCGAGGAGCGCGGACGATCCGACGACCGGAAGCGCTCACCGGATGCTCGCCCGACGCCAGCAGAGTCAGCCCGGTTACCGGACTCCGACCGCCGAGCGGTCGCGCGAGCGCCACCAGCACTGGACCCGCCTGGTTCCCACCACTTCTCAGCGGGGCGCGCAGAAGAAGCGCTCCCAGCGCGATCGCCGTTCCCGAATCGCTCCCGGCCACCAGAACCCCCGCGGTCGGCAGCCGCGCCTCCGGTTCGGCGGGGCGCGGGACCTCCGTCTCGACGGGTAGCACCTCGATCGGGACGGGCGGAGGATCCGCCTTGCTGAGCTCCGCCGGCGCGCGTCCTACCGGCGGCCGGCCCATCCTTGGGCAGCGACGCCCCGCGTGGCGTCACGGACCCATCCGAAGAACGCCAGTCACGATCTCGCCGGTCCGACGAGCCCGTCGTACCGGCTGAACGAGAGGAAGCGCCACCCCGCGACGGCGCATTGCGCCCACCGCTTCGGTGCGTGTTCTCGGCCCGGCCCCCGCCCGATGAATTTGAACGCTCAGAGGCGCTGTTACGCGCGTAGCTCGACCCCTGCCCGGTCGGAGCACTGCCAGCAGAACGGCTCGTCGCGGCCGAACCCCCTGCCCGCCGGTCTGAGCCGCGTGCGCCGTTGCGCCCGCCGCGAGAATCGCTGTCTGCCATGACTTCCTCTTTCTAGGAAATAAAACAAGCGAGGGCCGCCCAACCGGGCAGCCCTCGCTCAAAGATGTGTCCGGCGACGTCCTACTCTCCCACGCAGTGGCCCGCGCAGTACCATCGGCGCTGAGAGGCTTAGCTTCCGGGTTCGGAATGGGACCGGGCGTTTCCCTCTCGCTATGGTCGCCGAAACTCTATGGAGATGTATCGGTCCGCACCATCTAAGTAAATAGACGGGGACCGCACCTCGGGAACCGCACAGTGGACGCGTAGCGCTTACTGACCGAAGTCAGCGAAGCTTGTTTATGGTAAGTCCTCGGCCTATTAGTACCGGTCAGCTGCATGCATTACTGCACTTCCACTTCCGGCCTATCAACCCGGTGGTCTAGCCGGGGGCCTTACTCCATAAAGGATGGGAGTCCTCATCTTGAAACGAGCTTCCCGCTTAGATGCTTTCAGCGGTTATCCCTTCCGAACGTAGCTAATCAGCAGTGCCCTTGGTAGGACAACTGACACACCAGAGGTTCGTCCGTCCCGGTCCTCTCGTACTAGGGACAGCCTTTCTCAAGACTCCTGCGCGCGCGGCGGATAGGGACCGAACTGTCTCACGACGTTCTAAACCCAGCTCGCGTGCCGCTTTAATGGGCGAACAGCCCAACCCTTGGGACCTACTCCAGCCCCAGGATGCGACGAGCCGA
>JAOPUZ010000039.1 GCA_025966315.1 Frankiales bacterium | reverse complement strand
TTGCCGTCACCGGCGCGCACAAAAGCGCAGCGGGCCGGCTCGCGCCGGCGACCCTCGGCCCGCGGCAAGCAGGCCGATTGGACCAGGTGCGCAATGCCAGACGCAGCGCGCTGCCGGGACCACATGCTACCCGCCGCCCACCGGCAGCACGTCGACCATCGCACGAGGTCGCCGTCGAGGACGCCCCTGGCGGCTGACGTCGAGGCGCCGACGATGAAGGAAACCGCCGCTTCGGCATGCAGCCGCTGGCAATGCTGGCTGCCGCGTCGATCCGTCACCGGTGGGGTGTTCGTCGCCATTCCCGGCGGCGCCAGCAATCAGGGTTCGCTGGCCAGGTCGGCGACCGCAGCGGTACGCTCACCTGGCTAGTGATCGGCTGGCATGGGCTGGTCGGAGATCTCGGCGAACTGGCCGGTCGGCATAACAGGAGGTCGGCGAATGAAGGCTGGACGGCGCGGCGGGATCCTCTGGGTGACCAGGGACAACACGGCCCCGCTCCCGTACCTGGTGGAGGCCTGCCGGCGCGCCGGAGGCGAGGTCCGGGAGCTGCGCTGGGCCGAGGAGTTTGATGGTCAGTGGCCCATGGGCCGCTTCGTCGAGCCGGGCAGGCCGACGGCGTGGTGCTGGTCGCCCGCTGCACGGTAACGGCAAGCTGTACTGGAACGGAGGCATGCGGCGCCATGACCGGTGACAACAGCTGTTACCTCTCGATGAACGAGGACACCGAGCCGGACGACGGCGTCCTCGCTGTGCCGCTGGACACCGAGCGGCAGCTGCGTAAGCAGGGCTACGGGCCGCTGTACTGGCTGAGCCCGTACGTACGCCGCGGTGCCAGCCTGATCCCGGAACGCACGCCGCTGCGCATGTCGCTGCGCCCGCGCCACGCCACGCCGTGAACGAGTTCGACGCCCCGCCAGCCGCTCAGGACGGGTCCACCCTCACCGCCCGGGCCGCGTCGGGCCTTCGCTGGTCCTCCCTGGGGTATGGGGCCCTCATGGCCGCCAACATCGCTTACACGGTGACGATCTCGCGGCTGCTCGACCCGGCCACCTTCGGAATCATGGCGCTGGCCCAGGTCGTCTGGCTGTTCGTGCACGTCTTCGCCCGAATGGGGCTGGCGTCGGCGCTGGTGCAGAAACCCGAACTGTCCAGGGACGACGTCCGCGCAGCCTCCTGCGCCGGCTTTGCTGTTGGCGTGGCCTGCCTCGCCGTGGTGTGGGTGCTGGCGCCGGTGTTCAGTGGCGTGTTCCGCGAACCGCTCCTGACGCCCGTCCTGCGGGCCTTGGGCGTCTCGTTCCTGTTCGAGGGCATGGCCATGGTGGGAATCGGGCTGCTGCGCCGCCAGCTGCGCTTCCGTGAGTTGTCAATCATCACGGTCGCCACCTACGCCTTCGGCTACCTCGTCGTCGCCATTGGTTTGGCGCTGCTGGGCGCGGGTGTCTGGAGCCTGGTGGTGGGGGCGCTGGTCTCCAGCAGCTCGCAGACCGTCTGGCAGTATGCCCTGCTGCGCCATCCGGTCCGGCCGGTGCTCCGCTGGAAGCCCTACCAGGAGGTCTGCGGCTACGGGATGCGTCTGTCCGGCGCGCACCTGCTGGACTACATCGGTGGCAGCCTGGACACCTTCGTCGTCGGCCGCTTCGCCAGCATGGCGGACGTGGGTCAGTACAGCCGGGGGTACTACCTGGCCTTCCAGCCGTTCCACTACTACCTGGCGCAGGCGCTGACGGCGGTGCTGTTCCCCCATCTCAGCCGCGTTCAGCAGGACAGGGCACGCCTTGGCCGCGCCTACCTCAGCATGCTCATGCTCGGTGGCATCGTTGTGTTCCCGGTGTGCGCGGGCGTGGCAGTGGCCGCACCGGAGTTGGTGCGGGTCCTGCTCGGTCCGCAATGGGATCTGGCGGCCACGATCGTCCCATGGTTCGCGCTCGCCGCTGCCTTCAGCGTCATCGCGGCGCTGTCGCAGACGGTGGCCGAGGCCCGTGCCGACCTGAACCGGTCGCTTGTCGTCCAGGGAGCGTACGTCGTGGTTCTCGGCGTGTCCCTGGCGTTCGCGATCGGCTATCGGTCGTACGGGATCTGGGTGGTAGCCGCGGCGGTCCTCGTCGCAGAGCTCCTGCGGCACCTCGGCTACCTCGGCCTCATGTGGCGCATCGTGGGGTTCTCCGCCGCGCAGTTGTGGGCGTCGTATGCACCGGCGGCGTTCGCGAGCCTCGGCGTCACGTTGGCAATGGGAGCAACCCGTCGGGCGCTCCTCGGGCAGGTCCCGACCATGCTGGTGTTCGCCGCCGAGCTTGCCGCGGGGGCGCTCATGCTGGCGCTGTGCATCCGCTTCTGCCCGCTGCCGGGCATCCGCCGCGAGCTGCGGATGCGGCTGGACGCCGCCGGGGTGCTCGGCGCCGCCGGCGGCTGGCGCCGGCGGCTGGCGTCGCTGGTCGTCGGCCGGTTCAAGCCCGCACCCGAGCGGCAGTCGTGATCGAGCTGCTGCTGCCCGGGCTGGCGCTGCTGGCCGCCGCGGTCGCTATGGCGGTGGTCGAGGCGCTGGTGCGGCGAGCGGAGCTCGGGCGGCGCTGTTGCTTGGCGCGACCCTTCCGCTGAGAGGCCCGGCTTCCGACCCGCAGGCCGTGGCGCTAGCGTTGTGGCTGGCCGACCACCTCAAGAAGCGGGTGACAGGCTGATAGCGGCGCCCGGTTCTCGCTGCTGCCTTCCTCGTCCTCGCCCTGGTCGCCGTGGTCACGTTCTCGGCCCGGGCGCTCGGCCCGTCGCCCCGCCCCCCGGAGGAGCCCGCGTCCTCCACGACGCCACCGCCGCCGCCCGCCTCGACGTGCCCGAACCGAGGTGGTGTGGCCATCGGCATCCTGGACGATGCCCAGAGCGTGGTGAACGCACACCGAGCCGGCACCACCTACATCGTCAAGGCTGGCATCCACCTGCGGAACTTCAGCGTCCGGCCGAAGGCCGGCGACACTTCTGCGGGGAGCCTGGCGCGGTGCTGGACGGCGGACGAAGTCTCCCCTCGGCATTCTCCGGCGGGGGGTGGGGCGATATCAACGCCCACGGCCTCCTCATCGGGCATAACGTCGTGGAGCACAACCTGGGCGAGGGGATCCTCTACGAGATCAGCCGGGACGCCGTCATCCGGTACAACCAGGTCTATCGCGACGGCTTTCAGGCCAAGGGCTGGTACTGGGGCGGGGGTATCACGGTGGCCTCCAGCTCGAACGTCGACGTCTACGGCAACCGCCTGTCCGGCACAACGGGATCACCGGGACCCAACAGGACCGGCCCGACTCGACGCCGCCGGCCCACCGGCTCAGCGGCTACCACGTCCACGACAACCTGATCTGCGCCACCCGCGAAGGGGGCCGCGCTACCGGCGTCGGGGCTGACAACGGCGCCGACCTCGCCACCCGGGACATCAGCATCACAGGCAACATCATCCAGGCGGCCCCCTGCGAGGCGGGCCCATGACACCCTCTGCGCCAACCCTCAGCGGGTGGGGTGTGTTGTGGTCGGGTTTGCGGTGGCCGCGCTTGTACAGCCCGGCCCCCCACGCCTCAAGGACGCTGCGCGCCCCTTCGGGGCCGGCTGCGCCGGTCCTCGGCCGGCGGTCCCTGCCGGGCCTGGGCAGGTGGTGCCCCGCCCGCTGGGGCGCGGCCACCGCGGTGGTTGGCTGGCGGTGGGTCTGACGGTCCGCACTTCTAGAAGTGCGGAAGGTCAGGTCGGTCGGTGGTCAGCCTCGATTCCCGGGAGGCGGGCTGGAGCCCGTCTCTTGCGCTGTCCAGGCCCCAGTCGTCACGTATGTGCTGGTGGCGAAGGTGTCCTCAGGATTGTCTCAACACATCTTTTGGAACGTGGTTCGAGTCCCGCGTCAACGTGATTCGGACACGTTTCGGGCTGATCCGCACCGAGGTTGGCGGGTAGCGCGAGGTTATGCATCTAGACCCGGCAATCAATGGCCACCCTGCTGCGCCGCGGGAAGCTGAGCCTGTTCGCCGAGCCCAAACCCGGACCGGAGCAATCGTCAATACCTGTGGATCAAGATCTTTTATGCGGCCTCCTCGGTAGCGGTGGTGTCGTCGGGCCGTTCGACGAGTTTGCCGTTCTCGAACTTCGCGCCGGCGCGGACGAGCGCCACGAGATGGCGCGCGTTGACCGCCCGCCAGCGTGACTGGACCGCCTCGATCAACTTGTAGGCCATGGCGATTCCGGCGGCGCGGGAGCCGGGGCCCTTCGTGATCTTGCTCCGGTTCCGCACGGTGGCGAAGGTAGATTCGATGGTTATCTGGAGCTCTGTGGCAAAAAGCGGCTGTGACCTGCCGGTTTGCGTTCTGGAGGGTGTCCTCGACGAGCCGTGTGATCGGTCAGGGTCGGCGTTTAGCAGGGCCCGATTGTTACCGAACTGCGATGTGTTTTCGGCTGGTCGGCGGGCCGATGTAGACCGTTGTCGCGGCGCTGGCCGAGGGCGCAGGCGAGCTGACGGCGTAGTCGCTGGTTCTCCTGGGCGAGTTCACGGTTGCGGCGGTTGGCGATTCGAGGCGCAGGCGCAGGGAGTCGTCGCTGGCGCGCTGGCGGGTGGGTATCGGTGCGCTCGGTTTGGTCCGGCGCTGGTCGCGCAGCCGGCGGATCTTGTCTTTGAGATCGGTCTGCGTGTAGATCCAGGACCGGGAGACCCCGGCGTGATGGGCGACAGCTTCGAAGGTGAGCGCGGCGCCGGCTCGGTCGAGTTCGTGCATCGCCGCGATCGCCTTGGCGCGGGTGTGTTCGTGCCGCTGCCGGGCGGCGGTGACGAGGTGGATGCTGTTGTCAGCCCGCATGTTTCGGCCTTCCTGGTGTCGGCTGGTCGAGGGCAGTGATGATGTTGTCGAGGTTGTGCAGAACCTGACGGTTCATTTCGGCGAGTCGTTCCTGTCCGCGGGCCTCGGCGGCGGTGATCAGCTGCAGCGTCTGTTGGCGCTGCTGGTGGTGTTGCGGCAGGAACTCGCCGGTGGTGAGGAACATCGGGCAGGTCAGACATGCGTTGGCGTGCGGGCAGCTCTGCTGCACCGGCAGCTCGCAGTAGCCGTTGGGCAGGGCCTGGGTGGCGCGGCTGAGCCGCTGCTTGGCCCAGGCTGCCTCCGCGAGCGGACCGGCCGGGTCCAAAGTGACTGTGGCACCATGGATGTCGACCTTGCGGGCAGCGTCCCACTGGCGCCGCACGGTGGTGTCGTGCAGGCGGGCGTAGTGCCCGGTCATCTGAGCGGAGTCGTGGTCGAGGATCCGCCGCACGACTTCTTGCGGGACGTCGCGGTTGATCAGCCGGATGCCCAGGGTGTGGCGCCACTGGTGTGGGGTCAGGTGCACCGGCTGGCCGTGCTCGTCGCGGATGTCGCAGGCGGCCAGCCAGCGCAGCAATGCCATCCGATAGGTGGGGCTGGCGATCGGGTGGGTGCCGTCGATGTTCTTCGTCGGGCGCGGGAACAGACCGGGTGTGCCTGCCGGCCAGCGCTCGCGGTGCGGGTGCGGTGTTCGGCGATCAACTCGCGCAGCTGGTCGTCGATAGGCACGAGAGCGTCGCGCTTCATCTTGTGGTTGAGATAGCGCAGATACGGCGCGCCTTCGGCGTCGGCGACGAGGCAGTCGTTGCGTAGCCGCAGCGCGTCGGTGATCCGCAGCCCGCAGCGCATCAGGATGATCGTGATCAACCGGTGGGCGGGGTCGGCGAAGCGGGCGAGGTTGTCCGGGTCCTCGAGTTGGGGCATGACGTGTTCTGCCAGCGCCCGCGGTAGCCGTTCTTCGCGTTTCGGGTAGTCCTCGGTGAAGAACATCGCTTCGGCGGGGAGCTGTGTCCCAATGGTGTTGGCGGATGGCGGAGAAGAAGTGGTTGAGCAGCCCGACGTGGGTGCCGCGGCGTTGGGCATGGATGCGGTCGCCGCGCAGGTCGGCGAGGTAGCGTTCCAGCGTCGAGCGGTCGATTCCATCGATGCGTTCGACGCCGATGTCGGCGAGGAACCGGGCGAAGCGGGTGAGCACGACGACCGGTCGGCCGCCACCGGCTTCCAGGCTCAGCCCGGTCGACAGTCGCCACCGCACCCAGCGTTTGGTCAGCTCGCGCAGCCAGGGCTGGCCGATTCCTATGAACCGCAGTGTGCGGTCGCCGTCGTAGCCGAGTCGGCGCATCCGCCAGACATCGCGCGGGTACTCGGCCTCCCAGCCGCCAGCCTCGGCCAGGTCGGCGATCACCCGGGAGGCGTAGCCGAGGAATCCGCGGGAGCGAGTGTCATTGATGGTCAACCGAGTTCGCTCGTGGCAGGCTTCTTCGTCGTGGTCGAGCAGCGAGTCCACGGTCGCGGCGGCGAGTGCCCGGACCACGCGCATGACCACGTCGGGGGTGAGCTTGCCCTGCCGGTCGTCGTGCCGGCGTTGCAGAACGTACTGCGGTTCCAACTTCAGCTGCGGGCCCAGCCGGTCGAGCTGGATCATCTCGCTGGCCAGCGGGGTCTCCGCGGCAAAGCGATCGGCGAACTCGTCGATTTCGGGTCGCCCGTTCACCTTCCAGGTGTTGGTGTCGGTTTGGCAGAACGGCGAGGTAGCTTGCGGCCAGAGCTCGCAGTGCGGGATGCGGCAGGCCGCGCCCGCCGCGGGCTGCTTGACCGGCTGCGGGTCGGCCAGCCACGCGTCCAGGTCGGGCCGGCCGGCGCGTTCCCATCGCTGCGCGTTCAGACCGCACATACCGCCGCGCGCGGAGCCGTAACCGCAGCCGGGCACGCGGCAACGCTGGTTCGGGCGCTGCCGCCGCCACTTCGGATCGGTCGACGCGACGAACCGATCCATCGCCGGGCGTCCCTGATCGACCCACCGTTGCAAATGCCCCTGACACAGGCCGCGGCCACGGGCGGTTCGCTCGCATCCCGCGACCCGGCATGCGGCTCCGCCGAACACCGGGTCCTCTGGTCCGAATTCCAGGACGTCACTGCGGAATTCGCTGCGAACCTCGGCCATCAGCTTGCCCAGCAGCCCCGACGAACCGGCAGGCTTCAGCGACGGCGCGGTCATAGCCGCAGCCGCCCGTCGGTGAACCAGCCCGCCTGCTCCATCACCCGCCGAGCGTCCTCCACTGTGAGGTCCACATAAATCGCCGATGTCGTGGCCACGTGCGCGTGCCCGAGCAGCTGCGCGACCACCTCGATCCCCACGCCGTCACACAGCAACCGGGTGGCTGTCGTGTGCCGCATCCAATGCGGGTCGAAGTCGATCCCGGTCTTGCGGCGCAGCCGCCGCACCAGGTCGTAGACCGCGGTGTAGGTCAGCGGATGCCCGCGCGGATGTGCCCACAGGTTGACGAACACGTAGTCGCTGTCCAGGTCGCCGTACTCGGCGTGCAGGTAGTCGGCATACAGCCGGATCAGCTCGGCGCTGACCGGGATCGGCGCATGGCCGGCGACTTGGCGCGAGCGCCGTTGGCGTTGTCGCGGCGCCGCACCACCACCTGGCGCTCGGCAGCGGCGATATCGTTGTGCCGCAACCCGAGTGACGCCGACACCGCCGCAGTCGATGCACAGATCGAGGCGCAGTTGGCTCCTTTCGCGTCGGCGGCGGCCCGTCTCGATGACATCCCCGGCATCGGTCCGGTCGCCGCCGCGATCATCCTGGCCGAGGTCGGGGTCGACATGTCCCGGTTCCCCACCGCCGGGCACCTGTGCTCGTGGGCGAAGTTCTCTCCCGCTATCTGCTCATCGGCCGGCAAGTCCAAGGGAAACGGATCCAGTGGGCACGGCACCGCTACCTCGCCCGGGTCCTCGGCGAGTCGGCGGTCGTGGCCGGCAGGACCGACTCGTTCCTCGGGGAGCGTTACCGGCGGATCGCCAAACGCCGCGGCAAGAAACGGGCGATCGTCGCCGTCGGTCGCTCGATCCTGGTGATCGTCTGGCACCTGCTCTCCGACGAACAGGCCGTGTTCAACGATCTCGGCGCCGATCACTTCACCCGCCACGTCAACTCAGAGACTAAGAAACGCAACCACATCCGCCAACTCGAAGCCCTCGGCTACAACGTCACCCTCAGCCCCGCCGCCTAACCCACACCAGCGCAGCACACACGCGCACGCGACCGTAAACACGTCACCTTCATTTTCGGATTAGACGACTGCAGATAGCCACGTCCACCACGCAGAACCAGCGACCCCAATTCTGCGTGTCGAACATCGAAGACGCCGCCGAACGAACTCCAGATAACGATCGGATTTGTAGTTCTCAGATGAATCCAGTGCTCGGCCGGGAAGTCGTAGAACGCCAGCAGCTGCTCGACGTCGTCGCTGATCTTGGCGACCGCCTTCGGAAACTTCGCACCATAGGTCGACTCGAACTGTTTGACCGCGTCGCGGGCGTGGGACTTGTCCTCGGCGTTCCAGATCTCCGCGAGCGCCTTCTTCGCCCCCGGGTGCGCCGACTTCGGCAGCACGGCAAGAACATTCGATAACTTGTGGAACCAGCAACGCTGCTCGCGGGTCTCCGGGAACACCTCGCGCAGCGCGCCCCAGAATCCCAGCGCCCCGTCCCCGACCGCCAGCACCGGGGCGCGCATGCCGCGGCGGCGGCAATCACGCAGCAGATCGGCCCACGACTCGGCGGCCTCGCGGTAACCGTCGGTGAGCGCTACCAGCTCTTTGCCGCCGTCCGCGCGCACCCCGATCATCACCAGCAGGCACAGCTTCTGGTCATCCAGGCGCACGTTGACATGGATGCCGTCAGCCCACAGGTACACGAAGTCCACACCCGACAAGTCCCGCTCGGCGAACGCCTGCTGCTCGGCCTTCCACGTCTCGGTGAGCTTGGTGATCGTCGAGGCGGACAGCCCCTTGGCGCTGCCCAGGAACTGCCCGAGGGCCGGCACGAAATCTCCCGACGAGAGCCCGTGCAGGTACAGCAGCGGAAGCACCTCGCCGATCTTCGGGGTCGTGCGCCCCCACGGCGGCAAGATCGACGACGAACCGCTGCCGCTCACCGGTATCCGGGTCGACACGCTTGTCGTTGACCCGCGGTGCCGTGACGTCCACCGCGCCGGCGCTCGTGGTCACCGTCCGCGACTCGTGGCAGCCGTTGCGCACCACCAGCCGATGACCCTTCTCGTCACGAACGTCAGCGAACTGGGCGATGTACGCCTCGACCTCCGCCCGCAGGGCCTCGGCCAGCATCCGCCGCGCACCCTCTCGGACGATCTCGTCGATTACCGACGACGCAGCCGACCGCGCCGCACCCGGACCATCGCGGTCAGCAGAATCAGAAACTACAGTGAGCATCGGGTCGTACCTTCCCGACCAGCGTTGTCGCGCCGGTCTTGTGGAACCTTTCATCGGTCACCCGGGAAGGTACGCCCCATCCCAAGCCGATCCACAGATTTCAAGCATTGCTCCCCGGACCGAAGGGGCCGCGCAAGACCACCGGGGGCGCTGCGCGAACGGGTGCTGGTCCTGCGCGCCGCGCAGCACAGTGTCAGCGAGATCGCCGAGGCGTTGGCCGCCGAGGGCATGCCGGTCTCCGCGCAGACGGTGCGGCAGATCCTGTCCGCCGAGGGCCTGCCCCGGCTGCGACGATCACCGCCGGGGCAGCCCGTCGCGGCTGGCCGGGATCAAGGCCGGCCCGGCGCCGGGCTGGCCCGCCGACACCGCCCTGCCGTGTGATCACGCCGGGTTGCTGCTGCTGTTCCCGGAGATGGCCGAGCTTCACCTGGCCGACCTGGTCGCCAGCTGCGGCTATCCCTCGACGGGCGCTCTTTCGGCCTGGCAGTCGATCGCGACGCTGCTGGCCAAGTGCGCCCGCCGCGCCCGGGTGCACCAACTCGGCGCGCTGGTCGACGACCTCGGCCTGGCCGCCGCCCTCGGGTTGACCGCGCTGCCGAAGCCCACCCACCTGGGCAGCTACTCCTATCGGGTCCGCCGCGAAGCCAACCAGAAGCTGCTCGCCGGGCTGGTCCGCGCCTTGCGCCCACTCGGGCTGGCCACCAGTGAGGCCGGGTTCAACTGCGACTTCCACGCCATCCGCCACCACGGCGACGACCACGGCGACGGCGCGGTCCTTGGAAGCCCACTACGTGCCCAAACGCTCCCAGCGCACCCGCGCGGTGCTCACCTTCTTCGCCCAGGACCACACCAGCACCGAGATGGTTTACGCCAACGCCGAGATCACCAAGGCCGAACAGGCCCGCGAGATCATCGCCTTCGCCGACTACTGGCAGGCCGCCACCGGCACCGACCCCGGCCTGCTGGTGTTCGACTCCCAACTGACCACCTACACCGTGCTCAACGAACTGTCCGCCCGCGGCATCGGCTGGCTGACCCTGCGCCAACGCGGCCGCACCGAACTGGCCGGCCTCGCCGCGCTACCCGCCTCCGCCTGGACACACGCCACCATCGACCGGTCCGGCCGCTACCGCCGCCCCACCTGCACGAAGACATGATCACCCTCAAGGGTGTCGACGCGAAGGTCCGCCAGATCGCCATCCAACATCGGCCGCGAACAACCCACCCTGCTGATCACCAACCAGCTCACCACCCCCGGCAAGGACCTGTTCGCCCGCTACGCCGAACGGATGATCATCGAGAATGAGCTCGACGCCTACCTCGGCGGGTTCCACCTCGACGCCCTCTCCAGCGCCATCCCGCTCAACGTCGACCTGGACACCACCCTCACCGTGGTCGCTGGCAACCTCTACCGCCTACTCGCCCGCAAGCTCACCCGCTACGCCACCGCCACCCCGGACAGCATTTGGCGCCACTTCCTCGACACCGGCGGCACCCTGCACATCACCAACGAAGGCATCACCTGCGCGCTCAATCTACCCAGCTACCACCCGGTACTCATCGACACCGGCTACGCCGACCTGAACACCCCAATCCCCTGGTGGAACGGCCGCACCCTGCGCTTCCGCTTCCCACCCCGATGATCAACCCCGAATGCCCGACCTCAACTCAACTACCGCACCGGGAATCGAGGTTAGCGCCGATTTTCGCGGCCGGACGCCGGCCCCTTGTTCGGCGTGGCGGTTGGGCACCGTGACTGTGGATCCGCTGGTGATGAAGGGCTTGCGTTGCGGGTGTGCCGGGTCGGGGGTCGACAGTAGGGTCGATCTCGCTGACTGGTCGACAGTCTGGCCGATGTAGCCGTTCCCCGGTTGATCATCTTTACGTCGCAGCGCCTGAAGAACATGCTTGTAAAGTCAGGCCCGGACGGACACGCCCGGCCGCGATTGTTGACCATGACGAGCCGGATGCGGTCTGCTTCGGGTATCGACCAGTCAGCGAACTGCCCCAGTCACCGGTCTTGACGCGGCCGGGCGGCGAGTTCTTCCTGACCCCAACCGGGCCCACCCATCGCCGCTACGAGGCGCTGCGCGCCTATCTGGTCGACGGCGCCCCGGCCGCGGAGGTGGCAGCCGGTTCGGCTACACCATCTCGGCGCTGAACTCGGCGGTGCAAGACTTCCGCGCGGGGGCGCGCGAGTTCTTCACCACCGCCCGGCCGGGACCGCGCTCGGCCCGGCCAAGGACGCCGCCCGGGAGAAGATCCTGGCGCTGCGCGCGGATGGGTACTCGATCGACGAGATCGCCGTCGCGCTGGCCGCCGCGGGCACCCCGCTCAACCGCACCGGCATCTCCGAGGTGATCGCCGGCGAGCAGGCTGGCTCCCAACTCGCCCAATCCGATTACGGCCTGCCCGGCTGCCAAGCAGCGGTGGAGGGCGCGAGCGACGTCTACAACGTCGCGGCTGACATGGGCGGCATGGGCTTCATCGAGAACAACAAGGCGCTGTGCATGCTCTCGGTGCTGATCAACACCCACCTTCTGATGGCGTCACGCGACGCGGGCGTCGAAAGGTTCTTCTTCGCCTCCTCCGCGTGCGTCTAAGCCGAGGACAAGCAGCGCACCACCGATCTGGACGAGGGCCTGCGCGAGGAGGACGCCTATCCCGCCATGCGCGAGGATGGCTACGGCTGGGAGAAGCTGTTCAGCGAGCGGATGTGCCGGCACTACCGCGAGGACTTCGGCATGCACACGCGCATGGCGCGCTACCACAACATCTACGGCCCGCACGGCACGTGGGACGGCGGGCGCGAGAAGGCGCCCGCCGCGATCTGCCGCAATGTGATCCAGGCAAAGCTCTGCGGGAAGCACGAGATCGAGATCTGGGGCGACGGGGAGCAGACGCGCAGCTTCACCTACATCGACGACTGTGTCGACGGCACGCAACGCCTGATGCACAGCGACGTCACCGACGCGCTGAACCTGGGCAGCGACCAGATGGTCTCCATCAACCAGCTGGTCGACATCGTCGAGGACATCGCGGGCGTCAAGCTGATGCGCAACTACAACCTCGCGGCGCCGAAGGGCGTTCGCGGGCGCAACAGCAGCATCGACCGCATCCGACAGCTCCTCGGCTGGGCGCCCAGCGTCCGGCTCGAGCACGGCATGCAGAAGACGTACGCCTGGATCCACGACGAGATCCGGCGCGGCGCGGCGTCGAGGACGTGGTAGTCAGCCGACCGACTCGAAGATCCGCAACTCGTACGAGCCGAGCAGGAAACGGGCCCGGCGGGACGGGAACCGTACCTGTCGCTCGCGCAGGAAGTCGGCCCGCTGCAAGCTCGCGATGTTGTCGGTGTGGTCGGCCTCCAGGTCGCCGGCGAGCTGCTGATAGAGCACGTAGCTCTGGTGCGGCGCCCGTTCGTGCGCGGCGCGGATGTTCGCGAGGACCCTGGCGAAGACCCGCTCCGCAAAGGGGTTGTTGAAGTAGAGGACCCTCGGGCGTTCGGGAATCGGGAAGCTGGTTGCATCGGCACAGACCGAGCGCACGTTCCGGCAGCGCCGCGCCGTGCTGGTGTAGCTGCGGATGTTGCTCGACGCGATCTCGTGCAGCTCCGGTGAGAACTCGACGCCCACGACCTCGCGAAACGGATGATGGGCGGCCACCAGCAGAACCCGGCCCTTACCCGAGCCGAAGTCGACGAAGCAGAACCGGCTCAGATCTTCGTCGAGACTGCCGAGCAGCGTGTCGACCAGCAGCCCGGGTGATGGCACGTATGGAAAGCCGAGGGCGCGGTTCTCGCTGTCGATGGTCAGCTCCCGCAACTCGACCGCTCCGTCGCTGCTGATCCCGAACGCGGCCTCCCGGCGACGGTCGGAGGCAGCCATCCAGCGACCCCGGACGGCGAGCGCGCACACACGGCCCGTGTGCCGCAAGCCCCGCTCTCGCACGAGACCGGCGAAGATCCGCAGGTCCCGCAAAGGTCCAGGCAACGCACCCACGTCTAGTCGGCCCGTTCGAGCCATGCCTCCCGCCAGAACGGGTAGTCGGCGCGAGGGCAGCACCGATGGAACTCTCCGCGGCAGGTCACGTTCTCCAGGACGATGCAGGCACGATGCAGCGACAGCAGCCGGCCGGTCGGCTCGTCGATAACGCGCTCGACCCGGCGCAGCACCCGCGCGTGCTGGCCGCAGTACAGCACCATCTCTGGGTCGAACGTCAGCCCACGGTTGCTGTTGTTCACGTCCAGTGTCCGGACGATCTCCTCCTTGTTCTTGATCCGCACGAGCTCGCCCGGCTGTAGGTCGAGGGTGCTGTCGGGGGTCTTCTCCAGCTTCCCGTCGATGAAGGGATACCGCGCGCCGCCGCGGATCCGCAGCTGCCGCGGGACGAACCTCCGGCTGAAGTCTTGGTACTCGTTGAACACCCCGACCGCGATCGCACGGGCCGCGGCGACGACGCCAGTGTTGCCCGACCGAACGTCGAAGACGTACTGCCTGGCATCCCAGGCGGGGATGCGCGTGGGCGCGGCGCGGAGCAGCTCGGTCGCCTGGCAGGAGAACCGCTCCTGCGTCGCGGAGCTCCCGGCCTGGCGCGTCGCCGCTGCCAGCGCCGTGGGCGTGCAGCCTGGCGCTGTTGGTCCCTGCACCGGCCGGGCCGTGTCCCGCCCGTCCGCGTGCACCCGTCTGAGCCAAGCCTCCTTCCAGTAGATGAGGCAGCCTGTCTGGCAGCCGCCGTGCGCCTGGCCGTCGCATCGCAACCCAGCGAGGTGCACGGCGTTCCGCATCCGGTACATGCCGGTCGAGCCGATGGTGTCGCACAGCTTCACGGCCAGCTTGTCCACCCTGAACTGCCGTCCGCAGAACTGCAACATCTCTGGCATGAAGGGGAGGGACTCCAGCTCACCCCTTGCGTCCAGCGTGGCCATGATCTCGGCCTCGGAGCGCACCTCGACGATCTCGCCGACGCGCAGGTCGAGTACCGCACCTCCGGGCGCCGCCCGTGCGCGCGCCACCGCTCTCAGCACCACTTTGCTGGCCGCGTCCGGGCGCAGATCCGAGACGAGGCGTCCCTCGACACCCACAGGATGCGAGTCTGCGCGGGCTCCGACCGCCGGATCAGTCGCATGGCGGAAAGCCCACTGGTCAGACCTCGCCGCCGGAGACCGCGCGCGAGCAGACCGACCACGCCGCCCCGCAGGAGAAACGTCGCGTAGAAGTTGTGCGGCTCGGCCTGCACCCTCGGACCCCTCCACTTCGCGGGTGAACCCGCTCCCAAGGGGCTCGCCGATCACCACTGTACCAAATCGTTCGACAGGCCGTGGACCAGCTCAGACCATCCCTGGATGCGCCATTCGAGTGTGCCCGTGTTGACCGCCGACCTGGCGACGGGCTGCTCCTCGCCCTCGGACCCCCCAAGGCGACGTACACCAAGGCCGTGAGCAGCACGGCGGAGACGACCGTCGCGACCACCCGGCAGCTGAGCCTTCGCCGCCGCACCATGAGGACCGCCAGCCCCGACGATGATCGTGAGCCAGACCGTGCGCCGGTTCAGCAGCACCACGAAGAGCAGGAGCACCGCGCCGAGCCACGTCAGCCGCCGCGAGCGGCGGCCCGGCAGGTGCCAGAACGGAACCGTGAGAATGACCGCGTCCGCCAGGAAGAAGGTGTACGGCCCGTCCTCTGGATCGCGTTGCGCTGGATCATTCCGATGTGCCCGACAAAGGGCTTCGGCAGCGTAAAGAGGGTGATCATGGTCGACGGTGGGAGTTTCGCGTTGGGAGGGATCACTGGATCACCTTCTCGCCACGGGCGCGGCGCTCGTACTGGTCCTTGCGGCGGGGGAATAGCTCGTAGATCCGCACGGTCTCGTTACTGGGTTCCTATACGCATCTGCGCACAGGTGAACCCGAACGCCCGGCCCAGGGTGGTGGGCACGAGCGCAACGTGCCGATGCGCGGCGGCTCCAGATCATTTCGGTAGGTCAGGCTCGGGCTGCGCCGCTCGTACGTGACCCACCTCGACGTCAGCCGCCAGGGGCGTCCTCGACGGCGACCTCGTGCGATGGTCGACGTGCTGCCGGTGGGCGGCGGGTGGCATGTGGTCCCGGCAGCGCGCTGCGTCTGGCATTGCGCACCTGGTCCAATCGGCCTGCTTGCCGCGGGCCGAGGGTCGCCGGCGCGAGCCGGCCCGCTGCGCTTTTGTGCGCGCCGGTGACGGCAA
>JAOPUZ010000027.1 GCA_025966315.1 Frankiales bacterium | reverse complement strand
TACTTAGGGAGCCCTGGTGGTCGTTCCCCCGTGCGATCACCAGGGCTTTAACATGCCCGCATATCGTCTCGGATGGTGCGCGACTGCTCGCCCGGCCGGTTGGCCGCTGAAGCTGGCCCCGCCGCCGCTCGATTGCTGAGCGAAGTCGACGATCGTGTACGATTCACCGGGCGTTCGGGCTCGCAGAGCGAAGACAATTCGCGCGTCGATCTCGTACCGCTTCGCCCCCTTAGCTCAGTCGGCAGAGCGTCTCCATGGTCAGGAGAAGGTCTACGGTTCGATTCCGTAAGGGGGCTCTGCTGGGCCGCCAAGAGGCTCACTGCAATATGCAGCAAGCAAGATAGGGCGGGGTAGCTCAGTCTGGTAGAGCAAGCGGCTCATAATCGCTGTGTCGCCGGTTCAAGTCCGGCCCTCGCTACCGAAATCCAGCATCAAGCAACATCTATGGGAAGGCACGACCAGTGGCAGCCACCGACGTACGCCCGAAGATCACCTTGGCGTGTCAGGTATGTAAGCACCGTAACTACATCACCAAGAAGAACCGCCGCAACGACCCCGACCGGCTGGACCTCAAGAAGTTCTGCCCCAACTGCGGCAAGCACACCGAACACCGCGAGACCCGCTAGTTCCCTCGGGAGATGCGCGTCCTACCCCGGTTCGTCCGGTCCGTGAAAATGCCGGGACAGGTAGGGCGCGCATCGACTCCGTGCGCAGCGGCCGCTCCACTACGGTGGGGCCATGTCGCTCGATCCTGAATTTATCGGACGCACCTATCCGCCGAGCCCGCCGTACGAGGTCGGGCGCGAGAAGATCCGCGAGTTCGCCGACGCGCTCGGGGACGATTTGGCCGCCTATCGCGAGCCGGCGGCGGCCCGGGCGCTGGGCTACGCCGACGTCATCGCGCCGCCGACGTTTCCAATCCTGATCACGATGCACGCCGCGGCCCAGATCGTGGCCGATCCCGCGCTGGGCCTGGATTACACCAAGGTCGTGCACGGCGCCCAACGCTTCGAGTACACCCGCCCACTGCAGGCCGGCGATGTCGTCGAGGTCGTCGTGAGTGTGGACGACATCCGTGCGGCCGGGGGTAACGACATCCTGACCACCCGCGCTGAGGTGCGCACCCTGCAGGGCGAGCACCTCGTGACCGCACTGTCCACGTTGGTGGCTCGCGGAACGGCGTCGGCATGACGGTCCCCAGCGCCGTGACCGAGGTGCAGGTGGGCGATCAGTTGCCGGCCATCGAGGTGCCGCTGCGTCGCGAGAACATGATTCGCTACGCCGGAGCTTCGGGGGATTTCAACCCGATTCATTGGGACGAGGCATTCGCGGTAGCGGTGGGCCTGCCGGAGGTCATCGCGCACGGAATGCTCACGATGGGCATCGCTGTCCGCGTGGTCACGGCCTGGCTCGGCGATCCAGGAGCGGTGCTCGAATACGGCGTGCGGTTCACTCGTCCGGTCGTGGTCAGCCGTGATCCGGGCGCCACGTTGATCGTCAGCGGCAAGGTCAGGTCCGTAGACACCGAGCAACGCCGGGCCGTGATCGACCTGTCCGCGACCGTTGACGGGCAGACGGTTCTCGCTCAGGCCCGCGCGACCGTGCGGTTGCCGCCAGCACATCCGGTCTGACACCCCGGCGCGGCGGACGCGTTTTTGGTCCAATCGGCCGCACCCCCTAGACTTGCACCTCGGGTCGAAGTCGGCCGTGCGCAAGCATGCCCGCCGACGGCTGACCCAGCCGTGGCGAGTGCCGGCCGATTCAGGTCGCGCTCGCCAAAGGGGCGTGGCTCAATTGGTAGAGCACCGGTCTCCAAAACCGGCGGTTGCAGGTTCAAGTCCTGTCGCCCCTGCGCCATGGTGTTCGACTGCTCCAGCTGGACGGGGCGGTCGAGAACCCGAAAGGAGAGATCGTGACGGATACGCAAGCCGCTCCGGCTTCGCGACCCGGCAGATCCGGTGACGGATCGCCAGGTGGCGTCAGTTTGCTCTGGCGTTGGCTGCCGATGTTGCTCACGGCTTTCCGGCGCCGCCTTCGGGAGACCGTCGCCGAAATGCGGAAAGTACTGTGGCCCTCCCGCAAAGAGATGATCACGTACACGACCGTCGTCGTGATCTTCGTGGTGATCATGGTTGCGGTGGTGTCCGGCCTGGACTTGGGCTTCGCCAAGATCGTGCTGGCCGTCTTCGGCTGAGTGAGCCAACCTATCCGCAACACCCCATGCACAAGAGGCAAGGAAGAGAGCCTGTGACCCAGTTCGACGACCAGGACGGTCGGGACACGTCAGAACAGACCAGCGCCGTCGTCGACGACGGCGTCGAGATTACCGACCTTATCGAGACTGCGGCCGGCCCCGACGTGCCGGACGAAGCGGAACAATCGGCGGCTCCGACGGTATTGCCGACGCTGGACGTCGAGGACCAGGTCTACGGCGTGAGCGCCGAAGAGAAGTACAACGAGGCCGCCGAGGAACAGGCCGACGCCGCGTGGGCCGAGGCCGCGGCCGAAGTCGAGGCCGAATTGAAGGCCCAGCCGGCCGCCGCCAGCGCGACCGATGACAGTGCCGCTGCCAGCGCGACCGATGCCGGTGCCGCTGACGACAGTGCCGCTGACGACGTCGCGGCCGAGGATGCCGATCCGGTCGAGGAACTGCGCACGGCGCTGCGGCGAGCCCCCGGGGATTGGTTCGTCGTCCACTCCTATGCGGGTTATGAGAACAAGGTCAAAACCAACCTCGAAACCCGCATCTCGTCCCTCGACATGGAGGATTACATCTACCAGGTCGAGGTGCCGACCGAAGAGGTCGTCGAGATCAAGAACGGCAAGCGGCAGCAGGTCAACCGCAAGGTCTTCCCCGGCTACATCTTGGTTCGCATGGATCTGACCGACGACTCGTGGGGTGCCGTCCGCAACACACCCGGCGTGACCGGCTTCGTCGGCGCGACGTCCAAGCCGTCGCCGCTGTCGATGGACGAGGTCGTCAAGATCCTCGCGCCGGCCAGCGCGAAGGCGCCGTCTCAGTCCAAGGGCGGCGCCGGGGCGGATTCGTCCGGCGCGGTCACGGTCGAGCAGGTGGACTTCGAGATCGGCGAGTCGGTCACCGTCATGGACGGCCCGTTCGCGACCTTGCCGGCCACGATCAACGAAATCGATCCGCTGCACGCCAAGCTGAAGGTCCTCGTGTCGATCTTCGGACGCGAGACGCCGGTCGAACTGTCCTTCGCCCAGGTGGCCAAGATCTAGCGCGTCATCCGTCCAGCCCGGAACATCCAGCACTCACCAGAGAAGAAGAAGCATGCCTCCCAAGAAGAAGCTCACCGCGATCATCAAGCTGCAGATCCAGGCCGGCGCGGCCAACCCCGCGCCGCCGGTCGGCCCCGCGCTCGGCCAGCACGGCGTCAACATCATGGAGTTCTGCAAGGCCTACAACGCGGCCACCGAGTCACAACGCGGCCAGGTCATCCCGGTCGAGATCTCGGTCTATGAAGACCGCTCGTTCACGTTCGTGACCAAGACGCCGCCGGCAGCGAAGTTGCTGCTCCAGGCGGCCGGTGTGGCCAAGGGCTCCGGCGAACCGCACAAGACCAAGGTCGCCAAGGTGACCATGGCTCAGGTACGCGAGATCGCCGAGACCAAGAAAGAAGATCTGAACGCGAACGACATCGACCAGGCGGCCAAGATCATCGCCGGTACGGCTCGCTCGATGGGAATTACCGTCACCGACTGACGGGTTCTGCTGAATAGATTATGCCTGAATAGCACGGGTGGGAGGTCGCCGACCGTCGGCGTCCGCTGACCACCGATCTGGATGAGGAGAGCAAGCGCATGACCAAGCGAAGCAAGGCCTACGAAGAAGCCGCCAAGCTGATCGAAGCCGACAAGATCTACAGCCCGCTCGAGGCGGCGCAGCTCGCGGTGCAGACGTCGCCGAGCAAATTCGACGCCACGGTCGAGGTCGCCATGCGACTCGGCGTAGACCCCCGCAAAGCTGACCAGATGGTCCGCGGAGTGGTCAGCCTGCCCCACGGCACCGGTAAGACCGCTCGCGTGATCGTATTCGCCACCGGCGAGCAGGCCGCCGCGGCCGAAGCTGCCGGTGCCGACCGCGTGGGTAGCGACGACCTGATCGCCGACATCACCGCCGGCTTCCTGGACTTCGACGCCGCGATCGCGACCCCGGACCAGATGGCCAAGGTTGGCCGCATCGCCCGGATCCTAGGCCCCCGTGGCCTGATGCCGAACCCGAAGACCGGCACCGTCACCCCCGATGTAGCCAAGGCCGTCGCCGACATCAAGGGCGGCAAGATCACGTTTCGGGTGGACAAGCAGTCCAACCTGCACCTGGTTATCGGCAAGGCGTCATTCAGCCCCGAACAGCTGGTCGAGAACTACGGCGCGGCGCTGGACGAGGTGCTGCGGGCGAAGCCGTCCTCGGCCAAGGGCAAGTACGTGAAGAAGGTCAACTTCGCCACGACGATGGGCCCGGGCATCCCGGTCGACACCAACCGCACGCGCAACCTGCTCGAGGACTCGAACGTCTGAGTCAGTCGTAGCCGGCTTCATCGCACATCGCATCGCATCGCATCGAAAGCGCCGTTCCAGCTCAGGTTGGGACGGCGCTTTCGTCGTCCCAAGGCGTGTGCCGCGGTGCTTCGGCCAACTGACGCAATCGATCGACGTACAGCTGTGCGACCTCGGGTCGGCGGCGGAAACCCGGCGCGATCGCGGCCTGATACGCCGTAAGCGCGGCCCGGCTGACCAGTGCGTCGCGATCCAACCGTGCCGGTCCGTGTTCGGCCCGATATCCCGTGCACAGGGCCCGCAGAATCGGCCGGGAGGCCAGCCGTCGATGGCGGGCGTTCCAGCCCAGGCTCTCGTAGGCCGACACCAGATCCCAGCGCGGATCGCCCATGCCGGTCTGGTCCAGCCCGACCAGGCAGACTTGCCATAAATACGGTCCGGTTCGCCGGACGACCGCGTTGGAGCTGGTCGCGTCGCCGTGCATCAGGCAACTTGCCTGCCACTGCCGGCTCAGGACGTCGAGCGACCGCCGGATCCGGCGATCGGTACGAAACATGCGCAGCAGGTCCCGCGCGTGGGCCGTGTCCGGCTGGACGTGGGCAGGCACCGAGTCCGGCCGCAGGATCCAGGGCTTTCGCGCGACGGTCACGGGCACCTCGATCGGACGGCCGGAGGGGGCGGTCGTCGCACTCCTGCCATGCAAGCGCCCCAGCGCGTGACCCCAGGCCCGGGCGGCCAAAATCAGGTCGCTACCGCTGGCCACTGTGCTCAATTCGGCCAGATTTATGGCCGTCAGTGGAGCATGGGCCCGGTACCTGCCGGACGCCCCCGCAGTCCGCCACGGTTCTGCCTGTCGCGTCATGCACAACTGATCCGTCATGACCATCCTCGGTCGTCATGGTGCCCGCCAATGCGTCCCCAGCTGCCCTACCTAGACCAAGAGCGTCGGCACTCGGGGTTGATACGCCCGCACGCGGATCGGCGCTCCGACCAGACGCTTCGAACTTCCGGCTCGGAGGTATCAGGCGCGGTGCCTGCATCTCTTCACAGAGCGTGGTCACGAATGCACCCGGAGGTTCTAGGCTCTTGCTCAACTCGGTCACCCGTTTCCGCCAGACGAGGGCAGTGCGTCCGGTCGCTCCGATCAGATTGGTGTGGCGAAGATGATCAACGCAGAAGCTGAGGAACGAACGCTGGCCTTCCGGGCCGGGGCCGCATTCGAGCGTTATCGCGAGGGTGAATCCGACGCGATGGGCGAATTGGTAGCACTGTTGACGCCGATCCTCTGGCACACGGTCCGAGCGCAGCGGTTGGACATTGCGTCCGCCGAGGACGTGCTCCAAACGAGCTGGATGGCCCTGGTGAAGCACGCGAACGCGATCGCCGACCCACGGTCGGTATTGCAGTGGTTGATCGTCACGTCCCGCCGGGAGGCCTGGCGGGTGAGCCGCGGGGAGCAGCGGATGATGCCGCAGGATCTCGGCGACGAGGACCTCGGTTCGGGCGGTCAACCCGCGCTCGAAGAATTGGTGGTTCGCGATGCCACCGATGAGGTGCTGTGGCGGCACGTGGCCGAGTTGCCGGAGCGTTGCCGGCAGCTGCTGAGGGTGATTGCCTTCGCCGATCGTCCAGATTATGCCGAACTGGCCCGCTCGCTGGGCATGCCGATGGGCAGTATCGGTCCGACCCGTGGTCGGTGCTTGGCCAAGTTGAGGTCTGCACTGGCGACCGACTCGCAATGGGAGATGTGATGAGTCAGCATGCCGCGAACGAACAGGATGTTCCCGCCGACCAGCCGCTGGACGCCAAGGATGGGCACGTACTGGCCAGGATGGCGCTGATGTACGACCGCATGGACCCGGTGCCGTCGGACCTGGTCGAGCGTTTGCAGTTCGCGCTGACCCTCGACGCGCTCAAAGCCGAGCTCGCCGAGCTGCAGCTCATGCCAGCCGAGGCGATGGCTCGCAGCGCGGGAACGGATGCGGTCAAAACGCTGACCTTCACGAGTGACACCATCACGACCATGATCACGATCGCTGCCGACGGACCGGACCGGGTTCGCATCGATGGCTGGGCCGCTCCCGGCGGCGGCGTAACCGTCGAACTCCGCCAGGTCGCCACCAAAATGCACACCCAGGCCGATGCGGACGGCCGGTTCGTCTTCGACGACGTGCCGCACGGCATGACCCGATTCGTGGTCCGAGCCGCTGGCGGCGATGACCTTCGTCAGCCGGTGATCACGCCCGCCGTCGAACTCTGATAGCGGCCGCCACTCTCAGTCCAGTTCCGCACGTTCGCCGAAACCGGGGTAAGCATGACCTCCAGTCCGCCGCCGTCCAACCTCACGAGCTCCTCGACACCACGTCGTAAGGAACCGAGTCTGAGTCCGCCGGCTTACGTGCTGAACCGGCACAACTCTCGGGTACTCGATCCGGATACGGCCCCGCGGCTGGCCGATCAGCCGTCCGTGCGGCCGACGGTCTACGTCGGCGCCAACTTGTTGCTGCGGCTGGAGCATCTCTCGCCACTGGTCATCCAGACCCTCGATGACGCGGCCGAGCCGTTCGGGTTGCGGATCTCACGCAAGCGCGATTATGACCGGGCGCTGCTGGCGGTGGCGGAAAACGCCGACGCACGAATCGCCGCCCGCGGGGCAGGTAACGACCGTCAGCGCGAGACGTCAGCTGAGTCGGACGCTGACCTCGAGTCGCGGGATGACCTGGTCGTCGAACCGCTCGATTGGGATTCGTTCGTCAGCGCGTCCACCGACGCCGACCAGGACGCGGACAGCTACCAGCCCGGTGGCTCGGTGAGCGAGCTGGCGGCACGGATCATCCTGGTCCGGCTGGAACTGGTGCCGAGGGATCGCAACACACCGACACCGCCGCCGGACGCGTGGAGCGTGCTGCAGGAGTACCGCTCAATCTTGCGCCGCCGAGCAGCCGAGGAGCGCTATGGCGCAGCGGGTGAACCCGACGCCGATACGGCCGGGTCCGCGACCGATGACGAACAACCCGAGTCCATCTGGTCCGCGATGGAGAAGTGGGTGACCCTCGATCACCTGTTCACGGCCAATGCCGGTGACGATAAAGGCGGCTTCCTGGGCGCGACCAGCCTGATGGGCAGCAGTGGCTTCTTCGGCGCCACGAGCCTGATGGGCAGCAGCAGTCTGATGGGCAGTAGCGGTGTCACCGGGCCGAGCGCGGAGTACGGGGTGCCCGGTCGTGGTGGCCGATCCCCGGTCGAGTGGCTAGGCCCGGAGCCGTTCCGGATCAGGTCCGAAGACTGGCATGGGCGCCGCCCGCGGGTCGCGATCCTCGATACCGGTGCCGGCGACCACGACTGGCTGCCCGACTCGGTCGTCGATCGGCACCCCCACGTAGATGGTCTGCCGATTGGTATGACCGACGCCAGCGACGGCCCGAGCCCGGAAATGAAGTCGGCGATCGACGATCCACTCGAGGGCGTGCTGGACCCGGTCGCCGGGCATGGCACCTTTATTTCCGGGTTGATCCGGCAGACCTGCCCGGACGCCAACATCGTGATGATCAGGGTGATTCACGGTGACGGGTCGATTCCCGAGAAGGACTTCCTGAGCGCCTTGAACCGGCTGATCATTCGGCAGGCCATCGCGCAGGCCGAGAACCGGCCGAAGCTCTTCGTGGATGTTGTCTCGATTTCGATGGGTTACTACCACGAGTTGCCGGCCGCGAAGGCGTTCGATCACCAGCTTCTCGTCCCGCTCGAAGAGCTCGGCAAGCTCGGCGTGATCGTGGTGGCCGCGGCGGGGAATGATGCGACCACCCGTCACATGTACCCGGCCGGTTTCGCGCCACACGCCAAGTCACAGCTCAAGGTGTCCCTCGAGGCCTGCCCGGTGGTGAGTGTCGGCGCCGACAACCCGAGCGGACGGTCCAAGGCGTTGTTCACCAACGCGGGGGACTGGGTGGTCTCCTACCGTCCCGGTGCAGCACTGGTCAGCACGGTTCCGAAGACGATGAACGGGTCGTTGCAGGCCATGGCCGAACTGGCGATACCGGGCCACGGCCGGCGATCGACGATCGATCCCGACGATTTCCGCAGTGGGTTCTCGACCTGGAGCGGCACGTCGTTCGCCGCCCCGGTGATGGCCGGTCAGCTGTTGGCCGAACTGAGGAAGGCGACCAATCACAACGATATAAGTCCGGCGGCGGCCTTGGAACGGGGCTGGGCCGCGGTCACCTCGCTCTGCCACATCCCGACGCCGGCGAAGGCGTAGGCGCCGAGACCAGCGGCACGGAGGCAAGCGACATGGCCGACAGCGGTGACTCGCCGTTGGCTCGCGCTCGCGCGCTACACCGACGGGGCGTGGCCGAGAACAATGCGGGTCGCCCGGCGCAGGCGATCAGCCACTTCCGGCGCGCCCGGCAGGTGCTGGATCGAAACCGCGAGGATGGCGATCGCGACCAGGTGGTGCTGGCGGCGCGGATCACGATGAGTACCGCGGTGAGCGAATCAGAACTGTCCGGTCTGGACCGAGGTCTGGAGACCCTCGCGCGGGTCGATCGCTACGTCGCCGAGCAGGACGACCCTGAGATCGGCGTGCATCTGCATCTGCAGCACGGGTTCATGCGGGTACGGGGCGGTCAGTTCGACGAGGGTTTGCGGCATCTGGACAAAGCGGTGGCGCTGCTGGACTACGCCGATCCGGGCGCGGCGTGCAACATCCTGCTCAATCGGGGTGCGTTACACCTGTACCTCGGCCGGATCGGGCCGGCTCGGGTCGACTGGACCCGGGCCATGAGTCTGGCCCACACCGCGGAGTTGCGGGTGGAGGAGGCGAAGGCCTACCACAACGTCGGCTGCGTGGAGTTCTTTGCCGGCAACCTGGCCGAGGCGCTCCGGCTGATGGACTACGCGCGCGGCCTGCAGGCCGACATTTCCGAGGCCGCCGTCCTCCTCGACCGGGCCAAGGTCCTGCTCGCCGGGGGTTTGCATCGTGAGGCCGACGACGTGCTGCTACAGGCGGCGACGCTGTTTCGCAACGACCGGCTGTTCAAGGATGTAGGCGAGGTCGAACTGACCCGGGCCGAGTGCGCGCTGCTCGCCGATGAGGCGGACGCGGCTCGTCGGCTGGCCGGTAGCGCCCGGGACCGGTTCCGGCGACGCGGTAATGATTCCTGGCGACGGCTGGCCGAACTGGTGCTTCTGCAGGCAGACGTAGCCGCCGGGAGACCACCGTCCCGGCTGATCAAGCCCGCTCGGCGGCTGGTCGCCGAGTTTCAAGCGGTGGGCTTGCTGCCCCAGGCGCGGCTGGCGCAATTGATCGAGATCGAGTGCCTCATCGCCGAACAGCGACTCCCCGAGGCAGCGCAGCTGATCGGACGCTCGCGCTCCGGCACGGCTGATTCGGTCTCGGCCCGGCTATACCTGAAATATCTGCGGGCCAGCTTCGCCCGGGCTGGTGGCGATCAAGCCGGGGCCCGCAGTGAGGTGCGTCGTGGACTTGACGAGTTGTCCAGCTATCAAGCGCGCTTCGGCAGCATCGATCTGCAATCAGGCAGCGCCATTCACGGGCGCCGGCTGGTCGAGCTCGATCTGGCCCTGGCCCAGGAGTCGGGTCGGCCGTCGGCCGTAGTCGAGGCGGTCGAACGGGGACGGGCCGTATCCAGCCGGCTGGTTCCGGTCAAGCAGCCCGAAGACCCGGAAGTAGCCCAGCTGCTGGCCGAACTGCGGCAAGCCCACGATTCGCTGCGGGAGGACGTCGCTGGGCCGCGGGCCGTCGAGCTGAGTCGTCGAATCGCCGAGTTGCAGCGCCTCCTACGTTCGCATTCCTGGCGAATCGGGGGTTCCGGGCCGGCGCGCCGACCAGCGCGGATCGGTCAGATTCGGGCCGGTCTCGCCGAATTCGGCGCGGTTTTGGTGAGCTTCCTGCAGGTCCGCGACGAGCTGAGCGCGGTCACCGACGACGGCAGTCGTTCCACGATCTGCCCGTTGGCGGCTGCCTCGACGGTCGGCGAGCTTGGCCAACGGGTCCGCGCCGACCTTGATGTGCTGGCCTCGATGGCTTTGCCCGATCCGATGCGCAAGGCCGTCACGACCTCGCTTAATCGCAGTCTGGCGCTGCTCGACAAGATCCTGATCGCACCGTTGAACCTGAGTGATCGCCGGTTGGTGATCGTGCCGACCGGCGTGCTGGCCACGCTGCCGTGGGGGATGTTCCCGTCGCTGATCGGGCGGCCGGTGGTGGTGGCACCGTCGGCGACGGCCTGGCTGGCGGCGCGAACGGCGCCACGCACCGGCGAGCTCTCGGTCAGTGCGCTGGCCGGCCCCGACCTGCTGCGGGCCGCCGACGAGGTGCGCACGGTGGCCAAGCTGTGGTCCGACGTCCCGGTCTCGGCGACCGTCGATTCGGGCCGGGATCAGTTCGTGACTGCGATCAGCGGTGCCCGCGTGGTGCACGTGGCGGCGCATGGGCAGCACCAGGCCGAGAACCCGCTGTTCTCCTCGGTCCGGCTGGCCGATGGCTCGGTATTCGCCTACGAGCTGGACCAGAACGTCCGCACCGCCGAGCACGTCGTGTTGTCGGCCTGCGAGGTCGGGCGTGCCACCATCCGCCCCGGCGACGAAGCGCTCGGCCTGACCAGCGTGCTGCTCCGGCTGGGCAGCCGCAGTGTGGTGTCGGGAGTGGCACGGGTGCGCGACGATGTCGCCGCCGAGGTGATGATCGCCTATCACGAGTTGCTCGCCGCCGGCGTCGACTCGTCCCAGGCCCTGGCTACGGCCTGCGCCCGCAGCTACGACGCCCCGGCGCCGTTCGTCTGCTTCGGTTCGACGTGGCGTCGTTAGCGCCTCGCTGATTTGGTCGGCCGGGGCCCGGCCCGTACTGTGGTCTTCGATCCACCAAAGACCGCTGGTCGTCGCATGCGCACGTGCGACCGAACAGCTCCGGAGCGCCGGAGCGACCCGCGCAGGTCGGACGGTTCGATGCGGTTCGCCGCTTCCGCCCCGTGCTGCTTGCGCCGGGGCGTTCTTGTTTCTCCAGGGCTCGGTTCGGTTGCCTGTCCGCACTACGTCGCCAGCTATGGACGTAGGAGAGGAGGAACATGCCGAACACCGAGAAGGTCACCGCGGTGGCCGAGATCGTGCAGCACTTCAACGACTCGTCCGCTGCCGTGATCACCGAGTACCGCGGGTTGACGGTCAAACAGATCAGCGAGTTGCGCCGGAATCTGGGTGGCGAGACCACGTACGCGGTCCTGAAGAACACGCTCACCCGGCGCGCGGCCACCGAAGCCGGCCTCACGCTGGACGAGAGTCTGCTCATCGGCCCGACCGCGATTGCTTTTGTCAAGGGTGATCCGGTCGCCGCGGCCAAGGGCCTGCGTGACTTCGCGCGGACCAATCCGCTGCTGGTCATCAAGGGCGGCGTGCTGGACGGCAAGACGCTGACCGCGTCCGAGGTCGGCCGAATCGCCGACCTCGAATCGCGTGAGGTCCTGTTGGCCAAGGTCGCTGGGGTCCTCAAGGCGCTGCCGACCCGAGCTGCCGGTCTGTTCCAGGCACCGTTGTCCCAGGTTGCCCGGCTGGCCAAGGCTCTGGAAGAGAAAACCCCCGGCGCCCCCGCCGAGGCTGCACCGGCCGAGGCTGCACCCGTCGAAACTGCCCCAGTTGAGACTGCCTCAGTTGATACTGCCGTAGCCGAAGCGACGATCGAGGCCCCGGCTGACGCCGAGACCAGCACCGAAACTCCCGCCGAGCCGGCGGAGTAGTAACCCATCATCTGCCGGCTTTTCCGGCGACATCAGAAAGGACGCCCATCATGGCGAAGCTCAGCACCGACGAGCTCATCGATGCCTTCAAGGAGCTCACCCTCCTGGAGCTGTCGGAGTTCGTGAAGCAGTTCGAAGACACGTTCGACGTCACCGCGGCCGCTCCGCAGGCCGTGGTTGTCCCGGGTGGCGGCGGCGCCGCTCCGGCCGAGGCCGAGGCCGAGCAGGATGAGTTCGACGTCATCCTCGAAGGTGCCGGCGACAAGAAGATCCAGGTCATCAAGGAGGTGCGTACGCTCACCAACCTCGGTCTCAAGGAGGCCAAGGATCTGGTCGACGGCGCACCCAAGTCCGTCCTGGAGAAGGTCAACAAAGAGACCGCCGAGAAGGCCAAGGCTGCCCTCGAAGGCGCCGGCGCCTCGGTGACGGTCAAGTAGTTACCAGGCAGTAAGAGCACTACGAACTGTGGGCGGTCCGCTTCGGCGGGCCGCCCACAGTTCTGTTCTCAGGCTGTTTTCGGTTCGTCAACGTTTCGTCAACGTTCGTTCGTCAACGTTCGTCAACGGTTGTCGGCGCTAGAGCTCGCCGACTACGACGCCTGGAATGTCTTCCTCAATTCGGACCACGGTGGCGGTGGGGGCTGCGTCGGCACTGGCTTCCCACTTCGCCACCAGCGTCTGACTGAAAGCCTGGCCGAGGTCGTAGGTCTCGAACGGGCCGATGGCCCGCGGTGGCGCCATTGGCTGGTCTGGGTTGGTCACGACAACGACGAACATGTGAGCCCTTTCTGGCAATCCGGCCGCGCCTGTTTCGCGGCGGATGTGACCAGTATTCGGCACGTCCGATAAGCCGCGTGTCATGGGCTTGCCGCCCGTCCGTCCTGAGAACGAGAGCGGAATCCCGTGTGTCCGGAGGCCGAATTTTGCCTTGGCTTTGCCAATAATGCTGACATATCGGTCGCGACGCGCGGAGTTCGACGTCGAAATGCTTGACGTTGCGGCGCTGGCGGGGCACCCTTTTTGTGCGCGGGCTGCTTCTCCCGAGGATGGTTCCGGGGTAGCGCTGCGGCAGCCTCGACCGTTTCGGCGAAGGTCGAGAAAGACCCTTCCGGGCGGCGCTTTCAGCCGTTGGCCGAGGTTAGCTGGCGCTGACGGCGCGCGGGCGGCTTGAAGGGCGCGCCGCAAACGGCTAGACTCCTTCTTTGCGCTGCCCTCTTACACCCGTCGACCCGTGCAGGGTCTAATTTCTACTGTCCCGAGTCGACCCGAGGGCGTCGCGAACAGTTTAAGAGCTGCTCCAGGTCGATTCGACTCGACCGTCATGGGACAGCAGTGGCCCAGTCCTCGGAAGGACGCATCTTGGCAGTCTCTCGCCCCGGAAAATCAGCCGCAGGCCTACCGAACACACCGAGCATTCAGGGGATCCCAGGATCTCCGCCTCGTACTTCCTTCGCCAAGATCCGGGAGCCGTTAGAGGTCCCGAACTTGCTGGCCTTGCAGACGGAATCTTTCGACTGGCTGGTCGGCAACGAAGCGTGGAAGGACCGGCAGGCGCGACTCACTGATTCACCCGGCACTGACCCGACCGCCGTCTCCGGACTCGAAGAGATCCTGAATGAGATCTCGCCGATCGAAGATTTCTCCGGCTCCATGTCGTTGTCCTTTTCCTCGCCTCGTTTCGAGGACGTCAAAGCCTCCATCGAGGAGTGCAAAGACAAGGACATGACCTACGCCGCACCGCTGTTCGTCACGGCGGAATTCACCAACAACACCACCGGCGAGATCAAGAGCCAGACGGTGTTCATGGGTGACTTCCCGGTGATGACCCGCAAGGGAACCTTCGTCATCAACGGCACCGAGCGGGTCGTCGTGTCGCAGCTGGTGCGCTCGCCTGGCATCTACTTCGATCGCAATCTCGACAAGACGTCTGACGTCGACGTGTACTCGGTCAAGGTCATCCCCAGCCGCGGTGCCTGGCTCGAGTTCGATGTGGACAAGCGTTCGACGGTCGGCGTGCGGATCGATCGCAAGCGCCGCCAGCCGGTGACCGTCCTGCTCAAGGCCCTCGGCTGGAGCGCGGACCGCATCCGTGAGCACTTCCACTGGTCCGAGACGCTCCTCGCCACCCTGGAGAAAGACCACATCCCGGGTCAGGACGAGGCGCTGCTCGACATCTACCGCAAGCTGCGCCCGGGCGAGCCGCCGACGCGCGAGTCCGCCCAGGCCCTGCTGGAGAATCTCTTCTTCAACTCCAAGCGTTACGACCTGGCCAAGGTTGGTCGTTACAAGGCCAACAAGAAGCTCGGCGTGGACACCGCGATCAGCCACGGCACATTGACCGAGGACGACATCGTCAAGACGATCGAGTACCTGGTCCGCCTGCACGCGGGCGAGTCCGACTACGAAGTGGACGACATCGACCACTTCGGCAACCGCCGGCTCCGCACCGTCGGTGAGCTGATCCAGAACCAGATCCGAGTGGGTCTGTCCCGGATGGAGCGAGTGGTTCGCGAGCGGATGACGACCCAGGACGTCGAGGCGATCACGCCGCAGTCCTTGATCAACATCCGCCCGGTGGTGGCCTCCATCAAGGAGTTCTTCGGAACGTCGCAGCTGTCGCAGTTCATGGATCAGACCAACCCGCTGGCCGGTCTGACCCACAAGCGCCGGTTGTCCGCGCTCGGCCCGGGTGGTTTGTCCCGGGACCGTGCGGGCATGGAGGTCCGTGACGTTCACACCTCGCACTACGGCCGGATGTGCCCGATCGAGACCCCGGAAGGCCCGAACATCGGCCTGATCGGCTCGCTCGCGTCCTACGCCCGGGTGAATGCGTTCGGCTTCGTCGAGACCCCGTACCGCCAGGTCGTCGATGGCAAGGTCACCGACCACATCAACTACCTGACGGCCGACGAGGAAGACAAGCACACCATCGCCCAGGCCAATGCGCTGATCGATGCCCAAGGTGACTTCGCCGAGGACAAGGTGCTGTGCCGTAAGAAGGGCGGCGAGGTCGAGCTGCTCGACCCGGCCGAGGTCGACTACATGGACGTGTCGCCGCGCCAGATGGTGTCGGTCGCGACGGCCATGATCCCGTTCCTCGAGCATGACGACGCCAACCGTGCCCTGATGGGTGCGAACATGCAGCGTCAGGCCGTGCCGCTGCTGCGCTCGGAGTCCCCGCTGGTCGGTACCGGCATGGAGCTGCGCGCTGCCGTAGACGCCGCGGACGTCGTTGTTGCCGACAAGCCCGGTGTGGTCGAGGAGTTGTCCGCCGACTACATCACCGTGATGGCCGACGACGGCACTCGCAACACCTACCGGCTGTCGAAGTTCGCTCGCTCAAACCAGGGCACGAGCTTCAACCAGAAGCCGATCGTGAACGAGGGTGACCGGGTCGAGGTCGGCCAGGTGCTGGCCGACGGTCCGTCCACCGACATGGGTGAGATGGCGCTCGGCAAGAACCTGCTCGTGGCGTTCATGCCATGGGAAGGCCACAACTACGAGGACGCCATCATCCTCAACCAGCGCATCGTCCAGGACGACGTGCTGACCTCGATTCACATCGACGAACACGAAGTCGACGCTCGCGACACCAAGCTCGGTGCCGAAGAGATTACTCGGGACATCCCGAACGTCTCCGATGAGGTGCTCGCCGACCTCGACGAGCGCGGCATCATTCGGATCGGCGCCGACGTGGTGACCGGTGACGTGCTGGTCGGCAAGGTGACGCCCAAGGGTGAGACCGAGCTGACTCCGGAAGAGCGCCTGCTGCGTGCCATCTTCGGCGAGAAGGCCCGCGAGGTGCGGGACCCCTCGATGAAGGTCAGTCACGGTGGCGACGGCAAGGTGATCGGCGTCCGGGTGTTCTCACGCGAGGACGGCGACGAGTTGCCCCCGGGCGTGAACGAGCTGGTCCGGGTGTACATCGCCCAGAAGCGGAAGATCCAGGACGGCGACAAGCTGGCCGGACGGCACGGGAACAAGGGCGTCATCGCCAAGATCCTGCCGCCGGAGGACATGCCGTTCCTGATCGACGGCACCCCGGTCGACATCGTGCTCAACCCGCTCGGTGTGCCGTCCCGGATGAACGTCGGACAGGTCCTGGAAACGCACCTCGGGTGGGTCGCCAAGACCGGCTGGGAAGTTGAAGGCACGCCTGACTGGGCGGCCCGGCTTCCCGAACCGGCTCGACAGGGAACCCCCGGCACCAACGTGGCGACGCCGGTGTTCGACGGTGCCCGTGAGGAAGAGATCACGGGCCTGCTCGACTCCACGCTGCGAACCCGTGACGGGGACCAGCTGATCGGTCGTACCGGCAAGGCGAACCTGATCGACGGTCGGTCCGGGGATCCGTTCCCGGAGCCGGTCTCGGTGGGTTACGTCTACATCCTGAAGTTGCTCCACCTGGTGGACGACAAGATCCACGCTCGTTCGACCGGGCCGTACTCGATGATCACGCAGCAGCCGCTGGGTGGTAAGGCACAGTTCGGTGGCCAGCGCTTCGGTGAGATGGAGTGCTGGGCGATGCAGGCCTACGGCGCGGCATACGCGTTGCAGGAGCTGCTCACCATCAAGTCCGACGACATCCTCGGCCGCGTCAAGGTGTACGAGGCGATCGTCAAGGGCGAGAACATTCCCGAACCGGGCATCCCCGAGTCGTTCAAGGTGCTGCTGAAGGAGCTTCAGTCGCTCTGCCTGAACGTCGAGGTGCTGTCCAGCGACGGTATCGCCGTCGAGATGCGTGACACCGACGACGACGTCTTCCGCGCTGCGGAAGAGTTGGGTATCGACCTGTCCCGGCGCGAGCCGAGCAGCGTCGAAGAGGTTTAGTTCTGGCCGCCGACCTTCCGCCCTGGACGAGCGGGAGGACGGCGCCAGTTCCGAACTAACAGTGGTTAACAGTTTTATAGAGCAGAGAAGGTAGGAACCTTGCTCGACGTCAACGTCTTCGACGAGTTGCGTATCGGTCTGGCGACCGCGGACCACATCCGTCAGTGGTCCCACGGTGAGGTCAAGAAGCCCGAAACGATCAACTACCGGACTCTCAAGCCTGAGAAGGACGGTCTGTTCTGCGAGAAGATCTTCGGTCCCACCCGGGACTGGGAGTGCTACTGCGGTAAGTACAAGCGAGTCCGGTTCAAGGGCATCATCTGCGAGCGTTGCGGCGTCGAGGTCACTCGCGCCAAGGTGCGTCGTGAGCGGATGGGGCACATCGAACTGGCAGCCCCGGTCACGCACTTCTGGTACTTCAAGGGTGTGCCGTCCCGGTTGGGCTACCTGCTCGACCTGGCGCCGAAGGATCTCGAGAAGATCATCTACTTCGCCGCGTACCTGATCACCGCAGTGGAGAAGGACAACCGCCACCGCGATCTGCCGACCCTCGAGGCCGAGGTCAGCGCGGAGAAATCCACTTTGGAGAAGCGCCGCGACGCCGACATCGACGCCCGCGCCAAGAAGCTCGAGACCGATCTGGCCGAGCTCGAGGCCGAGGGTGCCAAGAGTGATGTCCGGCGCAAGGTTCGCGAGGGTGGCGAGCGCGAGATGCGTCAGCTGCGTGACCGCGCGCAGCGTGAGATCGATCGCCTCGACGAGGTGATGGACACCTTCCGCAAGCTGGACGTCAAGCAGCTGATCTCGGACGAAATGCTCTACCGCGAACTGCGGGACCGCTTCGGTGAGTACTTCACCGGCGGTATGGGAGCCGAGTCGTTGCAGACGCTCATCGCCGGCTTCGATCTCGACGCCGAGGCCGAGTCGCTGCGCGAGACGATCCGTTCAGGCAAGGGCCAGAAGAAGATCCGCGCCCTGAAGCGGCTCAAGGTCGTCGCCTCGTTCCTGAACACCACCAACTCGCCGCAGGGCATGGTGCTCGACTGCGTGCCGGTCATCCCGCCGGATCTGCGTCCGATGGTGCAGCTCGACGGTGGCCGTTTCGCCACGTCCGACCTGAACGACCTGTACCGCCGCGTGATCAACCGGAACAACCGCCTCAAGCGACTGATCGATCTGGGTGCGCCCGAGATCATCGTGAACAACGAGAAGCGGATGTTGCAGGAATCCGTGGACGCGCTGTTCGACAACGGTCGTCGTGGCCGTCCGGTGACCGGGCCGGGCAACCGCCCGCTGAAGTCGCTGTCGGATCTGCTCAAGGGTAAGCAGGGCCGGTTCCGCCAGAACCTGCTCGGCAAGCGCGTGGATTACTCCGGCCGTTCGGTCATCGTGGTCGGCCCGCAGCTGAAGCTGCACCAGTGTGGTCTGCCCAAGCAGATGGCCCTGGAGCTATTCAAGCCGTTCGTGATGAAGCGCCTGGTCGATTTGAGCCACGCGCAGAACATCAAGTCGGCCAAGCGAATGGTCGAGCGTGCTCGTCCGGTCGTGTGGGACGTGCTGGAAGAGGTCATCCGGGAGCACCCGGTGCTGCTGAACCGCGCACCGACCCTGCACCGGTTGGGCATCCAAGCCTTCGAGCCCCAGTTGGTCGAAGGTAAGGCCATCCAGATCCACCCGCTGGTCTGTACCGCGTTCAACGCCGACTTCGATGGCGACCAGATGGCGGTTCACTTGCCGCTGTCGGCCGAGGCGCAGGCCGAAGCCCGCATCCTGATGCTGTCGACGAACAACATCCTCAAGCCCGCCGACGGCCGTCCGGTGACCATGCCGACCCAGGACATGATCCTGGGCCTGTACCACCTGACGACCATGCGTGAGCAGCAGGAAGGTGCCGGCCGGGCGTTCTCGTCCCAGGCCGAAGCGATCATGGCGCGCGACTCCAAGTCGCTCGGCCTGTCCGCTCCGGTTCGGATCCGACTGCACGGCGTCACCTCCGTCGACAATGGCAAGGGTGAAGAGCAGTGGGTCGCGCCGGAAGAGTGGGTGCCGGGCGAGCAGTTGCTCGTGCAGACCACTCTCGGCCGGACGCTGTTCAACGACGCGCTGCCCGACGACTACCGCTACGTCAACTACGAAGTGACCAAGAAGGAACTCGGCCAGATCGTCAACGACCTGGCTGAGCGTTATCCGAAGGTCGCGGTGGCGCAGACGCTGGACGCGCTGAAGTCGGCTGGTTTCCACTGGGCAACGCGCTCGGGCATCACGATCGCCATCGACGACGTCGTGACGCCGCCGCGCAAGGCCGAGATCCTGGAGCGGTACGAGGCCGACGCGGAGAAGATCGAGAAGCAGTACCAGCGTGGTGTGATCACCGCTGACGAACGCCGTCAGGAGCTGGTCGAGGTCTGGACCAAGGCGACCAGCGAGGTTGCCAAAGAGATGGAAGCTCACTTCCCGAAGACCAACCCGGTGTACATCATGGTGAACTCCGGTGCTCGCGGAAACATGATGCAGATGCGTCAGATCGCGGGTATGCGTGGTCTGGTGGCCAACCCGAAGGGCGAGATCATCCCGCGCCCGATCAAGGCGAACTTCCGCGAGGGCCTGTCGGTGCTCGAGTACTTCATCGCCACC
>JAOPUZ010000004.1 GCA_025966315.1 Frankiales bacterium | reverse complement strand
GCCGTCCCCGGGCAGGTAGTCGGCGTAGCGGCGCGGCATGCCCTCGGCGCCGAGCCAGTGCTGCACCAGGAAGGTGGTGTGGAAGCCGAAAAAGGTCAGCCAGAAGTGCAGCTTGCCGAGCTTCTCGTCGAGATAGCGGCCGGTGAACTTCGGGAACCAGAAGTAGATGCCGGCGTAGGCCGCGAAGACGATGGTGCCGAACAGGACATAGTGGAAGTGGGCCACCACGAAGTAACTGTCGGAGACGTGGAAGTCCAGCGGGGGCGAGGCCAAGATCACCCCGGTGAGTCCGCCGAACAGGAAGGTGACGAGGAAGCCCACCGAGAACAGCATCGGTGTCTCGAAGGTGATCGAGCCCTTCCACATGGTGCCGATCCAGTTGAAGAACTTCAGTCCGGTCGGCACGGCGATCAAGAACGACATGAACGAGAAGAACGGCAGCAGCACAGCGCCGGTGGCGAACATGTGGTGCGCCCACACCGTCAGCGAGAGAGCACCGATGGACAGCGTCGCCAGCACCAGGCCCTTGTAACCGAACAATGGCTTGCGGCTGAATACCGGGAAGATCTCGGACACCACACCGAAGAACGGCAGCGCCAGGATGTAGACCTCGGGGTGGCCGAAGAACCAGAACAGGTGCTGCCAGAGGATGGCGCCGCCGTTGTTGGCCGCATAGACCTGCCCGCCCAGATGCCGGTCGACCCACAGCACCAACAGCGCGGCGGTCAGGATCGGGAAGGCGAGCAACACCAGGATCGCGGTGACCAGGATGTTCCAGGTGAAGATCGGCATCCGGAACATGGTCATGCCCGGCGCGCGCAGCGTGATGATCGTGGTCACGAAGTTGACGCCACCCAGAATCGTGCCCAGACCCGAGATGGCCAGGCCGATGATCCAGAAGTCGGTACCCGAGCTAGGTGAGTTCACGATGTCGTTGAGTGGCAGGTAGAACGTCCAGCCGCCGTCGGCCGCGCCGCTGGGCGTCACGAAACCGATGCAGGCCAGGGTCGCGCCGAAGAGGTAGAGCCAGTACGAGAACGCGTTGAGCCGCGGGAAGGCGACGTCCGGCGAGCCGATCTGCAATGGGATAACCAGGTTGGCGAAGGCGAAGACCAAGGGTGTGGCGAAGAACAACAGCATGATCGTGCCGTGCATGGTGAAAAGCTGGTTGTACTGCTCCTGGGTCAGGAACTGCATCCCCGGCCGCGCCAGCTCGGCCCGCATGATCAGGGCGAGCACCCCGCCGAACATGAAGAAGGTGAACGAGGTGACCATGTACATCCGGCCGATCAGCTTGTGATCGGTCGTGTGCAGCATCTGCAGCAGCAGCGAACCCTTGCGGCGCGGCTCAGCCGGGAACGGCCGCGAAATGATCGGCGTCGGCTCGATATCGAACGGACCACCACTCGTGGCGGGTCGCTCTTCAGTGGTGGTCAAACCAGCCTCCGGCCTGAGGGAGAAACGCTGTCCCACGCAGGATAACCACTGCCGGCCCGGGCCTGGGTACCGACCCGACCCCCAATGGCCTCAGTGCGGAACTAATCACGTTGGCACCGGCATGGCACCGCGGCATAAGCGGGCCGTGGAGCGGGTTATCGGCCTATGACCTCACCTTCGGGAAACATCGAACTGCTGGAGCTGTTCGCCACCACACGAAGCGGCGTGCTGGCGACCCTGAAACGCGATGGCCGCCCACAGCTGTCGGTGATCACGTATCACTTCGATAGGGCGACGGGGCTGGTGCGGATCTCTATTACCGCCGACCGGGCCAAATACAAGAACTTGCGGCGCGATCCACGGGCCAGCGTGCAGGCCACCCGAGCCGATGGGTGGGCGTATACCGTCGTGGAAGGTACCGCCGAGTTGAGCCCGGTTGCCGCTGCACGCGACGATGAAACGGTCGAAGCGTTGATCAGCCTCTACCGGGATCTGCAGGGCGAGCATCCGGACTGGGACGACTACCGCCGCGCGATGGTGGAGGACCAGCGGGTTCTGCTGAGCATTCGCGCCGAACACGTGTACGGCATGCCGCCGTTCAACTAGAAAGGGATGTTTGTGAGCGATGCACCACTGAGGATCGGATACAAGGCGTCGGCTGAGCAGTTCGGCCCACGGCTGCTACTGGACTACGCCGTACAGGCTGAAACCCTAGGGTTGGACAGTGTGGCCATCTCCGACCACTTCCAACCCTGGCAACACGATGGCGGGCATGCCCCGTTCTCGATGGCATGGCTCGCGGCGGTCGGCGAACGGACCAGCCGTATCCAGCTGGGCACCTCGGTGTTGACGCCCACCTTCCGCTACAACCCGGCCATCGTGGCGCAGGCGTTCGGCACGCTGGCCTGCCTGTACCCGGGCCGGGTGATGCTCGGCATCGGCACCGGTGAGGCCCTGAACGAGGTCGCGGTCGCTCGGCTGGAATGGCCCGACTTCAAGGAACGCTTCGCCCGACTGCGGGAGTCCGTCGACTTGATGCGGGCCTTGTGGTCCGGCGAGCGGGTGACCTTCGACGGGCAGTACTACCAGACCACCGACGCCACCGTGTACGACCGACCGGACGAGCCGGTGCCGATCTACGTCGCCGGCGGCGGCCCGATGGTCGCGCGCTACGCCGGCCGAGCGGGCGACGGCTTCATCTGCACGTCCGGCAAGGGGCACGAGTTGTACGCCGACAAGTTGTTGCCGGCGGTGGCTGAAGGACTGGAAAAGGCCGGTCGGGCCTCCGATTCGATCGACCGGATGATCGAAATCAAGCTGTCCTACGACAACGACGCCGAGCAGGCGCTGGAGAACACCCGGTTCTGGGCTCCGCTGGCGCTGACCGCCGAGCAGAAGCACGGCCTGGACGACCCGATCGCGATGCAGGCGGCCGGCAACGAGTTGCCCATCGAGCAGGTAGCCAGCCGCTGGATCGTGGCGAGCAACCCCGAGGATGCGATGAAGGAAATCGCGCCCTACCTCGACCTGGGCTTCAATCATTTGGTCTTTCACGGGCCGGGGCACGACCAGTCGCGCTTCCTGACGTCCTTCACCGAGCAAGTGGTGCCGCTCATTCGCAGCTACCAGCCGGCGTCGAAGGCCGGCTAGTTCCCTCAGCTCAGCCTTCGCAGGTCAGCCTTCGCAGCTCAGCCTTCGCAGGGCAGTCTTCGCAGGGCAGTCTTCGCAGGTCAGCCCGCTCGGATCCCTGGGCTCAGCCCGCTCGCTACCGCGGCCTCGGCGTCCGGTGTGGCCGCTCAATCGAGCGGCCACACCTCAACCGTGTCACCGCGGTGCAGCACCGTCGCCTCAGCGGGCAGGTTGAGCAAGCAGTCGGCGGCGGCGAACCAGCGCAAGAAATGTGATCCGGCCGGGCCGACGGTCACGACGCTGCCCGTCTCTCGATTCAGCGTCCCCCGGCGAAACTGCCGCTTGTCCGGTGGAGACTCAATGTCCTCATCGAGTACAGCGCGCACAATCGTCCGGGACGGCCTCGGCAAACCCATCGCACGCCGCAGCGCCGGCCGGACGAAAACCTCGAACGAGACCAGCGCCGAGACCGGATTGCCGGGCATCGTCACCACCGGAACGCCGCGGAACTGGCCGGCTCCTTGCGGCATGCCGGGTTGCATGGCCACCTTGGCGAATTCCACGCCCTGCGAACTCAGCGCGTCCTTCACCACTTCGTAGGCCCCAGCACTCACGCCGCCGGAGGTCAGCAGCAGATCGAACTCGCCGAGCCGGTCGTCCAGGGCGGCGTAGAAGTCCTCGACCCGATCCGGCACGAAGTGCACCTGCTCCGCGACGGCGCCCGCGGCCCGGATGGCGGTCAACAGCATGGTGGCGTTCGCGTCGTAGATCTGCCCGTCCCGCAAGGGGGTTCCCGGATCGACCAGCTCAGATCCGGTGGACATCACCAGCACTCTCACCGGCGGGATGACCGAGACCGTCGCCTGTCCCAAGGCGGCCAGCAGTCCTAACTGCGCCGGCCCGAGCAGGGCGCCGCTCGGCAACACCGTCTCACCGGCGGCAACGTCCTCCCCCGCCTTGCGGACGTGCACCCCGGCCGCGCGGCTCTCGAATACGGTTACTTTGCCGCCACCCTCGATACCACCCTTGCCGCCGTCGGTCGCCTCCACCTGAACCACGGCGTCCGCCCCCGCCGGCATCGGCGCACCGGTCATGATGCGATGCGCGGTACCCGGTGCCAGCGCCGGGATATCGGTCCGGCCGGCCGGGATATCGTCGGCGACCACGAGCGTGACCGGTGATTCCTTGGTGGCGCCGGCAATGTCGCTGGCCAGCACCGCGTAGCCGTCCATCGCGGAATTGTCGAAACCGGGCAGCGAGTTGGGCGCGACCAGGTTGTCCGCGAGCACCAGACCGGCCGCGTCCGCGATCGCCATCGACACCGGCGCGGGGGGCCGGATCAGGGCCGCCACGATCGCCTGGTGTTCTTCCACCGTCCGCATGAGGACCTCCCGCCGCCGATTCAATGTCTGGCTCATCGTTGCAGATCGCCGCGCCCACCGTCCCCGGCGACGCCCACGATGACGTGGCCTACTTGACCGATCCGGCCATTACACCTTGGACGAAGAACCGCTGGAAGCCGAGGAAGACCGCGAGCGGCACGATCAGCGACAGGAACGCGCCCGGCGCGAGCACGTCGATGCTGCTGCCGAACTGGCGGGTCTGACTCGCCAAAGCGAAGGTCAGCGGTTCGCTCTTCGGCTGGAAGATCAGCGCAACGAGTAGGTCGTTCCAGACCCAGAGGAACTGGAAGATGCCCAGCGACGCGATGGCCGGCAAGCCGAGCGGCAACACGATCCGGAAGAAGATCCGGCCCTCGCGCGCGCCGTCCATCCGCGCCGCTTCCAGTAGGTCGCGTGGGATGCCGGCAAAGAAGTTGCGAAGCAGGAAGATCGCGAACGGCAACCCGAAGGCCACGTGGAACAGGATCACCGACAGGATGCTGCCGGTCAGCCCCGCCGAGCCGAACAGCTTGACCACCGGGACGAAGGCAATCTGGATCGGGATCACGAGCATGGCCACGATGAGCAGGAACAGCCAGTCCCGACCGGGGAATTCCAGCCACGCAAAGGCATATCCGGCGGCTGAGCCGATCAGGACGACCGCCACGGTTGCCGGCACAGTGATCTTGATCGTGTTGAAGAAGGACCCGGTTATGGCGTGGTTCTTCAACAGGGCGGTGTAGTTACCGGTCGTCAGCTGGGCCGGATGGCTGATCGCGTTCCACCAGCCGCCGTTGGCAAACTGCGCGGGATCACGCAGTGACTCCACCAGCAGCCCGAAGGTCGGCAGCAGCCAGAGCAGCGCGACGACGATCAGGACGAGCCGCAACACCCCGCCACCGAGACGAGCGGACGCCCGCGCTGCGAATCCGCGATTGATAGCGCCGGTGACGATGTCCGACGGCGGTGCCGCACTCATCGATCTTCCCTTCTGAAGCGACGGATGTTGAACGCCATCGCCGGCAATACCAGCAGTACGAGCACGACACCTATCGCACTGGCCAGGCCGTACCGCTGAGCCGAGAACGCGCTGTACAGCTGCGTCGCCAGCACGTCAGCGTTGTGCCCATTCGCCCCCGCACCCTGGGAGATGATGAAGACCAGATCGAATACCTTCAGGACGTTGATCACCAGCGTCACCAACACCACCAGCAACACGGGCGCCAGCAGCGGCGCGGTGACCCGGCGGAAGACCTGCCACTCCGTCGCGCCGTCGATCCGCGCCGCCTCCAGGGCGTCCCGCGGGATGGAGGCCATCCCGGCCGCCAGCAACACCATCGCGAAGCCGGCGTAAACCCAGAGGTAGGCGACGATGATGGCTGGCGTAATCAGGTTCGGGCCCAACCAGGAGATGCCGTGATAGGGCGCACCGAAGTTGCTGGCCGGCAGCTTGAGACGGTATGAGCCGGACGTCAGCGTGGGGAACCGGAACACGCCGTGGGCATCGGCGGTCGCGGTGGCCACCACCTTGTCATCCGCCGGGCCACCGCCGTCGCGGACCGCCTGGACCCGCATGCCACCCAGCCCGAGTTCACCGGCGTCGACGGTGTTGCCATGGCCACCACCGCCCGGGCGAAAGTCGTTCCAGATCACGCCGTAGAGACCGCCCGGACCAGCGCCGGCCGCCGGTAACAGCGCCGGACCGGCCGATGATGGCGGCGCTGTCGTCAGATCGAGGCCGGCCATCGGCAGGATGACGGTGGCGGCGGCCGAATAGCCGGCGATCGTGGTGTAGCCGATGGCGGCCGATCCGGTCATGACGGTCGCATCCCGTGCATGCACGTTTGGGTATCCGGCAGTCGGACGGAACGTGTCGTGGATTCCGACCACCACCGCGTTGGCCAATCCACGGCTCGGCTGGTCGGAATACAGCATCTCGAACGTCACTCCGGAGGCCAAGAACGAGATGGCCATCGGCATGAACAGCACCGTCTTGAACACGGTCGACCACCGGATACGTTCGGACAGCACCGCAAAGACCAAGCCCACCATCGTGACGACGGTCGGCGCGACCACTACCCAGATGACGTTGTTTTTCAAGGCTTTGAGAATGCCGGGATCGCTGAACATCTCCCGGTAATTCCCGAGCGCGACGAACGAGCCGATGCCGCCGGCGCGGTCGTCACCGAACAGGCTGCGTACGAACGAGTAGCCGGCCGGGTAGAGCACCAGTGCAGACAGCAGGACCAGTGCCGGCGCCAGGAAGGCGACGGCCAGCCAACGAGCTTCGCCCGGCGCGCGGCGCGGGCGAGGGGCAGGGCTGGCCCGACCGGCTGGCACTGCCGCCGTATCTGCGCTCGCTTCGATCGCGTGTGACATCGCTGCTCCCCCTCGACGAGGGGTTAGCTCCAGCCCTTGGCCGCGGTCGCGTCCCGTTCGAGCCGTTGCTGCGCGGCCGCAACATCACCGTTGCCCAGGAAGGTCTGCAGGTCGGCCCACTCGCCCTTGTTGGGGGTACCGCCGAACTCGGCCGGAGCCTGATCGGACATGTCGAAACGGAAGTTGTCGCCGACCTCGACGATCTGCTGCGCGAGATCGCCTGAGGTCGGGTCCGCGTAGGACGAACTCGGCAGTTTCTTGTTCGCGGACAAGAAGCCACTACCGTCGTGGGAAACCAGGAGCTTTGCCGCCTCGGGTGTGGCCAGATAACTCAGGAACGGCTGGACCGCGGGATTGCTGGTGAAGCCGACCGCAAAGTCGCCACCAGCCTCGAGCACCGGCTTGGATCTCGCGATGGACGGGAAGGCGAAGAACTTCGCGTCGGTACCGAGCTTGGCCGGGTTCTTGTCGCCGACAATCGTGGTCGCGACGAAGCTGCCCTCATAGACAACGGATGAACTCGGCTGCGCCTTGAAGGTGTTGTCGACAGACGCGGGGAAAGCAACCTTGAGCGCTGTGTCCGGCTGGCCCACCAGCGATGGATCGCCCCACAGTTGCTTGAGCGTGCTCAGGGCCGTGGTCACCGACGTGTCCGTCCACGGAATCTCGTGCCGCGCCAGTTTGTCGTACATCTCTACACCCGCGGTGCGCAGGTAGACATTCTCGAACCAGTCCGTGAGGGTCCAACCGTCCCCGCCGGCAATCGAGAACGGCACCGTAACCCCAGAGTCGGAAAGGGTTTTACCGTTTTTGAGTAGGCCATCCCAGGTCGTGGGGGCGCTGGTCACGCCCGCGGTGTCGAATGCCTTGACGTTGTACCAGACCGTCGACTTGTTCGAGGCATCGACGGGCACTCCGTACAAAGTGCCGTCCAGCGAGGCGAGTTTGGCCCACTCGTCGGCGAAATTCGCTCGTACCGTGGCCTGCCCGGCTTCGGATACCGGCTTCAACTTCTTGACGCTGGCGTACTGCGAGATCGCGCCGGGCAACGCCAGGATCGCCACGTCCGGTGGCGCCCCGCCGGCCACTTTGGCCCCGAGCACCGTCGCCTCGTCACCACCAGGGGTCGGCGTGTACGTCCCGGTTGCACCCGTCTGCTTCTGGAACTGATCCAGCACGCTCTGGAACGCGGCCTGCTCGGCACCTGTCCACTGGCCCAAGACGGAGAAGGATTGTCCCTTCAGGTTCGGCGCTCCCGCCGCCGGTCCGCCGGACGAGCCGCCCGACGCCGCCGGATTGGCGGCCGGGCTACTCGAACCGCACGCCACCATGGTCGACAGAGACGCGGTCGCTATCGCGACGACAATGATTTTTCTTGTGGATAGCACGATCTGTCCTCCGTGTTAGGTGTGGCTACTTGCTCACAGCGCGCCGACGGAAAGCCCCGTCGATGGCTCGAAAAAATGCAGTCGCTCGGTGTCCAGCGCCATGGTCACCAGGTCCCCGACGGCGACCGCGCTACGCGGGCTGAACCGGGCGACCACGGCGGTACGGCCCTGGCTGGGCAGTCGGCTGATCGTCGCTTCGGTGTCACGCGCCAGCTCGTCTAGGTCGTCGTTGTTCCATGCCCCCGGCAGATCCACCCCGAGATGGACGACCAGATCCGAACCAAGCGGTTCGACCAGCTCCGCGCATCCGACCAGCGTGCGGCCCGGGATTGGACCGTCGAGCGCGACATCGTCGATGTCCTCGGGCCGAATGCCAACGAAAATCGGTTGGTCGACGAATCGTGCAAGCTCCGGTCGGCGGCGGAGCAGCGCCGCTGGCAGGTCCAGAGTCTGGGCGCCGAGGTCGACGGAATAGTCGTTGGACTCGTCGCGGCGCAGCGTGCCGGAGAGCAGATTCATGGCCGGCGACCCGATGAAGCCGGCGACGAACAGGTTCACCGGCGAGTCGTAAAGCTCCTGCGGCGGCGCGACCTGTTGCAGGACACCCTTCTTCATAACGGCAACCCGGTGTCCGAGCGTCATCGCCTCGGTCTGATCGTGGGTCACGTAGATAGTCGTGACCGCAAGATCACGCTGCAGCCGGCCGATCTCGGCCCGCATCTGAACCCGGAGTTTCGCGTCCAGATTGGACAACGGTTCATCCATCAAAAATGCCTGCGGTTGACGCACGATCGCGCGCCCCATCGCCACCCGCTGGCGCTGACCGCCGGACAGGTTGCGGGGCTTGCGGTCTAGGTACTCTGTGAGCCCAAGCACCTGTGCGGCCGCTTCGACTCGATTGCTGCGTTCCACTTTCGCCATCTTGCGCAGCTGCAGACCGAATCCGATGTTGTCGCGCACCGACAGATGCGGATAGAGGGCGTAGGACTGAAAGACCATCGCCACGTCACGGTCGCGGGGCGGCACATCGTTGACCAGTCGCGATCCGATGCGGACTTCGCCCTCGCTGATCGTCTCCAGCCCGGCCACCATGCGCAACGCGGTGGTCTTGCCGCACCCCGACGGCCCGACGAACACGAGGAACTCGCCGTCGACGATGTCGAGGCTGAGATCGGTGACGGCCCGGGTTCCGTCTTCATACACCTTGCCGACGTGCGACAAAGCCATGGTTGCCATCAAATGCCTCCGCAATTCGACCTACGCGATCCGGGCCACTCTGGTGTGAACCCGGACCCTAGGGCCGATGCGGCAAAAGCCTAAATTAGGAGAAAACGGTTAGGTCGCCGAGACGCGATCGTAACTATCCGCCCGAACCGAGCAATGCGGTCACGGTTGATATGGCGGCGCTACGCCCCAACCCCAGCGCGGCACCGGCGCCTGCTCGACCACCTCAGCGTCGTCCTGGGAGTTGTACAGCGCCAGCCGAGTGCCCCACTCGACGTAGCCGACGAAGGCAGCGCGGAACTCCGCATCGTCCGGCAGCCCGGCATCATCGGCCGCCCGGCTCATCAACGAGGCGAACCGGAACCGCCGCTCGGTCGTGATGTGCAGCCTCAGATGGTGGCTCAACATTGTCTCGTAGCCGCCGAGCTGTTCGATGTAATAGGCCGGTCCGCCGAAGACCTCGCACCACCACATGGTTACGTGCGCCCGGTGTTCTTCGCTGACCCCGCCCGGGAACAGCGGGCCGAGCAACTCGTCTTGCTCTACCCGGTTGTAGAACGCATCGATCAGCGATCGGAACGCGGGCTCGCCACCAGCCCAGTCGAAAAGGCTGGGTTCGGACGACGAGTCGCTCATGACGTGATCGTAATGAGCGCTCTGGGGTCGGTACCCCTCGGACAACCGTATGCGGATCACACCATCCGCCACCCTTGCGGGAGCAGCGTCCGGGCCCATCACCCCAGAGCCAGAAAAGCATATCGGCCCAACACCGAAAGGCGCAGCGCCGTCTACTCGGGTGGGATTTCGGTTCCGCATGGCCGACCGCCGCGCCAATCGGTATCGAAAAATACCCGGTCACGAGGGGTGAATCTGCCTGTCCGACCGCAGCAAGCGAGTGCGATCGTCCTGCTATCGCGTCGGCTTCGGCGCGACTCGACCACTGATGCCTGCGGCGGATGACGGGTGCCGACAGCCGTTTGGCGTGGCCGTCCTTGCTGTGGCGGCTCGATGTGGTTAGTGGGCGTGGTGAGGCTCGGTGTGGTTAGTGGTCGTGGTAAGGCTCGATGTGGTTAGTGGGCGTGGTTGCGGATGGGTTTTTGTTGGGGGTCTCGCCAGGGTGGTGGGATGAAGTGGGGGATGCCGTCGTTCATCTGGATGGTCCAGCCTTCGGTGTCGATCATGCGGTGGTGTTGAGGGCAAAGTAAACAGAGGTTGGCGGTCGTTGTGTGTCCGTGGTCTCGCCAGGATGTGAT
>JAOPUZ010000076.1 GCA_025966315.1 Frankiales bacterium | reverse complement strand
GACAGCTACCGACTCAAAGACCGAGACCTCGGACGCGTCCCCACCGCCGCGTCCGACGACAAATAGAACCGAAGATGGTCAGAGTTCGATTGCCGGAAACTGGTCAGCTTTCGCTTGCCGTTGACACCGAAAACATCGCCCGTACCGGATGAAAGAAACCGATGCCGGACGGCCAGACCGAACGAGGTCAAGCCGTCGGAGTAACCTGACCATACTTCGACGTTCGTTGACGTAGCGGGGTCACCATGGCTCAGGACAATCTGCAGGTTCAGCTGCTGGGCCCAGTGTCGGCGCAACTGCGCGGAACCGAAGTCGAACTCGGCGGCCCGCTACAGCGGGCAGTGTTCGTGTTATTAGCTACCCAGGCCAACCGGGTGGTAGGACGGTCAGAACTCATTGACGCTATTTGGGGTGAGCGGGCGCCGGCCAGCGCCGAAGGAAACGTCCACACCTACGTCTCAAGCCTACGAGGGCGGCTTGGCGATGAGCGAGGCGACGTCGCCCGCATACGGCGACGCCACGGCGGTTACGAGCTACGTCTCGACCACGGTGAACTCGACGTCGACGATCTAATGGCGACGTCCGAGCGGGCCCTACATCTCCGGCTCGAGGGCAACGACCCGGCCGCGCTGACAGCACTCGACCACGCGTTGTCGCTCTGGCGAGGTCAGGCCTTGCTAGGGGTACCGGGCCCCTTCGCCGAAGCTGAGCGCACTCGCTTGGCGGCGCTGCGATTGGAGTTATCCGAGGCCAGAGCCAAGCTGCTGCTCCGTTCAGGCCAGACAGCGGAAGCGGTTGTCAGCCTGGCGCAGTTAGTTCGATCGGCTCCGCAGCACGAAATGCTGGCCACCCTGAACGTGCTGGCGTTGTATCGAGCTGGCCGGCAAGCTGACGCGGTGCAGGAGTTCCACCGGATACGAGGCGTGCTGATCAAGGAGCTGAACCTTCCCGCTAGCTCGACGCTGCTCGAGCTGTACGAGCGCATCCTGCACTCTGATCCGGTGCTGCTCGACCCGCAACTAGCGCTACTCGCTGACGGCGATAGATGGCGAGAGGGCCGCCAGCACAGGGACGTCCCGGCCCAACGGCCTGGCGGCAATGGTCGATTCGACGGGCGGGCCGACGAGCTTGACCAACTCCTGCAGTGGGTCGCGCCGGCAGCGGGAGCCGCCACCGTCATCGTGATCGATGGCAACGCCGGTGTCGGGAAAACCATGCTGGCGCAAGGATTTCTCGACCGCATCGCGAGCCGCTACCCGGATGGACAGCTATATCTGGACCTGCACGGAGACGACCGATCAGCCGCTATGTCCACCCAGCAGGCGCTTAGTCGATTGTTACGGTCACTTGGCGGCGATCGCCCCGCCGTACCGGCTGAGCTACCGGAATTATGTGCGCGCTATCGAACGATGATGTCCGGGCAACGGATGTTGCTGCTCTTAGACAATGCCGCAAACAGCGAACAGGTGCGAGATCTGTTACCCGGCGCGTCGAAAAGTCTCGTGGTCATAACCAGCCGAAGCCGATTGGCCGGATTGATCACCCGCACCGGCGCCCGTCGGCTCACCCTGCAGACAGCAATAGCGGCCCGCGGGAGTGGCGAAGGATGAGAGAGGCGAGTTCTGCGCCGTCGTGGCCGAACACGTGTCGGTAGGTGTCGATTATCTGCCGCTCGCGCTGCAGATCGACGCGGGGACCACCGAGACTAATGCGAACGGCCTGAATCCGCGAGGAGAGTTCCGTCCGCTGGATTAAGGCGTGCATCATGGCTTGATCGAGTAGGTCCACCTCGCGGCGCAGGTTGGTTAGGTCGTCCCACGAGTGGAGTCCATCGGAAGCTGACGAGCCGGCATCCGTTGAGCGCCGATCCGTCGCGGCCGACGATTCGCGCAGCGTTGTGCATTTTCCGTTCATCATCAGCCCCCGTGAGTATCGAGATAGCGCACCAACGTCTCGGTCGCCGTCTCGGCCGAACGCTGCTAATTAACATTAAGCGCGGAGGTGCGGTCCGCGGATGGGCCGCTGGGCCTGTTCATCGCTTCATAGCCGGCCGGTCGGCCCTAGCAACCTGCCGACCGGCCTGCCCAACCGGGCGGCGTTCCGCCGGCAGTTAAGGCAAACAGCGCATTGCCTATAGTTTAAGTTGAACCGTTCCTACGCGAGGGTGCGTGTAGACAACAATAGACATGATAGCGATTCACCATTTGCGCGAGGAGCAATAACGATCATGAACGAGCACCATGCGAAGCAGTTCGACTACGCCGCGTTGCTGCTAAACCCGCTGATCGAGGGAACTCGCGGCGAGGTATTCGGCCGCGGCCTCGAGGCACATGACCTCGCCGCCGTGTTCGACGAGCTGGGTCTGCCCGCCGATGCTGCCGAGATGCGGGCTCAGGCACTACGTGAACTCGATCAGGTAACCTAACCCACGCTCAGCAATCAATTGGCGAGATGCTTCACTGCAGTTGGGGATGGCGGACCACTGGCCAGAGCGTCGGCCCATCGCCGGGCAACCGGTATGGCTCGGCCGCCGCCTGATACCCGTTGCGTAAGTAGAATCTGAGTGCAGCGGCGCTGCTGGCATCGGCGTACACCGCAGCCGCCGCTTCATCCGCCTCAGTGTGTAAGGCGCTCAGTGCTACCGCTCCCAATCCCCGACCCTGTGCCGACGGCGATACCGCGAGGAACGCCAGATGATGGTGAGTCCAGGTCGGCTCGTGATCCTGAAACGCCTCGTCCAGCAGTCGAAATCGCTGGTAATGCTCGGCCGTCGCAGTTTGCAGACGCTCGTCGTAATGTGGTGGCGGTGGCACGTCACGGTCGCCGACGAACCAGACCGCAACCGCTTCTCGCTCCCGGGTGAAATCGAGTCGGCCCCACGTCTTGGCGTTTCCGACGTGCAGCTCGAACAGTGCACGGAGCGGACCGCGGCGCGCAGCTGGGTCGGGAACGAGCCACTTCGATACATCCAGGTCGAAAAAAGATTCGGTTATCAACTCGGTCGCGGCCCGTTCGTCGGATCGTTTATCGCGATCATTAACCGTCGTTGGAATTACCATTCCGTACCCACCTTGAATCCGGTCAGGGCGGTCACACCACCCGTGCGGGAGTCACCATTCGCATCCCGGTAGGTTGTCGTCGCCGTACCGGAAAATCGTGATTGCTCGACCTCGATATCCATCGAGATCTCAACCGAGCCCACGTAACGGCCATCAGCGCGCGCACACTGGATTTCGTTCAAATAGACCAAAAAATGGCCATCGCGGGTTTCTTGCCAGTGACCAAGCGACACGCTGTCGATGAACTCCGAATCGGCCACTTGCGGATTCGCCTGCATCGCGACGCCGCCTGGGTGAAAGGCGCAGACATGCCAGGGGAACGGAGCATCCGGGGCATGCACCCGCCAGCTCCCTTGCAAGACCTTCCGGCCGGTCGTGCCGCGATACCTGCGGATTCCGTCTTGCGGATCCGGCTTGCGTCCCCACATGGTCAGAAGACCCAACGAGAGGTCCCAGAAATCCGGATCACGCAGGGCCGCCAATGCTTCGAGGACCTGTTCCCGCCGCACCAAACCCGTATGCGGCAAGTCCTCGAGTAACTGGCCGTAAGTGAGCTGCCAGAATCGGGCCAGCGCGGAACCGCCGCGCAAGGCGGGCAAGTTAATATCGACATCAACCTGTTCGAAACCACGGTTCAACAACGGCGTAGGAAACTCTCGCGCCCATTGAACTTCAGTGCCGATTCGGTCCCGGAGGACTTGCCACAGAGCCGCTGTGGAGGCTCGCCAAAAGGTATGCGGCGTATCAACCGTGACGAAATCGGCCAAGTCGCCGATCAACAGCCACCCGCCGGGCGCAAGGTGTTTCACCAGCACATCGATCACCGCTTCGCGGTCCCTGAGATGCACTAGCACGTTCCGGGCCACGATGAGGTCGTATTGCGCAGCGCCGAATTCATACTGCCGGATGTCGGCTTGAATCACTTCGACGCCTTGCAGGTCGGTGAGCAACCGGGTGTCTCGATCGAGGACGGTCACGGACACTGCGCCGCCCTCGTCCAGCATCCAGCGACTCAACGTGCCCAGACCTGGCCCGATTTCCAGACAGCGCGCGCTGCGGGCAATATTCAATCGGCTGAGCTGCTCAATCGTCACCGGGTCGAAAACGTCCGCCAGCGCGGCCAGGCGATGGCGCTCACCGGCGCTGGCCTGGCTGAATATCAACTGACCGTACAGCTCGTCGGTGACAGATCTGGTCATGCGGCTCTTCATCGGTGAGCCTCCTTCGGCGCAGAAAGCCGATCACGCCCGCTCGTTGCAGTCATCACCCTGATCACAATGGTCAGTGCTATCAGATCGTGAACGAAAGATACCCAGAGCAATGCGCCACGCACCGGGCCCATAGACCTAGTTATTGGGGTGATCGTCGGTTTCTTCGCCCGGATGGTGCCGGTTAGAGCCGTGCCGGTCAGCGCTGGCGGGCTGCCCCCTTGGACCAGAACACAAAGGCAGCGGCCAGAAGAACCGCAACCACCAGGGCGACCGCACCGAAGATCGTCGAACGCGACCCGTCCGGCTTCGGGTTATTCGGACGTCCTGCAAGGGATTGCACCGCGCTCGATGACGCGGGACGAAGACTTACAGGACTTATCGGGCTCCGAGCCGGATCAGCGGACGACGACGACGGGCCCAGCGGTCCACTCGACTGCTGCGGCGCGCCCGCTCCGACGCCAGGCGCAGACGATTCCGTCGGCGTTGCGGACGATGAGCCGGTGGGGTCGGCACAGCAGGGCAACGGCCCCTGGATAATTCCGGCACCGCGGGCATCGGCGGGCAGTATCAACAACCAGCCCGTTTCAAGTTCGGTCGGGTCGGTGAGCCGACCGCCATCGGGCTGGAGTCGATTCCGGTTGAGCGCGAAGATGGCCGGAAAGCGGTCCCCGTCCCCAAGGAAGCGTTCCGCAATCTCGTACAGAAACTCCTGCTGACCGTGAAACGACTTGGCCACGCGGTAATACCTGACCGCGCTCGATCCAGTCGTCCCGTATCCGCCGGCCGCGACGTACCGGCCAGCCGGCGGCAGAACATCGCCCTGGGCGTCACCGGCCCAGCCGGCACTCGCCAGCGCAATCAACCCGATCACCGTTACCACCAGCCCTTGGCGACCGCGCCTAGTGCCGGAAGACCTCATCTTCGGACACCTTGTCCCCGAAGACCCGGCCTCAGCTCGGTGCCGACGCGGCGGCAGTGAGCTCAGGCTGGCCGACGTAGTGCTCGATCGTGGCCACCGCGAAGCGGAGTTCGGTAGCCATCGCGCGAACAAACTGAGCGGTATCGTTAACCTCGCCTCCTTCGGCCAGTAGCGCCATCCCATGAACGAGTTCCGCTATTTGCTGCAGCCGGACGTCATCTGCTTGACCCGCGGCGGCCAACGCGGCCTGTGCGGTACGAAGGTCGAGCATCAACGAATGGGTCGGGTTGATCTCCATCACACGACGCACCTGCGGCAGAATGTGCCCGTTGGCCCGGTACAACTTTTCCTGGCTGGGCGTCAGACCATATTGATCGGTCAGTACGCAGGCAGGCGAGCTGGTCAGGCGGGTGGACAGCCGAACTTCGGTCACGTCCGACGCCAAGGCGGTAGTCAACCAGCTAAGCAGCTCGCCGAACTCGTCGGCCTGCGCAGTGTCCGGTTCGCTCTCAGCCTCGGACGCCTCCGTATCAGACGGCTCAGCCTGCGGTTCTGACTCTGGCTCATCCAGGTCCAGATCGTCCTGGGCGGTGGAAACGAACGGCAGACCGTTGAATTCCGGAGCGGAGCGCACCCACGCGGCATCGATCGGGTCGGTTAGATAAAGTACCTCGATACCACGATCGGCGAAAACCTCCAAGTGTGGCGAACTCGCCGTCGCCGTGCGCGACTCACCGATTGCGTAGTAGATCGACCGTTGATGTGACGGCATTCGATCGACGTACTGCCGAAGGGTGGTCAGGCCCGATTCATCATGACTCGAGGCGAAACAAACAACTTCAAGCAGCGCCTGGCGACTGTCCGTTTCGGTGAGCAGGCCCTCTTTCAGAACCCGGCCGAATTCCGCCCAGAACGTCGCGTACGTGTCGGCGCGGTCCCGGGCCATGTCGCGTAGCGCTGCCAACACCGACTTGGTAAGCCGTCGTCGCACCACGGCGACGTGCCGGTCGTGCTGCAACATCTCGCGTGACACATTTATCGTCAGGTCGCGAGCGTCCACCACACCGACGATGAACCGCAAGAAATGCGGCAGCAGGGAGTCACAGTCCGGCATCACGAGCACGCGGTTTATATAAAGCTGGATTTCGCTCCGATAATCCCGCTGGAAAAGATCGAACGGGGCAAGCGGCGGAACATAGAGCAGGGCATGGAAATCGACCACACCCTCACCCTTGAGATGGATCGTCTCCATCGGGGCACTCCAGTCCCCGCTGAGGTACCGATAGAACTCTTCGTGGTCGGCGGCAGCGATATCGCCTTGTTTCTGCAGCCACAGCGCGCGCATGGAGTTGACCGTCTCCATCGCGGGGACGACATCGCCCTCCGCTTCGGACTGCTCATCAGCGGCAACCTCGACCGGGTTGCCGTCCTCGTCCAGCACCTCGACTGGCGGCGCCTGCTCCTCGTCGTCCAATCGTTCGACGGGCATCCTGATCGGCCACGGAATGAAGTCTGAATAACGGGTGACGAGCTGGCGAATACGCCACGGGTCGGAGTAATCCGGCAGGCCGTCGTCCTCCTCGGGAGGCTTGAGCTCGAGGGTCACCGTGGTGCCCGACGGCGCGTCAGCGAGGTCTTCGATCGTGTACGTCGACTCGCCTCGTGATTCCCAGCGGGTGCCGCTCTCAGCGCCCGCCGCGCGGGTCAGCAGCGTGACTCGATCGGCAACCATAAAACTCGAATAGAACCCGATTCCGAACTGGCCGATCAGAGACGGGGCCGTAGCAGCTTCGGTGTCACCGTCGGTGTCCGCGGCCGCGATTTCTTCAATGAATTGCGCCGAGCCCGACTGCGCCAGCGTGCCGATCAACCGGATGACCTGGTCTTTCGACATGCCGATTCCGTTGTCTCGGATCGTCAGGGTACGCAGTTCGCGATCAGACGTGACCTCAATGTGCAGATCGCAGGTGTCGACCTCCAGGTCTTTGTCCAAATACGACTCGAGGCGGAGCTTGTCCAAGGCGTCAGAAGCGTTGGAGATGAGCTCACGTAGAAACACGTCCCGGTTCGAGTACACCGAGTGGATGACCAGCTGCAGCAGTTGCTGGGCCTCGGCCTTGAACTGGTGAGTGCGCTTGGGAGCGTGCGCTGCCGTACCTTTCACGCCGGTTCCTTTCTGACCTCGCTCGAAGAGCGCGGAGAGGCTCAGACAATCGGTTGAGCTCTCAGACGAATGAGTGGCCGACCAACCAACCTCGGAACGACGCGCGGCCAGCCACTACCCCGCATCCCTCTAGCAAGGATGGGGGGCGGCGCCAACGAGATATAGAGCCGTCGGGCCCAACGGCCCCGGGTGGACAGTCGCCGTAGCCAAGGTTGAAAGTGATACTGCTTCTTCTTCGCAACGCGGCCCTGGAGGGTGGGCCGAGCCCGTTTGCCGACCTGGTACGAATTCCGGTCGGCGCGTTGCGAATCGAGTTGGCCGAGACAAGAATTCGGTGGTTCATCGCTTTAGATCCGCTGGCCGAAGCCATACTAGAATTGATTTTGGGCACGCTACTGAACCGTACAGGGAAGATCTGGTCGCGCTCCCGCGTCGCCGGTTGAGCGCCTGAACCGGCCGGCTCACCGTTGTCGACGCTATTGGCAGCCTCAGCAAACTCGCACTTTCACCAATGCCGCAAACGGCGGGTGACCGTAGCTCTCGCTCAGGCAGGCTCGGCTGGGACACTATCGGGCCGCCGAAATCGAAGCAGCAGACGCGGCGGCGAAGGTTCGCCGCTTCGCAGAACGAATCGGTGCTGATTCGATGCCTCGCGCGCTTTCCGACATACAGGGCAAAATGGCGAAAAACATCACCGAAACCCATTCGGGATCGGGTCGCGCAGAACACGAAACTCGTTCCAGCCTGCACCAGTATTCACCCGTCGGCGGACTCAGACACACCTTGACGCAACGTCACGCAATGCACCCTATTAGCCCCAGGGGCCCTGGTTCAGTGAAGGCACGCGGAAGTACGTTGCTACTTAGCAATAAGGCGCTTTCTGCATTTCCGATTTGGACCAATAGTCCCATTGGCGCTCGTTGAGAATGCCGCCCGGCGAACCGGAATGAAATGTCCGAACATCGGGCCGGCGGGGCTGAAGCACACCGGGGAGAAAAGATGGCGGTTGAGGTAGACCAGAATGCAGGCGCGGCGGTGAAAGCAGCACGTCTGGCCCGGAATGTGAGCCAGCTGGGCGGCAGCGTAATCGATCAATTGTTCGCACGAGTCCAACAGAACCCCGACGTTGTGTCCTTCGCCGCCGGTGCCCCTGACCCGGCGGTGCTCCCGGTGGACGCCATCGCGCGATTCGCCGTGAGCGTGCTGTCCGAGGGCGGCCGGTCGGGCCTGCAGTACGGCAAGACTCAAGGTTCACTATTGCTACGCGAGGCCGTTGCGCCGATGCTGCACGTTCGCGGGATCACCGCACCGGCCGACCGCCTGCATGTCGCGACCGGCGGATCAGGCGCGTTGCATACCATTGCGATGGCTCTGCTAGACGATCCTGGAGTCGTGCTCGTCGAACATCCGACCTACGGCCCGGCAATGGACGTTTTTCGCAGCTTCGGGGCAAGGGTCGTCGAGGTCGAATCCGACGATGAGGGGATGCTGCCCGACGGACTCCAAGCCGCGCTCGGCCATTCTGACGTCAGGTTCATCTACGTACTCCCAACGTTTCGCAATCCCACGGGCAGCACAGTGTCACTGCTCCGGCGGAAGCAACTGTGCGACGTTGTCTTAGCAAATGATGCGCTCCTGGTCGAGGATGACGTGTACAGCGATTTGAGATACACCGGCGAGCAAATCCCGGCGATGTGGAAGTTCGCCCCGGACAACTGTTGTTACATCACGTCCTTGTCGAAAACCATCGCACCCGCCCTGCGCATCGGGGTCGCTGTGCTCCCAAGTTACATACTCGCGGCCGTCAACACCCTGAAACAGGGCCTGGACATGCAGACCTCCTCGCTAACCCAGGCCATTGCCACCGCATTCCTGCTCGACGCCGCCTGGCCAGCACACCTGCGCAGTCTTGTCGAGCACTATCACAGAAAGCTAGACTTACTCGATGCGAGCCTAACCACTTACCTGACCGGTGCGGCTCAATGGCGCCGCCCGGATGGCGGCATGTTCGTGTGGCTGACGCTGCCCCCAGAGGCTGACAGTGGCAGTTTGCTCGATCGCGCCCTAGATCTGGGCGTGGCCTTCTTGCCGGGCGACTCGTTCTTCGTCAATCCCGAGGACGGCCGACAGCACTTCCGTCTGAGCTTTGCCGCCCCCCCGATCGAGCGAATCCAGCTAGGCGTGCAGCGACTCGCCGCCGCGATATCTTCCTATTAATAGCCGACAGACTCTGTGGTCCGAACACTAGTCTGAGTATCAGATCCGGTACCTTAGTATGCATGAAATCTCTTGGGCGCTTGAGGGGATTCGATGATTTTTTCTATCGGCAAGGTTGTCAGGAGTTCAGCCGCGGAACTATTGGCCGAGCACACGCCCCAGGATCAACTGCTCACACCCTGCGTGACCCAGGAATTGGCCGGGGCGCAACGGATATCGGCTGGGATGTGCCTCATGCCGCCCAGCCATCAGAGTCGAGCCCATGTGCACGACGATCACGAAATCGTGATTTTAGTGCTGGATGGCCACGCCGCCACGCTCTGGGGCTGGGATCTCACCCCGCTGACGCATGGACCGGGCGAGTTCGTATTCGTTCCGCCGGGCGTCCCGCACGTCGCGGTCAACCTCAGCGAGACTGCGCGGGTACTCGCGGTCGAACACCGCTCCGACCCGAATTTCAACTCGGACGTCAGGCTGCTTCCTGAACTCGATGAGCGCGCAAAGGATATCGCCGTGGCACTTCGCCGCCGCGAGGCTATGCGACGTTCGATGCCGAGCTCCTGATCCCTGTTCGTTACTACCTGGGCTGTGCAATCGCAAGCAATCGAGTCGGGATGCAGTTCCCATCACACCGCGTGCTGTTCATCCCCGTTCGGAGGCCGGCCCGACAGAATTGCGACGATCTCATCGCGCGAGTATTGGACCCGTGGCGAGGCGATCAGCGGACGGGCGGCCAATCGCGCAGGTTTTTCTGCCGTACCCGAGCCATTGACGGGGACGGCCTTCAGCGGGTCGGCCTTCATTGAATCGGTGTTCGTTGGATCGCCAGGTTCGCCTTTCGCGGGGTCGTCAATCGCAGAATTGACCATGTCCACAGTCTCGACCGTGTCTGCGGTGTCGATCGTCGGCCGTTGGCTGCTCTGCGCTAATGCATCAGCAGACGGTGCCGGGAGCGTGGCCACCTGCTCCGAAGCGGAACCGGCGTCCGAAGGCGATCCTTCTCGCATCGCACCGGCGTGGATTCGTGCGGTCCCGGGCGGCAAGTTGGTCCCCGGCAACGCCGACAACACGGGGCAGGCCACCTCGACGAGCGGCACCGTTGCCCGAGATGGATCAGATCTGACGGACGTACCTCGAACCAACTCCGACCGCTGTGGCCGCGGTTCCGGCGACCGATCACCGTGCCGGCCGGCCCCGGCCGCGCCAGTTGCTAGCTTCGCCGAGTCTTCGTCAGGTGGCCCCGCCGATTCATCGTCCGGTGAGTCAACCGACTCGGCGGACGTTGCCGTGGGAGCGCCCGCTGACGTAGCGGGTTCAGTTGGCATGGCGGGCGGCGGTGGGGCGGCAATCTTGGCCATGCGTTCACGCATCGCACGTAAACGTAAGGCGATCTCGGCTTCGGTCATGGCCATAGCTGCTCGCTCCTTCCCACGTGCTGCGTGCGGTCATGTTTCAGCCACCAAGATCAAAATGCTAGCGTCAACATTCCGCGATCAATACTTCACCGCGACCGCAGATTAGATCAGATTTCACTAGACGAGCTGGCTATGCCAGGGCCCACAGACCCCGTGAGACCAGAGACCTCATGACTCATCGCCGAAGGCAATCGTCGATCAGCCGCAACGACAACAATTCAGGAATTGTTCTTGTCCGTGGGAATCAGCCTGACGTTCTGCACGGCCAGAACCGGGCCGACCGGGAGTTGGGCCAGCAATGCCGCCGGCACCCGCTGGGGCGCCGGGCCGGCGTACCCCAACAACGCCAGCGCGGCGTCAGCGACCGGGTAACGCGTTCCCGTGTCGTCAATAAGGGAGCTGGCTCCGATACCGATACCCGGTGCGGCGCTGCCAACGACTATGGCACCGTGCGTCGGCGCCACGACAAAATTGTCGTTCGAAGGATTCGACGATCCCCTCGGTGGCAAAGGACCGCGGTTCACGGTGACGAGTTGGGTTCGCGCGTCCGTACCGGCCGCCATGTCCAGCTGGACACAGGGTTCGGTCGAGTCGGTAGCACCGAGCGCGGTCGGCAGACTGCTAGGCAGACCGGACCAATCCAGCGACTGCCGGGAGTGTGCCACCGCAATGGCCTGGTCCGGGCTGATGGTGAGGGCCGACACTGCACCGTGCTCGTACGCTGCCGCACTGCTCGGATCAGCGAGCAACAAGGCGGCCTCAACCGAGTTCAACGGCATCAGACCGTCAGCCAGCATGACGAAAAACTCTCGTGCGCCCGCCGTATCCACGGCGGCGAAGATCTGTCCGACCCGCGTCGCGCTGGAGCCGAGCGGCAGGGCCGCCGTACCGCGCCCCGCGATCTTCGGAGCCCGCAGATCAGCTGCGGCCGGCAACGCATCGATCCAGATCGCGCTCACCGGAATCGGCGGCACCCGATCAAAACCCAGCGCGACCAACGCGCTTTGATCCGGCAACCTGAATCGCTTTCCTTGCCAGATCAGATAGTTCGTACCATCCGGTGCGGTGACCGCAAGGGCCGAACGCGCATCCACCGCCGTCAGCTTGATCGAACTCAAACCGCTGCCGTTCGCACCGCCGATGAGGACTGTGGTCAGCGACTCACCAGCCGTCGGCGTGGTCTCACCCGCAGCCGCCGTCGCGCATACCAGCCAACGCGACGCGGTGACCTGCTTCGGCGCCGGCAGTGAATCAGGTGCGCCTTCAATACCGATCATGGCCCCGCGCGGAGCGGACTGTAATGACTTGGGCGAAACTCTGGTCACCTTTGCTGTCGCGCCGACCAGCAACCGGGCCGAGGCCAGGTTGGCCACCGGATGCAGCACACCGTTGACCAAGAGAAACCGCGTCCCGGTGTCCTTCTGAACGATGATCTGACCAGGTGATCGCCACTTGTCATTACCGGGCGGCCGTAGATAACCGACGATCCCGACGACGGACAGAAGGAGCACAGCCACCGTCGCGCCCACGATCATGCCAATCGTGAAGCGACGAGTCGGGGTGTGCGGTGCGTCCGCATCTCCGAGCATGACGGCCGACCGTAAGCGGCTCGCGGCGAAGTTGTAGGCAAGAAGTTGATCGCGCTTAGTTTGCACGGCGAAGTCAGCCGTTCAGTTGGCGGATATAGCCAAGTAACCCAACGACGGTAAGGGTCAATGGCAACACCGCTATGGCCAGCAACGTCTCGAGGATCTCGCTCGCCCGGCCCCAGTACGGTCGAATGACCCGATCCGGCAGCACCCGGGCCGTGGCCACCAGCGCCAGACTGGCGCCAACTGCCGCACCGGCGGCCAACGCGACCCGTGCCGGCGCTGGAAGCAGCCAGGCCAGACCGAACAGGGCCGCGGTGACGCCCAACGCACCGCTGCCGATCAGCAAAAGTCGTTGCCAGCGGCCGGTGAGCGCCTTGGCCCGGAAGATCGCCACCAGCCCGAACAGCGCGGCCAGCCACACGCTCGACCGATCGTGAGCCGCGGCCAGGCTGATCGAGGCGGTCAAACCCAGCACCGCGATCACCGCGTAGAAACAAGTCATATATCGATCTGCCGCCGCCGTACGGCGGGCCAGCGTCGCTTCGACTATCGGTGGATTCGAACGTTCGATGTCTGAGGCGCTCTGGGGCAGATCGGGAAGTCTGAGCCCGGCGCAGGCGAAGGCGGCCGTCGGCGCCAGCGGGCTGAACATCACCGCGGCAGCGCTCAGGGCTGCCGTAGCTTGCGAGTTCGAAAGCGACGTGAACGTCACCAATGCGCCGTCTGCACACGCGACTAGGCCCAGGATCACCGCTACCAGCAGCCGATCGGGTAAGAAGAAGGAGCCGGCCTCGACGAGGAAGGCCATCGCCGCTAAACCTACGACCGCCGCGCAGGCCCCGCCGAGCAGGGCGGACAGCATGGTCAGCTGGCTGCCGGCCGGCGGCAGCGTTGCATCGGCGCGCAGCCACGGGGCGGCCAGCGTTCCCGCCGTCGCCGCCATACAAACCGCACCCATCGCCAGGAGCAACGCGGCGGTGCCGTCCTGCCAGCCCCGCGCCGCACCGAAACCCGCGAGCAGCAGAGCCACCGCCGATCCGCCGGCGACCGCCACCGCGGTCGGTAACGGGGTATGCGAATAGAGCAATGCCGCACCAGCCAGCCAGGCCAACACCGACAGAGCAAGCGCGGTTGACCGGGTCGTGCGGCTCGACCAGCGGCTAGGCAGCATTCCCAGCCGCACCGCGATGCCATCACCGAGATCGTCGAACCGCAAAGCCGGCAACACATTGTCGGCCTCGCGAAGATGCAGGACGTCACCGTCCCGGAGCCCCAGCGACGAGGCCGTCCGCGACTGATCCAATGGTTCGTCACCGAAGCGTTGCAGGACAACGCCCTTACCCGATACGGCACTTCCGAGTCGTTCATCGACGATGCCGACCAGCGTGGGCACCATGTCCACCAACGGCAGGTATGTCGGCAGCGCCAATTCCATCCGCCGGTCGGGCGTGACCACCGTGACCCTGCAGATATCAGCCGCTGTCGGGCTCAACTGTCTCCCCCACTCGGTGTGCGGACCGCAGACCGGCGGGCCGCCCGTCGAAAGTAGCGATACCGGCCGTAGCGCCAACACGGTCCGCGGGCCCAAGTACCGCACGGTGCCCGCGCGGCACACTAGCGCGGTGACCACTGTGACCTTCCGACGACCGGCCCGCAGACCGGGACCGCAAATGCCCAGCGGTGACATCGTGCTGCAGGAACCACCGGCGCTGCCCGAACCAGGCGGAATGGACTCCTCTGGCCTGCTGTCGATGCTGCCAATGGTGGCCATGTCCGGAATGATGGCGATGTCGTTGACCTCGGCCAAACCACAGATGCGATACATCATGCTCGGGGTGATGGTCCTCGCGATGGGTGGCTCGATGATTGGGTCACTGAGCCGCAGCGGCGGTCAACGGAAGAGAAAACTGCGCGGTGAACGTCGCGACTACCTGCGTTATCTTGGCCAGATGCGGCGCAACGCCCGCCGGTCGGCGCGCCAGCAGGCCGAAGCGATGATCTGGAACCACCCGGAACCAGCAGCGTTGTGGACGATTGCCGCCAGCCGGCGGATGTGGGAACGGCGACCTACGCACGGCGACTACGGCGAGGTCCGACTCGGCACCGGCACCCAGCAACTCGCGGTTAACCTGTCGCCCCCCGCGTCGAAACCGGTCGAGGATCTCGAACCCATGTGCCTGGCTGCGCTCCGCGGTTTTCTGGAGGCGCATCGGAGCGTGCCGGATCTGCCGATCGCCATTCAGGCGCTGGACTTCGCCCGCATCCTGATCCGTCCGAAGACAGTGCCGGTCGAAGTGAACAGCCTGATCGACTGGTACGGCGACAAGGACGCTTACCCCGTCGAGGACGCGCTATTCGATGACGCGGTCGCGGGCAGCGTCCGGGCCCTGCTGGCTCAACTGGTCACTTTCCACAGCCCGGACGAATTGCGAGTCGTGGTGTGCTCCTCGCGCGAGCGGCAGATCGCCTGGGACTGGGTGAAGTGGCTCCCGCACTCGCTGCACCCGACCGATACCGATGGGGTGGGCAACCGCCGGATGGTGGCCGAGAATCTCACCGACCTCGAACGCCTGCTCGGGACCACGTTCATGGATCGCCCCCGGTTCGACGACCGCGCTCCGGTCAGCAAGGACGAACCGTGGACCGTGATCATCCTCGACGACGTGCCCGTCCCGCCCACCGCACGCATCGCCAGTGCCGGGATCCGCAACTGCACGGTCATCGACGTATCGGAAACATTCAGCTGGGCCCCGGACAACCTCACCCTCCGGCTACGTGCGGATGCTCAGGAGATCCAACTGATCTCGGCCGATCAGACCGGTAAAGAAACAGCGGCCCGGCTCTGCACTCCGGACCTGCTCTCGTTCGTCGCTATGCAAGCCTTGACTCGCAGACTTTCCCCTTACCGGATCGGCACCTCCGTCGAGACCGCAAACCCGTTGGTCAAGAACTTCGACCTCACCACGTTGATGGGAATCGGTGATCCATACACCTTCGAGGTCGAACCGCTGCGATCGAAGAAATCTCGCTGGGATCACCTCCGCATTCCGATAGGCATAACCGATACCGGCAGCCCCGTGGAACTCGATCTCAAGGAAGCCGCCCAGGGTGGGATGGGTCCGCATGGGCTGCTGATCGGAGCCACCGGCTCGGGTAAAAGCGAGTTGTTGCGGACCCTCATCCTGGGGCTGGCGGTGCGCCATTCATCGGACGTGCTGAATTTCGTACTGGTTGATTTCAAGGGTGGCGCGACCTTCCTCGGCTGCGAACGGCTGCCACACACATCGGCGATGATCACCAACCTCTCGGACGAACTCCCGCTGGTCGATCGAATGCAGGAAGCCCTACAGGGTGAGCTGATCCGGCGTCAGGAATTACTTCGCAGTTCGGGCTTCGCCTCGGCCCGCGATTACATGAAGGCACACAGCGAGGGTGCCGAAATTCCACCGTTGCCGACCTTGCTCATCATTGTGGACGAGTTCAGCGAGCTATTGTCGAGCAAGCGGGAATTCATCGATCTGTTCGTGATGATCGGCCGGCTCGGACGAAGTCTGGGCGTCCACCTGCTACTCGCCTCGCAACGCATCGACGAGGGCCGGATGCACGCGCTGGAATCCCACCTGTCCTATCGGATCGGCCTGCGGACGTTCTCCGCCATCGAAAGCCGCAGCGTGATCGGCGTGCCGAACGCCTACGAACTACCCAGTGCACCAGGCAACGGGTATTTCCGCCCGGACACCACCAGCCTAGTTCGCTTCAAAGCCGCCTATGTCTCGGCCCCTTACCGGGTTGAGACGTCGCAACGGCGGCAGCGAGAGGTGCGACGGCGCCTGATGCCGTACATCGTCGGCTACGTCCAACCAACCGAACCGGATCCGGCTGCCGAGGAAGAAATCGAGGTCGACGAAGAAGCCTCGTCGTCGGTGGCCACGCTGATGGAAATCATCCTCGATCGGCTCGCCGGCGTCGGACCCGAAGCGCACCGCGTCTGGCTGCCGCCATTGCACGATCCACCCAGCCTGGACGGATTGCTGCCGCCGCTAGTGGCCGACGACGCTCGCGGGTTTAGCACCGAGCAGTCCTCGAACTCGTTCCCTTACCTCTGCGTACCGGTCGGCATCATCGACCGGCCGCTCGAGCAACGTCGCGACCCACTGCTAGCCGAACTGACCGGGGCCGGCGGCCACGTCGGTATTGCCGGCGGTCCGCAGAGCGGCAAGAGCACCCTATTGCGTTCGCTGATGCTGAGCCTGGCTCTCAGACATACACCCCGCGAAGTCCAGATCTTCGCCCTCGACTTCGGCGGCGGTGCGCTCAGCGGGCTGACCCAGCTGCCACACGTTGGCAGCATCGCCGGGCGGTTGGATCCGGAACGGGTCGGACGCACCATCGCGGAGACCAAAACGCTGCTGGCCGAGCGGGAACGCCGGTTCGCTGAGTTCGGCGTCGATTCGATGACGGCGTTCCGGCAGCAGCTCCGCGCGGGCACGCTGCCGCCCGGATTGGCCGACGGTTTCGGCGACCTCTTCCTAGTCGTGGATGGTTGGGGCACGCTGCGGCAGGATTTCGAACAGCTCGAGTCGGGATTCTCCGAACTGGCCACCAACGGGCTCAACTACGGCATTCATCTCGTGGTCACTGCTACCCGTTGGTCAGAGATCCGTCCCTGGCTGCGTGATCTGCTGGGCACCAGGTTCGAACTGCGCCTTGGTGACGCGGTCGAATCCGAAATCGGAATGCGAGTTGCGGCCAATGTGCCGGCCATCCCGGGACGCGGGCTCACCCGCGAGGCGAAACACTTCCTGGCCGCTGTGCCGCGGATCGATGGCGTCAACAATGCCGAGGATCTCAGCGAAGCCGTCCGGGCTGCGGCCGACGCCGTCGCGCAAGCCTGGTCCGGGCCGCCCACACCGACCGTCCGGCTACTACCGACCTCACTCGACTTTGAACTGCTGCCGGAACCGGCTGATGAGTGGGCGATCGCGCTGGGGCTGGATGAGGATCGGCTCGCGCCGGTATGGCATGACTTCGATCACGCCCCGCATCTCATGCTGTTCGGTGATTCGGAATGCGGCAAAACCAACGCCTTGCGCCTCATCGCGAAATCCATCATCAGCCGCCACACACCGGACGAAGCTCGGATCATCGTCGCCGACTCTCGCCGGGATCTCTACGACGCGGTACCACCGGAATATCAGCTCGGTTACGCGGTGACCGCCGCTTCACTGGAGGAACTGCTCGTACCCGCCATCGAGGTGCTCACCCAACGTCTGCCGGGCGCTGACATCAGCCCCGATCAGATCCGCCGCCAAGACTGGTGGGACGGCCCGCGATTATTCATCCTGGTGGACGACTACGACCTGTTGACGACGGGCAGCACCGGGCCGCTGGCCAAGCTCGGCCAACTTCTCTCGCACGCAGCCGCGATCGGTTTACACGTGGTACTCGCCCGATCCAGCGCCGGCGTGGGCCGCACGGTCGTTACCGACGCCACGATCCGGCAACTCTGGGATATCGGCTCACCATCACTGGTGTTCTCGTGCGGTCGCGAGGAAGGATCGTTCCTCGGCAACGTCAGACCGATCCGATTGCCGGCCGGGCGGGCTCAACTGTTGACTCGCCGGCGGGCACCACTGCTGGTGCAGACCGCGTACCGGCCGGTCGACTCCACCGTCGGCCGCTGACGGCCGCTTCGTTGGGCCGTCGGGCGCTTCACCGCATCGATCACGTCGGGGCATCCTGATTTGATGGGGACGACCGGGACCACCCGCGTGCTGTGTCACGTCCGGATGGGGTTGGTGCCGTCGCGAACCGATGACGGCTGGACTCCCGATGCCGCGCGGCAGGAATATCGCCCTGACTGAAGTTGGGGCGTACCTCTCGAACTCGTACCGAATCTGGCCTTTGCTTGCGTCGGCTTCAGCCAGCCGCAGCCCGCGGTCCGGGCCGCCGCCGTGCTCGCGCTGTGATCGTCCGAGCCAGCAGCAGCAGCGCGACGAGCCCGACCGCGGCCAGGCCGAGCAAGGCCCGCTGGCGTTCAGGGTGAGCGGCAACGGCCGGCACGGCCACCAATAGCGGCTGTGGTGACGTAGTCGGGACGGCTCTGGCGCCGGGGAGTTCGGCCGCTACCGCGTCATACGGATCAACCAGACCCCAGCCCGACGAACCAAAGGGGCGACCGCCATTTACCCCGATCGCGGACTGCTCCAATCGTTGAATGACCTCACCGGCCGTGAGCGTCGGAAGATGGCTCCGCACCAACGCCGCCGCACCAGCCACGAAGGCCGCCGCATAGGCATTGCCGGAGCCGACCACGGTGCCGGCGCCGCGCCGGGCCAGCGACAGCACTTTGCCGCCCGGCGCCACCAGATCCGGGCCGGCCGCCGGCGTGCCGCTGGCCGTAGCGGCAGGAGTTTGCAGCGTGCCGTCATCGTTGAGCGAGTTCACGGTCAGCAACTTGTCCGACACGAGCGGCGCCGGCGGGATGCCGCTCGGGGGCGTCTCGGGCGCCGGCTCCGGGGCCACCACCACCATGTCGCGGCTGGCCGCGTAGTTCAAGGCGTTAGTCAATACCGGGGTGACCGGCAGATTGGCGCTGGCGATCAACGCGATGCGCATCCCACCGTCGGCTGCGGCTTTGATTCCAGCCGCGATCAGCTCCGGCGTGGGCTCACGACCATCACCGCTCGTGACCCGGACCGGAGCGATGCGCGCCTGGGGAGCCATTCCGACGAAAGCGGCGCCTCGGGTGGGTCCAGCGGCCACGATGGCGGCCAGCGCAGTGCCCCGTCCGAGGCAATCCGTCGCAGCCGCCATGCCGCTGCCGGTTAGATCGACACCATCGGTCACTCGGCCCGCCAGCTGCGGCACGCTGGCGTCCACGCCGGTGTCGATCACGGCGACGCTGACCCCGCGCCCGTTCGCGAGCGGCGCCAGCCGGGCGTAGCCGAGCTGCTTCTGCGCAGCCGGGATGCTGGTATCGAACGAGGTCGCGGGACGTTGACACTGGACCGGGGCGTCAGCGAGCACCGGGGCCGAGAAGATCAATCCGAGCGCGCAGGTCAGGCCAATCGAGACACCGAACGCCAGCCCGCGCGCAACGAGTGCTCTTGGGGCCAGACCTCTTGGGGCCAGACAGGGGTAAATCACGTCGTCCGGCCTCCATGATCCGACCACGCCGAGCGGTAGCTTGCGCCGACCACGTGCCCAGCGGCCAACACCAAAGCGGCTTGAGCGACGGGTTAGTAGTTTAGTCAGAGCGTGCAGCAAGGAGGTCCCGTCCGGGCAGGGCACACGGACCCAATGCGCGCATACGCCTCACGTAGTGCTCAGTCACACACTGAATCCCCCAAGGATGAGCCCGTGCACCCTTTGTATTCCGTGTTTAGCCGCGATCGTGGAAGCTTAGCCAGACCCTGCCGCGAAGGATCGCAAATGAAAATAGAATTCTCAGAACTCGATACCGCAGTCAACGGCTCGGTAACGACCGAATTCGACGCCAGCTATGAGGCCGCGAGATTGCTGTTCAACACGCGGATACGCAGTCGTCCGCTGGCGATTTGCCGGTGCGCCGACGCGAGCGATGTCGTGCGGGCCGTCCGTTTCGCGCGCAAGGCCGGACTGCCGGTGGGGATCAGGGGCGGCGGCCATAACCCCGGTGGCGCGGCGCTCGTCGAGGGCGGATTGGTAATCGACGTCGGAGCCATAGAACACGTCCGTCTGAACGATGACGCGCCGACGCCCAGCGTGACGGTCGGGCCGGGCGCCGGCTGGCGCGATATCGATCGAGTCACGTACGAGAGGCATACGATCCCGGGCGATAACGGCGTCGCTCACGGGTACGCCACACCGAGCGGAGACTGCCCCACCGTGAGCAACGCTGGTTTTAGCCTGGGCGGTGGATACGGACCACTTACCCGACGATTTGGGCTCGGTTGCGATCAGATCGTGGCGGCCGAGGTGGTCGATGCCCGCGGCGAGGTGTTGCGCGTTGACGATGATCAGCATCCCGATCTGTTCTGGGCCCTGCGCGGCGCCGGCGGAGCCGGCCTCGGCGTGGTCACCGAACTGACCTATCGCTTACATCCACTGCCGAAGTCACTATTGTGCGGAATGATTAGCTGGCCATTGGATCAGGCCGAGGACATCTTTCGCGCCTACCGCGACCTTTACGCCGATCGCGTCGATGATCGGCTGGCCCTGAGCCTGCTGCTGAGCACCATGCCCTATCCCGACGGTGAACCGGTAATCACGATGTATGGGCTATACATTGGCTCACCCGATGAGGGCGAGCAGGCGCTGGCGCCGATTCGCACCTTGGGAAAGCCTCTCGACGACAGCTTCGGGCGAATGAGCTATACAGCGTTCATGGGCGAGCTGGGGGCCAAGATCGTCTATGGGCTGCAGGCCAAGTGGCAAGGCGGGTACTTTGGCCCAACTGGTTTCGACGACGCTGCGTTCGAGGTCATGGTCAAGTATGTTCGCGCTGCGCCGTCCGCCTATTCGATGGTCCGCTTCGACCTCTTGGGTGGCGGGGCGGTGTCGCGAATCGCCGATCACGCCACCGCGTTCTCGCACCGCAATGCACTGCACAATGTGTCGATCATTGCGCTGTGGCACCCGGGGGCGCCGACGGATCTGAACCTAGCCTGGATTGATGAATTCATGAGCGAGTTGAAGCCCGCTCTGAGTGGGCAGGTTTATCAGAATTATGCGGACGAAAACCTGACGAATTGGGCGAAGGCTTATTATGGCGAGCACTATCCTCGCCTACAGCAAATCAAAAAGCGCTATGATCCTGATGATCTGTTCCATCACATTCAGAGCGTGCGACTGCCGTGACCGCCGACTTCATCCGGGCCACGTTCTAGTGCTTATCTTAGCTAAGATGCGCTAACTCGCGTTCGTAGTCTCCGGCGCCCGGGGCGGCTCTAGTTCAGATTTGATCTCGTCCCGCACCACCTTGTCGAGACCCTTGGTCCCGGTTCGCCAGATGATCTCTTCCGCGCCTTCAGCCGGGAACAGCCGGCCCTGGCCAGCGCCCTTGGCCATCCCCCTGATCCCCCCGCCGGCGGCGCCCAGACCGGCAGCGATGCCGATATCGCCCGCCGACGCTTGGCCACTGGCCGCCTGGTAGGAGGTGTAAAGCGTGCCACTGAGGGCACCCTTGAAACCATCTTTGACTCCGTCGTAAAAGACGATTTCGCGCCAAGGCTTGGGACGACTTACGCCGTCCATCAGCTGGCCACCAATGGTCGCTTGCTGCCAATCCGTCGGCACCAGTTCGGCTTTGCCGTCGCCGAGCACGGTGCGGAAGGCGGTGGCGGCCCCGTCGCGCCACTGATTGTGCTTGAGCGCATAGGCGAGCTGCTCCGCGGCGGTCGTGCGCTGCGCCACCTCAGCCCGCGCCTCGCGTAACTCCTGGAGCGTCTCATGCTGCGACTGAGCCTCTTGCAGTCGATTTGTGGCCGTCGTGAGGTCGGGCGGCTCGGTGCGACTGAGAAGTTGCGCGGCTTGATCCCGCAGCTGGCTGGCCTGGTCATGAAACTCGCTTACCTGGTCGAGTACGGAGCGCGCCTCGACCGCCTGCGCGCTCGACTGGGCCAGCCGCTCAGCGGCCTGCTCGATCTGCACGGGATCACCGGACGCCTGGGCGACCAGGTGGCTCGTCGCGTCGGCCCAGACCCGTGATTCGGCCGCTACGTGCTGCTTTTCGAGCTGCCGCATCAGGTCGCCGGCCTCGTCGCTGATCTGGCTTACTTGTAGGTAGTTCGCGGCGACGAATTGCTGTTTGCTGACCGCAAGTTCGTCGGCTACCCGAATCGCTTCGTCACTCGAGCCGGTTAGCCCCTGCTTGGTCGCTGCGGCCCGCGCTTGGGTCAGTCGATCGAACAGCGCCGCGGGGGAATCCGCCGGCCCTAGGGGCAGCGTGTGAATCGGGGTAATCCGCCCCTCACCCGCTGGGTAGCGGCGAATCACTCGACGGTAGATGTCGTCCGCGCTGGTGAATAGCTCGGACTCGCCTGAGCGAAAGCCCAATCGACCCAGACCCGGGATGAGGGCGCCGACCGCACCACTGATCCCGGCACTGATCAGCAGCTCACGGAGCGTTTTCGACTTTCCCTCGATCTTGGCCGCGAGCGCGTTGGTGGAGAGGTCGACCGCGAAGTCACGCACGCCTTCGACCGCCGCCCGGCCCAGCGGGATGCTCAGGTTGTCGGTGGTCAGGCTCCAATTGAGCATCGACTGCAGGCCCGAGCGAATCTCGGCGATGACTCGCAGAAACGCGGCCAGACCACGTTCCAGCAGGTTGAGCGTTCGGCCGGCTTCGACCGCCAGGATCGCCAACCGCGCCTCGAGCGCGGCCAGCAGATTCGGTATCAGGCTGGCCAACGCCATCAGGGCCAGCGAGATAGCGATCTGGATAGCGATCTCGCGCAGGATATCCAGCACCTTGGCGTGAGTTTGGGCATGATCGTCCTGAGCCTGGGCCAGTTCGGCGGTGGATTTGTGGAGCACCGCGAGATTCTTGACGCTTCTCGTCGCCTGCTCGGTGAAGGCAGCGACGGTATCGCCGTGCATCCCGGCCATGCTCGAGCCGACGGCCGTCGTCAGGTTCTCGATATGCGCACCGATGTCGTTTGACAACGCGGCCCAGTCGAGCGCGCCGGACTGTATCGCAGCTGGATCACCGCCCGGATCCGGTACGCCGACCCGGGCCAGGTACTCCTGAGCGGACGGCATCAGTCTGAATCGCCGCGCACTTTGGTGCTGGCATCAGCTTCGGCCGAATCGAACGCGCGAGCAGAAGTGTGCAGCGAACCCCCGAGATCAGCCAACGCCTCCGCAGCATTGGCCAGCTCAGTGCGTAGCTGGGCCGCGAGCTCGGTGTGGGCCGCGCCGACATCGCGACCGGCGGATAACGAACCGTAACTGTCGCCGGATCCGATCTGCAGGCCGGCCCGATGCGCTGATCGCTGCACCGCCGCGGCGACGTCACCCAGATGGGCGGCGACCTTTACGAGTGCGGCGGGGTCGACCGCCAAACCGTCGCCGCTCGTCGGACGAGTAAGGGGTGTGTACGCGTTCACCTATACAGGATCCAGCATCAGACGGTGCCGGTCGGCCGATCTGAGCGACCATTCGGCCAGAGTTCAGACTCTGTACATCTGAGCTCGCCGACACACGCCACAATGAGGAAAGACTAGCGAGTAGATGCGGGCACTCGCAGTAGGCGGGGTGACGGTCTAAGCTCGCATTGCGGTCAGGTATCGACTCATCAGGTACCGACCCAACGCTTACAGCGTGCGGGCCTCAATGTCCTCTGGCAGCAGGACGCAGAGGTCCTCGCGGGTGGGCGCATCGAACTTGCTGAGGCGACCGGCCTGTTTGGTGATCATGGCCTCGAGCAACTGCCGGGCGAATCGGCCATTGCCGAAGTTACGACCACGCGGCACGCTCGCCAGGTAGTCCAACAAGGTGGACCGGGCGCCGAGGGACAACTCGTACCCCAGCTCTTTACCGTGCTGCTCGATAATGGTCAACAGCTCGTCCGGAGCGTAATTCTCGAAGGTCACGCTGCGGCTGAACCGGGACGCAAGACCCGGAAAGGCATCAAGAAAATCGCGCATCTCGTCCTCGTAGCCGGCCGCGATCACCACAACATCGTCGCGGCCGTCCTCCATCAGCTTGATCAGCGTGTCGATTGCCTCCCGGGCGAAGTCGGCGCCGCTTTCGGCTGGAAGAAGGGTGTAGGCCTCATCAATGAACAACACGCCGCCACGAGCCTTATCGAAGGCCTCCTTGGTACGGCCCGAGGTCTGACCGACGTACTCGGCGACCAGATCACCCCGGCTGACCTCGATCAGCTGACCGGTGGCCAGCACCCCGAGCGAGTTGAGCAGCTTTCCGTATAGCCGGGCTACCGTGGTCTTGCCGGTACCCGGGGCGCCGGAGAAGATCAGATTTCGGCTCAGCGTGGGCACCGGCAGCCCGGCCGCCGCCCGCCGACGAGCCGTGGCGAGCAAGTTCACCACGTCGGTTACTTCTCGTTTGACCGAGTTCAAGCCGACCATCGATTCCAGTTGGTCGAGCAACGGCTGGACGGAGTTCTGATGCTCGGTTCGGGACTCCGCCCGCGACGACGCACTCAGCGGCTTCCCGATGTCCTCCGGGAGCAGCTTCGTCAGCTCGGACGACGACACGTTGGCCGCCGACGCCAGCCGCTGAGCCTGGCGTCCGACCACCTCTTCGAATAGCTTGCGCGCGGTACGCCCATTGCCGAAGTTGGCGTCTCGAGCTGTGGCCGCAAAGTAATTAGCCAGCGATTGGCGGGATCCGTACTCGAGCATGTAGTGATGCCGTCGGCACAGCTCCTCGACGATGGTGACGAGTTCGTCGTTGGTGTAGTCCTCAAACTGAATTGTCTTGGTGAACCGCGACGCCAAACCCGGGTTTGACGCAAGGAAGGTGCGCATCTCATGGGAGTAGCCGGCTGCGATGACGACTACATCGTCGCGGTGGTCTTCCATCATCTTGACGATCGTGTCGATGGCTTCTTGACCAAAGTCCGCACCCGAGCCGGATTCGGCCGACAACGCATAGGCTTCATCGATGAACAGGACCCCGCCGAGGGCTGCGTTGAACTTCTCTGCGGTCTTCAACGCCGTACCGCCAACCACCGCCGCGACCAGATCGGATCGAGAGACCTCGACCACGTGCCCGCTGCGAAGCGTGCCCAGTTCGCACAGAATCTGGGCGTAAAGGCGAGCGATCGTCGTCTTGCCGGTACCGGGCGCACCGGCAAACACCAGGTGTCTACTCATCGGCGGCACGGGCAGCCCCGCGGCCGAACGCATCGCGGCGAGCTGCTGGAGGTTGACTAGGACCGACACCTCTTGCTTGACCCCGGCCAGACCTACCAGCGAGTTCAATTGCTGCAGCATGCTGCCGACACCGCCCGAAGAGGCAGATGACTCCGGGTCAGGCGGGTCAGGCGGGGCAGGTGTCGGCGGCGCCGGGGCAGGATCATTCTCCGGCATCGACGCGGGTGACTCCTCGGCCGGCTCGGTGCGATGCCGGTCGACCGGCTCGTTGACCGCCGTCGCACTTTCATCGTCAATATTATTTGCCTCGGTGCCCACCGATGCCTCGCTGCTGATGGACAATCCCTCGGCCTGATTGCCGCGAATTCTGCAGCCGCTGACCCGACCCTGGGTACCGGACCCGAAATGCACCCCGAACTCGCCGCACGCCCGGACCACGGTGCCGGTCAGGTTGAGCTCGGCCTCGCCACCGACCAGCACGCCCGAGGCGGCCGCCTGGCTCACCTGGCAATCCGCGACCGTGGCCTGCGACTTGCCGTCCAGCACGACACCCGCGGCGCCACTGCGCAGGACAGTGAGTTTACGCAGCGTTGGACGGGTGGAATCGCCGATCTCGACACCGTTGCCTTCGATGTCGCGCACGATGATTTCGGACAAGTCGCAGGCGGCCTGCTCAGCGACCCGAACGCCGGTACCGCATTCGCTGATCAGGCCGCCCCGTACGACCGGACTGGCCGCGCCGGCCAAGTTGAGACCGACCGCCGAACCAGACAGTGTGCAGTCGATCAACTCACCGCGGCCGTTATCAACGATGTGGACCGCGGCGCCGGTGGCGCCAGTGATCTCGCATTCCCGCAACTGGGGATCGGCCCGGTCGTCCAACATGACGCCGACCGAGCCGGTGCCGCTCACCGTGCATTTCTCGAACACTGACTTAGCGGCCGAGGTTAGATAAATACCGACCGAGGTCGTGTCGAAGACGTCCGTCGAGATGAAGCGGGTCGAGCTGCCTTCGTTGACCGCGATAGCCGGGCTTTGTATGTGCGTGATCCGGCAATCCTGGACGGTTCCCTGGGCACCATCACTGCTGCAGATGCCGTTACCTGCAGTGTTCTTGATGTCGCAGTCGCGAACGATGGGATCGGCGCCCGAGCGCAGCAAGATAGCGGTACCCGCGATCTGGTCAAACAGAGTCGAGGTGATAGTCCCGCTGGCGCCATCGGTCATCAGCAAACCAACTCCCCGACTGTTGCCGATGGTCGAGTTTCGCAGGTGCAATTTCGCGGCGTCACGGACGAAAACCGCGGCCGCGCCACTGGAGGCGACCTCGCAGTGATCAACAGTGAGCTCACCGAATCCGACATCGATCGTGGCCAGGCTGGGATCTGGGCTGCTGAGTTGCAGGTTGGTCAAGCTCGCTCGCGAGGCAGCCATCGTCACGGCGCTACCCTGCCAAGCGGCGATCTTGACGGTTCCGAAGCCTTCCTCGGCGACGAGCCGGCACTGCCGGGACACGACCAGCGACTCAGCGTAGTGGCCGGGCAAGATCGAGATGATGGCACCGGCCTCGGCGTCCTGCAAGGCGGCGCCGATCGTTCGAAACGCGGCCTGGCCGTTTGCGGACACGGTCAACGTGCGTCCAGTCGGCACATCCATTGTGCGCTGCAAACGTTCGTCTCGCTCAGTGCGGGAATGCCCGAAGAAGTCCGTCACCTGACATCGTCCCGCACCGGCGTACGTAGGCCACAACGATCCGTAGGACCCTCCGTACCCACAACGATCTCCTCACTCAACCTCGTGGACTCTGCCGACGCGCCTACTGGTCATCAACGGACACAACCCAGCCACGCCTGTGCCCGACGGCAGAGACACTGACAGCAGCCTGCCCGGCCACGCAGTCATCAGACAGAGCACGTGGGCCCAAGACCCCGCCGGGTAAACCAAGACCGCCCGCCGACATCAGGCCGCCTTGAATAGCAGCGAGACAGTGTAGCGCTCGGCGCGTCGGTCACTGGGTGAGGGTCGAGGTCTTCCGATGATGGGAGTTCTCACACAACCCGTCCGGAAGACCTCGACGTGCCTAACGCTACTTTCTCCTGCCCTGATCTGACCACGTTCTGCGGGACTGTCCGGAAAACGGTGTTTCTGGCCTGACAGGCCGGGCGGGAGCTTGGCGAGCAGGGTTGGCGTCTGATGACGGCGACACTGAACGATGTGACGAAGAAGAAGCAGGCTGAGCAGTCGGCTGAGCAGCGGGCCGCGGTCGAGCTGATGCGGGTGGCTAAGCCCCGATACACCGCATTGATGGGTTGATCGGCGGGTCGTCGAGCGAGAATGCCCTTGCGTAGCAGGAGAATTGATCTTGTCTAGGGAGCAATTTCCACCGCTGCGAAGGGCATCTCGTAGGTGCAACTATCTCATGTCGATCCTGTCCGGTCGGCGGTCTTCGATGATCCGAGTCTTGTGTCGTTCGCCGGACTGGTCCCGGCGGTCGAACTGGCCCACCGCGCTGGGCTCGCGCAGTTGACCGGCCGCCATCTCACGGTGCCGGGCGGTGCTGGGGTCGCGGCCGGGGCGAAGGTGACCGCGCTGGTCGCGGGCATGGTCGCCGGGGCCGATTCGATCGCCGACATGGATCTCCTGCGCCACGGTGGAATGCCGCGGCTGTTTGGTGGGGTGCGGGCGCCGTCGACGCTGGGCACGTTCCTGCGCGCGTTCACGTTCGGGCACGTGCGTCAGCTCGACGCGGTCGCCGCCCGGTTCGTGACGGGTCTGGCCCGGCATGCCCCGATCATCGCGACCGAGGCGCTGACCTATCTCGATATCGATGACACGGTCCGCTCGACGTTCGGCTACTCCAAACAAGGCAGCGGCTACGGCTACTCCGGGGTCAAGGGATTGAACGCGCTGCTCGCGACCGCATCGACGCCCTCCTCGGCGCCGGTGATCGTCGCGACCAGGCTCCGCAAAGGCTCGGCCAACTCGGCCCGCGGCGCCGCCCGACTGGTCGCGGATGCGATCAAGACCAGCCGGGCCGCCGGCGCGGGTGAGCTCATCGTGCTGCGGGCGGACTCGGCCTACTACGGTGCCGAGGTGATCGCCGCGGCCCGCCGCCACGGCGCCCGGTTCTCCATCACAGCCCGCAAGGACAAGGCCATCACCACCGCGATCGCCGGGATCAGCGATCACGCGTGGACGACGATCCACTACCCCCGCGCAGTCTTTGATGAGCAGCTGCAGCAGTGGGTCTCTGATGCCGAGGTCGCCGAGATCCCGTTTACCGCCTTCGCCTCCCGAAGCAAAGCACGGCGGGTCACGGCGCGGTTGATCGTCCGGCGAGTGCGGGACCAGAACCCCGACCACGTTCAGGTCAACGCCCAGGGCGAACTGTTCCGGATCTGGCGTCACCATGCCATGTTCACCGACTCGCCGCTGCCGATGCTCGCCGCCGAACGTGATCACCGCCGCCACGCCATCATCGAGCAGGTCATCGCCGACCTGAAGAACTCCGCCCTCGCCCACCTGCCCTCCGGGCAGTTCGCCGCGAACTCAGCCTGGCTCGTGCTCGCCGCGATGGCCTTCAACCTCACCCGAGCCATCGGCACCCTCGCCTCAGCGTTCCATGCCAAAGCCACCACCGCCACCATCCGACGCCAGCTAATCGCGGTCGCCGCCCGAGTCACCCGAACCGGCCGCCGATCAACCCCGCGGCTACCCACTGCGTGGCCCTGGGCCGGCGCCTGGGCACAGCTGTTCACCGCCGCGACCGGGCCACCACCTCAAACCTGAAACCATCCACCGCCGCCAGGACCGACCGGAGATCGAAGTGGAAACGCCGAGCAGACCGGCGAACCTGCCACGCCCACCGACGTCCACGCCGAACAAAGATCAACTACAAGCCACCATCAAGCTGCACGGTGTATCCGGGCTAAGGAGCAGGGGTTGTCGTTGACCGGCCCGGACGGGTTGCTCAAACAGCTGACCAAGACGGTGCTCGAGGCCGCTCTGAACGAGGAGATGACCGAGCACCTGGGCTATGAGAAGCACGACCCGGCGGGCGTTGGCGCGGGCAATGTCCGTAACGGCAGCCGGGCCAAGATGGTGCTGACGGACGCGTCGGGGCAGGTCGAGATCGAGGTGCCGCGGGATCGGGCCGGGTCGTTTGAGCCGCAGATCGTCAAGAAGCGGCAACGGCGACTGAACGGGGTCGATGAGGTGGTGCTTTCCCTTTACGCCAAAGGGCTTATCACCGGTGAGATCTCAGCTCATTTCGCTGAGATCTATGGTGCGTCAGTGAGCAAGGAGACCATCTCCCGGATCACCGACAAGGTGCTGGAGGAGATGCAGGACTGGTCGGTGCGGCCGCTGGATGAAACCTACGCCGCCATCTTCATTGATGCGATCGTGGTCAAGGTGAGGGACGGTCAGGTCGCCAACCGGCCCTTCTACGCCGCGATCGGGGTCACCCTGGCCGGTGAACGTGGTCTGCCCGGGCTCTGGGCCGGCACCGGTGGTGAAGGCGCGAAGTTCTGGATGAGCGTGCTCACCGACCTACGCAACCGCGGTGTCAAGGACACCTTCTTCGTTGTCTGCGACGGGCTGAAAGGCCTACCCGAAGTCGTATTCAACGTGTGGCCCGCCAGAGATTCGAGGGGTCGTTGCAACGCTCTGAGTGAGGGTGGTTGTGATGGCTCCTGCGAGGTTGTCGGTGAGTGTGGGGCGTGGGTTGTTTGATTTGTTGCGGGCGGGGGTGCCGGTCCTCGAGGTTGCGTCCAGGACTGGCGTGTCGTTCTCGGCGATCTATGCGTTGCGGCGCGAGGTTGGCGGTGTGTTGAACCGCCCCGGCTAGTCCGGAGACTCGATCCTTTGAGGAGGATGGGGTCATGTCATCAGCGTCGTCGAAGAGGTACCCGCCGGAGTTGCGTGAGCGGGCGGTTCGGATGGTGGCCGAGTGCCGGC